>JBQNAI010000004.1:0-205752 GCA_052170555.1 Bacteroidales bacterium | reverse complement strand
AATACACCTATCAGAGCTCTAAACCCATTGTGATTAATAACCAATACACCTATCAGAGTTCTAAACCTGTTGTGATTAATAACCAATACACCTATCAGAGTTCTAAACCTATTGTGATTAATAATAAAAAAAATCCTTTTTTATACAATTGTCATTATTAATTTAATAAAAAAATAGTATCTTTGCAGATAATTATTGAATCAAGCGGTATGAAGAAAATATTTTTAACTTTAATTGTATTAGTATCAACACTGTTGATGTACTCTTGCAAGTCCTTTGAGCAGGCTACCTTAGCCCCTGAATATGCTATGCCTACTCTCCTACCACGTTTGACCTGTTGGATTGATCAGCCTTCTTTTGAGAATGTCTACGGTGCTAATTCCTGGTCCAGCAAACCCTCATATGATTTGCAGCATCCTTACGGGTTCACACAGACCCCTTACGGTAAGGGAGTATACGAGATAAACGAAACAACCACTCTTTACACTGCTGAAAAAAGAATACAAGATGCTGCAAAGATATTCGTATATGACGTCAATCATAATATATGCGACCCAACAACACGGCGTGTTGGTAATATAGTGTTGAGAGCAGGCAATATCTATTGCAAAAATAATTACAAATGGACTTGGCTTAGTGGTTTTTCATTAGGGATATTTAATGCAATGGGTATGCCAATGTGCTCTAATATCACAGAGATAGAGGTAATTGTAGAAATTTATGATTTAAGAGATAATCTTGTTGCACAGTTTAATGAACGTGGCTATGCTAAGTACCCAATGGCTGCATACCATGGTTATTACGAATTTCAAAGAAAAGCAGGTGATATGGCACTCAACGACGCTATGATAAAAATTAAAGAATTGATTAACAGAGATTACGATATGATTATGTCCAAACTCCGTTGAGAATAAAGTGAAAAGCCAACTAAAAATAATAATGACAGTATTTTCTCTCATTCTTATCAAACAAGGATGCTGTCAGGATATACATTTCTCATCCGTTGGCTTCAGTCCCATGTTTTTCAACCCGGCAATGACCGCTTTTATGAATAACACATTTAGAATATCTACCATATATCGCAATCAATGGCAAACAGTTTCCAAAGGTTACAATACCTTTTTTTTAGCTGTGGAGATGCAGCCATATCTGTCAATAGATAACAGCAAAGGTGTTGGTGTTGGATTTGCTTTTACCAAAGATGTTGCCGGTAGTCTTTCTTTCGGAGAAAGGGATATTATGGTTAGTACCTCTTTTTTCTTTGCCTTGGATCGTAATAAAAAAACTTATCTATCTTTGGGACTGGAAGGTATGCGTAAGAATTGGAGTATGAGCCTTGCTAACGCAAAATTCAATCAACAAGGACAATATGACGATGATATAACCTATTCTCAACTCAATACCTATGATTTTTCTCTTGGTATTTCTTTGCAACACGCCAAAGATGAGCAGCATCTGTTCAATACCTCCATTGCACTGTTTCATATTAATACACCTTCACTGTCTAGATTCAAAGATAACAAAATTTATATGCATCAACGCTTTTTTGCTAACCTTTCCTATCTCTTTCCTTATGCTACTAATGAATATGTTAGTATCAACCCTCAGATCTTTTACCAACATCAGCATTCATTCAATGAATGGCTTGTCGGAGCAGACGTATTATTCCAACTTAGAGATGCTATCTTTATATCCCAAATATTTACTATCGGGCTGTATTGCAGAAATTTAGAATCTATTGTAATAAGTCCTAAGTTCAAATATAACAATCTTATAACAGGTATGGCATATGATGTAAATATCTCTAGATTAAGTAAAGTTTCTAAGACTTATGGAGCAATTGAGATTTGGCTTTCATATTCATTTAAACCATTTTTTAACAGACAAAAATTAACAAAAATACCATGTCCTATATTTTAAAAAAATCAATTATCACATTTACGTTTTGCTTGTTTGCCGTAATTACTCCAACATTATTGTTCGGACAAGAGAAGTATGCGAAAGAGTATGAAAAACAAGGAGACAAAGCATTCGCACAAGGTTATTATCAGCAAGCTTTGGAATATTATACATTGGGAAGAAAATTTCTTAGACAAAATATCACACTTATGTTCAAATGTGGTGAAACCTGTTTAAAGATGAACAACTACGATAAGGCAGAGTATTGGTACCAGAAGGTGTTGATAGAGAACGATACAATCAATATTAACAAAACTTTTCCGTTGCTTTACTTACATCTTGCACAGAGTGCAATTTGTAATGGTAATCTTATTCAGGCACAAAGTTTTTTGAACACATGTCTTTTTGATTGCGATGACATAGAAATACGAAAAGAATGTAAAAAAGAATTAGAGAATATAGATTGGATAATTGCCAATAACACGCCTTTGGAATTCAATATTACAAACTTAGGAAAGAATATAAATAATGAAACTTCACAATTCAATACCTTTGTATTCAGAGATAGTATATTGATATTCACAGCTCCTACTTACAAAAAGAAAACTACAAAAAAAGAGACTTATTATACCGATATCTATAATCAAATACATTTTTCATATATTGATGACAACTACTACACTCCTTACAAACTTTTAGATTGGGGGCAAATCAATAAGAAAAAAACAAATGTATCTGATTTTTATTTGGACACTACAACTTTTACTGCTTACTTTACTTACACAACAACAAAAAATAAACAAAATATTTCACAGATCTATTATTCTTCCTATGATTTAAGTTCAAATAAATGGTCCAAACCAAAAATATTCAAACCATTAGAAGATAAAGAATACTCGTATTCTCATCCTGTTATCGTTAGACAAAAAACAGAATGTCTAATGTATTTTTCTTCTAATTGTAAAGGTGGCTTCGGAGGTATGGATATTTGGTTTATTGACATGTTAAATCCCGATGCTAAACCTATTAATTGCGGTGGAACGATCAATACTGTTGGTAATGAGATAACTCCTTTCTACGATGTTGCTCAAGGTGAGCTGTATTTTTCCTCTGATACACACAAAGGATTTGGTGGCTTTGACATTTTCAGAAGTAAAGGTCAAAAACAACGTTGGCAGATTGTTGAGAATCTTTTGAAGCCAATCAACTCTCCTGCAAACGATCTTTATCCTTTCATTAGCGAGGCTGATGAGGAGGGTTATTTTACCTCAAACAGACCTTCTGAGAACAATGTGGATAATAAGACTTGTTGCAACGATATTTATCGTTTCAATCGCAAACTTCCTATTGTTCCGACTATGCAACAGATTGTAGAGGTGAAAAAAGATGAATTCAATCCTGCTTTTGATTTACCTATCATTCTTTATTTCCATAACGATTCACCCGATGCTAACAGTACATCATTAGTTACTCAGAGTAGTTATGCTGATTGCTATAATCTTTATCGTTCCCTGTCCAATCAATACAAAGTTAATCGTACTAGAGGCTTAGATGATTCCATTGCACAGGAGCAATTGTCCGATATAGACAATTTTATGGAAAATAAGTTGAAGAAAAACTACGATAAATTGAATCGTGCATTAGACTATATGATAGATAAATTGCAGAAAGGAAATAAATTAACTATTCAGATAAGGGGTTATTGTTCGTCATTGTTTGAAACAGATTACAATTTCAAATTAGCAGAAAGACGTATTGTAAGTTTGGAAAATTATATGCGTACCTATAAAAATGGAATACTGTCAAAGTATATGGAAACAAAAGACAAAGATGACAGATATTTACTTGAAATAGAACATTTGGCAATAGGAAAGTTAGAGTCCTTATCTCCAAATCCTACTACTATGGAAGAGAAACGTCAAAGTATATATCTACCTCAGGCAATGGAAGAAAGACGTATAGAAATTAAAGTAATACGAATTAGAAATTAGTTTGTATAATCTAATAACCTCAGTGTAACAAAGTGATTGATTGCTATGTTACACTGAGGTTATTAGAAAAAAATTAATACATCCAATCTATTTTTTTTAATATCATAATAAGTTTTTTAATGGTATATAATATACTAATAGTCAAATAATAAAATATATTTATTTCAAGTATAAAATTAACAAAGAAGAAAAATAATACCATAATCAAAGAAAACATAAAATGAAACAGACTACTCTATTTTATTTTTCACTATTGTGCGTAACTATCATATCTATTATTGGTTGTAAAAAAGGACTTAATGAGCTTGAACAGAATGGTTTGAATGGCAATATAAAGAGTATACGAGAGATTTCTTATCAAGCTTATGGCAATCAGGATACTATTGTAAAAGGAGAGGTTGTAATGGGCAATGATATGAATAATTATTTTGCACAATACAATACTGACGGAAACCAAACCTCTATTACCAATTACGATAACTTAGGTGAGCAAATAGATAAATGGATTTTCCGTTATAGTGTTAAGGGTGAGGCTCTTGGAGGTAATTATTATTATAAAGACAATACTCTTTTGGATTCCACCTACTATATTAAGGACAGTGATGGCAATATTTTGGAATACTATCATTTATTTGCTGATGGTAGATTGAAATACAAAGTTACTTACAAATACAATTGTAAAGGTAAAGTGCTGGAAGAGAAAGTTTTTGATCACGAAAACTTATTACACAACACAGTAAAA
The DNA here is from genome assembly GCA_052170555.1 of Bacteroidales bacterium. Taxonomy (GTDB): domain Bacteria; phylum Bacteroidota; class Bacteroidia; order Bacteroidales; family P3; genus Scybalousia_A. The sequence goes on along the minus strand of JBQNAI010000004.1, from coordinate 201,120 downwards.
TACACCTACAAGCATGGCAATCCTATTTGTGATGAAAATTATGATCGCAACAATAATTTAGAATATTTTAGCAGATATACATACGATAACAAAGATAGATTAATTGCTCAGCAAATCTATAATAACGACTCTACTGTCAATACCTCAGGCACTTATGCTTACAATGAACATGACGATATAATCAGACAAACAACAAAAGTACCTTCCGAAAAAGATATAATTTACACATACACATACAAATACGATAAAAATAAGAATTGGATTCAAAGAATCACATTTATCAATAATTCTGTAGCATACATAACCTTACGACAGATTGAATACTATGATTAACAAATAATTAACTTGAACATATTATTCATTAACTTATTATAATAATATATGTGTGTTAATTTTTTGTTTATATAAATAAATATCAAACACCACAAACACAAGAAGCTGCAAACCCTTTCCAAGAAACATTTTAGTATCTTCAAGAAACAATTAAATAAAGTATTACTTTAATTAATTATTTTAATTATTTAATTTACTGATATTTAATTATCAAATATTTATTTATAAAGTCCTATAATTAAATTATAATCCTCCTCCTTTAGCTTATGGCTATTAATCGTCTTTTTACCCACACAATAGTTCTTTTGTATACTAATCTATAATTCGTAACTCATTTTCGTTATTTATATCCCTATCCTATTTTTCAAACTCTGTACGAAACATAGACTCAATCAATTTCAATCCCTCTGTATCCGGTAAAATTTGATAATCCAAATCAATTTTTGTTTTGATACTTTTATTTGCGTTAAGTCCTTCAATAACATTGACATTTAAGTATATTTCGTCTTTTTCATTAACGCGAACAAAATCTACCACAGAGGTAAGTGGTACAATAGATGATAAAGAATTGAAAACATTTATCTTATCCCCGTTGAACAAGACTATTTGCGTTTGTTTTCCTACCTTACGCAGTACGGCAATGTCTTTTTGAGCTATTTCTTTTATTCCATTTTGAGTGTCAAATCGCAAAAGGTCTCCCTTAAACTCATTATTCTCATAAAACAATTTCTGGATACAAGTGCCCGTCATATCATATACCTCCCATCTTCCTTGCTTATCTCCTTTTACAAATTGCCCCTTGATCTTTAGATTTTTATCAGGATAATACTCTTTGTAATCTCCTTCCAGTTTATCATCTTTATAATAAGTTATAAAGTAACCATCACCATATAAGGTTTGAAAATACTCTCCATCCTTAACACCTTTTTTGTAATTAGTTACCTCTATAATATCTTTTCCTTTTGTCTCCCATTTTTTCTCCTGCCCATCTTTGAGATTATTCTTATAATTTTCTTCCGTGATTTTGATACCTTTTTCTGTATAATAAATCCAAAGTCCTTCTTTTTTCTTGTTAATATAATAACCCTCTGCTTTTATCTTCCCATTGGGATAAATAAATTGACAATGAGTTTTTTGCCCGTTTTCACTAAAGTAATTCTTTAACTCCAATCTACCTCTTTTATCGTAGTAATAGAATGTATCTACAGGGTAATCATCTTTGAATTGACCTTTGTAAATAATTTTACCTTTACTATCCTTTTTAATCCATTCCCCTTGTTTTCTTCCTTTGTCATCTACTTGATTTTGAGCCATCAATAAAGATAAGGGACCTATAATCAAACTAAAAAATAAGCCCAATTTACAATTAATCCGTATCATTTTTTTATTTATTTAATTATCACGGTTACTAATAAATAAATATCTTTTTAATATTTATCTGTTGTTGCCATCCAAAAAATTAGCAAAGCCAATTAGATTGTCAAAAGTATAATCTACTAATTCCAAATCAATGTTTTCACCAATTTTATTATCAATAAAAACGGTAGTCATCCCGCAACGTTTCCCAAACAACATATCGCTATTGCTGTCGCCTACCATTATACTATCTGAAAAAATAATCTGAGGATAATCTCTTGATGCTTTGAAAGCCATCCCCACATTGGGTTTTCTATTCGGTGAGGAAACTTCTTTCAAATCAGGACAATGATAAACCTTATCAATCCTACCGCCTGCGAGGTCCACTTCTTTTAACATATTTGTGGTAACTGTCTGAAAATCTTCCTCGCTCATCAAACCTTTTCCTATACCTTGTTGATTGGTTACTACAAAAATATGAGAGAATTTTTTATTAAAAATTTCCAAAGCCTCTTTCACTCCATCAATAAACTTAAATTCCTCCCAGCACTGAATATAACCACCTATCTTTCTCTGATTTATTACCCCATCTCTATCCAAAAACAAAGAGGAGTTGGTCTTCAATTTTATTTGCTTACCATTCATATGTTTTCCTTTCAATATTTTGAATCCTATTTTTTTTATTTTCAGAGCTCTCTCTCTTATCCGTGTATATAAAATATTATATTTAAGAGTATTTTCAACAGATATTAAATGTATATAAGTATATTAGACCAATACTTCAATTAAACTTTTCAAATAATTGTTTTTCAACCATTTCACATATAATATGTCCTATCATAATATGTGATTCTTGTATGCGAGGAGTGTCCTTAGATGGGACATTCAACAATATATCTGCTATATCTCTCATTTTACCTCCACTCTCACCTGTAAAAGCAATGGTTATCATCTCTTTTTGTTTAGCCTTTTCCATTGCCTTACAGATATTTCCACTATTACCAGATGTAGATATACCAATCAAAACATCTCCCTTATTACCTGCAGCTTCAACCATTCGTTCAAATACCATATCATAAGAATAATCATTAGCCACTGCCGTCAAGTACGAGGTATTAACGTGCAATGCCTCAGCATTCAAAGGAGGCCTATCAAAATAAAAACGTCCGGATAATTCAGCTGCCAAGTGCTGTGCATCCGCTGCTGACCCTCCATTGCCACAGAAAAGAACTTTACCGTTATGTTGATATGTATTTACAATAATGTCAATACTTTGTTCTATCCTCTTAATAAAATTAACATCTTGTAGCAAAACCTTTTTTACTTGTATTGAATTGTCAATAATATTTTCAATTTTCATATTATTCCCTCCATTTATTATTTTTATGAGACTAAATCAAAATTTATCAATATGTAACTTCAACTAATTCTTATTACAAATGATTTTACAATATTCCAATCATTTAAAAATTGCTTTCCTTCTCTATTAGGTAATGATTGCGAGTAGAGGAATTTCTTCCTACCATTTCGGCTACAAATCCGATTAGAAACAATTGAACTCCAATGATTAGAGTGGTTAATGCAATATAAAAATATGTCGTATCGGAAATCCGTCTCATCGGTATGCCGTTAGTAATGGCAATGAACTTCTGAATACCCAGAATCAGTGTTGCTAATATCCCGATTGCAAATACAATACTTCCCATTGTACCGAAAAAGTGCATAGGTTTCTTAGAGAATTTGCCAACAAACATAACACTCATTAAATCTAAGTATCCATTTATAAATCTGTTCATACCGAATTTGGTAGTACCAAATTGACGCTTACGATGTTGGACCTCTTTTTCTCCAATATTTTTAAATCCCGTCCATTTTGCAATAACAGGAATATATCTGTGCATTTCTCCGTAAACTTCAATAGATTTAACCACATTTTTTCTATATGCTTTCAACCCACAATTAAAATCATGCAGTTTGATACCTGTAAACATTCTTGTAGTAGCATTGAATAACTTACTTGGTAAGTTTTTTGTTAACTTACTATCATAACGTTTTTTCTTCCAACCAGATACCAAATCATAACCATCCTGTTTTATCATACGGAACAGTTCAGGTATCTCATCAGGAGAGTCCTGCAAATCAGCGTCCATTGTAATCACAACATCTCCTATACAATGTTCAAAGCCAACGTTTAGAGCTGCACTTTTACCATAGTTACGTTGAAATTTTATTGCTTTAATATTGGAATTATTTTTTATCAACCCCTCAATAGTTCCATATGATCCGTCTGTACTTCCGTCATCCACCATAATAACCTCATAAGAAAATTTGTTTTCTTCCATAACCTTTCTAATCCAATCTGTTAAAGGTCCCACAGATTCTTCTTCGTTATATAGCGGTATTATTATTGATATATCCATGTCATCTTATATTTTTAATATGTTGTTTTTTTTATTTTGCTTTTCTTTATTTTTCTTTTTTAATTATTTTTGTTGCCATCTCGTTTCTAAAAATTATTCCTATAATAAAAGCCCACAAAACAGCCATTATGATATTATAAATTATTGATTGTATTGCTATATAAGACGGTTTTGTCATTTGTTCAAATTGTTCTTTTGTATAAGATGAATATTCGGGCATTCTTTTCAATAAATTGGCACATCGTAATCCCATTTCGGTATCTATATAATTGGAATATAAGTACATAAATACTCCAAAAAGAATAGAGGCAATACCTCCTGCATAAAATGCCAACAACCAGGCTTCTTTAAATGTTATTTTCTTATCCGATAAGATGGAACGATAACGATAAACACTCAGGGCCATAAGTATCAAAAGCACTATATTATCAAATAAAGTTATAGGCGAAGATGGTTTGTAAGACATCAAGTATCTAATTAGTAATACTACTATCATAACTATTCCCATCAATATCCCGTAATGCAAAGATTTCTTTGAGTAGTTTCCATGCATAGCAGAGTGATATTTTACAAATAGGTTTTTCATTATCTTTTATTAATTCTTTGATTTAAAGTCATAAAACTGGCAAGTAACAAAGTATAAATCATTGTACTTATGATTGATGAAATATACATTGAGAAAATAAAAGCAGCCTTGAATAGCTTGGCTATTTGTGGAGTAATCAATTGTGAATAATCTATATTGAATTCCTTTTTTATCAACTCAATAACCTCTACAATATAGTTATTCATAAATAGAGGGTCCAATCTACTAATTCTCAAAAAGAAATAGATGATATAAAACAGTGCAACAACCAAAGAAACATAGAAACCGATAAGTATAAGAGAGGAAAACTTTATTTGTATCAGTCCACGCTCTCGCTTGTAAGTATTCATTGTCCAGGCGATTAGGAGTATCTCTATGAAAAAATAAACGTCTTTGAAATAAAGCATCTTATCCCAACCTGTATAAAAGCCCACGATATAATAAATCAACGTTACAAATCCGATGATACTTCCCCAACGAAAAGCAAACTTAAATACCGAATCTTTTTTTTTGTTTAGAATTTCTTCTGCCATATGTTCCAATTTATCTATTTATTATTATAATCAATAACTACTCATACAATAAAACTACCTTTATTATTTGCTTATTTCTTATTGTACTTCAATATATTCTTTCTTGATAATACTAATTCTTTTTCATACTACAGTTAATTTTCTTGGCGACTAATTAACCACTATTTCATCCAAAAATACCCAAGATTTTTGAGTATAGCAATGGTGCCACGATGGAAGAGTTTTAGTACCGTGAACAATAAGTTTAATATATCTAAACTCTTTATTGCAAAAGAATTTGAAATCTTTTGTTACGGTATTATATCTATTATTTCCAAAACCTTGCACCTCCCCCAATGACTCCCAACGTTTATTATCTTTACTGACTTTACATTCAACGCTCAATGGGTGTAAAATCCATGATGCGGGTTTGTTCAATGATGAGAGGCTTATTGTTTTATTATTTGTTATCTGTTCCAAATCAACACTCAAAGACACATCTTCACCCCACCAACCTATCCAAAGCATTTTGTAATCGTCCGAACCCAAGACGCCATCTGTTAAAGTATTGATATCTCCGTTGGAATACAATAGTGAAGGTGATATGTCGGCAGTAACTTTTTTATGAAACGCCAAATTATCAGACAAATTATTGTCAATCATACGTTTAGTTGTCTGATAATACTCCTCAGGTGTCAAACCTTTTTCATTGATATCCACCATTTCTATTTGGTTACAAACATCATGGAATTCTTCTAACATATGCCTCATTTCTTTACGTACAATCCATTTATTATCAACCATCTCAAACCACCCGTTAGGTGAATACATATTTGTTTTTGCGATCTCCATTATCGCATATTGCAACGGCAACCGGGCAGTCCTAACTCTTAACAAACAAATACTGTCATCTCTAACCTCATTCTCTGCTGTATCAAACATTTGGGACCATTTCAATAAATTATCTTTACTTAACAAATTGTCTTTCATCTTTACAGGGGAGCCATATATATCCAAAATAAGAGTATCCTTCAATTTTATAGCCTTTGTTTCAATATCGTCTATGTAAGATTTAATTATGTGTCCTGCCCTTCCGTAATAATTATTGCAAAATTCCGTGATTGTCAAATCTACATCAATATTAGGATTCCAGAGTAGTTGAGCAAGCAAATAATTTTTCAATTCCGAAAACTCATGTCCTACGTCACAGTTAGCTTGTTGAAAGTGTTGAAAAGCATTATTATTTACAAAAAATTGAATGTTAGGTTGTAACACATGCAAATTAGGAAAAGGACTCAGATAATAATCAAAATTGCATTCATAATCCCAGAGAAAAATATTTTTAGTTATTTTGCTCCATTGAGTCATATCATAAGCAAATGAACCATAGGATTTTCCTTGCTCCTCAATAGTTTTGTTTCTATCCACTTCTATTGAACACAACATAATCTGAACATTATCTTCAACAGTCATATTGATAGGACATTGTCTAGAAAACCTGTATGCAAGAGTAGAAATTGTTTTGTATGGAAACTCCCGTGCGATTTTATTAACAAAATAAATAACCGGTGCCCCAGCTGATTGGTGTCTATCAATCAATTTCTTACACTTCTCACATTGGCATACAATATCATTGTCGGCTTGCGAAACACTCCAAATATTTTTATCCGGTTGAATAATCATTGCACGACTCAAATTCTTTTTTACAATATTGAAGACATCCTCATTAGTCCAACAAATTTGTTCTCTGCTACGTTCCCCATTTACCAACGCAAAATATTCAGGGTGAGAATCAAACAACTCTTTTGGCGAACACAAATCCAATATCGTATGAACAAAATAGCCATTGGCAAACATATCGTCATTCGTATTAGCTCTGAACCATCGTTTCAAATCCTTATTTTGACGAATAAACTTACTATTGACATTCCTATAAACATTTATAGGTTTGTAGGTATAAGTATTAAAATTTTTCAATGTTAAACAGGAGTCAATAGGGAAATAATCCTGATCGGCAGTAAACCGTCTGACACCCAAATAATTTTCCATAAAATCAATTACGGAATACATAGTGTGAATATCGTCTTTGCCTTTGAAATATAGTGTACTACCTTTTCTTTGAACCATAAAACCGTCAATAGGCGTGATATTCCCCTTGCATTTAGCCCAATTACCGATATGTATTTCTTCTTTGTGAGTCTTTTTACATTTATTTACAATGGGGATTTTTGCCCCGCTAATCTTATGTATATATTCTTGCAAAATCTTTGCTGCATATATCTCATTATCCGTTGCTTTTGAGGAGACAATAATATGATACTTAGTATTACCTTTGTTTGATAGTACAATATCGTTACGATTATTTGTTGTAGAACATGCCAAAAACATAACCGATATTGATAAAATCATTATAATCTTTCTCATTCCACATTTAATTGAAAGTGCAAAAGTACAAAAATTTTATTATAACGTCGTAATTCACTATTCAATACTTTTTTTTAGTGAAAGCAACGCTATCACCCCACTGGTCGTAAAGAATTTTATGTTTAATCTCCTTGATACGTACGTCCAAACAATTAGAACACTCCTCAAAGGAATCATTCACTTCTGCTTTATTAGGATAGATAGAGTATTGCTCTCTATTCTCTTCGGGAGATAAATTAGGCATAATCACATTTGCTCCACTAATTATTGCTTTTTCTCTTCCCAAAGGGTCAAGGATTTGATTGGCAGTAGCCGATACCATATTTATTTCAGGCATCATCAATCGCAATATGGATATCATCTTCAAAGTCAATTGCATCCTATCTTCTTTGCTTGGAATCAAATCCTTGTATTGCCATAAAGGTGTATCTTGATGTGGAATAAAGGGCCCCATGCCAACCATAGCCACATTCTTTCGTTTGAAAAACAATAAATCTTCTGCCAAATCCTCCTTAGTTTGAAAAGGCAATCCTATCATCACCCCGGTTCCAGTCTGATAACCAATATTCAGTAAATTATCTATGCATTCCATTCTCTTTTCGTAAGAATGTATCATATCTACAGGATGAATTTTGTAATATAAATCTTTGTTTGTCGCCTCTATTCTCAGTAGATAGCGGTGTGCTCCCGCCAAAAACCAACGCTGATAAGTTTCCTTTGTTTGCTCACCTAATGAAAGAGTAATACCTATTTGATTGTTGCTTATTTGCTTTATCTTTTTAATCAAATATTCTATCTTATCAACAAATGTTTTATCCTGCCTCTCTCCAGATTGTATAGCTATTGAACCGTAATGCAACTTAATAGCTAATAGAGTACAATCAATTACTTCTTTTTCTGTTAATTCGTACCTATCAATCTCGGTATTTTTTGCTCGCAATCCACAGTAAAAACAGTTTTTCTTACACTTGTTGGAGTATTCTATCAAACCTCTTAGATGAACATTGTTATCTAAATATTTTAATTTTATTTCCAACGATTTATCCAACAAGTATTGCATCTCCTTCCCCTCTAAGGATAAAAGAAACACCAACTCCTCTCTATTGAATTCTTGTTTGTTTAGTATGTTTTCCAAATTCAAACTCATATTATTCAAGTATAAGGCGACAAAATTAATAAAATATCAAACAATTATTAAAATATAATACAAAAATATTGCCATTATCAAAAATTGTTGTAATTTTGCAGTCGGGTAAGTCTTGTACGACCAGCTCCCTTTGAAACTCCCCAGGTCTTGACCGAAGCAAGGATAAAGAGGTTGTAGCGGTGCGATATAAGTAGCTTACCTTTTTTTTATTATGTGCCATTGAGATGTATTAGTCATCCTCTTAGATGAAGCAACATTAAAAAATATTTTCGTAAAATGACATATTATTTTTGTTCTTTAGCTAATTGCTATGTGAAGGAAATTGACTACCTTTGCAATATAAGAGATATGTACACTTATATAAAAAGATGGAAACAAAAATTCTGAAAATTTGTAATAATTTGCTCTCTAACAAAAGATTAAAGTTAGCTACAATAATACTGTTGATATTATCGGTAGCAACTGTATGTTTATGGGAATATATGACTTGCTCAAAAACAATAAATAAAGAAAATGTTACAGTATTCATTTATCCTAACGATACGTTTGAAACAATACATAAAAAATTAATTGATAACAATATTATTGGTAAATCCAATAGTTCTTTTGCAACATTATCCAAAACATTACAATATCATAAACATATCAGGGTCGGACATTATATTATAAAACCTGAAACCCCTATTATCAAATTGATTGGAAATCTACGTTCTGGCAATCAACAACCCATAAATTTAGTAATACTTACGGCACGTACCAGTGACGATTTTGCACAAAAAGTATGCAAACACTTAATGATAACTCCTCAGGATTTGATGCGAGAAATAAATGAACAGGGATTTAAGCATTCTAACACACTGTTTGAAAATATAATACCAAATACTTATGAGGTATATTGGACGATTAGTGCCAAAGATTTATTAAAAAAATTACAGAACGAAAGTGAGCTTTTTTGGAGAAAAAATCAGAATTTTTTAAAACAATCGCAATTAACTAAACAGGAAATAATTATTTTAGCATCAATAGTTAGTGAAGAAACTTCCAAAAAAGATGAAATGCCTATGATAGCCGGCGTTTATATAAATCGTTTAAAGAAAAGTATGCGCTTGCAGGCTGACCCGACTGTTAAATTTGCCATAGGCGATTTTACCCTGAAAAGAATTACAGGCAAACATCTTCAAATTGATTCCAAATTCAATACTTACAAATACATAGGATTGCCTCCCGCTCCCATATGTCTGCCATCTGTACAAGCAATAAAATCAGTATTACAATACAAACATCATAACTATATTTTCTTCTGTGCAAAAGAAGATTTTTCGGGTTATCACAACTTTGCAACTACTCATAAAGAACATATACAAAATGCTATTCGTTATCGCAAAGCATTAAACAGCAAAGGAATAAACTAAAAAAAATAATTTTCACAATAAATAGTGACTTTTGCATTATGGGTAATGTAACAATTAAAAAATATCCGTTTGATAGTTCTACTACAATAGGTGTTGAAGTAAAAAATCTTGACTTCCTTTGGGAGAAAGCATCCATAACAAACGTAATACATAGAGCTGATTTTTATCATCTTATCTGGGTAGAAAAAGGAGAACTTTTTCTTATGGTCGATTTCGAAGAACTTTGTTTGAAAGGCAATGATGCATTTTTGATATCTCCAGGACAAGTCTGCCGTTTCAATCTTCAATCCCATCCAAGAGCTTTTTCTTTATTATTTGTTCCTGAATTTCTTGGAGAAGCTCCAACTGATGCCCAATTACTTCACAAAATATTGGGTATAACCCCTCTTGAGCGTAAAGTTATATCGTTACAAAACCTACCCATAAATAATCTGATGCAACAACTTATTTGTGAACTTGAATGCTATACAAATGATGAATATCAATTAGTTATTGCACGTAGTTGTTTGCGTATATTGTTGGCTGAAGTTGCACGTAGGTTACCCCAAAAGATGGGTAACTCAAATGAACTTGCAAGACGTTTCTTTGATGAAGTTGAAAAACATCATCACCAATGGCATAACGTCAATGATTATTTACCTTTACTTGTTACGCAGGGAAAAACCCTTTCTAAATCTGTACGACTTGCTGTAGGTATGACTCCCAAGATATATATAGACCGCAGACGAGTACTTGAAGCTAAACGTTTTTTAATGTATAGCAAACTATCCATAAAGGAAATCGCATTTTCTTTAGGATTTGAAGAACCAACTAATTTCAATAAATTCTTTCGTAAACATACAGGTATAAGTCCTAACGAATTTAGGATTATGCAATTTAGAGACAAATAAGTATTGTCTGAAATTTACCATATAAATTCCAAAAAGGATTATGAGTAACTTATTACTTGTATGTACCTTTGCAATATCAAAATTAATAAAAGCAAAGAGTAAAATGACAAAATTAACAACATTTTTAATTGTATTACTTGCATCAATAAGTTGTATTGCACAGGATGTAAATTTTTTAACACAAATAGATAACACAATGAATAATAAAGAAAAAGTAGTAGCTCTTCTTAAGAGTATTGAGACAGGAGATCCAAATCCTATTGCATTCATCAATGCAGAAAAGTATACACAACACAATCTATCTATAAAGGACGGATTGACCGGATTTGGAGCAGCTCTTTCTAAACTTCCCAAGGGTTCGGCACGGGTAAACACAATACGTGCTTTCCAAGATGGTGATTTTGTATTCACACACACGGATTATAATTTTTTCGGTCCTAAGATAGGTTTTGATATCTTCAGATTTGAAGACGGTAAAATAGTAGAGCATTGGGATAATCTTGTTGAAAAACCTGCCAATGCAAATCCAAGTAACCATACTATGGTGGATGGTACAACCGAATTAATAGATTTGGACAAGACCATAATGAATAAAACCTATGTGGAACAGTTTGTACGTGATGTACTAATGGGTCAAGCTCCTGATAAGTTGTCAAGTTATTTTGATCAAGACAATTATATACAACATAACCCTTCAATTGCAGATGGTCTTACGGGTTTAGGAGCAGCTCTTTCAGAAATGGCTAAGAATGGGATAACAATGGTTTACGAACGCATTCATAAAGTACTTGGGGAGGGAAACTTCGTTCTTGTAGTAAGTGAGGGAAGCTTTGCTGGTAAACATGTCAGTTTCTACGACCTTTTTAGAGTAGAAGCAGGTAAAATTGCCGAGCACTGGGATGTTATAGAACCTTTGCTTCCTGAATCTGAATGGCAACATCAGAATGGTAAATTCGGTTTTTAAATAACAGAAATCAAAGCTCACATTGTTTTGTATATACTACAATGTGAGCTTTGTTTGTCTCTTACAATATTTACCTTGTAACCATTGAATTAATTGTTTGTATATTATTATATCCACAATTTGGTAGTATGACCTTATGTCTTTTTCTTAATGTTTATATAGCATCATATCTACTTATATTCAGTATTAGGCATGTATTTTCATTATACAACAAGTTTGACTCTTCAATTTCAAAACAAAACGTTCTTTTACGCAAGGTATAGTTTTCTCCTGTATTTTTTTAGTTCTTCCTGTTGTAATAGCTAGTTTCATATCAAAATTTTTACACCTACTTTCTTGTATTGTAAATTACTTATTTGAAAAAATTTTTTTTCGTCTCTATTATATCCAAATCTGGGCAACAATATGGATGTTTGCATTTAATTATAAATTTACAAGAATACAGATTATCCTTATACTTTCCTTTAAATACATACCTGTATTCTTGTTCTACACGGTACAAAACACTATAAAAAAATATCTATACAACGAGTAGCTTGCTGAATCATTTTCATTTCTTAATTTTTCTTTTAAAATATTTCTATTTTCTTCACATATCTGAAAACATTTTTTATAGGAAATAACAAAATCAAAAACTTTTGTACTATGCATTACCTTAGCCAAATTTGTTTCAAAACATTATTTCAATAAACTACAAAGGATAAAAAATCAAAAGAACAGAAAATGTATTAAACCCTGAAAAAGGGAATGTAGGAAAATATTTTTATTTACAAGAAAGAATGATATAATGTTTATTCTTAGCAAATAGGTATTCTTTTCTCTCCTCTACCATTTTAAAATTTTCTTTTTATTTACTAAATAAAATTCAATATTTTTATAGAATTAAGATATCCCAATATATCTACACAAATCAATATTGATAGCAGACTATCTGCAATAGAAACGAACGAGTAAGGAAATGATATACAACAAGGGTATACAAAAAGATATGAAAAACATTATCCATTTTGTACCAATAACGAGTAAATATTACAAATTATCTCTGAAAAAATAATTAATAAATTCGCCTCTTCCTTTCGTTCCATGCAAAGCAGTAAGAAAATATATTAGAGTATGCACTTCAAATCAATAGGTATGGAACCTGCTAAATACATTTCATTAATATATGTTTGACGTGTTAAAATTTGAAACAAGCACAGTTATAACCAAGATAATTAGATGATCCTTCAAAACACTAAGCACCTATACATACAAATCAACATTCAAAAACTTCAAAATAGATAAATAAATTAACAAAAAAAGAACAATTGTAATGAATTCATTCTATAAAAATGGGACAACTTTCTTCTATATAACTCAAGGCTATAGTTTTCTCAATGTGCAGATGCTACTGAAAAGAGATTGATCGTAACAACTCCCATAACTATTAGTGTGATACCGATACCTGCTGCCAAGTCAAATTGCTGCTTGAAAAACACTACAGCAATAATGTTACCCAGTACAACTCCAAGTCCAGCCCATACGGCATAAGCAATTCCTAATGGTATTGTTTTCAATGACAATGAGAGAAAATAAAAACAGGCAATGTAAGTAATACAGGTCCCAATTACATGTAGCGGTTTTGTGAATCCATCAGAAAGTTTCATAAATACAGTCCCCGCTGTTTCTAAAATAATTGCAAGTGCAAGAAATAAATAAGCCATAATAAAAAATAAAATTTTAGCTATACTCTTTTGTATTGTATATCTGCTTTTTCTCTTGCAAAATTAAACAAAAAAAATCATAATGATGCAAAAAAGAAAATCATTATAAAATAAAAAAATGGAGCATCTCAACATGTTTACTATCATTTACTCTCCAATTTACCATTATTCTTTTGGTAAACTGCCACATCAAAGTATATGCCATTGATTTTCAGCCAATCAGTAAGAGTGGATGTATGTTTGTAATTGTTTTTTATAAATAAATGCCGGCTAATAGTGTTTTTTATACTGACAAAAGCATATAATTGATGAATATTTAATACATTAAAAGCGTATTTTTCTAATTCTATTAATGTTTTTGTTGCATAGCTATGTCCCCTATACATACTATCTATATAAATACCGATACCTGCCTTGGAGTGTCTAAAATCTATATCATACAAATCAACACAACCAACAGTTTTTCTTACATTCGCTACTACTACATCAATCATTAAACGACACTGTTCGGTTTTGGTTATATCTTCATTTTGTGTAGTCAGTACATATTGTTCAATAGCATATTTAGAATAAAATCTTGTACTAATTCCATCATTCCAGCTCTGAGTATCATTTTCATATTTATATATAGTGTCGCAATCTTTCAATTCTATTGCTCTTAATATTATTTTTTCCATTGTCTTCACCCCAAGATTTTTTGCAAAATTAGTACTTTTTTATTTTGCCGTATTAGTAAAATTAAGTATTTTTGCATTTCATTTCAAAACCATTTAAATAAAATATAAAAAAATGCAAAAATTAACAGAAATAATAGCAGCAGCTAAGGTAAAAGGCAAAAAAACTCTTGTAGCTGCGTATGCAAATGATAACCATACATTAGGGGCGACTAGTAAGGCTATAGACGAAGGTATAGTAGATGTTATACTTGTAGGGGATAAAACAACAATAGAGGCAACTTGTAATAAGGAAGGTATAGATATAAACAAATACAAAGAAATTGTTCAAGAAGCAGACGAAACAAAAGCAGCTAAAGTTGCTGTTGCTCTAATTAATGAAGGAAAAGGTCAGATTTTAATGAAAGGTCTTTGTTCCACAGATAAATATATGAGAGCTATTTTAGCGAAAGAAGGAGGTTTGATGCCTGCTGGTAAACCTATCCTTTCACATGTTACTGTTTTTGAGATACCTGCTTACCATAAATTGTTGATAACTTCCGATGTGGCAGTTATTCCTGCTCCTGATTTAAAACAAAAGAAAGCAATTGTCGGATATGTTATCAATATTGCTCACTCTTTGGGTATTGAATGTCCAAAGGTAGCAATGATTGCTGCAACAGAACAAATGCTTGAGAATATGCCTGCTTGTGTAGATGCTGCATTGATCAGTGCTATGAACAGAAGAGGACAAATCAAGGGGGCTATAGTTGATGGTCCCTTGGCTATGGATGTTGCCATAGATAAAGAATCTGCCAAAATAAAAAAATTAAATAGTGAGGTTGCAGGTGATGCAGACTGTTTGGTATGGCCAACTATTGAACCAGGAAATGTATTTTATAAGACCGCAACTAAATTTGCTGGTGCAGAACTTGCCGCTATGGTTGTGGGAGCAAAGGTTCCTTGTATCCTATCTTCAAGAGGCGACTCTGTGAATACAAAAACTTATTCTATTGCATTAGCGGTTTTAAACGCTAAATAACAAGGAACTTATTAGTTCTTAATTGCACTGGCGTGCGTAAAGTCTTGCGTACGCCAGTTTTTTGATATAACAGATAAAAAAACAATATAAAAAAGTATAAATATATAATATAAAATTCTATTATGGAAGCTTGGGCTGATGGTTTGAATGAAGTAGCTATAACTGTTACTGATGATAAAGGGGTATTCATAGATATGAATACTCACTCTAAAAAAGTGAATTTGAAAGATATAACAAAGACGGTGGTTGGTAGGGATATAAAACATTGTCATAATGAAAAGAGTAATCAAATTATTAAACATATTGTGGATTCTAAGACTCCTAATGTTTATACCATTACAAAAAAGGGTCAAAAAAAATTGATATATCAAACTCCTTGGTTCAAAGAAGATGGAAATTTTGGAGGTTTGGTTGAGTTATCATTAGTTATTCCCGAAAATATGCCTCATTACAATAGAGATGATGAAAAACAAGCTTAATGAATATTTACAATCTTTTGAAAATAAATCGTTTAATCAAATCTTCTAGGATTAAACTTTTAGGTATATTGTTTTTACATCATTTAAAAAAGCGTTATTTGGGTGTTTTCTTAGATCCCATTCTTGCGTGTAATCTACGGTGTCAGATGTGCTATTTTTCCGATGAACAAAAACGTAAAGCACTTACCGGTAAGCTCTCTCAACACGAGATAAACGCAATAGCAAAAAAGTTTTTCCCGTATGCTCTCAAATTACAAATAGGTTGCGGTGCAGAACCGACACTATATCACAATATAACAGATATAATAATTCTTGCTAAACAATATGGTGTACCCTATATATCAATGACAACTAACGCTAATCTACTAAAAAAAGAAGATTTAAGAAAGTATATCAAAGCCGGTTTGAATGAAATTACGATTTCTCTACATGGAGTTAAGCAAAAAACATACGAAACATTAATGGAGAATGCCTCGTATCAAAAATTTATAGAAGTATTATCTTTTGTTAGAGAGTTAAAAACTGAGTTTAAAAATTTTAAATTGAGAATCAATTACACAATTAACGAAGATAATTGTTTGGAACTACAAAATTTCTTTAATGTTTTCGGTAATTATTCTATTGATATTCTACAATTAAGACCTATTCAAAAGATAGGAGAAAGCAAGTACGATAATTTTTCTTGGCAAGTATTGATTGATAATTATGATACAACAGTGAACAAATTAAAACAAGAATCTAAACAACGCAACATAACCGTAATATCTCCCAATAAGGAAGACCTGACTAAACAAACTAACAATCAAAGTATAGTTTTTGATTATACATACATTTACATATCAGCAAAAGAAATTTTTGCGAATGATTTTTCAATTGATTCGGATACTTACCATGGCTACCAGAAAAAACATAATTTCTATTCTCGTATTTTAAAACGTATCTTCTCAAAAAATCTAAACTCTACATTGAAAACAAAACTAAATTACGAAATAAAATAAAATAAAAACTATGCTTAATTTTGAGTGCGATTACAATAACGGATTACACCCTTATATTCTTGACAATCTCATAAAAACAAATAATATTCCATCTTTAACCTATGGTTTTGATCAGTGGAGTGAGAGTGCAAAAGGTAAGATAAAACAAATCTGTAAAAAAGATGATTTGGATATATTTTTTCTTAGTGGTGGTACTCAAACAAATTCTACCATTATAGACGGAATATTAAATAGTTATGAGGGTGTTTTATCTTCTGAACAAGGACATATCAACATTCATGAGGCAGGTGCTATTGAAGCTTTCGGACACAAAGTTATCACTTTGCCTTCTTATGAAGGTAAAATCCAGGTTGAAGAATTGGTAAATTATTTACAAATATTTCATAATGATGAAAGTAAAGAGCATATGGTATATCCTGGGATGTTATATATAACTTTTCCCACCGAGTTTGGAACAATTTATTACAAAAATGAGATTGAGAGTATTTATAATATCTGCCAACAATATGATTTACCGCTTTTTATAGATGGAGCAAGGTTGGGTTACGGTTTGATGAGTGATGAGTGTGACTTTGATTTGCCGTGGCTCTCCAATCATTGCGATTGTTTTTATATAGGTGGTACCAAATGTGGTGCATTGTGCGGAGAGGCTGTTATTTTTACACATAATAATACTCCAAAGCATTTTTTTCTATCATAAAAAGGCATGGAGCTTTGATGGCAAAAGGACGATTGATAGGTATCCAATTTGATACTCTCTTTAGTGATGACCTGTATTTTAACATTTCTAAACACGCCATTCAAATGGCAAAACAATTGAAAGAAATACTTTCTATGGTTGGTTTTACCTTTTATCTACCTTCTCCTACTAATCAACAGTTTGTTATCATTCCCAATGAAAGGGTAAAGATTTTGAAACAAAAAGTCCTATTTACTCATTGTTTTCCATACGATAAAAATAATTTTGTTTGTCGTTTTGTTACCTCTTGGGCAACAAAGCAAGAAGACATGGATGAACTAAGAAACATACTTCTATCATAAATACTGTCAATAACATATCAAATTAGCGGTGCTATTATCGAATAGCGAAAATATTTTAAAATAAATTATTTTCTTAATCACTTGAAATAAATTATTAATGTCAGACAATAAACCATCAATGTCAAGAAAGAATTTCTCTTACTGGCGTATTATTGGCACATATTTTTCAATCTAACAAAAAAAATTATAGATAAAACAATTCCGTAGAGGAGTTAAGTTTTTCTAACCTATGAGTACTTATTTCATTAATATACTTTTTATCGTAATCTTTTACACACCGGAGATAATTATCTGAAAATCCGTACATTTTACCATTTTTCTCGGCTTCTTCCCACAAAATTTTCCCCTCATATCCTACATTTTTCTCATAAAATTCCCTTTTCTTTTTTTCACTTAGGATTTGTAGTAAATCACTTCTCTGCTTACGAACATTAATAGGTACCTCCCCTCCCATCTTCTTTGCTTTTGTATCTGGTCTATTAGAGTAAGTAAATACATGTATAAAAGCAATAGGAAGAGAAGCAAGAAATTCGTAACAAGATTGGAATTCAGCTTCTGTTTCATAATTGAATCCGGCTAAAACATCGCAAGCAATAAAAGAGTTAGGCATAACAGATTTGATATAAAAAACTTTATCTGCAAACATTTCCCTATCATAATGTCTATTCATTGCTTTTAAGACAAGATTGCTACCAGATTGCAATGGTATATGAAAATGTGGGAGAAAAGCTCTTGAAGATACGCAAAAGTCTATTATTTCCTTGCTCAATAAATCCGGCTCAATGCTTGATATTCTATATCTTGGTACTTTTGTACGACTATCTAATGCACGTATTAAATCCAAAAAATTTTCTTTTGTCCCTCGTCCAAAATCTCCAATATTAACTCCCGTTAGAACTATTTCTTTTTTATCTTCGTTTTCTAGTATTTTTGCATAACTAACAGCATCATCAACAGAACAAGATCGCGAACGACCCCTTGCAAAAGGTATTTCACAATACGTACAAAAGTAATCACATCCATCTTGAACTTTCAAAAAACCTCGCGTTCTATCTTCAAAAGAAATACTTGGAGCAAAGGTTTTTACACGACTTATATCAACTACTTTATTAATTACATTTTTATTTTTTAGACATAAATCTACTTTTTCTAATAATTGATTTTTATCATCATTCCCTAAGATGATATCCACTCCTTTGATTTTCTCTATTTCTTTTGCATTGACTTGGGAAAAACAGCCTATTACTGCTATCATAGCATTAGGGTTGAGTTTGTTTGCTTGTCTGATAGCCGCTCTACATTTCTTTTCAGCTACGGCAGTCACAGTACATGTATTAACAACATAAATATCAGCTATTTCATGAAAAGACCTCTCTTCAAATCCTCTCTGTTTAAATAAACGCAATAAATGAGAACTTTCAGCAAAATTCAATTTACACCCTAATGTATGAAATGCTATTGAAGGCATATATTATATTGAAAATATTTCGTTTAAAAAATAATATTCTTTTTGTAATTTCAATTTCTACTAATCAACTATTAGATTTAGTTATCATCTCAATAAACTCATCTTCATTAATTATGTTAATTTGAAGCATCTGAGCTTTTTTCTTTTTTTCAGGTCCCATATTCTGTCCTGCTATCAAAAAATCTGTTTTAGTAGATATTGAACTCACATTCTTTCCTCCATTATTTTCAATTGCTTTTTTCAATTCTTCGCGTGAAAACTTAGTAAATGTACCGCTTACAACAAATGATTTACCATCTAATATGTTTTTAATTTCTTGCGTATCAATCTCAAATTTCAATCCTAAATCTTTCAATTTTTCTATCTGTTTCAGATTCTCTTCGTTATGTAGATATTCAAACACACTTTTCGCAGTTGTCTGTCCTATATCTTGAACGTCTTGTAATTCTTCTAAAGTAGCATTTTTTAGATTTTCAATATTAAGAAAATACTTTGCTAAAGTTTTTGCAGTAACTTCTCCTATATACCTAATACCCAAAGCATAAAGCACTCTTTCAAATGGAATTTCTTTTGATTTTTCTATTGCATTTATGATGTTGTAAGCACCCTTTTCTTGAATGGATAATTTGTGATTGTCATCTATTTGATATAGCCCTACAATTTGTTTTTCAGTTAAAGTATAAAGTGAAATAAAATCTGTAATTTTCTTATCATTAAGTAAATAGCGTATTTTTTCTCCACCTAAAGATTCAATATTCATAGCCTTTTTAGAAATGAAATGTTGAAATCTTCCTAATATTTGTGGAAAACAATGATTATAATTTGGACAATACCAACCACTCTGCTCTTCTTCTTTTACTAATTTCTCTCCACATTCTGGACAAGTGTCTCTAAACACTATTCTCTCTAATTTTCCTTCTCTCTGCTTCAATTTATCATGCTCACACTCAACTATTTTAGGAATTATCTCTCCTCCTTTTTCTATTATAAGAGTATCTCCATCACACAAGTCTAACTTCTCCATCCACTGTTCATTATTCAAAGTTGCTCTTTTTACCCATGTGCCACCTAACCATACGGGTTCAAAATTGGCAACTGGAGTAATAATACCTGTTCTACCCACTTGGTATTCCACTTTTATAAGTTTGCTCTGAGCTTGTGCCGCTTTGAATTTGAAAGCTGTTGCCCAACGAGGACTTTTAGCAGTGTAACCTAATTGACTCCAATATTTTATAACGTTTAATTTAATAACAACTCCATCTGTTGCAAATGGAAGATTATAGCGTTCTTTTTCCCAGTGATTAATAAACTCCATAATTCCATCAATACCACGGACAACAGAATAATATTTCTCTATTTTAAATCCCCATCTCCTTGCTGCTTCCAATCTTTTAGCATGTGTATCTTCTTTCACATCTTCACCTATCAAATAATATAAATAGCAATCAAGTTTCCTTTGAGCAACCAACGAAGAGTCCTGAAGTTTCAAGCTACCCGAGGCTGCATTTCTTTCATTTGCAAACGGCTCTTCACCATTTTCAATTCTTTTTCTATTAAACTCTTCGAAAGCCTCATGAGGGAAGACTATTTCTCCACGAATTTCAAAGTTATTGGCATAATTCTCACCCTGTAAGTGTAAAGGTATTGATTTAATAGTTTTTATATTGGAAGTAACATCATCTCCTACCTCTCCATTACCACGTGTTACGGCACGAACAAGCCTTCCCTTTTCATACAATAGACTTATGGCAAGTCCATCGTATTTCAATTCGCATACCCACTCCAAATCTCCAATACCTAATGTTTGTTGTGCTCTATTTACAAATTCCGTTATTTCTTCACGAGAATAAGTATTAGAAAGAGAAAGCATAGGATAGCGATGAGCGACCTGCTTAAACTCTTTGTTTATATCTCCTCCGACACGTTGAGTAGGTGACATAGAATCATAAAATTGAGGATACTTTTTCTCCAAACAATCTAATTGCTTAAATAGACAATCAAACTCAATGTCAGTCATAGAGGGTTGATCTAGAACATAATATTCATAATTGCATTTTTCTACTTGCAATCGTAAATTCTTAATTTCAGTTTCAACAGAAAGGATATCTTCTTTAAAAGATTTATTTTCGTTATTCATCTAATATATCTAAAAAAAATCAGACTATGATTGTTATAACATCTTATCACGTTACAATAAATATCTACATATATTATAATCTAATATATATTTCTATTTATTCCAATCTTATTTGCTTCACTCAGTCAATCCCCATACTAAAAAACATCTATTTCTTCGTGATTTGTCATTTCTTCAATTATATCTTCATCCACAATATGTTCTCTACATGCTTTTTTTAGAGGATTTGCTTTCAAAGAATCATACTCTCTTCTGTTGCGAATTATGTCTACTGCCAAATATACCGCATTGCGAAAACTCTGTGCTGATGCTATATTTTTCCCTGCTATTTCGTATGCAGTGCCATGTGCAGGTGATGTTCTTACATAAGGCAGTCCTGCTGTAAAATTCACTCCCTCTGTAAAAGACATCAATTTAAACGGTATCAATCCTTGATCATGATAGAGTGCCATCACACCGTCAAAATCGTTCATTGAACCATTGCCAAAAAAACCATCAGAAGGGTAAGGTCCAAAAGCCAAGATACCTTCATCAAAAGCTTGTTTGATAGCAGGAGCAACGATATTATCATCCTCATTGCCAATAAGTCCTCTATCTCCTGCATGAGGATTCAACGCAAGTACTGCAATTTTCGGCATACGAATACCAAAATCTCTTCTCAATGATAAATCCATTACACGCAACTTTCGCATTATCAAATCTTGTGTAACAACGTTAGGAATCTCTCTCAACGGCAAATGATTAGTCATAATACCTATGTGAATATTTCTACAAGTCATTATCATCAACGAATCTTTTGCCCTAAATTTTTTAGTCAAATATTCTGTATGTCCCGGGAAATTAAAAGTCTGACTTTGAATTGCTTTTTTATTTATAGGATTTGTTACTATGGCATCCAATGTACCGGATATAACATCATCACAGGTTTTATCTAATGAAAAAGCTGCAAGTCTTCCTCCTATTTCTGTTGGCTGACCTATATCTATTTTCACCTCTTCTTGAATAATATTCAATACATTGAATTTACTTTTTTCCGATTGTTCAGAACTTCTAATATTAACAAAAGAAAAATCATTTGCACCTATCAATTTCTTGTGATAAGATAATATTTTACTGGAACCATATAGTATGGGAGTACATAACTCCATCATCCTATTGTCAGAAAAACATTTAAGCATAACCTCATACCCGATTCCATTTATATCTCCTTGTGAAATCCCTATTTTGACAGGTCTATTATTTTTATTTATTTCCATTATTTAGATTATTTACAATATTCTATCAAATCAAATCTTCATATGTATAATTATCTGTTACGATAGTAAATTACTGATCTATTAATTAATTTCAATTAATAGGATTTTAATAAGTAATAGACAAAGATTCGG
Source organism: Bacteroidales bacterium (assembly GCA_052170555.1). Lineage (GTDB taxonomy): Bacteria > Bacteroidota > Bacteroidia > Bacteroidales > P3 > Scybalousia_A. The sequence goes on along the minus strand of JBQNAI010000004.1, from coordinate 178,167 downwards.
AATATGATTTCAAGAATTCAGTTATCAATCTCAACCCATAAGCTGTCGCACCTTTCCCTCTATAAAAATCATCTTTGTCATTCATCGCTACTCCTGCAATGTCCAAATGAATATAAGGGTATGCAGTAAAATATGCTAGGAATTTACCTGCTGTAATCATACCGGCGTAACTCTCTCCTGAATTTTTAATATCTGCAATGTCGGAAACAATTAGTTTATCATACTCTTCCCAAAAAGGAAACTCTGCAATACGCTCATAAACAGTATTTCCTACATTTTTCAATCTATCTATAAAATCATCTGCATCTTTATGCATGGTTACAATTCCCATTGGACCTATAGCTCGTGAGGCAGCACCCGTAAGAGTTGCCATGTCTATGACCAACATTGGATTGAACTGCTTAGCATATGCCAAGGCATCTGCTAAAATCATTCTACCCTCTGCATCAGTATTAACAACTTCAACGTTAGTTCCATCATACATATTTATTATATCACCACTACAATAAGCATTATTGTTAAGACGGTTGTCGGTTGCAGGGAAAAGTCCTATTATATGAAGAGGGATTTTTAATAAAGCTGCACTATACAAAGCACATGCCATCGTAGCTGCACCTGCCATATCACTTTTCATATCATTCATATAGTTACCAGTCTTGATATTCAATCCTCCCGTATCATATGTAATTCCTTTACCTACGAGTATTATCGGAGCAGTATTTTTGCAATTTGCAGGTTTGTATTCCATGATTGTAAATGTCGGGGAATCAATACTCCCACGATTTACAGCCAAAAGACCTCCCATTTTTTCTTTTTCTATCTTCGTTTTATTCCAGATATCTACTCTAATACCAACTTCCTCTCCCATAGATTTGAAGTTAGATGCTAAACTGTCTGCATTGATTACCATGACAGGCTCATTAATCAAATTTCTTGCCCTTTCGCTCGCTTCACAAACCATTCTTTTTTCGTTAATATCCTTCATATCAATATCTTTCATAACTATATGAAGATTATCAAATGGATGAATCAAACGCATAGGGTCTGTTTTGTACCCATCAAATATATAGGATGCCAAAAGCATACCTTCTATAAAACAAAGTATATTTTCTTTTTTACAAGCAGAATAAATCTGTAAATCTTTTATGTAATGTTTATCGCAGTACTTCAATATCTTACCGCCTAAACGACGATACATTTCCATCGTTTTATATTCTTCTTTTTTTTCTTCAACAATGGCAACCGTCAGATAATGATTCAATTTATTGAAAGAGAAAAATTTTTCTTTATTTTCTCTGCTCTTTGCAATTATGTCATCTATATATTCACTGTTGAAGTAAGACTTTAACGAAAGTTGTAAAGTATCTTTATTACAGATAATTAATAAAGACATATTATCTTTAATTTCCGTATATTTATCAATATTTATCATAATGGGTGAATTTATAAACGTACACTTATCTATTATGAACGTTTTATTATTAATATTTAAGGCTGCAAAATTACAAAACTTATCTATAATAACCAAATTTTTTTATTTTCTTTCACTGTTAATAAAAACTACATTTATCTGTTGTAAAATTGTTTCCGAAAAAGAATTTACTGATGTTAAAAAACGATTTTCTAACTTCAAAAAAGAAATCTCATTATTATCATATCAGTTGTTTTGTGGGTCAAGATATTAAAAAAAAATGAAAAATAAAATATTGTTTGATAACACATCAAAACAAGCATGAAAAAAATAAGGAATCATAGTTTGAAAAAATTAAACATAAATATTTGTAAAAAAAATCTTAATTCAAAGAAAAATATACTACCTTTGCAAGCTAAATATATGGGACTTTTTTAAGAAAAGATTTATAATAATAAATTACTAATAATAATGATAACAAATAATTTCGCTATGCGTCATAATGGTCCGCAAGCCGAAGACGTAAAAAAGATGCTTGAAACAATAGGTGTTGAATCTATTGAGGAGTTAATTGACAAAACGATTCCACAGCAGATTAGATTGAAAAAGGACTTAGATTTGCCTCTTGGCATGAACGAATATGAATATTTCAATCATATCAAAGCTATTGCGTCCAAAAATAAGGTATATCGTTCTTATATAGGCATGGGATATTACAATACTATCTTACCTGCAGTTTTGCAACGCAATATTTTGGAAAATCCTGGTTGGTATACTTCCTACACTCCCTATCAAGCGGAAATTTCACAGGGACGCTTAGAGGCTTTATTTACATTTCAAACTCTCATTGCATCACTAACGGCAATGCCGTTAGCCAATTGTTCTTTGCTTGATGAAGCTACCGCTGACGCAGAGGCAATGCTTATGTTCTATTACTCACGTTCTCGCCAACAAGTAAAAGATAATGTAAATAAGTTTTTTATTGACGAAAACTTATTCATACAGTGTATAGATGTAATCAAAACTCGTGCCTTACCAAAGAACATTGAATTAGTTATTGGTGACGCTAAATCTATCAATTTAGACAATTGTTTCTTTGGTGCAATAGTACAGTATCCTAACTGTTTCGGTGAAATAGAAGATTATACAAAATTCATAGCAAATGCTCACAAACATGGATTGAAAGTTGCAGTCAGTACAGATTTATTATCCTTAGCTTTATTGGTTGCTCCGGGAGAAATTGGTGCTGATGCTGTTACGGGTACTGCACAGAGATTTGGTAATCCTATGGGCTTTGGTGGTCCCAGTGCTGCTTTTATGGCTTGTAGTGATGAGTTTAAAAGAAATATTCCGGGAAGAATTATAGGTCTTACAGTAGACCAACAGGGCAATAAAGCATTCCGTTTAGCACTTCAAACAAGGGAACAGCACATAAAAAGGGATAAAGCTACATCCAACATATGCACGGCAACAGCTCTGATGGCTATTGTCGCAGGTCAATATGCAGCTTATCACGGTCAAGAGGGTATTAAAGCAATTGCCGAGCAAATACATAACCTCGCATTCACTCTTGTTCAAGGTGCTAGCCAATATGGTTTCAATCAATTGAACAAAGTTTATTTTGACACTGTTCGTTTTTCTACCCCTGTGAATAGTACGGAAGTATTAAAGGAAGCTTTGAAACACAAGATGAATTTCAATCAAATAGACAATAATACTATTTCAATAGCTTTGGATGAAACTACATCACTTTTAGATGTTAATGAAATTTTAGAAATATTTGCCACTGTTAGTGGCAAGGAAGCAAAGGAAATCAAAGAGATTGCTCAATCAAACATTATTGTGGGGGGACTTAAACGTCAAAGCAATTATTTGACTCAAAAGGTCTTCCGTTTGTATCGTTCGGAAACCGAAATGATGCGTTATTTGAAAAAATTGGAGGTAAAAGATTTATCATTAAATCGTGCAATGATACCGTTAGGATCTTGTACCATGAAGTTGAATGCTGCAATGGAAATGATACCTTTTACTTGGTCAGAATTTACCTCAATACATCCTTTTGCACCTGCTGATCAGACAGAAGGGTATTTGGAGATGATTAATAATATGAATGATATTCTTTGTAAGGTTACAGGTTTTGCGAAAGTTAGTTTCCAACCCAATTCAGGTGCTGCGGGAGAATATGCTGGTCTTTCAACTATTCGTAATTATCAATGTGATAAAGGTATGACTCACCGCACGGTTTGTTTGATTCCCGCCTCAGCTCATGGAACTAATCCTGCTTCTGCAGCTATGGCCGGTATGGAAATATTAGTTGTTAAATCAACTGCTGACGGTGAAATTGATATTGAAGATTTGAAACAAAAGGCGGAAGAAAACAAAGATAAACTTTCTTGTCTGATGATAACATATCCATCTACACACGGTGTGTTTGAAGAAAAAATTTTAGAGATTATAGAGATTATCCATCAGAATGGAGGATTAGTTTATATGGATGGTGCAAATATGAATGCACAGGTAGGTCTTACGAGTCCAGGCTATATGGGTGCTGACGTATGTCATCTAAATCTTCACAAAACTTTTGCCATGCCTCATGGTGGTGGAGGTCCGGGAGTTGGTCCAATAGCGTGTTCAAAAGAGTTGGTGGACTATCTTCCTAACCATTCCATAACCCAAACGGGAGGTAAAAAAGGTTCTCCTGTGGCTGGTGCCGGTTTTGGTTCGGCAATGTTATTCCCAATATCATACGCATACCTAATGATGCTGGGTCGCGATGGATTGAAAACAGCAACAGAGTATGCAATTCTTAATGCTAACTATATGAGGGTAAGATTAGAGAAAACATATAACATACTTTATACAGGTGCTAAGGGAATGTGTGCTCATGAATTTATCCTTGATTGCAATCAATTCTCTCTTTCCTCAGGTGTTCAGTGTGGTGACATTGCCAAACGTTTAATGGATTATGGTTTCCACGCACCTACGGTTGCTTTCCCTGTGCATGGTACTCTTATGATAGAACCAACAGAAAGCGAACCTCTAAGTGAACTGGACCGTCTGTGTGATGCTTTAATTCAAATAAGAAAGGAAATCCAAGATATTGAAGACGGTAAATATACAAAAGAAAACAATGTGGTTATGAATGCACCTCATACCATGCAGGTCGTATGTGCAGACAATTGGGACCGTCCTTATACACGTCAAATGGCAGCTTTCCCTATGCCTCACAATGATAAATATTGGCCTGGCTGTGGTAAGGTAGATGATGCCTACGGTGATAGGAATCTTGTCATATCTTGGGATGAGTAAATCTATATATAAAGAAAATATATGTAACAAAAGCAAAATAAAACTAAAATAAACAGAGTAAAGCGACAGCAATTTTTGATTTTACTGTCGCTTTGTTTTTTTTATAATAGGTTTCAAATACATTATTGCGGACTTTATATCTCTTACAATAAACATAATATTTTATGCCATTAACTTTATCAAACTTGACTGCAATATTTTAACAAAGAAATCTATGTAATCCTTTTTTTTAGGTTACTCATAAATTAGTAATAATTATTATTTTACATTTTTATTTATAAAATGCAAAATAAACAATAGGTTAGAATTTATATCTATTCTTTTTCACAAAATCTCCTTCCCAAAGTACTATTCAAAGAATAAGTTAAACAATCCATACTTGCCAAATAACCCATCGTATTCTGCTTTTCGTTGTAATACATCGGCATCGTAATTTCGTTATTTTATGCAATAAACATACTTCCTATGGATATACTCACTTGTATTCTATGACCTTTGCGGATATCATCAATTAAACCTAATGAAAAAGTTGCAAGGCATTAATGTAGCGTACCTTTAACAGAGTAATTCATACTTCCCATCATCCCATTATCCAAAACTTTGATAGTTTCGGGGGAGTAAAAGCAAAATTGACATAAACAAATTTTCCATATAAAAATTTATTGGACCCAAATTCACAATACAAAACAACAGGTATTCTTTTAATCTTGCTGTATAACAACCCCTTATTTTTGTCCATAATATTAAGTCCGCTATTCAGAACAAAAGTATGGTCAGTCCCTGTTTCTTTAACCACAAATCTATTGTGATACAATCCTTTTTGACTGTTAGCTATCGCAAAAATATGCAAACACAAAGCAAATACAATGATCTTTTTCAAGTTAATAAACTTTTATATTAGGTCTCTATTATTAATAAGTATAAAATGAATATACAAAAGACATATACATTGAAATACTTATTTAAAATCTCCGAGTTGGAAAATTTTAAAATATTCTACATAACTAACAAACAATAAACAAAAATTAAAATGCCTTTTCAGAAAATTAAAGTAAGAAAAGAATTAAATAATGTCACACTTTAATTTTACAAAAAGGGCATTTTAATCTACATTTCACCATTCATACATACACAAATAGTGAATAGTAAAAATTATCTATACATTAAACACCTGAATCTTTACTGATAGATTCTCTCATATCTGTATCTGCTTGAATATTCTTCATCTTGTAATAATCCATAATGCCCAGATTACCACTACGGAAAGCTTCTGCCATAGCCAATGGCACTTCAGCCTCTGCCTCTATTACTTTTGCTCTCATTTCCTGAGCCTTTGCTTTCATCTCTTGTTCTGCTGCCACAGCCATAGAGCGTCTCTCTTCTGCTTTTGCCTGAGCTATATTTTTATCTGCATTAGCCTGATCCATTTGTAGCTCTGCTCCGATATTCTTTCCTACATCTATGTCTGCAATATCAATAGATAATATCTCAAATGCTGTTCCAGTATCCAACCCTTTTGCTAAAACAACCTTGGATATGGAGTCTGGATTCTCCAATACAAAAGCATGGGATTCTGCACTACCAATAGAGGTAACAATACCCTCTCCAACACGTGCCAAAATGGTTTCCTCTCCGGCACCTCCAACTAACTGTTTAATGTTTGCACGAACAGTTACTCTTGCTTTAACTATCAATTGAATACCATTGCGTGCAACGGCAGCTACATTAGGAGTGTTTATAACTTTTGGATTGACAGACATTTGTACTGCTTCAAATACATCTCTACCTGCCAAATCTATTGCAGTAGCAGCTTTGAAATCTAGAGGAATATTAGCTTTGTCTGCACTAATTAAAGCATTTACTACTCTTTGTACATGTCCACCTGCAAGATAGTGGGCCTCCAATAAATCGCTACTAAGATTCAATCCTGCTTTTTTAGAATTAATCATTGCTGTAACTATAACAGCAGGAGGAACTTTTCGCCAACGCATAAACATCAATTGAAGTAATGAAATTCTTACTCCATTTAGTACACATTGAAACCAAAGATTTACCGGTATAAGGTAAAGAAAAATAGATAGAAAGACTATACAAAGTACTACTACCACTGAAATAATTGTAAAACTCATGATGTTTTTTAATTTTATTTGTTAATCGATATATTTTTATAAGGGTTTAACTCTAATTTTATTACCCTCTACTTGTTCAACTTCTATATCTGTATTAGGATAAACAAAGGAAGTCGAAGTATACACCTCTATTCTTTCATTATTTATCAAAGCTGTTCCCATAGGAGCTAGTCTTGTTATCGTTTTACCTTTGTCGCCCACCCTTATTGGTATCTCTATTTGATTTACTCTGGAAGATATTTCTTCTTTTTGGGCGAATCGTTTCCACGTTTTTGTTTTCAAACTCCAAATAAACAACACCACACAAAATATTACATCCAATGTTGTAAGGACTCCTCCGTATAACACTCCATACTCTGTAAATACTTTTACCAATCCCCAAACAGTTAGACATAATCCGACAATCCCTGAAATAGTGGTACCGGGTATGGCAACAAGTTCCAATATGATTAATGCCATGCCAACGACAAGCAATATAATTATAAAAATCAATTCCATAAGTACTGTTTCTTTTTAATTGTTATATATTATTTTTGAATTATTATATTTTATCTTATTTCGTTTTTCAAATCTTTTTCATCCAAAGCAACACTCATATGAAATAATTCATCGTATGAACCATGTTTAACGGTGCAAAGTCCTTTATAATGTATGATATTAGTGCAAGTTATAGCCTGTTGTTGAGACAGTTTGCAAACCTTAACCAAACAATCTATAACATAATCAAACGTATGTATATCATCGTTGTAAACAATCAACTCATTACCACCTTCTCTTATTTTTTCCAGACATATAATGCCCTCATCCTCCGTTCTATTTGCCATAATACATCTTGTTTTTTACTACATTCTATTGGGAACTTCTATTCCAAGTAAATTCATAGCCGTCTTAATAACTTCACTTGTGAAATATGCCAAACAAACTCTCATTTGCTTGATTTGTATATTATCTTGCTTCAATATACTGTTATCTTGGTAAAATCCATTAAACGATTTAGCTAAATTATACACAAAGTTAGCAACCAAAGAGGGAGAATAACTCTTTGCCGCTTCTTTGATAACAACAGGAAACATGATTATATTCTTTATAACTTCCTTTTCCTTATTGTTAAGTTTTATATTATCCGATATATTTAAGTTTTCAACTTCAATATTCTCCTCTTTCGCTTTACGAACAATAGAGCAGATACGAGCATAAGTATATTGAATAAACGGACCAGTGTTGCCATTGAAATCTATACTCTCTTGTGGGTCAAAAAGCATGGTTTTGGTTGGATCAACTTTCAATATAAAATATTTTAATGCTCCGATAGCCAACACATTATACAATCTATCCAATTCATCGGCAGACATATTTTGATTTTTCCCATGCTCTTCACTTATTTTCTTAGCTTCAAGATACATATCTTGCATTAAATCGTCTGCATCTACCACTGTGCCCTCACGAGACTTCATCTTACCGTTAGGCAATTCCACCATACCATAAGAAAGGTGGTAAATATCTTTCGCCCAAAGGCATCCAAGTCGTTCCATTATCTTTTTAAGCACCTGAAAGTGGTAGATTTGTTCATTACCAACCACATAAACCAGTTTATCCGAGTCAAAATCATTGTGTCGCAAAGTTGCAGTTCCCAAATCTTGCGTCATATAAACACTGGTCCCGTCACCACGCAACAACAATTTCTGATCAAGTCCATCTTCTGTCAAATCTATCCAAACGCTCCCGTCTTCCCGTCTATAAAACACCCCCTTATCCAATCCTTGTTCAACTAAAGATTTTCCCAATGTATAAGTTTGAGATTCGTAGTATATTTTATCAAAACTAATTCCTAATCTAGAATAAGTCTGGTTAAATCCGTCATAAACCCAACCATTCATTTTTTGCCACAAGTCCCTAACCTCTTTATCGCCTTGCTCCCATTTGACAAGCATTTGTTGAGCCTCTTTCATCATAGGAGCTTCTCTTTTTGCAGACTGTTCATCCATTCCTCTTTCTATTAACTCTGCTATTTCTTTTTTATATTGTCTGTCAAATAATACGTAATATTTCCCAACTAAGTGGTCACCTTTTTGTTGTGAACTAGCAGGAGTTTCTCCCATAGCGAAGTGTTGCCAAGCTACCATGCTCTTACAAATATGTATTCCTCTATCATTGACTAAGTTAACCATCTTAACATTTTCCCCATTTGCCTTCAATATCTGTGAAACACTCCATCCTAAAAGATTATTGCGAATATGTCCTAAATGTAATGGTTTGTTAGTATTTGGAGATGAATATTCTATTACAATTGGCTTGTTGCCGGTATTGTTAACTGTACCAAAACCTCTTTGACATTTATTATCATTCAAAAATTTTATCCAATATTGATCACTGATAACAAAGTTCAAGAATCCTTTGATAACATTAAACGAACTTATCCATTCTATTTTTTGTTGTACTGCCTCTCCTATCTGCTGTGCAGCCTCTTCAGGTTTTTTCTTCGCAAATTTTACAAAAGGAAATACCACAAGAGTTATATCTCCCTCAAATTCCTTCTTTGTAGGCTGCAATTCTATATCTTCACTTACAATTTCTACACTATACAATGTTCTTAAACTTTCGCTTACCGCCTGTTTAATCAACTGATTTATCATAACATTAGTCTTTTCAAAATTTAAAATTCAAGTCTTCGTACAATCTATCCACACAATTACCCATCGCATACCACCATATTAATACTAATAACCCATATTATTAAATCTGTTACAGTCAAATTTAAAATCTTTCAATTCTTTCATTATTTAATAAATAACAATCAAATTCTCCAATAATAAATTTTTGCAAAGGTATGAATTTTTTTAAAATATATTGAAATAATTACCTATTATTTATATACCATAATTTGAATATTTAATTTACATAGTTGTGCAGAATAATCAACTTTTTTACATAAAAAAACAAAGTACCGTATCAATGAATTCTTTCTTGAAAAGATTTTATTAATACGGCACTTTACTTAATTGATGTGGGACTTCAATTTTATTAAAATTTGTCCTGATTTATTTATTCCTTGACAACTCTGAATGATAACTCCTTTCCATTTACGACACTGCTTGAATTCACAACATCCATTTTGACCTTAACCCCTTCAAACAACTTATCATCCAATAAAAGCATAGATAAACGGTTGGTAACTAACCTTTGAATTGCACGTTTAACAGGTCTAGCACCCAAAAGAGGATCATAACCTTCATTAGCCAAATAATCTATTGCCTCAGGTGTATACTCTAAAAGAATGTTCTTAGAACGCAAAGTATCAAGTAGCCTTCCCATCTGCAATACAACGATTTCTCTTACCTGCTCTTTGAATAGTGGTTTGAAAACAACTATTTCATCTATACGATTAAGGAACTCAGGTCTTATTGTCCTTTTCATTAATTCCTTGACTTTTGATTCAGCTTCACTCCAATAACTGTCTATCTCTGTGGAGTGCTGTTCTATTGCCTGTTGTAACAATTCTGATCCCAAGTTACTTGTCATAATTATGATAGTATTCTTAAAATCTACAATCCTTCCTTTACCGTCTGTAAGTCTTCCATCTTCTAATACTTGCAATAGGATATTAAACACGTCTGGGTGTGCTTTTTCTATTTCATCCAACAACACTATTGAATACGGTTTCCTTCTTACAGCCTCCGTTAACTGACCACCTTCTTCATATCCTACATATCCCGGAGGAGCTCCTATAAGTCGTGATACGGAATAACGTTCTTGATATTCAGACATATCTATTCTTATCATCAAGTTTTCATCATCAAACAATAATTCAGCTAATGCTCTTGCTAACTCAGTCTTTCCGACTCCAGTTGAACCAAGAAAAGCAAATGATCCTATAGGACGTTTCTCATCATTCAAACCAGAGCGAGATCTTCTTATACAATTACTAACCGCCTCTATTGCCTCGTGCTGACCTATCACACGCTGTTTTAATTCTTCCTCCAAATGCAACAGTTTTTCTTTCTCTGAGGTCATCATCCTTGCAACAGGAATTCCTGTCCAGCGAGAAACAACTTCCGCTATATGATTCTCATCCACCTCTTCAGTTATCATAGGCTGACCTGATTGCAATGCAGATAACTTTTGTTTGTAATCCGACAAATCCTTTTCTGCTTGTGGAATCTTTCCATACCTAATCTCTGCTACTTTTGAATAGTCACCTTCGCGTTCCGCATTGCTAGCTTGATTTTTGTAGTTTTCAATCTTTTTAACTTCCCCTTGAATAGCATCAACTAAAGTTTTCTCATTTTTCCATTGCTTGGTAAGAGATTCTTTCTGCTTTTGAAGTTCTTCTATCTCCTTTGTAAGCTGTTCCGTTTTAATGTCATCATGTTCTTTTTTTATTGCAACTCTCTCAATTTCCAACTGCCGCAGTTTTCTCTCCACTTCATCTAATTCTTCTGGTGAAGAATCTATTTCCATACGTAATTTTGCCGCTGCCTCATCTATCAAATCTATTGCTTTATCAGGTAAAAATCTATTGGTAATATATCTATGCGACATCTCTGCTGCAGAGATGATAGCAGCATCCTTAATCCTTACATGGTGATGAACTTCGTATTTTTCTTTTAGTCCTCTCAGTATACTAATTGTATCTTCCACACTCGGTTCATCTACCATAACCATCTGAAATCTACGTTCCAAAGCTTTATCTTTCTCAAAGTATTTCTGATACTCGTCAAGCGTTGTTGCACCTATAGCTCTCAAATCACCACGAGCTAATGCTGGTTTAAGAATATTAGCAGCATCCATAGCTCCTTCCCCACCACCTGCTCCAACAAGCGTATGTATCTCATCGATGAATAGTATAACGTCACCCTCTGATTTGATTACATCATTAACGACACCTTTCAATCGTTCCTCAAACTCTCCTTTGTACTTCGCTCCTGCAACCAATGCTCCCATATCCAAAGAATATAATTTCTTTTGTTTCAAATTCTCCGGCACATCATTAGCGAAGATTCTCTGTGCTAATCCTTCTGCAATAGCTGTCTTACCTACTCCAGGCTCTCCAACTAAAACAGGATTATTTTTAGTCCTACGAGAAAGAATTTGTAAAACTCGTCTAATTTCTTCATCTCTTCCGATAACAGGGTCTAACTTATTTTGCCTTGCTTTGTCTATCAAATTTATAGCAAACCGTTCCAAATTTTGGAACTTCATATTTACCGTATTTACATTTGTATTTTCCATAGTTTTTTCTTTTTCCTTTCACTGAAAGTGCAAAAGCAAAAATCATACAATACAAATAAATATGACAAAAATTCCTATTAATCAAATGCTTACCGACAAAATGTCATAAATTCGTAAAAAATTATTTTTACTAGAAGATTACAATTTTTTTCTTACAAAAGAAAACGATTTATTTATCCAATGTGTAGTGTTTTCAGTGAAATTCGTATTGAATGTGTAAAAAAAAACGGTATTGATTTTAAAATAATTAAGGTTAAATATCCTGAGAAACTCTTATGCCTTGTAAAAGAAAAAATTAAATATTCATTTGACTGAAATAAAATATGTTAATACATCTGCACATGAATATTTTGTTGTGGGGAATATAGTAACAAATATAGTACCTATCTATAAGAGTCTCTTATTTGTGTTAGAAATGAGTTTAATTGTTTACTCTTTATGTAATCTATGCTCAAAATACTGACAATATTTACAAATTCAATGATGAACAATCCGATCTTTCCATTTTCAAAACCAATACCACAGAAATCTGTTCCAACGGTTTGCCATTGATAGTTGATGCTAAAACAGGATATAGTTATGGAAAATTTTTATTAAAAAAGATAAGGATAAAGAATTTGCATTTTACCATATAATATTCGGATAAAGACATAAAATAATGTAAAATAACATCACTTGATAATGAAAATAGTATGATACTTATGACTTATTACATCATCAAGAAGGCTTTACAATTTAGAGTTAGGTTTGGGAAAATCTAACTTGTTGGGAATGGATTAGTTCTCAATCAGAATTAAATTAATCAATACAAAGATGTCTAATTAATATACAGTTAACTCTATTTATTCTTGACATGTCATGAGGATATCTTACATATATTTAAAATCAAAACGACAAAATAAAAAATTCTTTCTTGATATTAGTAAATTCTTTTCAAAAAAGAATTTACTAATGTTGCACTTTAATTTTAGTCTGCATTTATTTTTTGATCTGTGTAGAAAAAATATAGTACCCATCATTGTTATATTCGTAATGAGTACTACACCTATTCTACTAAATAAATATTTCAGAAAAATATATCTGCTATTTAACTAAAATAACCAAACAACGAGTTGCCTGCCAAAACTCTTCACTATTTTCAATCATAATAGCGGATGGTTTGTTCTGTATACCTTGCCAAGAATAAGAACTGGCAGGGTGAGGAGTTAACAATTCCACTTTTTGTCCCGTCAAAGGTATTTCTTTAACATTACGAATATCTATCCTTTGCATCATACTAATATCTCCGTTCTTTGCCAACGTGATTGTCCTCCCTAAACCGACGAATCCTCCTTTGGTGTCAATCAACCCAAGTTTGTTCAACTCTTTCTTTGTCCCCACAATAAAAAATCCTTTATACCTTTCATCTTCAAGTTTAATCAGTTCTGATTTATTTTTCTGGCTCTCTGCTTGCAATTTTGTTACCTGAGAATTGAGATTATCCAACTTAATATTCTTTCCTTTCAACTCATCCGTCAAAGATGTTATTTGCTCCTCTCCTTTTGCAATACGAACATTCAATTCATTGATCCTATTTTGTAATTCGGTCACCTTAGCATCTTGATTATTTTGTTTCGCCAGCTGAGATTGAATATAAGCAATTTTTTGCTTATCTTTTGCTAAAAATTCCGCAATAGCATTGATTTGTATTTCTATATGTTTAGCTACATTTTCCGTTATACTTGCATCAGAGGAAGCTATCTGTCTAAGTTCTGCATATCTGGAAGATATATTCATAAGGTTCTCATCAATATCCCTCATTTGGGCATCCAAAGTCTGCACCTGCTGAGTTTTTTTGTCTAAAATAGTATTAAAAGAATCTCTGAGATGCTGTTCTCTTTGTCGTTGTTCTTCTTTATTCGTACAAGAAAAGAGGGTAAACACCAAAGCTATAATACTAAATACCAATATGTTTTTCATAACTTTATTTTTTTTTGTTTTATTTATTATTTTGTTTAGTCTTTTGTTTATTGGCACATTTTCTTCTATAGTAAGGAATGGCTATTGCTCCCAATACGCACAGCAAAAGAACAATCGAGCCAATCCAAGCAATCGTATTACCGATTTGAAGCGTAGAGCTGGCACATTTGAATTCGATAGTGTGATTTCCTTTGGGTACGTAAAGTCCTCTAAGTACATAATTAGCACAGAAATAAGGAACTTGCTTACCGTCTATATAAGCATGCCAGGAATCTTTATAAAATATTTCCGAGAATATAGCGACCTGATCGGTTTTAGATGATGTTTTGTATGTCAGATGCCCTACATCTTTCACTTCTGGTTTAATGAAATTTATTTTAGCAGTCTCATCTCTATTTGCAATAGTCTTTACAATATTTCTATACTTATTGTTAACAACTGCCATACGCTTAGGGTCAAAATTATCTAACGCCAAAATCTCTTCATCAGCATTTTTAACCCATTTTATATCGGAAACAAACCAGGCAGCTCCCAAAGCTTCCGTGTTTTCTATGAAAATATCCGAAGAAAGGATGATATAACGAGCGTCTAACATATTAAGAACACCAAAATTAGGCATAGCAACATTTGGATTATCCTTATACTGATAATAGAACTGCCGTGCTTGGTTTTGTTTTAATAATACAGTATCATCAATATCCTTTTGTTTGTAGTGAGTATTAGTAAAATAAAAATCTATCAAATCCTGATAACGTTGTAACTTCACCGCAGAATAACCACCTATAGTAGGAAGGAAATAGGACGTAGAAGCATCATTGAAAGTATTGATTGCAAGATTGTAAACTCTAAAATGATCTATCTTATTTTTATCAACTAATTCCATAATTGAGGATTCGGTTGCAGTAGGATAAGGAGTTACCTGGGTCTTAGATGCAAAGGAGTCTTTATTTACATATCTCAAATCAACACCCCACAAATCTACAACAGCCAACAAGCCAATAATACAAATAACTACTATATTCTTTTTTATTTTTCCTAAATTGTACAATAGTAATGTCACAAAGCTCAATGCTATAAATAGGAATGAACGCAATGAATCTGCTTTAAACATGGCTTCTCTGTCTTCTTGCAATGCCATTATGAAACTTTCTCCCAATTCCTTACTAAAAACAGTATCCTTAGATGAGGAAAAGTCTGAAAATATAGCGGGAACAAGCCAAGCTAACAAACAAATACCACCCGTAATTATCACACTGATATACAGAGATAAAGATTTTTTCTTTCTATCCTCACATTCCATAAAATATTTTAACCCCATAACAGCTGCAATACACATACTAACATTAGCAATTATCAAAGCCATAGACGGAGTTCGGAACTTATTATACAAAGGTAGGTTATTGAACAACCAAGAATTAAAACTCATAAAATTACTTCCCCAAGACAAAAGAATAGATAATAAAGTTACTGTTAGGAGCCACCATCTCCATTTGTTATCTAATGTAAAAAAACCCAACAATGCCAAAAATATTACTATCGCACCAAAATATACAGGACCCGCCGTGAAAGGTTGCTCCCCATAATATGAACTTGATAAATACGAATTAGCAATTTGTTGAAATGCTTGCTGATCTTGTTGAATAGGACGTGTAGATCGTAACTCTCTTATTCTATTTTGCAACTGTTTTGAATTCTCCGAAGAGATTCTTCTATCCAAAGAGCCCCCTCCCTTGTAGTCCGGAATCAACAAAGTCATTGTTTCTGATTTCCCATACGACCAATTAAAGGCGTAATTTATGTCCAAACCATTTTGTTTCGTGTTTTGCTGAACTCCTTGCGGATGAATGGATAACTCACTCCCCCCTCGCATAGTATGTTTTAAGTATTCGTTATTAACCATTAAATGATTCATCAATGGCAATACTGATAATACAGCTCCAACGACCAATATGACAATACTCTTAGCAAAACTTTTCATATCTTTCTCCTTAATTGCAAACACAAGATAGGAAACAGTTAAGATTATTGCCGTTAGTAGTGTGTAATAAGTAATTTGTATATGATTAAATGATAATTGCAATCCCAAAGAGAATGTAAAGACGAGAAAACCTGCGAGATACTTTTTCTTAAATGCTAATATCATACCCGCTAGCACAGGAGCCATCATTGCCATTGCCCATGCCTTCGTAATATGCCCTACACTTATAATAACAATATTGTAAGATCCAAGAGCATAAATCAACCCTGAAAAAAGGGAGAGCCATGGAGAAACACCCATACATGTCATAAAAACATAGAATCCGAGTGCTAATAAAAAAAATACACCTATAGAATGGGTAGAATCAAATAAGTTGAGAGGTTCAGCCAACACTGAGAAAATGTTTCCACTTCTATCGTAATCAATCTGGTAAGATGGCATACCGGAAAACATATTCGGTGTCCATTCTCCTTTATGACCAGTCATTCTCTCATTATCCAACAAAGCTTTCTGCATATTTGGATATTGCAACATATCGCTTTGTGGTAATATCTTCCCGCCTAAAATGGGTGAGAAGTAAACTAAACTTGCTACAACCAAAAGTATTATGGCTATTATGTGTGGCAAATATTTTTTATAGTCCATTTTCCAAAAATATTTTTAATCTCAGCCTGCAAAATTATAAAAAAAAATTATTCTTACAAAATAACATAAAAATAAAGTGCCGAGACACAAAGCTATTGTCAAGAAAGAATATATTAAAGTGGGACTTTAGTATGTTAATATGCCACTTTAATTTGATATGAATAAAAAATAACAGTTAATTATTGCTATTTTATAAGATTGTATTCAAATTACTCAGAAATAGTGATTGCATATATAAAAATATATTCTTAACTTTGCAGTTTAGATTTAAAAATTTCAACACTAAATAATAAACAAATAAAATGAAAAGACAAAAGTATTGGAGCAAATCAATCATATCGTTTTTGTTGGTTTTGTTTTTAATGCCATTAGGCCATGCATTAATGATTCTTATGGAAGATTTGTTACATGGAAGATTGTACACGGCAGCTTTCATTATGGGGTTCATGGGATTGATTGTAACTATTTGGGGCGTATTTGTCAAAGGCGATACCAAACAAACACTACTCGGTTTATTTGGTGGTCTTTTTATCTGGACAGGATGGATAGAATTTGGTTTACATTATTACGCTCGTAGATTTAATACTATGTCTATGATTTCGGATGGCACTGTTATGTCATTTGAAAAAGCACAACAATTGGCAGAACAAGCCAAACTAACAGGCGAATTGTTTGTTTATTCCAAACCGGAGTATGTTTTAATGCCTGCCACTTTCGGTTTTTGGATTCTTTTCATGCTGATATATATCTTTTCAACAAGAAGTGGGTGTGATTTTTTGATTTGGTGTCAAAAACATTTGTTTAGTTCCAACATCAATAAAATTGTTCCTCAACCAATGACACGCCACACTTCCATTGTTACTTGTATGGAGCTTAACATTATGATGTGGACATGTTATTTGTTACTAATGTTTTGTTATGATACTAATTTTGTTGGTGACAGGAATCCTATAATATTCTTTATTGCAATCAGTTGCCTTGTTGGTTCATTTTTTATATTCAAAAAGCAGTTACGTCTTGCCGGTTGGGGATATAACATTCGTATGTCAATAGCAACCGTAATTATTTTTTGGACTGCCGTAGAGGTTTTCATACGAAGAGGCATAATTAAAGAGATTTGGCTGAGTCCTTCTGAGCATGTGTTTGAAATGCTTGCAATTTCTATTTCTTTTTTAATTGTTACGGCCATCGTTATTACAAACGGTATAATTATAAAAAGACACAAAACAAAAAATACCCAATAATAGTGATTGCACAGGTAGAAAATATTGTGTAACTTTGCGAGCTGAAAATGCAATCTTATGAGTAAATTTGGCGTAATATATGTTTCGATGTGTATTTTTGTGCTTTGTTTATCTGCACAGACAACTCATTACAAAGGAAAGATGACTGTCGGTGATTATGTTCAGAATGATGTTCTTGTGGAGTTGAGAGAAAGCATAAATAAGGCAGATGGGACAATTTTTGATGTAAAATTTTCCCGTCTTATGCCTATAAAAGTTAATGCTGAGATAAGGGGATTAAACAGGACGCCAAACGCGGAAAAAATTTTCATTTCAGGAAATAATCTTATCCCATATGTGAGAAATAAACAAAAAGATAAATATATTATTACCCATTTTAACGGAGTTAAAAACGAGGATAAGTTCTTTTTTTCTACCTACTTTGGGGATAAAAAGGTTATTTACAACGGTAAAAAAGTGAATAAATAGTTAGCAATTAAAAAATAAACAATTAAAAAACAAAACAAAAAATGAAGAATTTAAAAAAACTATTATTAGTTGCAATAGCAACTTTGTCTTTTGTAGCTTGTGGCGATAAAAATGACGATAAAAAAGAGCAAAATGAACAAACACTAACAGAGAATGTATCTAACTGGCAAGGAACTTTAATTTTAATTCCTGCCGTATCCAATTTGGATAATTTAGAAGTAAAAACTACTTGTTCAAATGCAAAAAAAACTTGTAAAATAGAAATGAAACAAGTGAAATTTGCTCAACAAATGCCATATAAATTAGACATTATTATAGACAATGTTAGTTTCTCTGTTAATAAAGGTGATACTATTTTGACAGGTGCTGATATAGAGTCTCAATACATTAAAGAAGGTCAGTTGAAAGAAACAGGTTACAAAGTAAACACAATTAGAGGTAAAATCAAAAATGGTAAAATTTACTTTGATGTAGAAGGAAAATACAAAATGATGCAAATGGACATCTCTTTCAATTACAATGGAGTAAGAAAATAGAAAATAAAATAAAGGTTATGTATTTATGATACATTATACTTTGTTTTAAAACATCAGAATCACATTCTAACATTGTTAAGATGTGATTCTGTTTCTTTTTGTTTTGTTGTTATCTGTTTTTTTACGTGATTTTGCAAAAATTTTATTCAAGGTGTTTTTAGTAAAAAACAATAAAAATATTATTATTCAAATTTTTATAAAAATAAAACAAATTGTCAAATGAAAAATTTCAACAAACATTTTTTTATTATTGCGATTGCAATACTTTTTGTAGCTTGTGGAGGAAATGATAAGAAGGAGCACAATAACAGAATGACGTTTAAGGGAACGCATGAAACAAAAAAAGGCAGTATATATAGTTTTCGTATGGAAGACAGGCTTGCTGTTTTGACTGTTGGCGAGCAATCGTCTTCTATTATGTTGTATAGCATCCAATTTAGCGATAACAAGAATATCATTTCTTATATTGAGGAATTTAACTTCAATATTCCGGGTATCAAAATGGCTATTGAGAATGGGGACACCATATTCAGTGGATCTAATCTCACACCAGAAATATCCATAAATACATACAATTTAGGAGACCAGGGGTTTGAAGTTCTCAAACTCAGCGGTTCTCTACACGATGGCATGTTAAACTTAGATTATACCATAAAAAGAAGTGGTGTAACCTTAGAGGAAGAATTTAGAGGTACGAAACAATAAATTTATGATGAAATTCAATAAAATAAAGTCCCACTTTACTGTATTGAAGTGGGACTTTATTTTGTGCTATTGCAGAGGGAGTAAAAAATATTTTGCAGTTAGGATATTTTTCCGTAACTTTGCAATCCTAATTTAAACAAGGTAATGATGGATATAAACACTAATAAAAGCAATTATACAGCTGCCAGTATCAATGTATTGGAAGGTTTAGAGGCGGTAAGAAAACGTCCAGCTATGTATATAGGAGACGTCAACACAAGCGGATTGCATCATTTGGTTTATGAAGTTGTGGACAACTCTATTGATGAAGCTTTGGCAGGTTATTGTACGGATATTCACGTAACTATTCTTGAAAATAATACCATCAGAGTTGAAGATAACGGAAGAGGTATTCCGATAGATATGCATGAAAAAGAACATCGTAGTGCATTAGAAGTAGTTATGACTGTGTTACATGCAGGAGGTAAATTCGATAAAGGTTCTTACAAAGTTTCTGGTGGTTTGCATGGGGTTGGTGTATCCTGCGTTAATGCATTGTCTAAGCACGTTCATGTTAAAGTTTATAGGGAGGGAAAGATTTATGAACAAGAGTATATGAGAGGCAAACCTCTTTATTCAGTGAGAGAGATAGGTACTACAACACAGCGAGGAACAACTGTTGAATTTACTCCAGATGATGAGATATTCACTACTACTGTATACAATTATGATACTCTTAGTGCAAGATTACGAGAACTTGCTTTTTTGAATAAGGGTTTGAGATTATTCATTAAAGATCTTAGAGAAATTGATGATAATGGCAAATATAGAGAAGATGAGTTTTTTTCAGCAAATGGATTGAAAGATTTTTTGGAATATCTAGATGCTTCAAGAGAAAAAATCACACCAGAGCCTATTTGTATTGAAGGAGAGAAGAATGGTATTCCTATTGAAATAGCGATGCAGTACAATACTACATTTACAGAAAATCTTCATTCATATGTCAATAATATCAACACACATGAAGGGGGTACTCACTTACAAGGTTTTCGTCAGGGTATGACTCGTACTCTCAAAAACTATGCAGAGAAAGAGAAAATGTTAGAAAAACTCAAATTCGAGATAAGCGGAGATGATTTTCGTGAAGGTTTGACAGCCGTTATTTCGGTTAAAGTTGCAGAGCCTCAATTCGAAGGTCAAACAAAGACTAAATTGGGCAATAGTGAAGTAGTTAGTGCCGTTAGTCAAATGATTGCTGATAAACTTAACGATTATTTGGAAGAACATCCCAAAGAAGCAAAATCTATCGTTGATAAAGTGATTCTTGCGGCACAAGCTCGTCATGCTGCTCGTAAGGCTCGCGAACTTGTTCAACGACAAACGATTCTTGGTGTTGCAGGATTACCTGGTAAATTGGCAGACTGTTCTTCTAATGATCCTACCGAGTGCGAACTCTTTATTGTTGAGGGTGACAGTGCAGGAGGAACGGCTAAGCAAGGCAGAGATCGGGAGCATCAAGCCATACTTCCGTTACGTGGCAAGATACTCAATGTAGAAAAAGTCATGCAACATCGTGTCCTTGATGCAGAATCCATAAAGAACATCTATACTGCTCTTGGTGTTTCCATCGGAACGGTAGATGATACTAAGGCTTTGAATATGGAAAAATTGAGATACCATAAAGTAATCATCATGACAGATGCCGATGTTGATGGAGCACATATAGCAGCTTTGATTTTGACTTTCTTTTTCCGTTATATGAGAGAATTAATAGATGCCGGACATGTTTACATAGCAACACCACCCCTGTATTTAATAACAAAAGGTAAATCATTTCGTCAGTATTGTTGGACAGATGAGGAACGCTCTCAAATCATTGCAGGACTTGGTGGATCAGATGGTATAGAAGTACAACGTTACAAAGGTTTGGGTGAAATGAGTGAAGACCAACTTTGGACAACTACAATGGATCCTGCACACAGAATACTGCGTAATGTGACAATCAATGATGCTGCTGAGGCAGACAGAATATTTTCTATGCTAATGGGTGATGACGTAGCTCCGAGAAGAGAATTTATAGAAAATAATGCAAAATATGCTAATATAGATGCTTAATTATTAGCATCGTTTTCCAAATAAAAAACAACAAGATAGGAACATATATACATATGATATAGATATGTTTCTGTCTTGTTGTTTGAATAATCTACAAGATGGATAGTAACTCATTAGATATTAAATAAAACATATTTAGTCTTATTCTTCAATTCATATTAATTCGTTAAAGTTCAAATTTTATATCAACTACAAAAAAATATAAATGGAGTTAATAAAAAAGTTCTGCCAGAGCAATAACATAATTTCGTAGGTAACAAAACCATCTTTTTGAAATAATAAAATAGTGCACAACAAAAAAAAATCTTTCTTAACAATATCGAAAAAAATTAAAGAAAGAATTTTTTTTGTTGTGCGACTGAACAATGCTATTGTAAGATTATTTTTCAATATGTTGACAATGTCGCATAATATCAAAATATGAATTTATCATATCCATATTTCAAAAAAACTATTTTATAATAGCAATATATTGTTCATTGTATTGCATATATAAAGATATCATATCAAAAAAATCAGATTTAGAGAACTAAAACCATATAATAACTTCTGCCACTAGTTGGATAGAAACCTTCAATTATAACCTGACCTTTTCTATTATTCAACTGCAATGCATCTGCCAATGTCACATTTGCGTTATTATCTATTGCAGTTATAACAAATCCGTCTTTTAATCCCTGGGAAGCTAGCTTACCTTTTCCTATTTTTACAATAACTAATCCACTGCTTAACCGATAATTTTTACGTTCGTTATCAGTTAATTCTCTTATCTTCGCTCCCAATACTTCATTTTGGTCTCCTAATTGTTTCAATGCTAATTCATCTGTTTCTTTTTGGTTTAATAATTTTACCGTCTTATCTATTTCTTGTCCATTTCTTACAATTCTGAATATTACTTCTTCATTTGGAGATAATTGAGACATAATTTCGTTTACCTCAGAGGCAGTATTAACTGCTTTATTATTAATTCTAATAATTATATCGTCAGTTTTTATTCCAGCCTTGTCTACTGCACCATTTTTCAATACACTTTGAACGTATACTCCATGATTATTTTGCAATTTTTTTTCGCTTTGTAATTTTGAATCTATTTCTTTTGTAACCATCCCTGCACTTGCCTTTTGTGTCTCACCGTATTGAATAATATCTTTTATGACTTTTTTTGCAATATTAACAGGAATAGCAAAGGAATATCCTGTATATGAACCTGTATTGGAAGCAATAGCAGCATTAATTCCAATTAATTGACCTTGAACATCGACAAGAGCACCTCCACTGTTACCTGGATTCATCACAGCATCTGTTTGAATAAACGAAGTTAGAGGTTGAGAACTTTCTTTTGAAGATAAGATATTAATATTTCTTGCCTTAGCAGATACAATACCCGCAGTAACGGTGGAAGTCAAATTGAAAGGGTTTCCTATTGCTAATACCCATTGTCCAATCTTTACTTCGTCATTATTTCCATACTCTATGGGTTGCAAATCCTGAGCTTCAATTTTGATAACTGCTAAATCATTATCAGCATCTGTGCCAACTATTTTAGCAATATATTCTTCACGATTATTGAGTGTAACGGTAATAGAATCAGCATTAGCAACAACATGATTGTTTGTGACTATATATCCATCTGAGGTTACAATCACACCCGAGCCTGAGGTTTGATAAGTCTGAATTCTCGTACGTGGTTGTCCTCCTCCGAAAAAACTAAATGGATCTATTGAAAAAAATTGAGAAAAAAAGTCATTGTTGAAAAAATCATCGTAATAAGTAGCTTGACTGCGATAAATACAACGAATATATACAACCGAATGTATTCCTTTTTCAGCAGCTACTGTAAAGTCTTGAGACTTTAAATTGCACGATAATGTTGTAATTGCAAGCAACAATAATATAAATGTCTTTTTCATAGTATTTAGATATTTTAATTTACAATTTCATAACGAAACTTCCAAAGAATTCTTATTTTTCATCAGTAATTTTTTTTAGTTTAAATAGATATTTTTGTTTTGGACAGTATTAATTTACTTTTTAATCCGTATAGCCACAAATTATATGTTAATAAATACTTATCTTTTTATGTCCAATTAGTATTTTTGCCAATTCTGAAAATTAATATCTTTTATTGAAAATGATTCTTCAACAAACAATGGTATCCATGCAAATAAAAGGTTAATTTTCTATGCACAACAAAAAATATAAAAAGTTTTCAAATTTATTATTTTCCATATTATAAAAACAAAAAAAACTCTTAACTTTGCAGCTTGATCATATAGTATGACATCAAGCAAAATTATAAAAACTGTTTCCAAGACAATCGGACGAATATTACTAAGCATTTTTATATCTGTCTGGTTAGTTGTAGCATTTCTAAATACTACACCTGTGCAATCGTTCTTTGCAGCTAAGGTTGCTGATTATTTTTCAAAACAATGGCATACCAAAGTGAGCATTGGAGCATTAAGCGTTACACCTTTTATAAACGCTGGGATAAAGGATATTTATATTCAAGATTTGAGCAACGACACTCTTTTGTACGCCTCATATATAGAAGCTAATTTGAAAAGTATTCCACAAAACAATCATGTAATTCTTAGAAATGTAACACTCAAAGATGTTACATGTCACCTAACCAAGAAAAATAAGGACTTCAATTTTCAATTCATAATAGACTATTTCTCATCTAATGAAAAGCAAGAAAAGAAACCATCAAAGCCTATGACTTTAGAGGTGAAGAATATTAATTTTCACAACGTTAACTTTTCATTATTTGATTATGACAGAGCGTATCCCATAGAAAAAGGATTATTCGCCTCAAATAGAATAGTATGTAGCGATATCTATTTAAAAGCAAAAAACTTTAAAATGCGAGGTATAGATATGCAGGCTAACATTCTACACCTCACCGTAAAGGAACGATGTGGCATTGCATTGAACGAGTTTAAAGGAAATATAAAGTTCTCCCCAAAAGGAATAGAAATTCACAAAGGTGTAGTCAAAACAGATGATTCATTTATAGATTTTGATGCTATAATGCAAACGTCGGATTTTCAGACTTATTCTTCATTTATTGATTCTGTGTATTGCAAACTCAATTTACATCGTGGCTCATTCGTAGATTTAAAAGAAGCATGTCACTGGAATAAAAAGATACAAGGAGCAAAGCAAAGAATATATTTGTCCTGTGATGTACAGGGTACAATAAGCGATATGATAATACACCAAATGGACATAAGGACATCTAAAACCCATATCAATACCAATGGACGTATTACAGGACTTACAGATATTAAAAATACGTTTTTTGATCTTCAAATAGGCAATGTAACAACTTCTATTGAAGATTACAACTCTTTACAGTTGGGCACATTAGTTCCTAATATTGATCTACCTAAAATACTATACAACTTAGGCGTTGTAAATATCAAGGGAAGTTTCAAAGGTCTAATCAATCAGTTTTCTTCATCTGTTTCCATTTTTTCAGATTTAGGTTCTGCAGATTTGCTAGCAAAAGCTCAACCCATTAATGATACTTTAACAAAATATATAGCCAATATATCTTCGCCACGTATAGATATAGGTCAATTGATAGATAATCCTATGCTAGAAAATACGACCTTGGAAGCACAAGCTCTAATCGTGGGTACCAATCCCATGACTATGCAAGGAGAACTTGTGGCAAGTATGAAAAATTGTTATTTCAAAGGGAACAACTATAATGATATATCGCTGCAAGGAGAGATAAACGGCTACGATATCAATGCTAAAGCAGAAATACACGATGAATTAGTCAACTTTGAAGGTAATTGTTTTGTCAATTATAAAGAGAAACCGTCTATCAATCTTGATGCCACAATAACACATTTGGATCTATACAAGATGAATATCCTATCATTTGCAGACACTTCTACAATCATTGCAGCAAAAATAAAAGGAGATGTAAAAGATTTAGACATTCAGCACCTAAATTGTAATGTGACTTTACAAGATATTCAAATTCAAACATCCACTTTCAATTATAATTTAAATAACATTAATTTAATAACTACCAATAATGATAGTGTAAATTTCATATTACTCAACAGCGATATTTTAGAGGCCAATATTCACGGAGAATATACCTTTAATTCATTAAACAGCGATATTAAATATTTGTTAAATACATATATTCCGAATTTTTCTTCGGTTTTTTCAGATACTACTGCAAAAAAGAAATCCAATTATAATACTAAAAAGTCTAATCAATCAATGGAGCAATATATTGTTGAATCTAATGTGGATTTTATGGTGAAAGTAAAAAATATAGACGTTGTTCGTTCTCTTTTTAACCTAAACATTACTATTCCCAAGCAACTTAATATTGACGGAAAAATAAATCAGGACTCCAATTTATTATGCAACATCTATGCTCAGCAAATATCTTATTCTGATATGAGATTTGAAAATACCAAAATAGGATTGTATACTCAAAACAAGCAGCTTCATCTAAATATGAATATCAAGGAATTTATTCTTTCTGAGACTATGGCTTTCAAAAACATACTTATTAATAGTAAGGTGGATTCTACAGATGTAGATTTGAAGGTTTCTTTTGCCAAGAGTGATGATTCCACGACTAATGTTCAATTAGAACTCAATACTATCATAAACGATAAAGGTTTGCAAGGAAGTTTCTATAATACTTTTTGTAATATACAAGGTACGAGGGTAAATTTGAATAACAATCACATAATAGGAATCTACAATAAAGATATTTCCGTTATGAACTTGATGCTTTCTTCTTCCAAAAGCAGTATTGTTGTGGATGGAATGATAAGTGATGATGATGTTCTGAATTGCAAATTTGATAATGTGGATCTTTCTCTTGCTAATCCATTTATTCGTGCTATGGGATTGAATATTGATGGTAAGCTTAATAAGAATGTAATGTTAAAAAATTTACTTCGTTCCCCTGCCATTACCTCCAATTTGGAAATAGAGGGGCTTGCTATTAATGATGTCTATTTAGGTAAAGCATGGTTAAATATTAATAATAATATTTCGTCCGATATTTTTTCTACCGACATAAAATTTCTTTATCAATCTGAAAATAAAGATATTGTTCCGCTACAACTCGCAGGTTTTATCACACCCAAGAAAGAGAACGAGCAACTTGATTTGAATCTTAGCATGCAAAATTTTTCCTTATCAATAATTAGGACATTTATTTCCTCATTTGCTTCTGATGTGGATGGAACATTATCCTGTGACAACGTAAAAATCGGAGGTAAAATAACCGCTCCTGATATTGATGGGAAGATTCACTGCAATAATATTGCAATGAAAGTAAATATGCTCAACACCAAATACAGGTCCAATGACGATATAACAGTACGAAATAACAAAATATTATTTAATAATTTCATTTTAAAAGACGTTCAGGATAATAAAATAACGATAAATGGTAATGTTATTCATCACAATTTCCAATCTTTTGACATTAATTTAAAAGCAGTTGCAGAGAAAATAAAAATACTAGATACCAAAGCTACAAGTGGCGAAACGTATTATGGTACTGCTTATGCATCTGCCAACGTTAGTCTGATTGGTGATAGTAACCAAATAAATATTTCAGGGACTGCCAAAACTGAGGCAGGAACTTATCTTACTGTTCCGGTTAATGGGAAAGAGAGTGCAACAGAAAACGATTTTATTACCTTTGTAAATCTAAACAGTATCACAGATAGTTCTCGCAAAAATTCAAAAAACGAAACTAACAACAAGAGTATGGATTATAGTATAGATATAGACTTGAATGTAAATCCTGATGCAAAACTTTATATTCCTATGGATTTCACTCAATTGAAAGGTAATTTGGTTGCAGCGGGAAATGGAGATTTGAAAATAACACTAAACTCCAATGGTAAGTTTTCTATGATAGGCGAAGTGGCTATAGACAATGGGACCTTCGGATTCAACATTATGGATATTATGGAAAAAAAGTTTATATTACAAAGAGGAGGTACACTTACATGGAATGGTGAGCCTGCGAGTGGAATTTTGGATGTTTCTGCTATATATAAAACAAAAGCTACGTTATCTTCCTTGCTTGGCAATGAGTACAGCAAACCTGTTGATGTGGAAAGTATCATTAGATTAACAGGTGAGATGACTAATCCTAAACCATCTTTTGATATCAACTTACCTAATACGGACGATCAGACGACTGAACAAGTTTTTATGTATATTGACAAAAGCAATGAGAAGGTTATGTTAGAACAGACTGCAAGTTTACTTCTAACTAATCAGTTTTATTTCTCACAAGGGGGCTACGAAACAAACACTTTACAGTCAGGGGTAACCTCTTCTGTTATGGGAGTTGCTTTTTCTCAACTTTCAGGTATGATAAGCAACATAATCAAAGTTGTAGATATTGATTTAAATTATATAAGTGGTGATAACGGGACAAAGACTTCCGACCAAGTTGATGCCAATTTTTCCAAATCTTATGGCAAATGGACTGTAGAATTGAATACCTCTTTTGGAGGTACATCTCAAACCACAACTACTGATGAAGCTTCGCAAATTATAGGGGATGTATCCGTACATTATAAGGTAAACGACAATATTAACATAGAGGCATTCAATCATTCCAATGCCAATGACTTTACTAAATATAATATTTCACCATATACTCAGGGTGCAAGGGTTACTTACAAAAAGGAGTATAATAAAGTCGCTGATGTTTTCAGGAAAAAAAAGAAAAAAAATAAAATTTTGATCAACAAATAAATAATATATATTAATAGTATCGTATTGTAAAAAGACAAAGTACTAAACTAATTCATTAATTTGTGACATCAGTAGATGAATATCAGATATTAATTTTTCTTATTGCACTTTAATTTAACTTTGTAATAAAATATATTGATAATATAACAAAAAAAAATATTAACATAAAAAATTAAACAATCATGAAGAAAATTGTATTAAGCTTAATTATTAGCTTACTTGCTTTTATGCCAATCACTAAGGCCGATGAGGGAATGTGGCTGTTGATGTTTTTAGATCAACAGACCTATAAGGATATGAAGGCAAAAGGATTGAAACTTACGTCCAAACAAATTTACGATATAAATAAAGCATCTTTAAAAGATGCAATCATTCAGTTTGGTAGAGGTTGTACAGGCGAAATTGTTTCAGAGCAAGGGTTAATTCTTACTAACCATCACTGCGGTTATTCTTCAATACAGTATCATTCTACCGTAGAACACGATTATTTACTCAACGGTTTTTGGGCCTACAATAAGAATGAGGAATTACCAACTCCTGGATTGACGGCTAAATTTTTTGTTCGTATGGAGGACGTTACTAAGGAGATACTTAATGGTATTGATGAGAATACAACAGAAAGTCAAAGAAGGGATATTGTTCGTAAGAATTCAAAAAAAATTATTGAACAAACGACTAAAAATACCAAATACACAGCAGAAGTATCTAATATGTTTAACGGTAATCAGTATATCTTGTTTGTATATCAAGTTTATAGAGATGTACGTCTTGTTGGAGCACCTCCGTCTTCCATAGGTAAATTCGGTTCGGATACTGACAACTGGATGTGGCCTAGGCACACATGTGATTTTTCTGTTTTCAGAGTTTATGCTGACAAAGATGGCAACCCATGTGAATATTCCAAAGATAATGTACCTTTGAAGCCAAAACATTTTCTGCCGATATCCATAAAAGGTATTCAAAATAATGATTTTGCAATGATAATAGGCTATCCGGGTACAACGGATCGCTTCTTACCGTCAGCAGGTGTGAAACAGGCAATTGAAATCTATAATCCCTCTGTTGTAACTGCACGTCAAGCATTAAGAGATGTGATGGATGCAGACATGAAAGCAAACAATAAAGTACGGATCCAATATGCGGCAAAATTTGCATCACTATCTAACTATTGGAAATACTATATTGGACAGACAAAATGCTTAAAAAACCTTAATGTATACGACAATAAAAAAGAATTGGAGACACGCTTCGATAGGTGGATCAAGGAAGACAAAACCGGAAAAAGAGAAAAAATATATGGGTCTGTACTTCACGACATTCATGAATACTATGAAAAGACTGCTCAGTATGATTATTTGCGTGTATTCACTAACGAAGCAATCCTTAGAGGGTCTGCCCTATTTACCATTACACGACATATAAAACCTTTGATAGATATGGCAGATTCTAAGAACTTTACGGAAGAAGAATGGATAAAAAGCAATGAACAATTAAAATCTGCTGTTGATGCTATCTTTAAAGATTATAACGAATCTACCGAAGAAAAACTGTTAGCAGCGGGTTTGGATGTATATTTTCATAATGTCCCTATGCAACTGCAAGGAGAAGACTTCCTTTGCTTTGCTTTCAAAAACGGATACAATTTCAAAGAGATCGCTTCCGATATTTTCAAGAGTTCTATCTTAACTAACCAAGAGAGGTTCGAAGCTTTATACGATCATGGGGATGTTTCACAAATTAAAAACGACCCTGCATATATCCTTACTATTCAGCTATTGAAAAATTATAACGAAAAAATGCAAGAAATAGAACCTTTAAGAGAGAAAATAACTAAAGCTAACCGCCTTTTTGTAAAAGGTGTGATGGAGATGGAAAAAGACAAACACTTTGCTCCTAATGCGAACTCCACTATACGTTATACATATGGACAAGTTAAAAACTACCAACCCCAAGATGGAGTTACATATAACTATTACACAACTTTGGATGGCGTGATTGCCAAAGAAGACAACTCTTCGTGGGAATTTAAAGTTCCAGAGAAATTACATCAGCTTTGGAAGGACAAAGACTATGGTCAATATGCAGTTAATGGTACTGTTCCCGTTGCTTTTATAACTAATAACGATATTACAGGTGGTAATTCAGGCTCTCCTACTATCAATGCCAAGGGAGAACTAATTGGTTTAGCATTTGATGGTAATTGGGAAGCTATGAGTGGCAATATAGCATTCAACCCAGATGTACAACGATGTATTAGTGTAGATATTCGTTATGTTTTATTTATCATAGACAAATTTGCAGGTGCTAGAAATTTAGTTGAAGAAATGAAAATCATTAAATAATTTATTATCATTAACATTAGACAAATCAAAGTGCCGTTTCATTAAATTCTTTTTTGAAAACAATTTATTAATATCAAAAAAGAATTTGATAAAACGGCACCTTGATTTTTTTTGTTCTCTACCTAATTTTTTTTATATTCACAATTCTCACATCTATTGTTATAAAATTTACACGGCGGTAAATCTTGTGATTATTATATATATTCATAATGTGATTATATGTGTGTTCTATCATTGAGGATATGCATTTAAACCTGCAGGAAATTAATATAATAACTTGAATAATAAATGTATGATAATATATCTATACTATTGATTATAATCTTTAGATATAACTTTTTTCAAAAAAAACATTTAAAAAATATGTAGATTTATTAAAATGTTATATCTTTGCAGTCTTGAAATTAAGAAAAGTATTAGTAAAACAATTATTAACCTTAAAAACATTTTTAAAGAAATGAAAAAAGTTACGTTATTAGCTCTTGCATTGAGCATGACAATAGGTACTTTCGCTCAAAGTCTAGATTGGGGGAATACGCGAATACCTGCAAATATCAAACAAATTCCTACGCCAGCAGGAATTACAGTTAAATCTCCTGTGGTTAAGGACGGTGGGGTTACTGTTTCTGACGTTGTGTTAACTTCTGAAACAAATGGCTTATTTAGTGCTACATATTCTGTATCAGCAGCTGCTGGTTGGAAGTACGCCTTAATTACAATTGGAGCAAAAGGGACACTGCAAAATCTTGCAAATCAGTACAGTATGACTATTGAAGATATAGCAAAGC
The DNA here is from genome assembly GCA_052170555.1 of Bacteroidales bacterium. Taxonomy (GTDB): domain Bacteria; phylum Bacteroidota; class Bacteroidia; order Bacteroidales; family P3; genus Scybalousia_A. The sequence continues at coordinate 146,559 of JBQNAI010000004.1, read as the reverse complement.
TATATGTTAATAGTTCTACTGAAATAGAATGGAAAGAAGGTGATGGACAGCCTGTAACAGAGACTGGTTTCTGGGGAGCAAAAGAATGGGAGATAGACTTATTGGGTGTTAATGGATCTGACACCGTAGCTATTCAGAAATTTTTTGCAACAGAATCTTCTCCTAAAGCTGGTACTGCTGTTGCAACATTTGATTTAGATGCAAAAACCGAGACCTTAAATTTCTCTAATTTCCAATTTAACGATCAAACTTCTATTTTCTTTTTCTTTGTTGATTATAAAGACCAGCTAGACGCTTTAATAGCTCAGGCAAAACAACAGGGACAGGATTGGGGTTACGATCAAGCCGCTTTATCTACGGCACAGCAAGTCAGAGCAATGCAGCTTGTTTTACTTAACCCCGATGAGAAAGCAGCAGAAAATGCAAATAAATTATTCGCTGACGGATGGCTGTATGACTATGCACAAAATCCAAAAGCTTGGGCTATAGGAGACGAATTAGTAGCTTGTGCAATACCTATTAACGGTAATTCCCAACTAGGTACCTCTGATATTAAACAATTCAAAGTTGGATCTGTTTCTTTGCAAGATGCAATGAACGAAGGCGTTCTTGTAAACGTTTATCCTAACCCTGCAAGCGAATATGTTCAGGTTATAGGCATTAATGGTATGGATAAAGTTGAATTAGTAAACACTTTAGGACAGACAGTTTATTCAATGAATACCCCTGTTAATGGTTTGAACATTCCTGTTTCTAACCTTGGAGAAGGAACCTACTTTGTAAAAGTTTCTAATAATGGAAACGTTATAACTAAAAAAGTTGTTATTAAATAACAATCTTGAAATGTGATTTTAAAGAAAGGGAATTGTGGAGATACAGTTCTCTTTCTTTTTTGTGTATCGCTTGTGGAATTTAAACTACATTATGAGAAAAATAATTACTTTGTAAAAGTATATTTATTAACACAGAAAAAGCATTAAACAAAGTAAAGAATTGTCTTAATAATTATAAAATATAACCACTCTTTTCACACAAACAGCCAGTTGGTTACTAAAAACATAAAAAAAATATTTCCGAATTCTTGCTTTATTTACATACAAACTAAAGATAATGATGATGAAACAAAAAAATTCTTATGCTAAGATGACACAATATTATGACAATGTACTTACAGGTCGTAAATGGTGGTCAAAGATATATATGAAATATCTCTGGAAAGTTGATGACAATTTTATCGCTAAAGAAGTTCTTGATATGTTACCTAATAATTTCGAAGGAAAATTATTAGACGTTCCAATAGGAACGGCAGTTTTTACATACAACAAGTACTCTAAGTTACCAAAAGCCTTAATCACGGGTTTAGATTATTCACATAATATGCTGGAAATGGCAAAAATGCGATTTAATAAAGAAAATATAACAAATGTTGAATTAATCCAAGCAGATGCAACCAATCTTCCTTTTGATAAAGAAAGTTTTGACTGTATTCTTTCCATGAATGGTATTCACGCTTTCCCCCAAAAAAACAGAGCATTGGATGAGATATATCGTACCTTAAAAAAAGGAGGTATTTTTTTGGGTTGTTTCTATATTAAAGGAGAGCGAATACCTGCCGATTGGTTTGTTAAAATATTTCTAAATAAAAAAGGTTTTTTTAGGGCTCCGCATTATACATTCCATACAGCCGAAGCAAAGTTGCATTCATTATTTGGCGATGATGTTGTGATAAAAAATACTAGGTCTATGTTTATATTTAAATGTATAAAATAATAATACTCAAATCATAATAAAATAAAGCATATCAATATGCATATTCAACAAACTTATTTTGTGTATGAATGAACATTTGTTGTATTTTACCCGAGTTGAAATAAACTAAACAAATATACAAACTATATATATAATTCATTAACTAACAATTATTGTAGTTATTTGATACAATAATTATGTTTTTCGTTTTATTTCAAAAAACTTATTTTTTTTCTTTTGTAACCTTTTCAATTATACAAAATTAATGTCCCACATTATCAAATTCTTTTTTGAAAAGAATTTAATAATGTCAAGAAAGAATTTAATAATATATACACTCAATTTTACCCGTAATAAAATTGAATGTATAGTATTACATTGTGATTTGCCGTTTTACGTAAATTTTTCAAAAAATATGTAATATACAAAAAAAATGTCTTAACTTTGCACTCCAAAAATTATTTTTAATATATTTTTACAAACTAAAAATAACATATAATGAGTTTAAAAATAGTTGTATTGGCAAAACAAGTACCTGATACAAGAAATGTGGGAAAGGACGCCATGACGGCAGAGGGCACAGTAAATAGACAAGCCTTGACTGCAATTTTCAACCCTGAGGATTTAAACGCTTTAGAAATGGCTTTGTCAATCAAAGACCGTATGAAAGATACTCATATTACCATTGTTACTATGGGACCAGACCGTGCAGCAGAAATTGTACGCGATGCCATGTTTAGAGGAGCTGACGATGGGATTGTAGTTTCCGATCGCAAGCTTGCAGGATCTGATACATTAGCAACATCCTATGCAATATCACAGGCAATAAAGAAATTAGGAAATATCGACATTGTTTTCGGAGGACGCCAAGCCATTGACGGAGATACTGCACAGGTTGGACCGCAAACAGCAGAAAAATTGAATTTCCCTCAAATTACATATGCAGAAGAATTGGTAAACTTTACAAATAAGGATATAACTATCAAAAGACGTTTAGAGCGTGGTGTAGAAGTAGTTAAAGCTTCTTATCCTGTATTAATTACAGTACATTCTTCAGCAAAAAAAGCTCGTTTTTACAATGCCAAACGCTTATTAACTTATAAAAATGCAGAAATAAAAATTTGGAATGCTACGGATATAGAAGCACAAGACGAACGTTTGGGACTTACGGGGTCTCCTACTAAGGTCAAGAAGATTGATAGTGTTGTTCTTACACATAAAGACAACATAACGATAGAGGCTAAGGATGAAAACATTGACAATCTTGTTAAGGAACTTATTAACGCACATATAATAGGATAGATTATGAATAATATATTTGTATATTGCGAAATTACAGAAGAAAACTATATTGCTGATGTTTCTTTGGAATTGGTATCAAAGGCAAGAAAATTAGCTAACGAGTTGAACGTAAAATTGGAAGCAATTGTTTGCGGACATGAAGTAAAAAAATTGGAAGATACATTGTATCCTTATGGCGTTGACATCATCAATTATGCAGAAGATGATCGTTTGTTTCCCTACCAAACTTTACCTCATTTCAATATAGTAGCGAAGCTAATAGAGGAAAAACGACCTCAAATATGTTTGTTTGGGGCTACATCCGTAGGAAGAGACCTCGCTCCTCGTATTGCTTCATATTTGAGATGTGGACTTACAGCAGACTGTACTTCATTGGAAGTTGGAGAATATGAAGACAAGAAGAACAATCGTAAAATTGATAATTTATTGTATCAAATTCGTCCTGCGTTCGGAGGAAACATAATTGCTACAATTGTTAATCCCGATACACGTCCTCAAATGGCAACGGTACGCGAAGGGGTGATGAAGAAAGAAATTTATGATAAAAATTATTCCGGAGAATTTGACAGAATTCCGGTACATAAATATGTAAAAGACTCGGATTTTTGCATAGAAATTCTGTCTCGTGAGATAGAGGCTCAAAAGGTTAATATTAAAGGCTCACAAATTATTGTTTGCGGAGGCTACGGTATGAGTGTAAAACCTAATGGTTTTGAATTATTGAAACAATTAGCGGATACATTGGGAGGAGAAATTGGAGCAACCCGTGCAGCTGTAGACGGAGGTCTTGCAGAACATGAAAGGCAGATCGGACAAACAGGAGTAACCGTACGTCCTAAGTTATACATCGGTTGTGGTGTAAGTGGGGCTGTACAACATCGTGCAGGCATGGATCAATCTTCTAAAATAATATCCATAAATATTGACCCAAATGCTCCATTAAATGCAATCGCTGACTACTCAATTATAGGTGATGCATTCGATGTAGTACCTAAGTTAATCGCATATTATAAAAAGAATAGTAAATAATCCATTAAAGACAATAAAAACTATGGCTAATTTTTTTGATGATAATAAAGCATTGAGATTTCAAATAGACAATCCTTTAATGGATGAAATCATAAGATTGAAAGAGCGAGATTTCAAAGAATATGGACAATTTGAGCATGCTCCTAAGGACATTGATGATGCAAAAGATTCATACAACAGAGTATTGTCTCTTATTGGAGAAATAAGTGGTGAAGTAGTGGATGCAAATGCAGAAAGTGTAGATATACAAGGAGTAAGAATAGAAAATAACGCTATAATTTATGCAGACGGAACGAAAGAAAATCATAAAATTCTAACCGATGCGGGAGTTTATGGACTATCTCTACCTCGTAAATATGCAGGCTTAAATTTCTCTTACGTACCTTACGTAATGGCTGCCGAGATTGTATCACGTGCAGACTGTGGTTTTGCAAACATTTGGGGACTACAAGACTGTGCCGAGACCATTTACGAGTTTGGAGATGAACATCAAAAGAATGTCTTTTTACCTTTGGTAAATAAAGGTTATACTTTTTCTATGGACTTGACAGAGCCAGATGCTGGTAGCGATCTTCAAGCCGTCAGATTAAAAGCTACATTTGATGAAAAACAAAATTGTTGGCTTTTAAACGGAGTAAAACGTTTTATTACCAATGGAGATGCGGATATCAAATTAGTTTTGGCACGTAGTGAGGAAGGAACTTCTGATGGAAGAGGACTTTCCTATTTCATTCATGATAGACGTGATGGCGGGGTTACTATTAGACGTACCGAAAATAAGTTGGGTATTCATGGCTCACCTACCGCAGAACTTGTATTCACGGATGCGAAGTCTTATTTAGTCGGAGAACGTAAATTAGGTTTGATAAAATATACAATGTCTCTAATGAATGGAGCTCGCTTGGGAGTGGGAGCACAATCAGTAGGATTGTCAGAAGCTGCTTATCGTCAAGCGTTGCAATATGCAAAAGAAAGAGAACAATTTGGTAAGCCGATACTCAATTTCTTCCAAGTAAAAGAAATGCTTGCAAAGATGAGAGCGAAAACAGATGCTACAAGAGCTTTATTATACGAAACGGCACGTGCCGTAGATATGTATAAATTGTATGAAGACGTATCTAAGGAAAGAAAACTTGAAACGGAAGAACGTTTAAAATTGAAAAAATATTCTCGTTTGGCAGATATATTAACACCAATGTTGAAATTATTCTCCTCGGAATATGCAAACCAAAATACTTATGACTGCATACAAGTTTATGGTGGCTCAGGATTCATGAAAGATTACCCATGTGAAAGATATTATAGGGATGCACGAATACTGACTATATATGAAGGAACATCTCAGTTGCAAGTGGTAGCAGCCATTCGTGGAGTTATTCAAGGAGGATATCTTGCAAGAATCAAAGAATACGAACAAACAGAAGTCCATAGTAAATTTGATACTTACAAAAAGATCCTTATTGCACTAAGAGAGGACTTCGAACAATGCATCGGAAAGATTAATGCTTTTGGTTCCACCTCTGAAGCTTTTGAATTTAATTCTCGCCGTTTGGTTGAGATAGCTGGCTATTTGATAATGGCTCATTTATTGATTATTGACGCCAATAGAGATGAAATGTTCTCTGCTTCTGCTGAAATTATGACAAAAATGGCTCAGGAGCAAATAACAGAAAGAAAGGTTTTCATCGATAATTTTAGTGAGCAAGACCTTAAACCTTATAAAACTTTAAGTGAATAAATCTTCTATAATTAACAATAAAATAAAGTGCCAACTTATCTTACCAATGTGGCACTTTGTTTTATTGTTATCGCAAGAGATTTTTTTCTTTCGGCACTTTATCATACAATCTATATATCATAATGTGTTACTGTTTAGTACAGATTTCGTAATGGGCCCAAAATTTTTTATTGCTATTCGTAATAAAAACAAGATGTGCTAAAAAAAAATATATGAATCAACGCTTGCACCAAATATTATCTAGTAACAATATCTTAATACTAATTTCTATTGCTCTATCATTTTGTTTTACAAGCATTTTTTATAATAATTAACAATTAGTAGTTGAAAACTTTACCTTATATCGTTTGTTCACTTTGCTAATAATTTCTATCTTTGCACCAACAAAATAATTGAATTTTATGCGACAACTAAAGATAACAAAGTCTATCACCAACAGGAATGATAATGCCTTATACCAATATCTCCAAGATATAAGTAAGGAGCCTCTTATCACCGCTGACGAAGAAGTTGTGCTAGCCCAAAAGATTAAAAATGGAGATAGAAAAGCACTAACCAAACTGGTAAATAGCAATTTGAGATTTGTTGTCTCCGTTGCAAAACAATATCAAAACCAGGGTCTGCCTTTATCAGATTTAATTAACGAAGGAAATTTAGGACTGATAAAAGCAGCAGAACGATTTGACGAAACGCGAGGATTTAAATTTATTTCTTTTGCAGTTTGGTGGATAAGACAAAGTATTTTGCAAGCAATTGCAGAGCAAAGTCGTCAAATAAGAATACCACTGCACCAAGTGGGAATGTTAAATAAGATAAAGAAAGAAATTGCTTACTTAGAACAACTGTACGAACGACATCCGTCAGAGGAAGAAATTGCAATGTCATTAGGAGTTCCCAAAGAAAAATTGATGGAAACAGTTATAGCAGGGACAAGTACCTTAAGCGTGGATGCTCCGCTATTGCAAGATGAGGAAATGACCATGATAGACACGATAGAACAAGATAGTGTCGCTGATACTGACGATATAGTGATGAAAGAATCACTTACAAATGATATTGCTGATGTTTTATCTACATTACCTCAGATTGAAAGAGATGTTTTGAATCAATATTTTGGTTTGGGACAAAATAGAAGTCTAACTTTAGATGAAATAGCTGAAAGAAACAAAATAACACGAGAAAGAGTACGCAAAATAAAAGAAAGGGCTTTAATAAAACTACGTAAAACTGAAAAAACCAAGAAACTGACCAAATATTTATGTCAATAAACAGTACATATATTGTATCGGCAAGAAAGTATCGTCCATCAACATTTGAAAGTGTTGTGGGTCAAAAGCATATTACTTCCACCTTACAAAATGCTATTATGTCCAATCAACTTGCCCAGGCTTTTTTATTCTGTGGCCCTAGAGGTGTAGGGAAAACTACCTGTGCACGTATTCTTGCCAAGACTATAAATTGTACAAACATAACAACAAAGACTGAAGCTTGCAATATGTGTGAAAGTTGTACTTCATTCAATAGCAATGCATCTTTGAATATCATTGAACTGGATGCAGCAAGCAATAATGGTGTTGATGACATTAAAGAATTGGTTCAACAGATCAATATACCTCCAATGAACGGTCTATATAAGGTTTACATTATTGACGAAGTTCATATGCTGTCCACAGCAGCTTTTAATGCTTTTCTTAAAACTTTAGAAGAACCTCCTAAATACGCCAAATTTATTCTTGCAACTACAGAAAAACATAAAATACTTCCAACCATATTGTCTCGTTGCCAGATTTTTGATTTCCATCGCATAACGATAAAGGATATATCTGATCATTTAGAGTTTATATCTAAACAAGAAAACGTAAAATTTGAGAAAGAGGCTTTGGACATCATTGCAGAAAAGGCAGATGGTGGGTTAAGGGATGCTCTTAGTATGTTTGATTTAATGGTATCTTTCACAAATGGAAATTTAACTTACAAAGATGTCATAGAATCTTTAAACATTCTAGACTACGATTATTTTTTTCGTTTTGTAGATTACATGATTAAAAAGGATATTTCGTCTTCCTTACTACTATTTGATGAAGTTCTATCCAAAGGTTTTCAAGGTGATACGTTCATTGACGGACTTAGCAATCATATACGCAATCTTCTTGTAAGTAAAGATTCTCAAACTGTCAGTCTTTTGAATGTTCCATCTACAGCTCAGCAAAAGTACTTAACGCAATGTCAGAATGTTCCACTATCATTCTTGCTCAATGCCTTAAATTTTGCTAATACTACTGCAATTGAGTATAAAGGATCAAGTAATAAGCGACTTTGTGTGGAACTTATGCTGATGAAAATGTGCAATATAATGAATAAACTTGCACCTAAACAACCACAACTTTCGAATTCATCACAATCAAATCAACAAACAATTCAAGCAATACAACAAACAGCACAATCAACGGCTGAAAAAAAAACTCTGTAATTGAACCTGTTAACAATCATTCTACAAATAAACCTTCTGAATTTTTAAGTCCCTTTGCTATCAGTCAAAGTAATGCAGACAGGCTAAAAAAAGAAAATGAAAAGCCCGAAAAAACAATCGTATTTTCTATGGATGATGTTCGCAAAAGTATAAAGATTTTTATTGATAACATTCGTAGTCAGATTAGAGATATTGATTGCAATTTGGAATATGGTGAAACTAAGGAAACTGAGAAGATAGAAGAAAAAGTAATAGAAGAAAAAGAGAACGACTTTATAATTAAACACAATCAAGAATTGATTAATCTAAACATTGCTTTATCAAAAGCTATTATCAAGCCGTATAAAGATGAATCTTTTTTAGCTCAGATATTTGTAGATACACAAGAAAAAAAAGATATTATAGATAGTATTCGCAAGGAATTAACTCAATTTATTATGCAGCGTACTCATTATCCTTTCATGAAGTTAGAGGTAATTGCATCTACGTCTAATAAGCATGGGACGTCAGCTACAACACCTGTCGAGAGATTTAAATTGTTGATGAAGTCTTCTCCCGCAATTGACTTATTACGAGAGAATTTTAAATGCGATATAAAATATTAGTAAAATCCAAGATAGCGGATATTTATTTAATAAAATTTAAAAAATACAAACAACTATGAAAAAAGCTTATGTATTCCCAGGACAAGGTGCTCAATTCATCGGAATGGGAAAAGACCTTTATCAGTTCAATAACGACTGCAAGGTAATGTTTGAGAAAGCTAATGAAATTCTTGGCTTTAATATTACGGAAATAATGTTTAACGGCACGGAAGATGACCTAAAACAAACAAAGGTTACACAACCTGCAGTATTTTTACATTCGACCATCCTAGCAAAAGCACTAAATAGTAAATTTAAACCCGATATGGTAGCAGGGCATTCCTTAGGGGAGTTTTCTGCATTAGTAGCTGCTAATGCTATGAGATTTGAAGATGGACTAAAATTAGTATCTATCCGTGCAAATGCAATGCAAAAAGCTTGTGAATCTAATCCAAGTACAATGGCTGCTATCATCGGCTTGGAGGATGCCATAATAGAGGAAGTCTGTTCTTCTATCACTGACGAAATTGTCGTTCCGGCCAATTACAATAACCCTGGTCAATTGGTAATCTCAGGAACTGTGGCAGGTGTTGAAAAAGCTTGTGCTTTACTTAAAGAAAAGGGTGCAAAAAGAACTCTGTTATTAAAAGTAGGAGGAGCCTTTCATTCGCCGTTAATGGAATCTGCAAGGGTAGAATTAGCAAAAGGAATACAGGATGCAGAAATAGTAACACCAATCTGTCCTATCTATCAAAATGTTAATGCAATGCCTGTAACGGAGCCTGCAACTATCAAAGACAATTTGATAAAACAGTTAACTTCTCCGGTAAAATGGACTCAGATTGTACAGAATATGATTGCAGATGGAGCAACTACGTTCATTGAAGTTGGTCCTGGAACTGCGTTGCAAGGAATGATAAAAAAAGTAAAGGCAGATGTTGAAATGATGTCTGCTGAAATCTAATTGAATACGGTATTGATGCAAATAAAGTCTGACTTTAGTAAAATGATGTCTGACTTTATTTTATTAATGTCTGACTTTATTATTCTACTATTTGGAAAATAAAAAATAAGATTATGAAACGAATAATTATTATAGGTGCTTCAAGCGGTATTGGTCAAAGATGTGCAGAAATTTTTGCCTCTAAAGGTTACAAGGTTGCTATTGCTGCAAGAAGAGTGGAGAAATTGATCGCCATTGAGCAGAAATATCCAAGCAATATAGTATATATGCCTATTGATATTACACAAAAAAACGCCGATCAGTTATTTTTGCAACTGATACAGAAAAACGGTGGTATGGATATCTATCTTCATGTTTCCGGTATAGGATTTCATAACGGAGAACTTGCACAAGACAAAGAAATTGCCACTCTTGAAGTCAATGGATTGGGATTTACGCGAATGATAACTACTGCATTCAATTACTTTAAGGAGAAACATATCAAAGGACACATATCGTGCATCACTTCTATCGCAGGAACTAAAGGCATGGGGTTAGCTCCGTCCTACTCCTCCACAAAACGTTTTCAGAATACTTACATTACTTGTCTTGAACAGTTATCACATATAAACAAATTAGGGATAACTTTCACTGATATTCGTCCTGGTTTTGTAAACACAGACCTTTTAGACCCTACCCGCCACTACCCTTTGCTTATGGATGCAAATAATGTAAGCAAAACTATAGTTAAAAGCATCGAAGCCAAAAAACGTATAAAGGTTATTAATAACAAATATGCATTAATTACATTCTTTTGGCGTTTAATCCCTAATTACATTTGGGTCAGGTTACCTTTGAAAAACTAACTTTATATTCTTTGCCTTCAAAATTCATACTGCATACGCAAAGTTAAGTTATTGTCTTTCCTATCATAAGTATATGATGGCAAATTGTTGCAATGTTCATTTGTATTCACATGATAAATACCTGTTATGTGCAATCCTTTTGTTATATTCCACTGACAACCGAATCCGAATGTACTACAATTTACGTCACTTGTAAATTGTTTCTCTTCACTTTTCAAATCAATATTAGGATTAGACCATACATATTTAAAAAGTAAGCGAAGAGGTAATTGTCCTACATTTTGAAAAAGGTAAAGATAACCTCCGTTGAATTTTCTCTTAAGACAAAATGCATAATTTGGTAAATTGGAATATTCGTCATTGTTAGGAGAACGAAAACTTTCCTTTTGTGATGGCTGTATTCCCCAAATATATTCGCCTTTTATCTCGGTAGTTCCTAAACTTGCAATGTTGAAATGACATTGTGCATCTATACCGAAATAAGTTCTTGAAAGTTTTTCTTCCCATGAAAAAATATTTTGATAAGGTGTTGCAACAACAAAAGCAGGGGGGACAGTAATTATCTCTTTTATCATATTATGAACTTTTCCCGAATAAAAAGAACACCCGACTCCTAAATAAATTCTTTCCATATTTCGTTCATATTTCAAATGTCCCACAACATTAATCTTACTATCAGAGACTCTGTTGATACCATTACCACTAACAAATCCTATATCTAATTTCAACCCATTCGTTAGCCAATTTATTGGGCTTTTCAACGATATTTTCATACCTATATCTCTATCTAAAAAAAATAAGTTACGCAACAAATTGCAATGTTCCAAAACTTCTTGCTTAGGTGTAGGATATGCAACCTCTTCACCAAACCATATCGGTTGCAATCCGGTATTTATTTCTATCCATTCATTAGGACTGACATTTATCACTGCAGCCTTGGGGTACAAACCTCCTTCACTCAAATCCAACTCAAAAACTCCCGTAACCTTTTTTTGAGAATATGCTATCCTTATTCCTCCCCTTCTTACTCCATAGCGAACAAAATAATCTTTGTCTGCACCATCACGTTTTTTATCATACAAAGGATTCGAACCCATATTACTTCTACCCTCCTTTTGTACTATTTCCAAATCCGTTTGTATAAATCCACCTACTTTAAGTCCATTTTTATTGTTTTCTTGTGCATTTGTCATACAATAAATTCCCAAAACAAAAAGGAATAGCATAATTTTTTTTACTTCCATTGTCATATTGTTATTTTTTTATTTTGCAAAAATACAATTTTTTTACTACTCATCCAAGCATTATATATATAAATACAGCTATATATCATACAACGAAATTAAAGTGAGACATTAGTTTATTAAAGTTTGGCATTATTCTATACAATCATTACTATATATTTTAACTTAACAAATACACTGAAACATCTTGGATTATTAACTCTATTTTACATATCTAAATAGACTATTATATATAATTTGTTGCTTTTATTCCTTAATATGACATAAAATACCTAAAATTATATTAATTTTGTTAGGTTGTATAATGTTACAAAGCACAATTTTGTGCCATAAAATATTAAAAAATGGAAAATAAAAGCTTTATCGCAGATATAGAACATAGTATTATAGAACATTGGGGGCGTCCTGCATTAAGTGATTACAAATCTGGTCCAATTACTTTTTCACAAGTAGGTGAGAGGATAGCAAGGTTGCATATTCTTTTTGAACATTGCGGTATTAAACATGGCGACCATATTGCTCTTTGTGGAAGAAACTGCTCGGCATGGGCTATTTCCTTTTTTGCTGTTATATCCTATGGAGCCGTTGCTGTACCTATATTGCATGAATTCAAACCACAACAGGTAGAACACTTAGTTAATCATTCCGATTGCAAACTTGTAATATTGGGAGACGTAGTCTGGGAAGATGTAGATGCTAATAACTTACCCGATATCAATGCAGTAATAGTTTTACAAGGATTTCAACTCGTTTATTGCAAAAATGATAAATATCAACAAGCATTTGACAATCTTGGCAAGTTATTTAAGAAAAAATATCCTAATGGTTTTACAGTTAAAAATGTAAAGTACAGACGTGAGAACTCAGATGATGTTGCCCTTATCAATTATACATCAGGCACAACTTCTGTTTCTAAGGGTGTTATGGTACCATATCGTGCTTTATTGGGAAACCAACAATTTGCAGACCGCGTTATTACTAATCTCAATGAACAAAGCAACTCTATTTGTATGCTTCCAATGGCTCATATGTATGGTATGAGTTTTGAACTGATAACCGAATTTCGCCGTGGGACACATATTCATTTTCTTTCTCGTATTCCTTCTCCCAAGATTGTTGCACAAGCACTTGGAACAATACATCCTGATATTATTATTTCCGTCCCATTGATTATTGAAAAAATTTATAAAACCAAGTTGAAACCTTTCTTAGATAAAAAGCTAACAAAAACTCTTTTACACATACCATCAATAGACAAAATGCTACTTGCTCGTATCCAAAAGGAACTTAATATCGCTTTTGGTGAAAAATTCTACGAAGTTATCATAGGTGGAGCTGCCATTAATCAAGAAACAGAAGCCTTTTTGAAAAAAATAGGATTTCGCTATACTGTTGGTTATGGTATGACTGAATGTGCTCCCATTATTTGTTATACTGATTGGAAAGAAACTAAGGTCGGTTCTTGTGGTAAAGTTATTGATGAAATGGAAATCAAAATAGATTCTCCTTATCCTGAAAAAATACCGGGTGAAATATTGACACGTGGTACCAACGTTATGTTGGGATATTACAAGAACGAAGAAGAGACTAAAAAAGTTATAATTGACGGATGGCTACATACAGGAGATTTAGGCATAATAGATAAAGAGGGATATGTATTCATCAAAGGTAGAAAGAAAAATATGATTCTATCATCCAATGGACAAAATATTTATCCTGAAGAACTGGAGGATAAGTTAAACTCTATGGAATATGTAAATGAAGCATTGGTTTTAGAAAGAGATGGGAAAATTACAGCACTTGTCAACTTAGATTTGGAAAAATTAGACAAAGATGGCATAGACAGAAACAAATATAATGAAATTTTGGAACAGATTCGTAAAGATACGAATGCTGAACTTCCCGCTTATGAGCAAATAGCTCGAATTTTCATTCAGTTAGAAGAATTTGAAAAAACTCCCAAACGTAGTATCAAACGTTATATGTATGCTCACAAACAGTCCTAAACCAATAAATATCTATTTTGTTACAGTTACCATATATTTAATGATATGATATTTTTAATACTCTAAATTAAAATTTCATCGCAGTAAAGTAAGATGTGTGATTGGTAGATTTTTCTGAGGGAAAAGAGTACCAATCACACACTTTATTCTGAGATAATATTTATTTATTTTCAAGTATTAACTTATAACGTTTTTCATCTTTTAGAAGTTGCACTGCTTGAACGAGGGTTTCGTCATTTTGTTGCACTGCTTTGTAATAATATTTAATACCATAAAGATGTCTTGCTATATTGCCTTTAAGATTAGCTTCTATATATTGATTAGAAGACTTTATATATTCTTTTTGCTTTACATCTTCCTGTTTAGCCTTAGAAAGAACTTGTACAATCATACTACTATCTTTGATAATATCCTCGGCATAATCTTCATACGAAGTATAAGAATTTACCTTAGTGGAATCTTTTTGTACTTCAGACAAATAGTCCATAATAATCTTATTAACCCATTCTGTTTTTACCACCTCAGGTCTTACATTCTTCATCTGAGCAAATGAAATAAAATCTTGCATCAAATTTAATTTATTCCAGGCCGTATCAAACGCTTCATAAGTAGGATATTTCTTCAATAACTTTTCTCTATTTTCTTCAACATAAGATAAGGAAAACTCATTAAACAAATTCTTACTACGAAGATTTATATAATAATCGGAAGCACGAGTTGTATCCATCGGAACAAATATATCTGGCATAACTCCTCCTCCACCATATACCGTTCTGCGATTATGAGTAAAGTATTTTAGACTATCAGGGAAAGAAATACTATCTTGACTTACCATTTCTTTGTGCTGGTAACGTTTCTGATAATCTTTATAATACTCTTCTACTCCGTCATCATAAGGTTTTTGAATACAACGTCCTGATGGAATATAATATCTTGAGGTTGTAAGTCTAACTTGTGAACCATCAATCATATCAAAAGGTCTTTGAACAAGTCCTTTACCGAAGGTACGTCTACCTATTATCACTCCTCTGTCCCAATCTTGCACAGCACCCGATGTAATTTCTGAAGCAGATGCAGTATATTCATCTGTCAAAATTACTAATTCTCCTTTTTCCCAAACACCTTTTATGTTTGCTTTCAATTCCTGACGAGGAGATTTATTCCCTTGTGTATACACAATAAGTTTATCTTCATCAATAAACTCGTCTGCTATCTTATATGCAGCATCTAGATAGCCTCCTCCATTGGAACGCAGATCAAATATAAGTTTTTTCATACCTTGCTTTTTAAGGTCTTCAACTGCTTTTTTAAATTCATCATCTGAGGTTTGAGCATAACGTCTTAATGAAATATATCCTATTTCTTTATCAATCATGAACCACGTGTCTATACTATTCAGAGGGATTTTATCCCTAATTATATCAAATACTATATTACCTCTTCCATTACGGATAACGGTTATTTTAACTTTGGAATCTTTTTTACCCCTCAAATGTTTGATAACCCAATCCTGATTAATACTATCTCCCGTTGCCGAGGTATCATTTACTTTTATTATCTTATCTCCAGGCAATATTCCAACCTTTTCGCTAGGACCATCAGCAACAACATCAACCACATGAATAGTATCGTCCAATAGCTGATAGGTGACTCCAATCCCTATAATATTACCTTGCAACGGTTCATTAACTGCTTGAACATCCTTCGTAGGGATATAGGCTGAATGGGGATCTAGTTCTTTTAGCATAGCTACTATACCCTTCTCTGTAATATCCGACAAATTTGTAGTATCAACATAGAAACCGTCTATCATCCACATTAATTGCATCATTTTTTTTGTGGTTTTTACATCTTGTTTTTGTGCAAAAATTAGAGTATTTAACAGTAATAATACAATTAAAATCAAATTTCTTTTCATTTCATTAAATTTTATTTATTCGTTCTGAAAATTCGTCTAGACAACGTAAAAAGATTTGTTAGTATTGTTTTTTTTGCGTAAATTTGCAGTTTATTAAAAAAAAATCATAAAAAGAAAGAATAATATGGATACTTATTTGCTGATATTTGCAATACAAACTGTTTTAGTTTTCATAGGTTTGTGGAAAATTTTTATTAAAGCTGGTTATAAAGGCTGGCAATCGCTCGTTCCTTTTTATAACGTATGGATAGCAATCAAAATAATTGATAAAAAATTTTGGTGGTTTATTTATATGTTGATACCATTCATAAATGTATTCGTAATAATCCTTATTTTCATTGAATTTGCTAAATGTTTAAATCATAGAGGTCTTATTTTCCAAATACTTGTAGCACTACTACCATGGATAATGCTTCCACTGATGGGCTTCAATAAAGATATATACACCCACCCTAAAGATGCGGGAGAACACAAAGTTGGTATAGTTAGAGACTGGGCTGATGCTATTATTTTTGCTATAATTGCAGCTACTATTATTAGGAGTATGTTTTTTGAAGCCTATAAAATACCTTCTTCATCTATGGAAAAAAGTCTACTTGTTGGTGATTTTTTATTTGTAAGCAAAATGACTTATGGGGCACGCATCCCTATGACTCCACTTGCTGTTCCATTAACCCATCATACTATTCCGATATTAAATATAAAATCTTATACTCAATGGCTACAACTTCCTTACCATCGGTTACCGGGTTTTGGAGAAATCAAAAGAGGAGATGCTGTCGTATTCAATTTTCCGGATGGAGATACACTTTCAACTACTTTTCAAAGTAATCAAAGTTATTACTCTTTAATTCGTCAATATGGTAGAGAAAATGTGTGGAATAATAAAGCAACTTTTGGAGATATTATCACTCGTCCTATAGATAAACGAGAAAATTTTATCAAACGTTGTATAGGTTTACCAGGAGAAACTCTCAAAATAGAAAACTCAATAGTATATATAAATGGGAAGAAAATCCAATTCCCAAAAGATTTTCAGATCACATATTATGTCAAAATAAAAGAAGGTTATTTTTTTAATGAAAAAGAATTGATAAATATAGGAGTTAGTAAGGAAGATATGCAGATGATGGGATTGTATTGCTATATGAATTTAACAAAATCGCAAATACAAACATTGAAAAATAATCCTTATGTAATAAATATTGAACCAACAAATGCTAATTCAGGAGATTATTCTCTAATTGTTGATGACAACACATCTTTATTCTGTCAAATTTTGTTCCGTCCTGATCTTGATAATGTGCAATCATTTCTTTTGCAAGCTGGTATAGATCAACAACAGATAAATTCATTAAAAAACTATCCGACTTTACCGTTGAGTGAAGAAATCATTGGGCATATCAAACAAATGGAGTACATAGAGGGAATAGAACCTATCATTGCAATGAAAGGTTACAGAAGTAGAGATTTATATCCTTATTCTGAGACATACAATTGGAACATTGACAATTATGGTGCAGTAACTATTCCTTCAAAAGGAATGAATATTGTTCTAAATGACAAAAATGATATGCTCTATGGTCGTTGTATTAGAGTATTTGAACAAAATAGTTTGGAAAAACGTGCAGGAGTGTGGTATTTGAATGGAAAAAGAGCAACAAGTTACACATTCAAGATGAATTATTATTGGATGATGGGAGACAATCGGCATAACAGTGCAGACTCTCGTTATTGGGGCTTTGTGCCAGAGGATCATATTGTCGGTAAGGCGTCATTTGTTTGGTTATCTTGGAATAAGGATCAAAAAGGGCTAAAAAAAATTCGTTGGAACAAACTGTTTAGAAGAGTGAAATAGTAGAAAAGTATATTGAAATATGACAAGAATTAGAAAAGGTAATATTTTGTTACAATCATCTGACGAAGACCTTGGACTATCTCTAAGATTATATTTTGAAAGGAAGTATTACAATGTCTTTTCTGCGTCAAACAGCAACGAATTGCTAAGGATAGTAAAAAATAATGCTATAACTTTCGCAATTTTTGATGATGATAACAATATAAAAACAAATATTAAATTAGCAGAGTCTCTATTGAATTTTGATAGTGGTATTGTTATTTATTTTATATGCGTAGATGAATTAACAGAACAGTATGTTAAACAAACACATCCTCTATTTCTAACAATAGTCAAACCTTTTGCCATGCGTAATATTCTCAATAAGATGGTAACTGAAGCAAATCAACTCAAAGAAAAAGAAAACAAAATAGTACCATTCAATATTGGTTATTACAAATTCAATCTACGTAATTCTTTTCTTGTTTTTGATGACGGTAATACCCTTATTAAGCAACACCTAACAAAGAAGGATAAATTGATCATACTGATGCTTTATCAAAATTTAGGAAAACTTGTCCCAAAGCATAGAATATTGACAGAGGTTTGGAAAAAAGATAATTTTCAATCTTCAAGATGTTTGGATGTCTATATATTCAGAATTCGCAAATATCTATACTACGATAATAGAATAACAATTGAAAATACTCATTCGGTTGGTTTTTGCATGAAATTTACGGAATAATCTAAAATCACTATTCTTAATTTTGGCATATTAGGTATATAATAACATTAATACCTGCTTTGCTAATACCAACAAGCAATTTTATGGTATTTGTGGATAATATTCACATAAGTATCCACTGGTCATTTCATTAGTTGGTTATAGTGTGTGTATTTTATTTAAGTGCAATGTAATATAATTCAATTACATATATATGTAGTTTGACAGTATTACAAATAATTGGTATATGAGTATAAATGTTTTTACATTTTAGTGAAATTTTTCAACAAAATATCAAAATCTATTTTTATGTTCCAATTGTTAGCATAGATCTGATTTAGTCTATGTATGGTCGGAGAATCAAGATTCTCATTTTTGATATTTTCAATAGACGATAACAAAGATTTTTTTATCTTGGGCAACTCGTTAATCTTTGAATCATTATAATTATATCCAACAAAAGTATATTTGGATAATAAGACGAGTAGGTTATTTTTTAATGTAGCAAAATGACTCTTGCAAAAAATAATAGTCAGTGGAGAAAATAATAGAAATAGTAGCGAAAATGTTATATCAAACAAACGTTTTTTTCTCCTATTGTCTTCGGATAACACACTACTCACACTCATTACATAAATATCTGTAGGAGTATTTATCGTATTGCTCCCGATAATAAAATCAGTCACTTCAGGTGCTATAGTAAATCTTACATTTGTAGCAGATAATTTACTCATGACAGATATAATTTGACTTTGTGGCAGAGATTTACTACAAAAAACAACTTCATTTACATGATAAATACGAATTATGTCAGCAATTTGTGAAATACTCCCTAAAAAATAATTTCTATCTTCGTCATATTCCGTACTTACCAATCCTATAAATTCAGGTTTCAAATCCGTTGACCGTAGCAAGTTCGTTACTCTCTGAGCTTCTTGCCTATCTCCAACAATGACATACGAAGAAGAATTTTCATTGATTGCCCAACGACCATTTTTAATGAAGTGTAGTAAATATCTTTCCGCTAGAAGGATAAAGAATGTCAAAAACGAACCCATTATTACCATAGCCCTTGAATATCTTAATGAAGACGGCATCAAAGAATAGACGACCAAAATTGCTATCATTCCCAAAAATACCCCTGAGACCAATTTATTTGGTTTGAATTTTCCATATCCCCCAAACAAATACACACAAAATAGCAATATGAGTATGTATGAAGGTATCGCCACAAAAATATAATGTTGAGGATAATAATCCGGCATACCCCAATAATAAGTTGCCCAAAATTTTTCCAAAAAATAGAATCCTAAATATACAAGAACAAAATCAAGCAAGGGAAGTGCTATTTTTTTTAGTATACGTGCAAAAAACGATATAGTAGCTCGCATCCATATAGCACATTTTATAATTAGTGAGAATAGCTTTGTCTGTCTTGAAGAGAGATGTTTTTTAGCGAATATATCCATTGCGTTGTAAAATGTGTAGACATAATTCAGCGAACCCTTTTTCGTACTTTCTCCTTTGTAATGAATAATAGAAGTATCGGCAAAATAATAATTTGTATATCCGCCTTGTGTAATACGGTATGATAAATCTATATCTTCTCCGTACATAAAAAAAGTCTCATCCAACAAGCCTACTTTATCAAGTGCAGTATGGCGTAGCAACATAAAAGCACCGGCAAGAATATCTACCTTATGAGTCTTATCATATGACAAATGTCCCATATAGTAACCGCAATATCTTTTGCTTTTAGGAAAAATCCTTGTTAGACCTGCCATTTTACAAAAACAAACCCAAGGAGTCGGAAAGCCTCTTTTACTTTCTTTCAAAATATTTCCTTGTCCATCAATCATCTTAACTCCCAATCCTCCAACTTCTTTGTGAGAATCCATAAAGTTCAAACACTTGGAAAAAGTGTCTTCCTCTACGACCGTATCAGGATTTAGCAGCAGGACATATTCTGCTGAGGATAGTTTTATAGCTTGATTATTTGCTTTGGCAAATCCCACATTCTCCTTATTCTCGATGAGTTTTACCTCCCTAAATTTGCTTTTAAGCATCGCAATTGAACCATCTACCGAATTGTTATCTACAACAAATACCTCTGCATCAATCCCTTTCAATGCCTTTCTTACACTCAATAAACAATGCTCTAAAAAATGTTCAACATTGTAGTTAACTATTACAATAGATAGTTTCATTATTGCATATAAATCTTAGTTTTGCATTGCAAAGGTACAAATAATTTTATTAATGCTATTGTTAAGCTATTTCAAACTTGCAATCATTTATCCACTATCTTTTTATATGCTTTGCGATATAAAAATAATTATTGCGATATTTCAAATTATCTTTGCAATATTACATACTATTTTCATAGTATTGCACATTAATTAATTTTGGACCGATTAAAATCATACTTTAATCCGTCCAAAAATAAATTTTAATCGGTCTGAAATTATATTTTGGACCGATTAAAACATATTTTTAAACCGTATAAACAAAATTATTGTAAGCAATTAATAAATTAATTCCATTTTTTACAAAACTAATATGCGATTTTAAACGGATTATTCGTACTTTTGCAGTTTCAATGATAGATAATATAACTATTTTATGGGAGTTAAATGGATAGGTGCATTGATTGGATTTTTTGCATTAGGAGACAGTTTTTGGGGAGCAATAGGTGGTTTTATCATCGGATATATCGTAGATACTACTTGGTCACCCAAATTCTCCTTTTCGACAGATAAACGTACTTATTTTATTGATAATCTTCTTATTTTGTTTGCCTTTGTAATGAAAGCTGATGGTAGGGTTACTAAATTGGAAGTTAATTATGTTCGTTCCTTCTTTGAAAAAAACTTTGGGCAATTGGAAGCAAATAAACGTATGTTGGAATTACGTGATATATTGCAACAAAATACTATCAACTTAAATGAAAAATGTCTGAACATCAATAAAATACTCAACTATGCACAAAAGTTAGAACTCCTGCACTTTCTTTTCAATATTTCATTTGTAGACGGAAATATAACCAAACAGGAATTAAATGCGATTCACAACATAAGTTCATTGCTACGTATATCTGCGTGGGATTTCGGCACCATACAGGCTATGTACTTCAATTCACAACAACGAAACTACAATTACCAAAATTATGGAGGAGAATCTCAACAAACGACACAATATCAAAGTAATAATGCTTATGTAATATTACAAGTAGACAAAAATGCAGGTGATGATGAAATCAAAAAATCTTATCGAAAATTGGTTATAAAATATCACCCGGATAAAGTAGCTTCATTAGGTGAAGATATACAAAAAAACGCCAAAGAAAAATTTCAACAGATTAATGCCGCATATGAAATAATCAAGAAAGAAAGGGGGTTAAGCTAATGTTTACCGAATATTCTTTATGGTTATTACTCCCAATAGTAATTATTTCAATAGGGGTCGCATATTTTGTTTACTTTTTTAAACAAAGTAACAAAGTAACATTTGCTCTCAAACAAAAATATCTATTATTTTCTTTGAGACTCTTAGGAATCTTTCTAATTTTATTATTATTAATTTCACCTGTTAAAAAAATAAAAAACAGGACAATAGAAAAACCTACTGTGGTTATACTTCAAGACAATTCTGCTTCCATATCTGCAACTAAATTTGGAAACAATTACAAAACAAGTTACACTAAGAAGTTAGACAGGCTATGTAACACTTTATCAAAAAAATATAATATCGTTCGTCTGATAATGGGCAGTAAAACAGTTCAACTAAAAGATGACTTAACGTATCAAAAAATACTGAAATTCAATGATTTTACTACTGATATTTCACAATCTATGGATTTTGTTGCAGAAGAGTTTTCTACGGAAAATCTATCTGCTATCATATTAGCAACAGATGGTATTACCACCCAGGGTAACAATTTTTTGAATTATGATGATAAAATTTCCTGTCCCATATACACCGTTGCTATGGGCGATACTACTATACGAAAAGATATTTCCATTACTGATATTCAATATAATAAAATAACATTTGTTGATACTGATTATCCAATTGAAATAACTATCAAAGCAGATAAAGCTATCCGAGAACATTCTTCAGTATTTATGACTAAAGAAGGAAAAACTACTCCAATTCAATCATTTGTCATTGATAATGATTCTTACTCTATTACAACTAAATTAAAATCCATAAGTAAAAAAGCTGGAATAGAAAAAATAAGCTTTTATGTTTCTCAAATCAACGGAGAAGATAATATAACAAACAATAAAAAAGATATCTTCATAGAAGTATTGGATACAAAAAAGAAGGTATTGATTTTAGCAAATTATCCGCATCCGGACATCTCTGCTATAAAAATGGCATTAAATAATAATCAGAATTATACTGTAGATGTATCTATTTTTGATAACAACACTAAGAATCCTTCTAATTACGATTTAGTAATCTTACACTCCCTTCCCCATAACTCCGCATCATATAACATTATCAAAAATTTACAGGATAAAGGTACAAGTCTTATGTTTGTAGTGGGACAAGGTACAAATGTTTCACTATTCAATGCATTGAATACAGGCATATCTTTACAAGCATTATCAGACAATACAAATAATAGTCTTTCTTCTTATAACACTTCATTTTCTTTATTTGGTATTACAGAAGATGTAACAGATATATTAAAAGATTTACCTCCTCTGGTTTCATTAACAGCCAAATATTCTGTAGCACCAAATATTCAAACCTTATTGTTTCAAAAAATTGGTTACATTACAACGAACTATCCTTTAATTGCATATAACAATGAGAATATATCTAAGAAAGCTTTTATCCTAGGTGAAAACATTTGGCGATGGCGACTACATAATTACTTAATTAATAAGTCATTCAATCAAATAGATGAAATCATATCCAAAACAACCCAACTTGTATGTAACAAATCCGATAAAAATCGCTTTCGTATAGAACACAAAGATGTTTATCAGCAAAGTGAAAACATAATATTCAAGGCACAATTATACAATGAAAGTTTTGAAATGATCAATACTCCTGAAATAACACTTCATATAAGGGATAAAGAAACTGATAATAAATATACATTTGGTAAAAATAATAATTCATATTATCTTAATTTAGGTATAATGTCTCAAGGAGAATACTCTTTCACTGCTACCACTAAATACAATAACAAAGAATACAAACAAAACGGTAAATTTGTTATATCTTCTAACAATTTGGAACTAAATGATCT
The DNA here is from genome assembly GCA_052170555.1 of Bacteroidales bacterium. GTDB lineage: Bacteria > Bacteroidota > Bacteroidia > Bacteroidales > P3 > Scybalousia_A. Next base: position 122,883 of record JBQNAI010000004.1, on the reverse strand, counting down.
TGTTGCAAAACATTCCGATCTTTATACTTTATCTACAAAAACTAATGCGAAAATGGTGTATCCTAATAAGATTTTTGATTTGAAAAATTTAATAGAACAAAATGATAACATCAAACCTATAATACACATAAATCAGGAGAATAAAAGATTTATTTCTCTTTGGTGGTATTGGGTTTTGATAATATTTATTTGGGGTAGTGAATGGTTTTTAAGAAAATACTGGTGGAGGATATGAATCTAAACGATAAAATAAATTCTGATATATTTAGATTGATAGGTAATGTTGCAGATGACTTACATTTGGAAACTTATATTGTTGGGGGATATGTTAGGGATTTGATTATGCATAGGGAGTCAACAGACATTGACATCGTTACCGTAGGCAGTGGAATAGAGTTGGCAAAAGCTGTCGCCAATAGAATACCTTTCAAAACAAAAGTAAGTATCTTCAAGAATTTCGGTACTGCAATGATACATTACAACGATAAAGACAAATATTGGCAAGTAGAATTCGTAGGGGCAAGAAAAGAATCCTACCGTCTTAATAGTAGAAAACCTATTGTAGAAGACGGGACATTGGAAGAGGATCAAAATAGAAGAGACTTTACTATCAATGCTATGGCTATAGCTCTCAATAGTAATAACTATGGAAATCTTATTGACCCATTTAATGGTTTATTAGACATTAAGCGTCATATTATTCAAACACCATTAAATGCGGATATAACTTTTTCCGATGATCCTCTAAGGATGATGCGCTGCATCCGTTTTGCAACACAGTTAGATTTTTCAATTATGCCCGAAACCTTTGATGCTATCGAACGTAATAGAAAACGCATTGAAATCATTTCCCATGAAAGGATAACCGAAGAACTAAACAAGATAATGTTATCCAAAGAACCATCAAGAGGTTGGAAACTTTTGGATCGTTGTGGTCTATTAGAAATAATTTTTCCCGAATTAGTAGCACTTAAAGGTGTCCAGAGTGTAGGAGAACGCTCACACAAAGACAATTTTAAACATACCCTGGAAGTATTGGACAATGTCAGTAAAATATCTTCAAATTTATGGTTACGCTGGGCAGCAGTACTTCACGATATTGCTAAACCTATTTGTAAAAGATTTGATGATAAAACTGGATTTTCCTTTCATGGTCATGAAATAAAAGGGGTAAGAATTGCAGAACGTATATTTAGAAGAATGAAACTGCCATTAAATGAAAATATGAAATATGTTCAAAAACTAATACAACTACATCTGCGTCCAATCGCTCTTGTTGAAGATGAAGTCACAGACTCTGCAATTAGAAGATTACTGTTTGAGGCAGGAGATGATGTGGAAGATTTGATGATATTGTGCCATAGCGACATAACCTCTAAAAATATATCTAAAAAGAATAAATATATTGAAAATCTGAGATTAGTTAAACAAAAGATGATTGAAATAGAGGAAAAAGATCGTATACGCAATTTCAAAATACCTATATCCGGTGAAGAGATTATGAAAATGTATAACCTACCGCCTTGTAAAACTGTCGGAATATTAAAAGACAAAATAAAAGATTCCATATTAGACGGTCTAATTCCTAATGACAGACAAGCTGCTCTACAATTACTACAAGAAGAGGCTGATAAAATCGGACTGAATAAAATATAGCTTTAACTATTTTAAGTATTAACCTAAAATTAACTATTATTATTTATTTCTTCCTTCCATAAATATCTCTTGATATAATATATCATATCCTTACTTTTAGCTTTCTTTCTTTCAAATTATCAGTTACCGAGATATTACCTTAAATTCGCTCATTAAAATAGACTGTTGAGGTCATGAAATAGTTGAATCAAAATTAACTCACAAATAAAGCAGTAATTATTTTATATAAGAAAACTTTATACTCCTTTTTATAGAACAGTCAAACGTAATGGAATTTGATTAGGATATTAAAACTTCAAATTGAAAGAAAATCCTAATGAAGTTTCTCTGGTCATCATAGGTATACAACGAGGTAATAAATTCATAGTTAAGTCATCTGTCAAATCAAAACTGAATAAATGACCATACACGTAAGCATCTAATATTTGCAATGCATAAAAAACTATGCCAGTTATTATACTCAATTGAAAATTGCTTTTGTATGCATTATAAAGATTATAAATTCCTTCATCCGTATAAGTACTATAATCTGTCAAAAGCAACTCTTTTCTACCACTAATACGATTGTAATACTCATCTTTGAATTTTTCTTTATTTTTCCCATTGATTATTGCAAAATATGTGACACCCGCAAAAGCGACATAGATAATTGGTACTTTCCAGACTTGTCTATTGTAAATTTGTCCGATACCGGGTAAAAAAGTGGACCACAATGTCGCTTTAATCGGAGAATGTCTTTTGGTAGATAACAATCCAAAACCATCTGCTACAAAAAGTGTTTTTGTAGTATCCAACGACACACTACCAACACTCGCATAGAAAGAAGTATTCTGCGATGGTAAATTTATCAATAAACAAAAAAGAAGAATAAAAAGGAATAATAACTTAGTTTTCACCCTTATATTTCATATTATTTTCTAATAATGAAGTGATACGTTCAAATTCCTTATCATTCTTAAAAGTAATAGTTATACTACCTTTACCTCTCTGGGAACGTTTTATAGATATTGGAGTATCTAAATGTTTGGAAAATGTATTAAGAAACGTATTGTGTAACTCAGGCAGCACCTTCTCTTTCTTAATCTTAGTAGAGACGTTTGTTTTCTCTAATTTGTTTGCGAAATTCTCAACTTCTCTTACACTCAATCCATCATTGATTACTTTTCTTGCAAGAGCTATTTGCTGTTTTTCATCCTTTATGTTAATCAATGCACGAGCGTGTCCCATAGAAAGTTTATCTGAACGGATACCTATCTGAATCTCTGCTGGTAACTGTAACAAACGTACATAATTGGCTATACTTGAACGACTCTTCCCTAATTTTTTCCCTAATTCATCATGAGACAGATTAGTTTGTTCCAACAATGCCTTAAACGATAATGCGATCTCTATAGCATTTAAGTCATCCCTTTGAATATTTTCAATAAGAGCCATTCGCATTTGTTCGCTCTCTGTAACAACTCTTATATATGCAGGAATTTCCTTCAGTCCTACCATTTTACTTGCACGATAACGTCTCTCTCCTGCAATAATTACATAGCTATCCCCTTGCTTATTGACCGTTATCGGTACGATAACTCCGTTCTCTCTAATACTTTGAGAAAGTTCTATAAGAGTTTTTGCATCAAATTTCTGCCTTGGTTGATTAGGGTTAGCTATTATTTGGGATAATGGAATATTTGCTATCTCAGCATTGACCCCGGTCTGTTCTTTACCATTAATTACAGCATCGGTCTCTATATTCCCCAACAGTGCTTCAAGACCTTTCCCTAATGCAGGTGATTTAATTTTAGCCATGTTACTATTGTTTTATTTCTTGTTCCCTTTGGATAATTTCTTCCGCTAAGTTCATATAATTGATTGCTCCAGTAGAATTGGCATTATACATAATGGCACTCATCCCGTGAGAAGGGGCTTCTGCAAGTGCTATATTATTATATATAATAGTATTAAACACTAACTGTTTTAAATGTTTATACACATCTTCTGCAACCTGTTTATTCAGACGCAACCTCTTATCAAGCATAGTCAACAAAATACCCTCTATTTCTAATGAGGTATTCAAACTACATTGAACTATCTTAATGGTATTTAGCAGTTTTCCTAATCCTTCAAGTGCAAAATACTGACACTGTACCGGAATAATCACACTATCTGCTGCTACAAAAGCATTAATTGTAACAAGACCCAACGAAGGAGAGCAATCAATGATAACATAATCATAATTGTCCTTCACTTTTGTGATTATGCTCCTAAGTTTATATTCTCTATCTTCTACTTTAGTGAGTTCAACTTCTGCTCCTACTAAATCTATTCTCGCTGGCAACAAATCCAATAAGGGAGTTGATGTCTCAACTATTATTTGGGAAATATCAACTCCGCCTATCATACATTCATAAATGCTGTTTTCTACCTCATCAGAATTAATACCTAATCCTGAAGAAGCATTTGCCTGAGGATCAGCATCAATAAGCAGAGTCTTCCTATCCATTACAGCAAGCGATGCCGCCAAATTAATAGCCGTAGTAGTTTTTCCTACACCGCCTTTTTGATTCGCTATTGCTATTATTTTTGCCATCGTATTCTTGCCTCTGGATTAGTACTTCAACTCACTGCCCAATGAGGAAAGATCATCACGTTGACTATCCACTTCTTCTTTTAAAGGAATACCTGTTTTGATATACTCAATCATATTCTCCAACATACGAGAGAATTTTTCATAATCCTCCTTGTACAAAAAGATCTTATGCTTATCGTACTCAAATGATCCATCTGTCTGATTAAATACTTTCTTACTTTCGGTTATGACGAGATATTTTTCGTCAGTTTTTGTCTTTTTAACGTCAAAGAAATAAGTTCTCTTACCAGCTTTTAGTGATTTAGAATAAACCTCACTATTTGTTCTGTCTTCTCTGTTTTCCATTTCTTTATTATCTTAAATGAGTTTGCAAAATTATGAAAAAAAAATTGAATAATAAAATTATAACTCAATTTATTCTTATTTTCCTATACAGAATGAAGAAAATATGCTAGTTAATACATCTTCATTTGTTATCTCTCCTGTAATCTGTCCTATACTTTCTGTGGCTTGTCTAACATTTTCGCTAATTATATCAGCACTTTCTCCATTTATCAAACATTCTTGTGCCACTTCTACATTATCTAATGCTTTTACCAAGGCTTGATAATGTCTCACATTTGTAACAAAGATTTTTGAGGAAATATCTTCGCTACTAAAATCAATAGTTATAGCATTTATTATTTTATCAATACCTTTTTTTTGCTTAGCACTAATAAATATTGCTTTGTTATTAGATAATTGTTCTCTAACTTTTTGAGTTAATGTGGATATGTCGTCTTTATTTACAACCAATATCAAATTTTTATCAATTGAATCCTCTATTGCATTAAGACTTTTCATTTCTTGTTTCAAAAATTTGAGTTGATATTTTATAGATTCATCATCTTCTTTTGATGCATCAAGAAGATAAAGAATTTTCTGAGCTTTTTGCATGGCATCAAATGAACGTTTAATTCCTTCTCGTTCTATTTCATCATCACTTTCTCTAATTCCAGCCGTGTCAATAAAACGAATCATTATACCATTTACATTTATTGTTTCCTCTATTGTATCCCTCGTCGTACCCTCCATAGAAGATACTATACTACGGTTGTCTTTCAACAATGCATTCATCAATGTGGATTTACCGCTATTAGGTTTTCCTGCTATCGCTATCGGTATTCCATTTTTAAAAGCATTACCTTGCTTAAATGAATTGACAAGCCGGTATAACATTTGCTGAGCTTTGTCCAACTCTACTTTCAATTCCATTCTATCAATAAAAACTTCCTGCTCTGCCGAGAAGTCAATCTCCAATTCTAATAAGGATGCTATTTTCAAAAATCTCTGTCTTAATCTTTTCAATTCAATATTATAATCACCTCTCAGTTGTTTTATCGCCAAATCATGTGAAGACGAGTTATTGGAAGCAATCAAATCGGCAATAGCTTCTGTTTGTGAAAGATTCATTTTACCGTTTAAAAACGCTCTAAAAGAGAATTCTCCTTTTTCAGCCAATCTTGCTCCTTTACATATCAATAATTGTAAAATCTCCTGTTGAATATAAAGACTACCATGGTGAGATATCTCCACAACATTCTCTCCCGTAAAAGAGTGGGGAGATTTGAATACACTCACAATCACTTCATCTAAAACCTTATCTTTATCTATTAACGTACCATAGTATAGTGTATTTTCTTTGACCATATCCATAAAAATACCTTTATTGTTTGGCAAAAAAATTTGCGAAATTATGCTAATAGATTTATTACCTGACATTCTTATTACACCCAATGCCGAAACTATATTTCCCGTTGCTGATGCAATTATTGTATCCGATAGATTCATTTCAAAACAAAAATTAATACATATACTATTCCATATCATTTTTCAGACTACGACAATCACGTGTCCCATACTATTTGTAACGGTCGGCAAAGTTACTATTTTTTTTTATTACAATGTACTATATTAATTCGTATATATTTTTTTTTAATCCATACTTCATTGTTCGTTACTTAATTCATAGCATAGCCCCCACAATAAACACTAAATAATTCTTTCATTAAAATATATCATATCAATAAGTCAACAAATCAATATACTCTGATCAATTCCATAAATTTAAAATTACTTCTTTGAATTGGCAATTTTATTAAATAGTTTGAAAATTCAATTTAACGAAATAAAAATTTTATATCAATAAAAAGTAATCCGTTACAAAGAAGTATAATTTTATTTTGTCGTTTTTGTATTTTTTATTACTTTTGCATCGTAAAGAGTACTAAATACCGCATTTTACGTATGCCTATCCATACTCTAAACAAAAATAGTGCATAGTAGACATAACAATGAATACACATAAAATTAGATATATAAGTTTTGTGGCATTGAGGACGATGATTGTTACAAGGAGTAATAAATAAAAATATATAACACTATGTTTTCAAAAAAAACTTACGTAGATAGACGTAAACAATTGATGAAAGATGTTTCAAAAGGGTTAATTCTAATCGTTGGAAACTCAGATTCAGCCTTCAATTATCAGGCTAACACTTATTCTTTCAGACAAGATTCCACTTTTCGCTATTTCTTTGGATACGACTTGCAAGGATTAGTTGGAGTTATTGATGTTGAATCCGGTGATGAGTATCTTTTCGGAGAGGAAGTGGAAATGGATGACATTATCTGGACAGGTCCAATACCAACATTAGGAGAGCGTGCAAAAGGTATTGGGGTTAAATATTCGGGATCAATAAAAGATCTTCGTCAGTTGATAGATAAAGCTATATTCTTTGGACGAAAAATACATTTCGTACCTCAATATAGGAGAGAAAATGTTGAATTTGTAGCTGATTTGCTGCATATCAAAAGTGAATTCATCGCTGCCTACGTTTCCACTGAACTTATCGCTGCTTGTGTTAAACAGCGTTCTGTTAAAAGTGAAGAAGAGATTGTAGAGATTGAAAAGGCAATTGCTACTGCATATGATATGCATACCACTATGATGCATATGGCAGTCAAAGTGGGAACATATGAATATAAAATTGCCGGAACAATGGAAGGTATCGCACTTGCTGGTGGTGGTCCTGTATCTTTTCCAATTATCTTAACAACTCATGGGGAGATATTACACGGTCACGATCATAGTTTGAAGATAAAGAAAGGTCGTATGGTCGTTTCGGATGCAGGGTGTGAAAATACAATGGGTTATTGTTCAGACATAACCCGTTCTGTTCCCGTAGGAGGTAAATTTGATGACAGACAACGAGTAGTGTATCAAGCGGTATTAGATGCACAACTACTGGTATTTGATCTTTGCAAACCAAACGTGAAGTACTCAGACATTCACAAAGCAGCAGCTCAAAAATTAGGAGAAGGACTAAAAGCAATAGGATTGATGAGGGGAGATATACATGAAGCAGTAGAACAGGGAGCAATGGGAATGTTTATGCCACACGGACTAGGACATATGATGGGGTTAGATGTCCACGACATGGAAAACTACGGAGAGAATTACGTAGGATACGACAAAAAAAACATCCGTTCAAATCAATTCGGACTGGCATCGTTGCGACTTGGTAGAGAATTGAAACCCGGATTTGTTCTAACCGATGAGCCAGGTTGTTATTTTATTCCTGCACTTATAGACATGTGGAAAGCCAAAAAGAAATGTTCTTCATTTATCAATTACGCAGAAGTAGAAAAATTCAAAGACTTTGGTGGAATTAGAATAGAAGATGATGTATTGATTACACAGAAAGGTTGTCGTCTTTTAGGCAAGCCTATACCTAAAACAATAGAAGATATAGAAGCTGAAATGAATAGGTAATTGGTAAAACTAATTTTTAGAAAATTTTCTTTAATGAGATATTGTATTTGTTTGTTCATATTGTTGGGCGTAGTTTTCAATGGACTTAACGCCCAATTTGTTTATGAAAATAAGGTATATTCACCACTTATTAAAACTGTTACACTACATAAAAACACAAATTCTCTATCCGATCCTGTTATTGTCTTGAACAAAAATGAAAAATTATATTTAGAATTTGATGATCTCAGAGAAGATACTCGCAGATACGAGTATACGCTGGTTCATTGCAATAGTGACTGGACTCAAAGCGAACTTTCATATTATCAATACCTAGAAGGTTTTGAAATTCAGCCCATAGAAAACTATGCAAATTCATTCAATACTGTACAACGCTATGTTCATTACTCTCAAATAATACCTTCTAAAGATATGCACTTAATTAAGAGTGGCAATTATGCCATTAAAGTATTCACAGAAGGTAATCCAGAGAATGTCATATTTACCTGTAGAATGTATGTGGTAGATGATCGTACTGACATGGAATTGGAGATAAAACCCTCCTCTATTGCTTCTCTAATTGCGACTCATCAAGAAGTAAATGTTAAAATTCGAGGTAAAAATGATGTTCTTTTTTCAAATATTGAGCAGTTTATGAAGGTTATCATTATTCAAAATAATAATGATAATACTATACATAAACTAAAATACAGAGGCCTCTCAAACAATAAAGCAGATTTTTCTTTTGATATGAGTAATCAATTTTTTGCTACTAATGAATTTCGTTCCTTTGATTGTACTTCTTTACGAAGACGCTCACAATATGTAGTAGGATTCGATTTTCAAGATAATCAAAATCACGTTTACTTACGAGAAGAGCGATTAAGGAATCATCTCCCCTATTCTTACGACAAAGATTTGAATGGAAATTTTTATATTCGCAATGAATATGACGATAACCCTTCTATTACCTCTGACTATGCATGGATCCACTTTATTTACCCTGCCCCTTTAACTTCCGAAGGCTCTTTTTATGTTGTCGGACAGATGAATAACTGGCACATCAACTCTCAGTCGCAAATGAGATTTGAGAATGGCAAATATCATTTGTCTATGTATCTGAAACAAGGTTATTACAATTATCATATTTTGTTTAAACACAATACTGATAGCCAACTTTCTACAATCCAAACGGAAGGAAATTTTTCTGAAACAAATAATAAATATACAGCGATCATATACTACCATAATTTTTCAGATAATTATGATGAAATAATTGGATTGTATTCTTTGGAATACAATAAATAATAGTTTGAAATTTTATGATAATCTTATCATTCTTGAAAAAGTAATTTTAAAGTGAGACATTAGCAAATTGAAGTGAGACACTATTAAAATAAAGTGGGACATTAGTTTTGTAATTTCCAAGTATTTTTCCATATCTTTGCAAAAGATTTGACGAATAAAAAAACTCCTTCACCTAAACCCTTGAAAAAGAAATATGTATTTAAAGAATCTAACATTAAATAACTTTAAGAATTTTGGGAATGCAGAATTTACATTCTCTGATATCAACTGTCTTATCGGCAACAATGGAGTTGGCAAAACTAATATATTGGATGCTATATACTACTTATCATTTTGCAGAAGTTTTTTGGCGAGTAACGATAGCGATATTATACATTATGGTAGCGAATTCTTTTCAGTCAAAGGACAATTCTCCGATACAAACGACCTAACGAAAAACGACACAGATAATACGGATACTTATACAATTAGTCTAAAAAAGGGAGAACGAAAGGTATTGAAACACAATAAACAACCCTACAAAAAATTTTCCGAACATATAGGAAAAATTCCTTGCGTAGTTGTGTCTCCCAATGATCATATATACATCACTGGTAGAAGCGAACATCGTCGAAAATTTATAGATATTGTCCTTTCTCAAACAGACATTGTATATATGGACTGTTTGATTAAGTATAACAAATGTTTGGAACAACGAAACAAACTATTGAAACAGTTCCAACAATCAGAAGTCTATGATACCATTCAATTGGAAATATGGAATGAAAGATTATCTACTTGCAGTAAAATCATTCAAGAAAAACGTAAATCCTTTTTTAATGAGTTTGTCGTACCTTTTAGGCACTATTATCAATTCATTGCCGATAGTAAAGAAAGAGTTGATGTAACTTATAAAACATACGATGGTAACTTATTTGATATATTAAAAAATAATTACGAAAAGGAAAAAATTCTTTGCCATACCACAAATGGCATTCACAGAGATGATTTGATTTTTTCTTTGAATGAACATGATGTCAACCATATTGCCTCTCAGGGACAGCAAAAAACATTTGTATTTGCTTTGAAACTTGCACAATTTGAATATATTAAAAAACATAAAAAGACTATTCCAATACTTCTTTTGGATGATATATTTGATAAATTTGACTTCTCTAGAGTCGAAAAAATACTTCATTTGGTTGCCATGGATAGTTTTCAACAAGTTTTCTTAACCGACACACATCAAGACAGAATTGAAAAAATTATTCCAATAAATAAAAAAAACAAAAGCATAATCATAAAATTATGAGTAGCATAAACAGATATTATTATTTGGAAAAAAAACGTAGAGGTCGTTCCATAGCGAAGGAAGCTCATATTTCAGAGGTATTGATAACATTTTTGAAAAAGTGTCACATTGACTACAATCCGTATGAAGAAAAAATAATAACACTTTTCAAAGAGTTATGTGGACAAATAATAGTGAAATTTATTACAGACATAAGATTAAAAAATAATATACTTTACATAAGAGTATCGTTGCCAAGTGTTAAAGCAGAATTGATGATGGTTAGAGATGCAATGAAGAATACTATAAATAGAAAATTAGAAAAAGATGTACTGAAAAACATAATTATTAAATAGATGCCAATAATTAAACAAAGAATATTGTCATTAATTAGACTTAAACTCCTCATATATAAATACTTTTGAAAAATTGGTATTTTTTTTCTCTATAGAGAATTTCATTAAACAGCAATACATTTTTTACCATATCAAAAAAACATAATAGAAATTTCATTTGACATTTTAAATATTTCGCTTCATTGCAATAATCAATAAAAATGTGCACCTATTTGTAAAGCATAATATTTTTATCTATCTTTGCAAACCGATAAGATTGAAGATTATTCACTCCGTGTAAGAAATTTAAGAAAAAAAAGCTATAAAGTCTTAACGAAAAATAGGAAAATGATAGTATACATCGTTAATGATACAATAAATACTGAAATGTAAAGAAAAGATATACAGTTTTGAATCATTTTTTTTATCATGGCTATACTAATTAAAAATATACAGTTAAACAACAATACAACAGATATTTTGATTGAGGGAAACAAATTCTCCCAAATCGGTAACATTGATACAAATACGGTAAAAGTAGACAAAACCATAAATGGTACAAATATGGCTTTGCTACCTGCTTTTTATAATCTTCATTGTCATGCTGCTATGTGTTTATTGAGAGGATTTTGTGAGGATTTGCCTTTGAATCCATGGTTACAAAACATATGGAAGCAAGAAGCCAAACTCACTGGTGAAGACATCTATAACGGGACACGTCTGGCTATATTGGAAATGATAAAAAGTGGTACTGTATTTTTTGCGGATATGTATTGGTTCGAACAAGATATATTACGTGCTTGCGAACAAATGGGTATAAGATGCAATATAGGTATAACTTTTATGGATTCTCTTGGTTCAAAAACTATTGACAATAAACTTGCATTACTAGATGATTATGCAAAATACGACAGTGAATTGATCAACTTCTCTGTTGCACCCCATGCTATATATACATGTTCTGAAAAATTGTATAAACGTTGTTTTGAAAGTGCAACAAAAAACAATCTATTCTTACAAACACATTTATCTGAAACAAAAACAGAAGTTGAAGAATGCAAAAAAAAATACCAGGGTTTAACTCCGACCGAATATCTCAACAAATTAGGAATATTGAATAACAAAACTATTGCAGCACATTGCATACATATAACTCCAAATGATGCAAGTATTTTGGCAAAAAAGGAAGTTATAGCGGTATACAATCCATGTAGCAATATGAAATTGTCTTCTGGTACATTTAACATGCCTTTGGCTAAAGCAAGTGGTATGAAAATAGCATTGGGTACTGATGGCTGTTCGTCAAATAATAATTTAAGTATGATAGAAGAAATGAAAATAGCAACATTACTATCTAAAGTTACTTTTAATAAAGCAGATACCTTAACTGCAAAAGAAGTCTTTGAAATGGCTACATTAAACGGTGCAACATTTAGCGAATTGAATGCAGGTAAAATAGAAAAAGGTACTTTTGCTGATTGTATTTTAGTCAATCTCGACAACGAACGTTTAACTCCTTCCTGGAACCTCATACACAATATGGTTTATAGTGCAGATAGTTCTTGTATAGATACCGTCATATGTGCAGGAAAAATTCTGATGGAGAATCATCATATCAATAATGAAGAAGAAATCATTGCCAAGGCTCAAAAATTTTTAAATAAATAGTTAAAATTATGAAAATTATTTGCAATTGTAATTTCTACATAGATTATATTTTCTCTATAGTTCGTGAATATGGAACAATAGGATATCATTTCACCAAACTATTTTTGGAAAAGAATTTGATAAAACGATACTATATTTTAATGATCTTAACATTCTTTACTTCTAACTCCATATCTGCTCAATTTAGTAGTGATTACTGGATAAAAGTTGAACAAGGGACTTTTATTATGGGCTGTAATGACAGCGACAAGGACTGCTATCCCGACGAACAACCGCAACACAAGGTAACAATCTCCTCTTTCTACATTGCACGATACGAAGTTACAGTAAAAGAATACCGTGATTATTGCGAAAAAACTGGGAAAACAATGCCACAAGAACCAAAATATGGATGGCATGACAATTATCCTATTGTAAATCTGACATGGCAAGAAGCTTACGATTATGCTAAATATATGGGATGTAGACTTCCAACAGAGGCTGAATGGGAATATGCTGCCAAGGGTGGGAATCTATCTCAAGGATACAGATATTCGGGTAGTAACAATTGGCAAGAAGTGGGTTGGTGCTATGAAAATTCCGACAAAGAGCCGCATGCTGTCGGTCAAAAGCAACCTAACGAATTAGGTATATATGATATGAGTGGTAATGCTTGGGAATGGTGTAATGATAATTATGAAATATTTTATTACAAACAATCTCCTACTGCTAATCCGCAAGGACCATCAAAAGGATTGGGGAAAGTTAATCGCGGAGGCTGTTTTGCATTTGATTTTGCCTTAATGAACCCTCATCATCGTAGATGTTTGGATGCTAATGCAAAAGGTACAGGAACCGGTTTGAGATTAGCAAAAGATATTAAGAAAAAATAATTTGCTAATCATTCTTTACAGATTATTTTTTACTTTTGCAAAGTTAAGAACTTTTGAAACTGAATTAATAACAAAAAAAAATAAAAAAATAAATGAGAAAAATAATTTCATGTGTTCTGATATTGGTATCATCGTTACATTTTTCAGTAAAAGCCCAAGACAATTGGAGATACATAAATAGTGAAAATATCAATTTTAAATCGCCTGAAAATTGGCATATTATTAATTCTTCCAAACCAAAAGGGGCAATTCGTATCAAGACTTATGATCCTAACAGCAAACAGTTCGTAGAAATAAGAGGTGAACGTATAAAAATCAACCTTAAAACACGTGTTAATGATATTGCGTTAGCAAGAAGTAAACATGAAAACTTTGAATATATGCAAATAGACAATATTCAAAATGTTAAATTCAATGATTACCAGGCAGAATTACTCAACTATACTAACATATTCTTAAATGATGTATACAAAGGTAGGATATATTCATTTATCAAAGAAGGATATACTTACACTGTAGAGTTTTACGGTGAAGATTTACCACAAATTCAAAATTTTTTGCAACAGATAGTTTCTTCCATTAATATAAATTCAGCTGATAAAAAAGAAAATATAAATAATAAAGAGAAACAATTTGTAGAAGATAACTGGGCTACTATGGAAATAGATAATAGTGCTGAAATTCTCGCAAAAGAGAGTGCAAAAGCTGAAGAATTATCAAGAAAAGAAACTATTAAAAGTATAGTAAAAGAAAAAAAAGTAAAAGAAAAGGTACAACAAGAAATAGAGAAGCAACAAAAAAGACTTGGAAAAGAACAAGAAAAGTGGAAAAAACAACAAAAAAAGTTAGAAGAGAAACAACAAAAACTCGAAAAAAAACTTGTAGAAAAAGAAAAACAATTTATAAAAACTGAAAAACGTAGAATAGAAAAAGAAAACCGTATTCCTGAATTGAAAAATAGAAATAAAAAAATAGAAAAGCAGATAAATGACATCACAGAGCAACAACTGAGATTAGGAAAGGAATATGGTTCTGCTCAATTGAAAAATGATCAGAAAAAAATGGGAAAAATTCAAAAAAAACAGATGAAATTGATGGATGAGGTGACAAAACTTAGCAAAGAAAGAAGTGATATCATTAAAAAATTAAATGATTTTTAACAATCCCTTTACAAAAGAAACGTTACAACTAACATCAAGGTGTTAAATTCTATTATAATATTTTTTTGTTCCATATCAAAGTTGTAAACATTACTTTATCTACATTTTCATATAGCAGCATATACACCTTTATTAAAAGTAATAATACATTGATACTAGAAAAAAATAACTCAATAAAATATTTTTTCTCAAAAACACTTGATTATTAGTACTTATTTGCGATACAACGCTTACATTTTCAAATTTCATTTTATGAAATCTTAGAATAATCACTTATAACAGGGTTTTTAATAAAATAATCTTTTAACAAAATATTATTTTTACTATCAAGTCTAGGATCTTGTTCCACAATAAAAATTGCTAAATCTCTCGTAGTACGAACAAGTGGCTCGTCTTTAACAATATCTGCAATTTTCAACAGGAGAACACCAGATTGTTGGGTTCCTTGTATACTTCCAGGACCTCTAATAGCTAAATCCTCCTGTGCTAATACAAATCCATCATTTGTAGAACACATTATATCTATTCTTTTTTTTGATTCCTTATTCAAATCATCCTTTGTCATCAATATACAATACGATTGATTAGCTCCTCTTCCTACTCTACCTCTGAGCTGGTGTAATTGAGATAATCCAAAACGTTCTGCATTTTGAACAATCATAACGGTAGCATTAGGAACATCAACTCCAACCTCTATAACCGTGGTCGCAACCATTATATTTGCAATACCCCGTTTGAACCTGTCCATCTCATAATCCTTATCCTCAGCTTTCATTTGCCCATGCACGATGCTAACCTGATATTTTGGTAAAGGGAACTCTCTAACGATAGAATCATACCCAGCCATTAAATCTTTGAGATCTAATTTTTCGGATTCATGTATCAAAGGATAAACTACATATATTTGTCTTCCTTCCTGAATTTGCTTATGCATGAAATCATATAACTTCAATATGTAAGCATCCGTCAAATGCAAAGTATTAATAGGTTTTCTTCCAGGTGGTAACTCATCAATTATAGACACATCTAAATCTCCATACACCGTCATCGCCAAAGTTCTCGGAATAGGTGTTGCTGTCATTACTAAAATATGAGGAGATACCACTCTGTTCTTACCCCACACCTTACTACGTTGCTCAACTCCAAACCTATGTTGTTCATCTATAATAGCGAGTCCCAAATTTTTAAATACAACATTTTTTTCCAGCAAAGCATGAGTACCTATTATTATATTTATCACACCTTCACTCAAATTAGATAAAATATTTGTACGCACTTTTCCTTTAATACTTCCTGTCAGTAGAGCAATATTTATATCCAATCCCTTAAGCATATTAGTAATATAATTATAATGTTGTTGAGCCAAAATCTCTGTCGGAGCAATCAATACTGCTTGGTAACCATTATCTATTGATATAAGCATACACATCAATGCAACAAGAGTTTTACCACTCCCCACATCCCCTTGTAACAAACGATTCATTTGATGTCCGTTTCGCATGTTGTTTCTTATTTCCTTTATTACTCGCTTTTGAGCTCCTGTTAGTTCAAATTTTAAATTATTCTTGTAAAATTTATTAAAATTCTCTCCTATGTTAGAAAAAACAAACCCTTGAGATCTATTAGTGCGATAAGATTTTTGTAATTGATGTTCTAATTGCATGAAAAACAACTCTTCAAATTTCAATCTAAGTCTTGCTTTTGTCAAAACGTCGGGACTACTCGGATAATGTATATTTTCAAGGGCATCTTGTAATGATATAAGACGATAGTGTTCAACGATATATTCGGGTAACGACTCTTTAATATGACCATGACATTCATTGATAAGATTTTTTGTCATTTTAGCAATAGTCTTAGTGTTAAGAAAAGCATTTTTCATCTTTTCAGAAGTAATATATACTGGAATATATTTACATAGTCCTGAATTATCTCCGACAGAAAGGGAAGCCATATGAATACTTTCTAGTTCCACTTCTGGGTGAACGAAGCTAAATGCATCATTAAAACGAGATGGTTTACCAAAAATTACATATCGTTGTCCTATACTGATTTTATCATAGATCCATTTCAAGGCAGCAAAAAATACTAAATCTATTTGTCCGGTTGCGTCAGCAAATCTTATAATCACTCTTTTGTTTTTACCCGAAGAAATGACCTCTTTATCTATTACTGTACCCTTCACTTGAATGAAAACCTCATCCGAACTAATATCTTTAATCTTTACAAATTCACTTCTATCCACATAACGAAAAGGAAAATAATAAAGCAAATCCTTATAAGAATAAATATTCAACTCTTTGGCAAGCATAGTGGCTCTTTTATCGCCAACACCTTTTAAGAATTTGATATTTGTATAAAGAATTTGCTCATCCATTATATGAATACTAATTATTTAATATAGGGTTTTCCTGCTGCTCCTATAAAAAAATAAGATGCTGGTTTAAGTACATTGTCTAATGTGAAAAATTGCATAATTAGTGTGTCGGCATACCTATTTGATAAAGCATAACAACGATTAATATCAAAAATTTGATAAAAATCATATTCATCTGTTGCAATTGAATTAGGATCATTTAACTTAACAAAAGTTTTAAGTGTCTGAATTTTTCCCTTTTTATCTTTTACTGTAATAATAAAAGAAGGCAACTTACTAAATATAGTATCTTGTTCCACTTTTGGTATATTAGTTGCTATACGTTCATAATTCATATCCACAAATGAAGATAAAAAAGCTAATACTTTATTAGTGTCAAAAACGTTTAATTTACTACCGTCAGCCAGAAGAAAAGTAAATCCATTACCATTATTAATCAAAGTAAAATTTTCTGTAACCTGAGAAGGTAACTGTACATTTATACTTGCTATTTCCGACTGTTTATATCTAAATACATTATGAGTTCTCCATAAATCAGCAATAGCAGAAAAGCGAGAGGATAAATATCCTCTAAAGTTAGGGATATGTATAACGTATGGTACATCATCTCCTTTTTTCAACATAAATGTTCCCATCTCATCAGGAGTCTCCGTACCAACATAATAAGTTGTTTTCAAATGTTCTTCTTTGAATAATTTGATAATACCTAAATCTATTTTATAATCTGTAATATAGATATCCACTTTCTTACCTAAAGTCGCTAAATCTTTAACTACATTATTTCTTGCAGCTTTGGGTAAAGGTTCTCTTATTCTCATAGTTTTAAGTGTCTCCAACACTGTACTAATCAATATGTTATTAGCCTCAAACTTGCCATCTACCATCCAAACACTATCATTTGTTTTTGTGAGAGTAAGAGTATGATTATTTTTGTCTTTGATTACTATTTTAGATACCGTTTCTATTGCATCTATATGAAAGTTCTGATTAATAGTTGAAGAACTATCGGATATCAATATTATTAGTGAAACAATCACCGCAATAATCAAAATTATGAGTAATAGAAATAAATTCTTTTGTTTTCTATTTAGTTTATGCAATTTAAAAGTTTTCATTTTTTATTGATGCAAATATGATTTTTTTCTTACAAATATAATAATTATTCCTAATAATGATATAATAACTAACGGCACTAACATATTAAACAATTGCCATTGTTGTTTTACTCTATCAATCTTTGCCATATCCAACTTACGTACAATAATCTCTCTTGCTCGCAAAGGAATCAAATCATTATCACCACAAAGATAGTTAATACAATTAATAATAAACTCTTTATTACCAAACATCTGGTTGGTATAACGATCAAATCCTAACGGAACTACTTGATTGTTTATAAATGTATTCAGTATCAGATCTCCATCTGCTACGACAATCATTGCAGTAGAATCAGAAGTATTCTTATTCGCTATCATAGAGTTGTTAATCATTTCTTCGGGAAGGCGATTCCTAAATGCGGAAACAAAAGTACCTTCTGTAAGTACGGCAAGCGTTTTTGATCCTTGATTAAATAATTTCGGATCTTGCTTTTGTTTTAACATCTGTAATGAAATTTCTACTGGTGCATTTAACAATCGCGTATTATTTGAAGACAAAAGTATAGGTGTTGTTATAATTTGATTATTACTTTCCAAAATATCTATTGTAGATACGAAATCCAATTTAATTGGATTTATTTTTTTTGAAATAATATGAGATGTTGGACTTGCAGATACGAAAAAATTCCATGGATAATAAGTCATTTGAGGTTGTGAGTTCTGATATTGTCCAGTCACTATCGGAACATCAACACACTGTAAATCCATTACTAAATCATTATTAATTCTTAATCCATACGAAAATAAAACTTCTTCTATTCCTGTCAAATTGCTTATCGCCATTGTGCGAGCTTTGGACTGTAAAGAATCCATACTGGCTGTTAATGGATCTATTAACCACAATATTTTACCCCCATGCATTAAATACTGGTCTATTATATACAAATCTTTTTGAGAAAACGGTTTTGTTGGTTTAACAACTATCAAACACTCGTATTTTTTACGAAACCTCTTTACTGTATTTTCTACTGTATCGTATTGTCTATCCACTAAGGCATTTATTTGTCCATTTATTGTGACGGAGTCTATAGAATAACTCTCATCTAAGGACTGTATAATATCTAATAGATAAACAGCATCGGGTTCATTCTGTCCATAAAGGAAGGCTATCGAAGGTTTAATTCCCTGTGTAATATTGCGGATGGACGAATAAAGTGTGTACTCTAAGTTTTGAATTGACGATTTAACAACTTCATCCTCCGTAAATCCCGTTTTAGTTGCAATAAGCGATTTTATTACCGTTTGATTACCATTAGAAATCTCTATATACGGGAAGATATACTGTTGTTCGGTCTTATTTCCATTTTTATTTCTAACCAAAAGAGGCTGAAATCCCTTAGCAAATAACTTGTCATAAAACTCTGCTTTTTCTTGGTTATTTTTAAAACTATTAGGGTCGACAAATTCAAAATCAATATTAGAATTGTAAGAACGCATTTCATTTAACAAATCTTTTGTTGCATTCCTCAATTCTTTGTATGCTAAAGGTATATCACCATCAAGGTAACAACGTATCATAATTACATCATCCACTTTTTTCAATCCCTTCTTCCCTCCATTAAGTAATTGTTTCGTGGACTTTGAAAGAGAATACCTTTTTTCTTGTGTTAAATCTATTTTAAAAAAGAAATAGTTCCCAATAACATTTATCAGTATCAATACAGACAATCCTACAAGCAACTGTATTATATGTGACCTTTTGACATCGGTTTTTGCACTTACAGGATTGACAATTTCCTTTAAAAGATTTTTATAAAAAAACTTTTTCGAAGTTCTATTCATCGTCTGATTCTCCTTCGTTTGTATATTATTTTTATCTTGATTTTTCATAACGTATCAAAAAGCAGTTATTTTTTCCAGTTTCTAGACTCTAAGCTTACTTTAGTCAAAAGAATGAAAAAGGCAGTTGCACTAATGAAATAAAGAATATCCCGTAAATCTATCACTCCCCTACTAATAGAATAGTAATGTTGAGATATACCAAAAGAAGCGACAACTAAATCAAATTTGGAAAGAAATGGTATTTTAGCAATGGTTTCAAATCCTATATAGACAATAAGGCAACCAATTATGGAAATAATAAAAGCAACTATTTGATTGTTTGTCAATGATGAACAAAAAATACCAATAGACACAAAAATACCCCCTAAAAATACTAATCCTATATAAGAACCCAGGATACCTCCCATATCTAAGTTGCCAACAGGAGAACCAAGTTGGTATATACAAATCATATATACCATAGTTGGTAAAACAGATAATATAACTATTACCAAAGAGGCAAAGAATTTCCCCATAATAATAGAAATATCACTTACAGGTTTCGTCAATAATATTTCTATTGTTCCATTCCTTTTTTCTTCTGCAAACATCCTCATTGTAATGGCTGAAATCAAAAATAAGAATACCCATGGCGAAATAAAGAATAACCCATTTAATGATGCTATTGCCGAATCAAATATATTAACTCCAACGTGTAGTACCCACAACACTAACCCATTAATAATTAAAAATACAAATATCGTAATATAACCTATCAGTGAGGTCAAAAAACTATTTAGTTCTTTTTTGAATATTGTCCACATCTTTTTATCATTTTAATTATAGTCCGCAAAGTTAAATAAATTTATAGTATTTACGTCTTTTCAATCCTTTCTATTTTCCACTCAACAAAATCAGGTAAATAATCCAGAGGTAAAAATCCCTGTTCTTGATAATCCGATGGCAAAATATCGATATCAAAATAATCAATCAATGTTGTAGCATTATATTCACCTATCATTTTTTCGCACAGCAAGTAACAAGCATTCAAATTATTATCTGTAATTTTAAGGTTTTTGCCCGCCACTTTCAATCCTATTTTACTAATTATATCATCACTTTCCATAGGTAAGAAAAACAAATCCTTACTTGCCAAATGTATTCCCTCATAATCAATAGTCGCTCTTTTACCTTCCGCTTTTAAAAAAGCAGTTACGTTCCAAAAATCCATTATTGGCGTATTCTCTACCAAACAAATCACATCTTCAAAATAATCCTCATCTGAATATGCCGTAAAATTTAATTCTCTACCATTAGAATCCAAATCTCCAAGTATAAATTCCACTCCCAAAGAATACTCTTTGAGTATCTTATCTAACGAATTAAGCAATTCATCAGCTTTTTTTTCTTCAAAAGAGTCTATGTCCATCAATGAGTCTTTTATACTCTGAAATTTATCCCAAAATATTAATGCTTTTTCCTTCATATCTAATAAACAAAATGGGGTTCTGCTATCAAATCTATATCAAATTGCGATTTAACAACCTTTTTTATTTGCTCTATATAGTCAATCAAATACTTAGTATTTTTTATACCGTAATTTACTAATACAAGCGGCTGTTTATCATACATAGATAATCCATTTTCCTTCTTATTTTTGAATCCACAAGACGATATAAGCCAAGCAGCACTCAACTTCCAACCTTTTTCATCTTCAAAAGCAACTATGTCGCTATGAATAGCTTTTAAGTTTATAAATTGTTGCTCAGTTATAACTGGATTCTTGAAAAATGAACCACAATTACCCAAAACTTTCGGATTCGGCAATTTTTTATTACGTATTTCGGTTATTTTTTGTGCGACAAGTAATGGTGTAATACTACTTAGAGAAATATTATTAAATTGTTTCTTAACCGCATCATACGAATTATTCAATACAAAGTTTTTATTCAACTTGAATACTACATCAGTTATAATTTTTGTTCCATCTTGATGCTTAAAAATAGAATCTCTGTACCCAAATTGGCATTCTTCTGCAGTTAGAACACGATATTCGCCACACGTCATATCAAAATATCTAACACTATCTATACAGTCTTTGACCTCACATCCATAGGCACCGATATTCTGTACCGGTGCAGCCCCAACTGTTCCATATATTCCTGCCAAATTTTCTAATCCAGAATAATCATTGCTACACATTTGTAAAACAAAATCCCTAAATAACTCTCCTGCTTTACAATTTACCCAAACATTGCTATCATTTTCTTTCAAAAAATCAATACCCCGAGTATTCACATCAACAATGACTGCATTTATGTTATTGTCAACAAAAATAGTATTAGATCCCTCTCCTAAAACGAAAATTTTCCTACAATAAAGATTGTTTTCTTTACGCTTGTATACATCGTAAAACCTAAAGAAATCATCTTGTTTACTAATTGTGAAGAAATCCTTAGCATATGCATACAAATTCATTGTATTTCTGCTTTTCAAATCAACATTATGTTCCCAAAAATTCAAAACCAACCTCCTTATATTCTAAATATTTTACTTCCTGTTTCCAATCACATCTATCTATCTTCGTATTCATACTTGCATATTTATTCAATGCCTATACACTCTCACCTACAAACATATAATTATTAAATATTTTTTTGCAAAATTAATATTTTTTTTTGTAAATCACCATCTCCCAAAATTAAAGTGAGACTTTGATTCACTAATGTCCCACTTTGATTAATTGATGTCCCACTTTAATTTTACATCTTTACTTTCTACCAAAATCAGCAGGTATTTCTCCCCAGCGGTCTGTCTCCCACTTCAATATTTGTGTGATATAATCGTTATTCTTCAACCATTGTTCAGCACGATGGATATATTCAAACAAATCTTTTGTTGTCTGCGTTAATTCAAGTTTAGTTTTGCACTGCTTTTGTACAACCCATTTTATTGCATTTACACTATCAGTATATAAAGGTTGAGCTAAATTGTAACGTTTCAAGTAAGACAATCCATGAACAATTGCCAAAAATTCCCCTATATTATTAGTACCATAAGGATATTTATAATAAAAAATCTGTTTTCCGCTAAGAATATGTACTCCCCTATATTCCATCAAACCAGGATTACCGCTACAAGCCGCATCTACACACAAAGAATTCAGAATAGGTAATTGATTTTTTAGAATCTCATTCTCACCATTTGAGAACTCCCTCTTATACAAATCATTTTTATGTATGTCAAATGATATTGCTTTTTTCTCCAATTTGTTTTCCTTCTTAATTTTGAAGTAATTATAATAATTATCTTCAAAAGCTATCTCTGCCTCTTTTTTTGAATCAAAAGATTTATATCTCGCCTCATGGAATCCTTCAATGCTTGCTTTGCATTCGTTCCAATCAGTAAATATTCCCTTTTTTCTTCCTGACCAAACGACGTAATATTTATTCTTTTTTCTCATTTGAAAACTCAATGCATCTTATCTCATCATCTAATGAGTGTTATGTCTCCTGCTGTCAAAAAAGTCTTACCTCCAATACAATGAACTTCAAGTTTGTAATAATAAACTGCTGCTGCACAGTCATTGTTTCTATATTTGCCATCCCAACCCTCATTTATATCATTCGTTTGAAACACTTTCTCGCCCCAACGATTATATATGATAAAATCTATCCTCTCTGCATAATTGCTTTTTACGTATAGGATATCGTTTTTACCATCATTATTGGGTGAAAATACGTTGGGAACAAATATCCCCGACTCATCGCAATTTACATATTCCACCTCTATTCGCACGGTGTCGGATTTATTGCATCCCTTAGTATCTGTTGCAAAAACATTGTACGTAGTAGTTTCATAAATTGTGCCCTTAGTATTATTTTTATCAGGACTATCCAAATGAGTGGAAGGTGTCCAAAAATAATTGAATTTATCAAAAAAGGTTGAATACAAATTAATCCGTGCTCCATCATAAACCTTATAGGTATCTGTCCAAGCGATAAAATCATTAAGAACATCCTTATAGCCAACTTCTACATTAGCCGAAGCATAGCACCCGTTAGCATCCGTAATATTCAAAACATAATCACCATTACAGACATCAAACAAATCTTTAGTCTTATGAGAATCATTCCATACGTATTGATAAGGTTCTTTCCCTCCCTTAATTTGAGAAATTACGGTTGCAGAACAACCCTGCAAACAATTGTTTGTTGTAGCCGTTAATGAGACATCTATTTTATAAGAATCATTAACAGTAAAAGTTTTTTTCGTGCTACATCCAGTGTTATCGGTAACTATTACTGTATAATCTCCTTTACAAAGATTAGTAATATCTTTCCAGTACTCTCCGTTAGACCACGAATATTCATAAGGACCCGCTCCTCCTCCTACATTAATAACAATGCTTCCGTCACAAATATTATTACAAGTTGCATCATTTATCTGAGCTTCAATATTCAGATTTGTAATAGCTAAAATTGTAAACTCCATAGTAGAAAAACAAGTATCTCCTTCTCTATATACCTTAACAGTATAAGTCCCTGCTGGCAAATATTCCACAATTGGAGAATCATTTGTAGTGCACGACCAAACGTAATGTAAATTATCTTTACCGTCTTTAACAACTACCTCTGCCTTGCCGGTAGCATCTCCTTTACATTCTGCATCTTTTGTTAAAATGTCAAATTTCAATCCGCTAAATTTTAAATATATACTATCCATTCCCCAACATCCATTTAGTGAATAACGTATATATAAATATCTATCCCCAAAATTATTTACAACTATTGCTCCGTTATCATTTATCATTGCTATTGTATCCGTAAAATTCCTATTCCAAGAACATGCTAATTGACGTTTCAATGTGTTTTCTATTTTGTATATATAAGGAGTAACACAATAATCCAGTGTATCCGGTATCTCACTTTTCATAGTATCTATATCTACAAACCTATATAGAGTATCGTTACAACCATTTACAGAAATTATCAATCTAAACAGAGTTGGATTTGATATCGTCGCATAAGGATTTATAGCATTGGCATCAGAAAGGACCTCCGCGGGAGTCCACTGCATTGTTACATCATCAGAAATAGTTATTGCCAAATTTTCTATACCTACATTTATAGGCTTATCTTCACAAGTACGAATAGTATCCAAATAATCAGCATCATTGTCTAACACAAGTATTTTTTTCACCAATGTATCCGATATTTTACACCCAGATGATAAGAAACTTATTAGTTTAACTTCATATATACCACCCTTGCTATAAGTATGAGAAACCTCCTTATCCATTACAACGGGAGAACCATCACCAAAATCCCATTTAAACGAATCTCCTCTTGAATAATTAGAAAACTCTATGCTTTTATTGATACAACCAACATTAGTAGATGTAAAATCAGCAACAGCAAAATCATTATTAACGGAAAACTTAATAGAGGCAATATTGCAATTAGAGGAATTGTTGGACGAAGAATAAGCATTGGAAGTTGTAGGCATACCCTGAGAACCTCCACATGAGGCACAGATTGTGAGATAAAAGTTTCCATAACGATCAAATCTAGAAGTGCCACCGTC
Source organism: Bacteroidales bacterium (assembly GCA_052170555.1). Classification (GTDB taxonomy): domain Bacteria; phylum Bacteroidota; class Bacteroidia; order Bacteroidales; family P3; genus Scybalousia_A. The sequence goes on along the minus strand of JBQNAI010000004.1, from coordinate 97,362 downwards.
AACGTGATCATTACCATAAAAAGCCACACTATCGTTTTCTCCTATAAACGTTGCATAATCCAATTGTGATGCATCAGCACCCAAACTAATAATATAAAAATCCATACCATCGGTAGCACCCATATAAGCATCGGAAGTTATCTCCAAATTATCCGTTCCCAAAGAGGCATACCCCAAATAATTTTTCATATATTTGAACACCCTTCCCCAACCTGCACAATAAATCCTACCACATACATCAACATTAAAACCGGATGGAGAGATATTTATCATACCATCACCCGAACCAAACACGGTCGAGAAAAACAAAGAGTCAAGTTGCGGAGTAAATTTCGCAATAAACTGTCCACTATTAGGAATAGCATAAAGCACATTATGTATCAGTGTATTATTGGGTGCCTTGGTCTGACCAAATATATAAGGATTAGAGTCTTTGTCAAGACGTATAAAAAATGCTTGATCATATTCGGAAGAACCAAAAAAAGTAGAATGTTCCAAATCATTCCCTCCCATAGAAAGTACGGAAATAAATGCATCAGTAGAACCTCCGTTATGATTGCTATTATAAGCCCCTATTGTTGAAGGAAATTCCTTTGAGGTAGTCCCTCCACATACAAAAGCTTTACCTTTTTTATCTATGTCTATAGAGTAGGCGGCATCATCGTTTTTCCCACCTAAATACGTAGAATAGATTAGTGTAGATAATGATTGATCCATTTTGAAAACCACAGCATCCTGCTTGCCTACATAAGTTTTTCTGTACGCATCATTACTCGTAGGAAAGTCTTTAGAAAAAGTACAACTTGCAACATATACATTATTGTTGGCATCCGTTACTATTTCTCCTCTTGCACAATCTCCAAAATTGGCATAAAGTGAATCATTCCCATCATAAAGTGTTTTGATAGAAGTTCCATAATAATCTCTATAATTAAATCCATCATTGCTTGTACCACCAATAAATGTAGATGCCAATAATGAACAACCATCTGATGAAAGAGATGACACAAACATATCTATACCATTGGAAAAGAGCAAAGAAGATTCGTAATTTATAGTAGTACCCCCGTTAAATTGAGGTTGAAATGCATTTAAACTAACTGGAAAGTCTTCACTTCCCGTTGTACCCAAAATAACTATCTCATTATTGTTATTTACCACCATAGAGTGTGGCATTTCACAATACTGTCCACCTAAAAAAGTAGAAAATAAAATATCCTCTCCCAAAGAATCATATTTAGTTATAACACAATCCCAATTATTTGAATATGTAGAATCATAAACTCCTTCTGTAAATGGATAATTGTTGCCATAAACAATTCCTCCGCTAATCATATACCCTTTTTTATCGTAACAAGAGGTCATTCCCCAATTATCAGAGTGAGCACCTGAGTAAGTAGAAAAAACAAGCGATGGATCTATTATCAAATCCTTCGTTCTATTATACTCACCTATAATATAAGAAACTTCAAATCCCTCTTTAGATCTAACGATTGAATACCTTGCACTAATTTCTTTTACTTGTGAATCGTAACATTGATAAACAAACAATCTATCCTCTTTTATAATACCTTCTTTCGTTTGTAAAATTAATTTATCTCCATCAACAACCACACTTTCTAAACCTTTATATAGAGTTTTTATTATGTTAGGATTACCTCCGCTATGAACAATATAGGAATGTTTAGGCATTCTATCGTAAGAGGAGATTTCCCAATCTATGTTTGCATAAACATTCTTATAAATTATGGTTCGGTATGAAGGAACCTGACTTTGCCATGTTGAGATATCCCTACCGGTGAAATAATTCGTGTAACCATTCATTTTATCCTTAGACAAAATTTCTGAAAATTTTGCATCCAAAGGTTGAATGGAAAATATTGTAAATCGTTCCTTACTATTGATGTTATCTGTTTTAAAATGAGGGTGAAAATATGAATTATTGGAATCAAAAATAACAATATTAATTTTATTTTCTAAGACAAAAATTTTTCCTTCTTTAAAATCTGCTTTGTAACGGATTAATTTATTCCACTGACCTTTGTTTTTTTCAAACTTAAGATTAGTATTCTGTGCAAATATCAGCAAACTTACACTTAAAAGTAATAAGAATATTAAAATTTTTCTTATCATAATTGTGTCATATTGTATCTTTAATAATCCTACGTGTGAAAACCATTATCTTTCTTTTACCCTCACAAAAATATTGCACTTATCCTAATACAAAACCTACCCTTATGCTTTCTTAAATATGAATGTTACACAAATATGTCCAAACTTAGTTTTGCAAAGATATGAATTTTGCTTGAATAATAACCAAACATTTGAATAAAAAGACGTAACTTTGCAGAATAGATCCGGTGTACAAACGACTAACATGAATAGACTTCCAGTATTTGAAACATTTTATTCCATTCAGGGGGAAGGGAAAAACAGTGGTATGGCTGCTTTTTTCATCCGTTTAGCTGGTTGCAATGTTGGTTGTAATTTTTGTGATGAGAAACGGGCTTGGAATACAAATAATTCTTCATTACAGTCTATACAAGAGATAATAGAACTTATCAAATTGTCAAAGGCAAAAAATGTAGTAGTAACCGGAGGAGAACCAACATTATACGATTTGACCGAATTAACAGAAAAATTACACAAAACAGGAATTAAAACTTTTTTAGAGACAAGTGGGGTAAATCATATTACAGGTTACTGGGATTGGATAACTCTTTCTCCAAAACAAATGTTATATCCATTACCATTATCATTGTCACAAGCAAATGAAATAAAAGTTGTAATAAAGCAAAAGGAAGATTTTTTGTTTGCGGAACGGATGCGATTGAGAGCAAATGAGTATTTAGATTTGCAGAAATACTCACAATTCTATTATCTCCAAGCAGAGTATTCTCAATATGCAGAAATATTACCCCAAATAATAGAATATATCAAACAAAACCCTATATGGCGGTTATCACTACAGACGCACAAAATGATTAACATAAAGTAGTTACACTTATACTCATTATCAAAATATTATTGTACAAAAATAATAAATTTATAACACAAACGTTTATGTTATGACGATTAAATAATATGAAGAACTCGGAATCCAAAATAGTTAATACATATGCAATAAAATTAATTTGTTTGACCTGTCTCATATTTCTTTTCATTTCCTGTTCAACCAGCAAAGATAAATGGCAAAATAGAAAATATCATCAAATAGTCGCTCATTACAACAGTTTATGGAATGGACAGGAGTCCTATAAACAAGCGATAAATACTATAAACGATAACTATAAAGACGATTTTACAAAAATCATACCTGTGTATAAAATTCCTAATGAAAGTGTTGCACAAAGTATTAAATCTAATACCACTCGTTCTATAGAGAAAGCCTCAAAAGTAGTCAAGAAGCACTCAATGCGTTTTCACAATATAGAAAAAAATCCTGAAATAGATGATGCTTATCTATTGATAGGGAAATCCTGTTTAATCAGTCGTGATTTTTTAGGAGCAGAGGCTAGTTTCAAATACATAATTGCCAATTGGAAGAAAACACCTAGTATATATGAACCGATGATTTGGCTAGCTCTTACATACACTAAGCAAGGTAAATATTCGGAAAGTGATATCATATTGAAAGAAGTACAAAAGGCAATAATCAACAAGAAAGCTTCTAAGAGATTAAAGACATTCCTTTACACTGTTTGGGCAGAGAACGATATAGCCTCGGGGAAAGAACTTGCAGCTATTGAAAAATTCAATTTAAGGAAGAAAAAGATTTTCAAAAATAGCGAAAATGTTAGAATCAAATTTATTGAAGGACAAATTTATCTACGTAATGAAAATTATAACAAAGCTTATAAATGTTTTCAAACGTCATACCGAAAAGCAAAAGACTACAATATGCAATTTGTTTCCAAACTCAATCAAGCATTGTGTTTTGAAATAGGAGATAAACGTTCCATTAAAGTTATTGAAGATTTGGAAGAGATGCTTGATAAGGAGATTAACAAGGATTATCGGGGTCAAATTTACTATGCTATCGGAGAAATATATTACAAAAACAAAAGTAAAAAAATTGCATGTAAAAAATGGGAACAGAGTATAAGTGTTTCCAAAAATAATACCATACAAAAAATTGCTTCCTCTATACGTGCTGCTGATGTTTATTACAATGAATTAGAAAATTATCAAAAAGCGGCCATGTACTACGATACAGCACTTACTCTAATGGAAAAATCCGATCCCGATTACAAAAGAATTAATGATAGACAGAAAGTTTTAGAAAATTTAGTTAAAAATCTCAACAATATTGATAAGTGGGATTCTCTTTTATCGCTAAGTGAATTGCCAAAGGAGGAACTTGAAAAAAAAATAGATGGATGGATAGAGGTTTACAAATACGAACAGGAGAAGATAAGAGCACAAGAAGAGTTGGAAAAAGCAATTGCTCAACGCAATTCTCAGATTAACAGTTTTTCCATGAATAACCTAAATAACAAATCTTCATTTTATTTCTATAATCCTACGACTGTGCAAGCAGGAAAGATTGAATTTGAACGGAGATGGGGTAAAAGACAACTGGAAGATAATTGGAGATTGGAACAAAAAGAACAAATAGGTTTTGGAAACGAACAATTATCCGCAGAAAATAATCAAGATAGTTCGGTAATAATGGAAAAAGGGATGAAAAACTCACAATTGACCCCTGATAAAAAAGAGTATTATACAAAGGACATTCCATACAGTCAAAGTGCTAAGGATAGTGCTCATATGATAATTGCAGACGCCTTGTTGGAAGCGGGATACATCTTATGGCAAGGTGTAAATAATATGAAGAAATCAATTGAAACTTTTCTTAATTTACACAATCGCTATCCCAACCATAAAAATATTTTACCCTCTTCATACCATTTGTATAAGGAATATGAAGTTTTAGGCGATTACCCTTCATCAAATTACTACAAAAACAAGATTCTTAAAGATTATCCCGAAAGTGAATTTGCTATGATGTTGAATAATCCTTCATTTTGGGACGCTAGAGATCAGGCTATCAAGAAACAAGAGACATTATATGAAAAAGCATACAATTGTTATACAAATAAAGAATTTCAAAGTGCAATTAATACTGTCAATATTGCCATTGATAGTATAAAAGTCGGGGCATATATTCCCAGATTGAAATATATAGCTGCTCTATCAAAAGGAAAGCTTTACGGTGTGGATTCTTTGGCGAATGATTTAAATATGATTATTTTCAATCACCCATCTTCCGATGTTACACCCATAATAGAGAAACAACTTCAATACCTTGCATCTACTTACAACATCAAAGATTTTGACATCAAGTACGATAGAGAAAAAGAAGAAGCCGTTAAGAATCAAATTCCCGAAGTTGAAGGGACAAATATAGTTGATGCTATTACTGACAGCATTAATTTGAATAGTGTTGATAGAGATGATATTTTAGATAGTGAAAGTTTGGTATACAAATACAAAGATGGAATACACTATTTCGTAATTTTAGCTGATGATTCAAAATTTGATGCCGACTATTTAATGAATTGTATTAACAATTTTAATAATAAAAATTTTAACAACTCAAATTTATCAGTTAGTGCTAATCTTTTCACTCCTACATACCAAATTTTAAATGTGAAGAAATTCAAAAATACAGATGAGGCATTCATTTACTATGACTCTATCCAAAGTGACAGTTTTTTTGTGGCGATGAATAACAACTATTACAAATGTTTCATTATCAGTTTGCAGAATTATTCTACGTTTTACTCAAAAAGAAATATAGATGCTTATCAAAAATTTTTCCGAATTATGTATCTAAACAATAGGGATGAGAAGTACAAAAAATAAGATGTAATAAGAAAAAATTCTTTTTTAAAAAGGATTCACTAACTTCAAGAAACAATTTTTTAATGTGGGACTTTAATTTTTTCAAATCAATACCTTACTATGATACATTAAAAGAAGACAAAATACTATAACAATATAAAATGATAACATAAAAATTTTTATAATATGATTAAGAATCCATTTATCAAATATCTGAACAGGATAACTTTTTTCTCCATCGGTGTGTGCTTTGTAATTATGTTATTGTGGTTGACACCAGTAAGAGATTATTTGCGTTCCGCCCCATATTACATAAGTATGTACTACACTGTTACATTGTTATTTTGGATATTTCTAAAATATGCCCCACAAAAACAAATCATCAAGTTTGAACAAGCCTATATGATTTCAAAGGTCGGAAAAATATTGATCTATGCAATAATTTTTGCAGTGGTTTTATTGTTTGGTATAGAAAAAAGTACTAAATTTGCATTTGCATATTTGACATTGTACCTTATATACACAGTCTTTGATACTATAACTATTATGTACTTAGTTAAAGAACATAAAAACGAAAACAATGAAGAAAAATGAGAAATAGCTTAAAAAATATATTAATTGCTTTGATTATCTGTTGTCCTGCTCTAATTATTATTGGATGTGAGAGAGATTTTTCGGACGAAGGTAACGATTTTATTGCAGGGAAATGGCGTGATGCCAGTATTCTATCTGCGGATTCTGTAAAAGAAGAAGATTTGATGGGGTATGTAGAATACGCTCCTTACAATTTTGTTTACGACAAAAGAACTTTTACCAGTATTACTTACGAATATGACTCTACTCAGGAAAAGCCATATATGAGGACAACAAGAATAGGGCATTATACCTTGAAAGGAGACTCTCTAACAATAAAAGACTACAAAAGACAAATACGACAATATATCGTATTGTTTATTAGAAATGATACTCTTTGTTATAAGGATGAAGAAAACCAAACTCATTTCTTTATTAGATATGATGGTTCGGGAGAAATAGGGAAAAACATACAGGATATTTACAATAAATAAAACAAATCATGGATAAAGAACAAATAAAAGTAATAATAGCCAAGCGTGCAGCCTTGGAATTGAAAGATGGAGACGTTGTAAATTTGGGTATTGGAATACCGGGGATGATTCCTAATTATTTGAAACCTGGAGTTAAAGTTTTGTTGCAAGCAGAAAATGGAATGATCGGCATGGGACCAGCTCCTGATAAAGGGAAAGAAAAAAGGGAGTGGATAAATGCAGGAGGACAATACATAACAGCCGTAGAAGGGGCTGCTACTTTTGATTCTGCAACTTCGTTCGCTATTATTAGAGGGGGGCATGTTGATGCTAGTATATTAGGTGCTTTACAAGTAGACGAGAAAGGTAATTTAGCTAATTGGATGATACCAGGTAAGAAAGTGCCGGGTATGGGTGGTGCAATGGATTTGTTAGAAGGTGCAAAAAAGATAATCCTCACGATGGAACATACAGCAAAAGGTAATCCGAAAATATTAAAACGATGCACCCTTCCCCTAACAGCGGCGGGGAAAGTCAATATGATTATAACAGAAATGGGTGTTATGGAGATAACCAAAGAAGGTATTCTATTGACTGAGTTAAATCCTGAATTTACAGTTGAACAAGTACAGCAAGTAACAGAAGCTACATTGATTATTTCAAAAGATTTAAAACCTATGTTGCAATAAGATTAATCAAATTAATACATTATTATAATAAACACTCCCGAACTATTGTTCATCGGGAGTGTTTGTTTTTTAAGGGAAAATAATATCAAAATAAATAGAGTATTTGCACAAATAATCTATAAAAGTATTCAAAAGATATTATATTCAAAAATATTGAAAGCATAAAAAATTAGATTAATTGTTAAGTAATATTGCATAAACAATAATAGCCATTAATCTTTTTGCTTATATATCAAAATGGAATAAAAAAACAATGAAATAAAAATACAAATAATTCTTCACAATTCATAAAATGTTCGTACCTTTGCAATCTTAATTGGGAGGATTTGACTATGCAAATAGAGGTATTAAAATCTAAAATTCATAGAGTCAAGGTTACTCAGGCCGACTTGAATTATATTGGTTCTATAACCATAGATGAGGAACTTATGGAGGCTGCTAATATCATAGAAAACGAAAGAGTGTACATATACGACATAAATAATGGAGAACGATTTGATACTTACGCTATCAAAGGAGAAAGAGGAACTGGTATTATCGGACTTAATGGAGCTGCCGCTCGTAAAGTGCAGTTAGAAGACTTACTCATAATAGTTTCTTTTGCAAGCATGGATTTTCAAGAAGCAAAACAATGGAAACCAATCGTAATATTCCCTAAAAATAATCACATCTAATACTTTTGTAACCATTGTTTATTATGTTGATTTGTACATCCATATTATAGAATATTCATTATATGTTTGGCAATTGCTATGTCTTTTAATGAAAATATCAGAAAAAAAATTGTAGATAGAAAGTTATTACTACAACACTTAGAAATAGCAAGAGTTAGGGGTAAAAAAATTGTTTTTACCAATGGGTGCTTTGACTTAATTCACTTAGGACATGTAGATTATCTATCTAAGGCACGAGATTTAGGAGATTTGTTAGTTGTTGGTGTTAATACGGATATGTCCGTTAAGAGATTGAAAGGTGATAGTCGCCCTTTGCAAGATGAAAATTCAAGATTGGAAATTTTAGCATCCATGTCTTTTGTAGACTATGTTACTTTGTTTGACGAAGATACCCCGTTGGAATTAATTAAATCGGTACAACCAAATATATTGGTTAAAGGTGCAGACTATAAGATTGAAAACATCGTCGGATATGAGGTAGTTAAATCAACGAATGGTGAAGTGAGAACAATAGAATTTATAGAAGGTTATTCTACTACACACATTGTGAAGAAAATTTTACAAGATTATAGATAAGTATTTTGCAAAAATTAAATAGTATTTCAATTTAGAAAATCAGAAGTGGGACTTTAATAAAATAAAGTGTGAGATTATTTAAATAATCTCACACTTTATTTTATTAATTAGACAATCCGTCTTAATCAATAACCTTATTAAAGTTACCTTTTAAATCAAACTGCAATTTTTTCATATCACCTTTTTTTACAATCTGCATTTCGTAACATTTAACATTCTTAATATCTGTTATATATGCTTGTTCAAGTTTGTATTCTGGGTACTGCTCCTTGATATAATCTACAATATCTGACGGAATATAATCCTTAGGTATTACATAATAAGTCTCAGTAGAAGTACGTGTAAATTTCATAATACATTCATTGTCGTTAGATTTGAAATTAGCAAAATAAGTATTGCTATCCGCCATCTCCCAACGCACATCCTTAGCTTCTGGACGATGGCTTACAAAATCTTTCAAATATCTCTCAGGTACATTTCGTTGATCTACAGATTTATAAAGGGATTTTTTTGTGTTGCTACAAGAAATCATAACAACAGCGACAGCAAGTATTAAAACATATTTTTTCATTGTCGTAATATTTTATTATCTTTTCACTTGGCAAAAGTACGAAATAACTTTGTAATGAAGAAACTAATTAACAATATTTTTAAAAATTATTTTAATGTCTATAATTCCCAAAAGATTTAAGGCAGTAAAAATAATAATACTTATAATTATCAATCTAATAAACTTATTACCTTTTTTAAGAGCATAACGTACTGCAACATAAGAACCTATCACATTACCAACAGAATGAGTCAGACCATAAAACCAGTATTTTGTTTCAATATCTCCCCTGCTTACAAAAACAATCATTGCAACTATTGTATAGATGAACATAAGTGTATTTTTTATAGCCGTAGTTTTGATTAAATCATGCCCCAATAGAGAACCAAGAATAGCAATAAGTAAAAAACCAGTTCCGACCTGTACAAAGCCACCGTAGAATCCAACTATTAGAAATAAAGGAAAAGTAATTAAATAATTTTTTAAGTTAAACTTTCTCTCTTTGCGATTATTAATTTTGTTATCTATAAATAAAAAAACTATAATTATTAACAGTACTATGGCAAAACAAATATTGAATACTCTCTGATCTAACTTCACAGCAACTGTAGAACCGATAAATGTACCCATTATTATAGGTAAAGAATTCAATAGTAATATTCTGTAATTGATTATATGCTTGCGATAAAAGATTAGTGATGCAAATCCATTTTGAATAAGAACACCTACCCTATTTATTGCATTCGTTGTTTGTACTGGAATACCTAATGCAATATATAGTGCAATAGATATAATGGTCCCTCCTGCTGATAAAGTATTGATAAATCCTACTAAAATACCTGACAAAATCAATATTGCAACTAATGTAATAGACATATTGGGTGGCAAATTTACAAAAAAATCTAAGGACAATGTTGTCCTTAGACCCAAAAATAAATTAATTATGAAACGAAATCAAAAAGATTTTTACGTTTTTGCAAAACATTTTCTATTTTATATCCATTTTCTTTTTATTCGTCCGATTATGCTGTCTCTCAATGACAGAGTTTGTATTTTGATCTTTAAAACATTCTTTCTTACCATTGAGCTTTTCTTTCATAAACTGACGTATAAATTGTTTTTCTAATCTATGAAGTTTCAAAACTTTTTGTGCTGGTAATACCTTAAGCAAATTTTGAGTGAATTGATTTTCTATTTCCAACAGATGTTTTTCCATATTTATCCTTTGCTCTATAAGAATTATGGCAATATCATCTTCCAATATATCTTCTTCTATTACTTCACACTTATTAGGATCAGATTTTATCAATTCACATCGTTTTTTTCGTGCATCTTCATGACAAGCGAATACTTCTTTGTCGTAAATCAAATATAAATCCCAAAATTTAGCCATCATTTTATCTTCAAGTGCCAATTCATTTTTTAGAAATTCATATTTTTGTTCAAGCATCTTTTGATGCAATGCTTTCCAATCAGGATTTCTTGTTTGCGTATGTGCAATAAAAGGTATTGTACATATAAAAAGCGCAACAATGATTGTATTTATCTTTTTCATTCGGTTATATATTTTATTACTTTGTCAACGTATTATAAACAAGTTCATAATTATCTTCATTGAGATAGTTTTCCAGATAACTCCATTCCTCATCGGTAAATTCTTTTTCGTATTTACTTGAAGAAACCTTACTTTGAATATATTTTTTAGACAATTCTTTCTCGTTATTTGAACGAGTATCTTCTACAAATGCCTCTTTTTCAGACACTGATTCATTATGAAATGATGTATATCGTTCTTTTAATGTATCTTTAAATAAAACCATTTTTTCTTTCTGTGGAGATATTTGGTTAAAACTTGAATTCAAATAATAAGTTATACCACACAGTACAATCACAGTACAACAGGCGGCATACATTACACGTAGACGCCTAACCTTCTGTCTTTTGTGATAAAGATACAACACCCTTTCTTCCATATTGTGAAAATAATCCTCTGGTACTTGTCCAGTACGTACACTATTATCCAATGTATTCTTTCTCTCTTTCGTATCCATAAAACTATTGTCCCACTTTAATAAATTATTGTCCCACTTTAGTAAATCCTTTCTTGACTTTATTTCTTCTCCTTCATTATTAGGCCTCAACGTTTCATACCTTTATCATCTTAGACAATAAAAAAGTTTAAAAGTTTAATTGGTTACGTAACAAAATTTCCTTAACTTTTTTTTCAGCTATGTGATAAGATGTTTTAAGTGAACTTTCTGAAACCTGCATTATTTGTTCCATCTCTTTAAATGGTATGTTATTATAATATCTCATTGTAAAAACCGCACGTTGTTTATCCGGCAGAGTTTCTATTGCAGACTGCATCAACTCATCTATCTTATCAGTATTCAAAGGTACTGATCCGTTAGCTTTTTGTTGTTGAATTATCTCTAAAGATACATCATTAAACCTATTTTGTTTTGATTTACTTTTCAAAAAATTGATAGTTTCATTGTAAGCTATACGATAAATCCAAGTATGTAATGATGAATCTCCCTTAAATGAGGATATCTTTCTAAAAACTTTTATATATACCTCTTGAATCAAATCATCAGTATCTTCATGCGAATAGACCATATGGCGAATCTGCCAATAAAGTTTTTCCTTTGTCATGGTAACAAGCACACGAAAGCCTTTTTCCCTGGTCTTTCTCCTGCTTATCATTTTCAATATTTGCTTGTCATCCATCAAATTTATATTTACTACATTTTTATCAACATTCAAATTTTTAAATATTATACACAACTACCCCACTACACGAATCCTTGATTGCACCTGTAACCTCTTTCAAACAATTTATTTCTTTACGCATACGTCTTAGTCCAAGAAATGCAAAAATTAATGCTTCTTTATATTCAATAGTCAATTTATCAGGAATAATTAATGTATAATTAGTATGAGATCTTATTCTTTCCACAAGAAACGTATTAAACGTTCCTCCCCCCGTAATCAATGTATCTCCTTTTATGTTCTTGCCAATTTGTATAGCCATATGTTCTGTATAAGTTGCAATCTTGTCCTCATAACTGATTGAATAGGATTGCAAAATAGGAAAAACAAACTCTTTAACAAACTCTTTACTCAACGACTTCTTAGTCTCATTCACATAATAACATATATTGTTGAGTTCTTTCAGTAAATTGTTATCAATATTTGACGATTCGGCTATACGACCTCCATCGTCGTAAGGGTAACTCAACTGCTGACTCAAATAATTCAATACTATATTGGATGGACATATATCATAAGCAATACGTTTTCCCTGTTCATCATATGAAATATTAGAAAAACCGCCTATATTTAAGCAACAAGGATAATCTTTGAATAGTATTTTATCGCCAATAGGAACCAAAGGAGCTCCTTGTCCCCCCAAGGCTACATCAAGAGAACGAAAATCTCCTACAACCGTACATTCGCTTTCTGCTACAATAGAATTAATATCTCCAATCTGCAATGTAAAATATTTGCTGGGTTGGTGGAAAATAGTTTGTCCGTGACTGGCAATAAAATCTATTGTAAGATTATTTTCATTTATGAATTTTTTTGCTTGTTTGCCGAAATAATGTCCCAAATAAGAAGAGAACTCTGATAAACGTTCTCCACTACAAGTCTCACAAGCAAGAATCTTATTTTTCATTATCTCATCATATGGTATAGTTACAGCTTTAAGAATTTGATACTTGATTGTATCAATATTTTCGTTGAATACGTTGTTTTGAATATCAAAAGTACAGTATGCAATGTCTAATCCATCAAGCGAAGTACCCGACATGAGACCTAAAACCTTATAAAACATCTTCCAAAATTTCCATTTTAGTAGCTCTTGATCCTTTGATAAGAATCAGACTCTTCCTAATATTTTGAGTTTGTAAAAATTTTTTAGCTTGAATACTTGTCTCAAACCATAGACAATTAGGTGGCATAGCACAAAATCTATACTCGTTGCCTACAAATATAACCTGCGTAAGATTCATTGATAAGATAATCTGCATAATTGCCTCATGTTCTTTTTTACTTGCCGCTCCCAATTCACGCATTTCCCCAATAAAAACCCTTTTGTCCTTAGCATCCATAACTTTGAAGGACTGTAAGGCATAATAACAAGATGAAGGATTAGCATTATAACAATCAAGAATCAAAGTATTCTTACCGGTTTTCTTTATCTGAGAACGGTTGTTATGGGGTACATATTGCTCTATTGCTTGCTTGATATTTTGTATATCTATCCCGAAATATAATCCAATGGTTAGTGCTGCCAATATATTATAACTATTATATGCTCCAACCAGATGGGAATGTATTATCGTACCATCTACGTTTATAATAGCGAATAGTTGCTTTGAATCCATTTTGTATGCAAAAACATCTGCCTTTTGTTCCAGAGAATAAGTTGTTGTAGAATTATTAGAATATAATTTTAGATTTTTATCATCTATATTTACAAAAATTTTACCACCTTTCGCCTCTACATAACGATAAAGTTCCGTTTTAGTCTGAATAATTCCCTCAATAGACCCAAAACCCTCAATATGAGCAGTTCCTATGTTCGTAAGAAGAGCAATATTTGGCTCTGCAATCTGACAAAGTTCATCTATATCTCCCACATGTGATGCTCCCATCTCTACGATCGCCACCTCTATATTCTTTTTCCAAGAGAGAATAGTAAGAGGTACGCCAATATGATTGTTCAAATTACCTTTTGTCGCCTGTGTTACGTATTTTTGAGAAAGGACTTCATACACCAATTCTTTGGTTGTTGTCTTCCCATTGGTACCACTTATTGCTATTATCGGTATGTCAAATTTACGACGATAGAAATTAGCAAAACGTTGCAAGAATAACAGTGAATCTTCCACCAATAGAGTCCTATTACCAACGAAGTATTCAGAATTATCTATAACAACCAAACTGGCTCCGTTGTCTAATGCACTCTGTGCAAAAGTATTCGCATCATATGATTTGCCTTTCAGAGCGACAAATATACATCCGCAGACAACCTCACGTGAATCTATAGTAATAAAGTGGGTTCGCTCAAAGATTTGCAAGACTTCACCGAATAGTGTATCGTCTAATTGTTTAATTTGCTTATTATATTCCATAATTTTTCTGAAGAGTCATCCCACGAAAACAATTTTTGTCTTTGGTAGGCTTTTTCTTGCAATTGCTTTCTCAGAGGTTCATTTTCATACAATTTTTTCATCGCCTCGGCTATTTCTTCCACGCTATATGGATTAACAAGCAAGGCAGCTTGTCCCGCTATTTCCAGTAGAGATGTCGTGTTGGAAGTAATTACTGCCGTACGTACAGCAAAAGCTTCTACGACAGGAATACCGAAACCTTCAAATAGTGAAGGGAATACAAGCGAAAGGGCTGCTGAGGCTATCAATGCCACATTTCTCGTCTCCAACCTACCAGTAAATATAACCTCATCCTTAAATTGCATACTGCTATATGTATCCTCTATCTCACCTTGCCACCATTTTTTAGCACCGATTATTAAAAGTTTAACATCACTTTGGGTTTGACGTTTAAATTCATCAAAAGCAAGAAAGATATTTACTAAGTTTTTTCTTTTATGTATAGCTCCAACAAAATAAAAATAATCCTTACCTCCCGTATATTGCATCTTGGTTCTAAGATTTATCTCCTCCGTCTGAGGCCTATAGACATTGTTGGCGGCATTATACACCACATCAATTTTTTCCTTTGGTATATCAAAATTTTCGGCGATATCCTTTTTACTGTATTCACTAACAGTAACAATTCTTTCACATTTACGTGCATTACGTGGGAAATGAGTCATAAAATATCGTTGATGAGAATTATTTCCTATGTATTTATCATTATGAAAGAAATTAATATCATGTATAGTACAAACTATCGGAATATCTTTCAACTTAGGAATATAGTTTTCGGGTGAAAAAAACTTTTCTATCTTGTATTTACGACAATAAATTGGCAATAAGTAATCAAAATAAATAGACCAAAGTAACGGATGCCTAGCAGGACAAGGTACAATTACGGGAACAACATTGGAAGAAAAAACAAAACTGTCATCGTATGGTCTGTCAAAAAAGAAAACGAAAGTATCCTGTGGATGATTCACAACCATACGCAACAGTGTCTGCTGTGCGAAATAACCAATCCCCTCCAACCTACCTTTAAGTAGCAATCGCGTGTTTACTCCTATTATCACATCTATTCTTTACCTGATTAAGATCGGCAAAATTACAATTTTTTTTTTAGATACACCCAAATTATTATCACAAAAACTATTCTTGCAAATCATTTTGCTTGATTTAGTATAATTACAACAGTTTTTATTGAATATACCCTAATTGTAAGATTGATAATCACGTATATTATTTTTGCAATCTTTCATAGAATATTTATAATCAAAAGAAAAAAATTTGTAGTTACACACATTACTTTTGTTTGGACCGTCTAAAATACAATTTTAAACCGTCTAAAACATAATTTCAGACCGTCTAAAGTACAATTTTAGACCGTCTAAAGTACAATTTTAGACCGTCTAAACAAATTCTTTTTCTGAAATTGTATAACCTATTTGTGATATCACAAGAATAAATTTGAAATGCACATAAAAATTTATCTATTTTTTATCAGTTGACTTAAGAGTTATTTTTTTCAATTAATTATTGAAAAGATTGTATAATAAAAAAATTATGTATATTTTTGCAACTAATAATATATAAGCTCAGTATGAAAAAATTTTTTGTAACGAATCTGCTCTTTATTCTTACTTTGAATATATTAATCAAATCATTTTGGCTTTTGGGTGTAGACAGAGAAGTTCAAAATGTTTTATCGGCTGCGGATTACGGAATTTATTACGCGTTACTTAACTTCACATATCTATTTAATATAATATTAGATTTGGGAATTACACAATTCAATAATAGAACAATAGCACAGAATTCAATTTTATTGAAAAAATACTTTGCAAAAATAATACCTTTGAAAATATTTTTAGCGGGAGTGTATGCTATCGTATTGATAATAACAGCAAAACTAACAGCCTATGATTCATTTTCACTATTTCTCCTACGATGGTTATGTATATTTCAAATACTAACCTCATTGCTGACCTATTTAAGGAGTAATATATCTGCACTTATGTTATTCAAAATAGATAGTTTATTATCTGTTCTAGACAAATCAATAACCATACTTCTATGTTCATTGTTGCTTTGGACTCCTTTATTGAAAAATAATATAACTATAGAACAGTTTATTTACGTTCAAGTTTTTAGCATGGGCATTAGTTCTCTTATTGCTTTAATTATATGTCTAGGTAAAACTGGATTTATACGTTTGGATTGGGATTGGAAATTTATGGTGAAAGTTCTTAAATTCGGATTTCCTTATGCATTACTCACTCTTTTAATGTCCTTTTACAATAGAATGGATACTGTAATGATTGAACGCATATTGCCGGATGGTGATGTACAATCAGGGATTTATGCCTCGGGGTTTCGTTTGGTAGATAGCGTTAATATGATTGCATATCTATTTTCGGTTATATTATTGCCATTATTCGCAAAGATGATAAAAGAAAAAAAAGATATAAAACAAATAGTTAGCATTTCATTCCAATTATTGCTCTTCATGGGGGTGAGTTTTGTTGTCATTAGCATGATATATTCGGATGAGTTTATGAATCTGCTATACAATAAACATATAAAGGAAAGTAGTGAAGTTTATAGGGTATTGAGTTTTTGTTTTATTCCTATCAGCATGACATATGTATTTGGAACTTTATTAACTGCTAATGGTAGTCTGAAAAAACTCAACATCGTTGCTGCAAGCGGAATGATTGTTAATATAGTTGTTAATCTTGTTCTAATACCTAATTACAAAGCCTTAGGAAGTGCTTATTCCGCCTTAACGGCACAAACATTTACGGCACTGTTGCAGATAATTATTGCTCTAAAACTGTTTGGTATCCATTTATCTTGGCGATATTGTACTAAGATTATACTATTTATCATGCTGATATACATATCTGCGATCCTCATCGGTAAAATAAATATACTATGGTACTATAAAGTAATAATCTCTTTGCCAATTTTCGTAATAATTTCATTTGTCTGTAAAATTTTTTCAATTGTCAAAATGAAAAATTATGCACTTGAAATAATAAAAAGTAAAAAATGAAGGATGCATCGTTAAAAAAAGATGATCTTTTGTATTTTGAATTTTCTCTTAATAGAGAAATTCTTCATACTAACATGTCTAATACATACGCTTGCACGTCTTTGGTCGGTTGCAATACGAGAAAATATCATGGATTGTCCATTGCCCCACTGCAAAAAATAGATAATGAAAATTATATCTTGCTTTCATATCTAGATGAAACTGTTATTGCCAACGAGGATGAGTTTCATTTAGCTATCCATCGGCACCAAGGAGGAATATTCTATCCAAAAGAATATAAATACCTAGAGTCTTATTCGCTTAAAGACCCTCATTTAACCACTTACCATATCGGAGATATTGTATTGATAAAACAAATACAGATTCAAGAAAGAAGGGAACGTATTTTAATCAAGTACAACTATGAAAATAGCGACGAGTTTACTCTATCATCCCCAAACGCCGACAATACTACAAATCACATCAATAACAATGCTTACATCACTATCAAATTGCAACTCAATCCTCTCTTATCATTCAGACAAATTCATCAATTATCAAAATATAATCACAATGCTGACAATTCTTACACTAAAATAGAAAATGGTATAGCATATAAGTTATATCCTAATTACACTCCTTTATATCCACAATTTTCTAAAAAAGTTTATTACCAACATAAGCCGAATTGGTATTGTAATTTAGAGTATATAAAGAAACGAAAACGAGATTATAATTACATAGAAGACCTTTTAATACCAGGATCTTTCAATTTGGAGATGAATCAGGGAGAAAGTGTATATTTAGTATGCGGAATAAAGGAAGATAATCATTTTTTATTGTCTATAGATTTCAAAAAAGAAGTCTCTATTCGCTTTTCTATAAATACAATGACAGATGTGTTGAAACGGGTAGTAAGGATATTTTTTTGTCACAAAATAACAAATATGGTTATTGTTGACGGATTTCCCGGGTTTAGAAGACGGGTACGAGGTACTTTCATTTCACTGTTTGGACTTTGCTGTACATTATACAATATTAACTTACTATTAAACGCAATTGATAGTATAATCAAAGATTTCAAAGATGGAGTGTCCCCAAATAGAGATTATTCTAACCAAATTGTCTACAATTCGGTCAATGTACCACTTTGGTTTTTCTGGTGTTTGCAACAATATACCGTTTTTACGAAAGAACAAAAGACAATATGTAGAAAATATTCAAAATTTATAAAGTCTATTATATCAACTTTTGAGAAAGGTGGCTCAAACATTAGAATGGATAGCAATTATTTGCTTTTTGAAGGACAGGAAGGAAAAGTTCTGATATGGATGGACGTTATTATTGATGATAATCCCGTAACTCAAAGAAAAGGATATACCGTTGAGATAAATGCGTTGTGGCATAATGCTACCATATTTACCAAAGAGTTAGCCGAACAGTTTTGTGATAATACTTTTTCTACACATTGTAATGATTTTGCGAGAAATTTTCCAAGTAATTTAAAAAAAACATTATGTGATAAACAAAAAGTTTATCTCGCAAACTGTGTTCATAACAATAATAAGAATTTTCCTGTTCGCTCTAACATGATTTTTGCTGTCAGTTTGAAATATTCACCACTTTCTTTAAAAATTCGTCAAGTTATTGTTGAGAGAGTCAGACAAGAACTCCTGACTCCATATGGTCTTTTTTATCTCTCTCCAAAAGATCTTAATTATTGCGGACATTATTGCGACAATCTAGCCCAACAAGACCGTGTATATCACAACGGGACAGTGTGGTCGTGGCTTTGGAGAGCATGTAGCGAAGATTATTTAAGAGTTTATGGTAGTGCAGGAATTAATCATATTATGGTCTTATGTAATGGTTTTGAAAATACATTAATAAATTATCGTATTGGTAGTATTGCAGAGGTTTATGATACAAAACCTCCATTTAATGCTAGAGGCAATATATCTAAAGCTTAGAGTATGGCTGAAGTCATGCGAATGAGATATATTATATAACAATACTGCGAAAACGAGAACAGGAAAAAAGAAAAAAAATGAGAATTTTAACGTTTGTTTCTAAGTTGCTGCCACAAATTTCAAAGGGATTAGAAGCTGTTTGTTACACAATGACAAAGAGTCTTATAGAAAAAGAAATGCAAATCACCTTTATTGTACAAAAAAATATGAAGATATTACACAAAACGGTTCAGAGATTACAGGTTTTAATGAAAAATATATGAGTTTTACAAAAATTAAGACAATAAATAATAAAATTAGTATCCTTACTAGAGATACTCATTCGTCACGTATTCCAGTTAATTATTCGCAAGTCCTGTATATAGGAAAGGAAAATCATTATAATCACTATCAACGCTCTACTTCAGAAATTACTACCACAAGAAAAGAAAACATCATTATTTATCATAGATTTGATTTTGCAGGAAGCTACAATCAAAATATTATTACATTTTTAGTGAGTAAAAATGATATTTCTCAATACACAAGGCGAAATGGAGTTATTAATGCTTCTAATAATAGTACTATAAAAGGATTTGTTAAAAAGACATGAGATTATGATTTGATTTGAAGAGATAATAATTATTGCAAATATAAAAATACGCTAATGCTGTTTTCTTCCTAGTCTTGTCAAAGATAATTTGGAAATAATGGGGTTAAAAGAAGAAAATTATACATGTTGTTATAATGAGTATGCAAAAAAAGAAAATTAAGATATATCCTAATACTAACATTTTAGATATTAAAGGTTTAGATAAATGACCTTATGTTGTAAAATAACATATAAAAAAAGACAATATTTATTATAAAAAATTAGTTAAACGATAGTAAAAATTAAAGAGGTGTTTTACAAAATTCTTTTTTGAGAATATTTTTTTCTTCTCGTAAAAGAATTTACTGAAGTGGCACTTTATTATAACATAATTAGAATGGAAGATAACAAATAAACAATATGGAGTATGAAATCAATATATGCCTATTTTCAAACATACCACCCGTTTCATCTAAAACCATATAAATTTTTTGAAATCGGTAATCAATACAACTGTTACTATGATATGCAGAGGATCTGGTTATGTCAGCGTATTGCAAGCAAATGCTGTATATCTATTAACAAAATATTTTTTTCTCTTATCAAAAAATACCTAAAAAAAATGTATGTTGCTTACTCCACAATCAAAAATACAATAGAACAGCTTCAAAGATACACTACCAAAGTTATAGATTCATTCAAGCACTTAGTAGATAAAATGTGTAAAGGTCTTAGGAGAAACATTTATGTATAGTTTGACAATACTAAGAAATGAAAAAATATTTTGCTTTGCAGATAAAAATGCATTACAACTCAATAAAAGATAGAGAGATGTCTGCTTTATTATACAATGACTTATAGGAAAATGCTTGGGAACGTACATAAATACTTAGACCACTACAATAATCCATACAAAGCATATGTTAATCGTATGAATATTTCATCGAACTTTTATCTTAAATTAAAATAAATTATGAATACAAAACAACAATACATTGATTATTGCAATAAAAACTCTGATATAGTACCGCTATTTATGCAACCGTGGTATTTGGATATTGTTTGCAAAAAGGATTGGAATGCTACAATATTTTGCAAGAATAATGAACCCATCGCATTATTGCCTTATTACATACATAAGCAACATTTCTTTAAATCTGTTCGTCCGACAATGTTTATGCCTTATCAAGGTTTAGTATTGGATAAACAGTATTTAATAAATCATCCTCAAATACTGAAAAACAATCACTCAAAATTCCATTTTGAAAATGAAATAAGTGAATTTTTTGCACAAACTATTGACAATATGAATATAAGTGCTTGTTTTTTGAAAATTATTCCGCAGTTTTTCTGTGCCACACCTTTTATTCAACATTCTTTTAAAGCAAATATTCAATACACTTATATATTGGATATAACAAATGACAATTTTTTAGATGGATTTTCTCCCGTTATGAGAAAAAAAATTAGAAAGGCTGAAAAGGAGCTTACAATTATACAAAACTATAATGATTTGGAATATATATATTCAATTCTTGAGACCACGTATTCACGTCAAAATAAAACAATACCCTATTATTTTGATTTATTTAGTGAAATAGTAACAACTTCCATACAGAGAAATCAGGGCAAAATATTTGTTTGCCTTGATAAATTGCAAAATATTTGTTCTGTATTGTTTATTGCTTGGGATAACAATACAGCTTATTCTCTTATTGGTGGTAGCAATTATAATAATATACAACGTGATGGAGGTGCGTTTACTCAATTTGCAAGCATCAATTATGCACATTCCATAGGGTTAAGTACTTATGATTTTGAAGGCTCCATGTACAAAGGTATTGAAGAATTTTTTCAACATTTTGGTGGAAAACGTACACCTTTTATGTCTCTTACGAAATATTATAGTAAAATTTATCAGCATTTAAGGTCTATAAAGCAAAGATAAAATGAATATAAAATTAATTGTTACAGGGAAAACTGCAAAAGGATTTATAGATGAGGGAATTAATGAATACCTAAAAAGATTGAAACATTATCTCAACTTCTCATTGGAGACGATCAATGATGTAAAAAATGCAAAAAGCCTATCCCCTCTCCAATTAAAAAAAATCGAATGTCAAAATATTTTATCATTTTTAGAAAAAAATCAATTGGATACGCAACACTCCACATTAGTTGTTCTTTTGGATGAAAATGGTGAAGAACTTAAAAGCACACAGTTGGCAGAATACTTGCAAAAAAATATGAATAGCGGAATAAAAAACTTAGTTTTCATTGTGGGAGGGGCATACGGATTTAGCGATACTATAAAAGAAAAATTCAAATATAAAATTTCCATTAGTAGAATGACATTCTCTCACCAAATGATAAGACTTCTATTTGTTGAACAACTATATCGTGCTTTCACAATTATCAAAGGAGAACCATATCACAACGAATAAAACTACTCTTTTTTATTTTATTCTAATATTTTGTCATATAATATTTACTTTTATTAAACTCATATTTGCAATACTTTATTCTAATTTTGCAATTTCAATCTTTACTTTTGTTTAGACGGTCTAAAATATGACTTTGGACGGTCTAAATAACAATTCTAGACCGTCCAAAATTACATTTTAAACCGTTCGAACAATTTCTTTTTTTGAGATTGTAAAATTATTTTTAATACTCGAATAAATACTACTACAAAACGTAATCTTAAATAGAAAAGTAAAAATTAAGCATTTTAATAAAAATATCTATTTTGTCAATGTTATTTAGAATAAATTTTATTAAATTTGCAATCCGAATTAATATGTAACATAACAAAGTTATGAATGAGAATCTTAATCCTAACAGCAGTCGTCTTTCTAAACAGGAAAGAGATTACGAAAAGGCTCTGCGTCCCTTAGGATTTGGAGATTTTGCTGGTCAAGATAGGATTAAGGAGAATCTAAGCATATTTGTTCAGGCTACAAAGGAAAGAGGCGAAGCATTAGACCACGTCCTGTTACACGGACCTCCCGGATTGGGAAAGACTACTTTATCTTACATTATTGCAAATGAACTGGGAGTAAATGTAAAAATGACTTCTGGTCCTGTCTTAGATAAGCCGGGGGAATTAGCAGGGATACTAACTAATCTGGAGGCCAAGGATGTTTTATTTATTGACGAAATACACAGACTATCTCCCATAGTAGAGGAATATCTGTACTCAGCAATGGAAGATTATAAGATAGATATTCTAATAGAAAGCGGACCAAATGCTAAAAGTGTGGAGATAGCTCTAAATCCTTTTACATTGATAGGAGCGACAACACGAAGTGGTCTTTTGACCGCACCTTTACGTTCTCGTTTTGGTATAACTTGCAGATTAAAGTATTATGATCACAAAACCTTATGTAGTATAATTAAGAGATCGTGTAGAATTTTAGATACCCCCATTGACGAAGATGCCGCAATTGAAATAGCCAGTCGTTCCAGAGGAACTCCAAGGATAGCTAATCTACTATTGAGACGTGTAAGAGACTTTGCACAAATAAAGGGCAATGGAATTATAACTTTAAATATTTCAAAAATAGCTCTGAATGCACTAAATGTTGATGCCAATGGATTGGATGAAATGGATAACAGGATACTTAGTATTATAATAGACAAGTTTCGCGGAGGTCCAGTTGGAATTGGGACTATTGCAACTGCTGTTGGAGAAGATGCAGGGACAATAGAGGAAGTATATGAGCCATTCTTAATACAGGAAGGTTATATAATGAGAACGGCAAGAGGAAGAGAAGTTACACCTTTGGCATATCAACATTTAGGAAAAGACTCCCACAAGCGACATGGTAACCAAAAAATTTTATTTGATGAATAAAAAATGAAACTTTGTATAAGAAAAATTGAAACTTTTACTTTACATTTTGATTTTTAACTTATCATTTAGTAGAAAATTTAGAATAAAATTGTACAAAAAATATGAAAAGATTATTTGTTTTCGAAATCCTTTTATTGTTGATAATTTCTTATTCAGTTAAATCGCAGAACAAAACGATTTTTTTGGATGCTGCAAATCATAAAAGTACAACTACATTGTGTGATGGTGAATTTTATGACAATAGTAAAAACGGTAACTACACTACCAACATGGATTATTGGACTACGATTTGTCCTGCACAAGCCAACTCAAGAACTAAGCTTGAATTTGATATGTTTGATATCCATCCCTCTGACACTGTGTTTATCTACTACGGAACTTCTATCAATGATGAGAAAGCTGTTTTTCAGGATAACGGACTTACTTATTTCCAAAACAATGATCTGGAAGGAAAACTTATATCTCCTCCAATTACGGACTTATCTGGCTGCCTTACTGTAAGGTTGAAAAGTGATAAAACTGGTGTAGCAAAAGGCTGGAAAGCAAGAATTAGTTGTGAAGGAACTTGTCAAGATGTATATGTGAAACTTGCTCCAACTTTCACAAAATATGATTCTAATGGAGAGAAAACTAATAGACCGGTAAGGGAAGGTACTGATGTAGATACAATAAAAGTAAGTAACCCTTCCTACGGTTACGATTTTGCAAAAGTGGAAAATAATGGCTCTATCGGATATTACAAAATTGACACTGTAAGATTTGTTGCAATTGATATATGTGAAGGCGATAGTGTCGTTCTAAAAGCAGATCCTCAATTCCCCTACAATGATGCTTCATATCATCAAACACCTCAATCTTGTATTTACATTTGGGGATTTGGTGATAACGACAAAGGATATGATACCATAAAGTTTAATCCGGAAATAGGACACAAATGGAAGAAAGTTAGTGGTTATGATATGCATCTTTACATTACAGATACATCACATGGGGGCTGTGTAGCAAAGAATTCATTGAATGCACGAGTAAGAATAGCACAGAATCCAATAAAAATGGAAAATAAAGTTGCCGATATGTGTTCAGGAGATAAGCAACCCGTCAATGTAGACTACAGCGGTACGGCTACTATCGTACTAGACTCTTTCAAGATCAATCAGGCCGAAAGGGAAATATTTGAAACACGTAAATTTATTCCAGATGGAGGTTCCACTTCCAGCGGTAATGCTACGTATGAGGATCCTATTACATTTTCTTCTTTTTCTTCAGGTGCTACCTTATCAAGTGGGAAAGAAATTGCTGATATCTGCATAAATATGGAACATTCAAGCATTGGTGATATAAAGATTGAATTACGATGTCCGGAAAATAAAACAGCTGTATTAAAATATTTTGATAAGAAAAAGAAAGGTAAAAAAAGATATTTCTTAGGAAAGCCTGCCGGTTCCATGCAATACGCTTTTATAGACCCAACCACGGCGGATAAAAAAAATAACTTGACAGATACGATAAAAAATCCAATTGGTGAATGCTGGCAATACTGTTGGAGTAATACATATTTAAAGAATGCACAGGGAGTTTTGTGTGGTGACTTACCAAATGTAGTCAGAAATTTTTCTCTTTCTTCCACAAAAGTTCCATTTGTGAATAATGTTATAGACTCTACACACTTTTGGGGCTACGCAGATACTATTAATCTGACGATTAATGTTGCACCAGATACTATTCATATTTACAATAACAAAATTTTAGTATCTAAAAATAATGATATTGTAACTTCTTCTAACGGGACCTCTCAATCTTATCCGACTGGGTCTGCTATTATTATAAAAACAGGAGATTCCTATTCAACAACATCAACAGGAAGAGAGTTTTTATATACGAAGTCTGATGATACAAATATATTTTCTATTGGAGTCAATATGCAACAAGAAATACCTATAATAGATAATGGAAATTCTTATCCAGTAAGCTATGGAGATACAGTAAAGTATCATAAATATAATCTAACATTATTTAAAAATAACGTCCAAACGACTCCTGCCTATGGAGATGTATTTCGTATCAATAATACTTCTGGTACTAATGTTACTATAAATATTAATACCAGTACCGAACAAACTCTAATTGTTGACTCCATTCGTTTAATTACAAGTTATATAGACGAATTTCGTCCATACAAAAACGATAGCTATACTGCAAAATACGGTGACTACATTCGTACTGTCGCATATTCCTATGAGAAGGACTCTATTATCGCTTATGGTGATACATCTCAATTTTTACAAACACCAAAACAAAATGTTACAGGTACTATTGCATATAATTTCGATGCAATTAATCAAACACAAAACTACATCAATGCAACGACAGTAGATCTAAATGGATTTGATCCTCTAATAGGCTGTTCTTTAAATGGTACTTGGACTATTCGCATTACTGATAACTTAGCGGAAGATAACGGTTGGATATGCAGTTGGTGGATGGATTTTGATTTATCCTCATCTACTGATTGGACATACTCTGTCCCTATCGACACTGTGATATGGGGAGGTCCATATATCACCAAACCAACAAAAACTTCTGCCATTATAGCTCCGCCTGTTACACAACACGGAGAGTTCACTTATAATGTAAAAGTTATTGACGATTTTGGTTGTCAGTGGCCTACATCTACCAATATTTCTATTGTAGGAACTCCTATTGTTAACTTAGGTCCAGACAAAGAAATCTGTGAAGGACAATCTGTTATCTTAAATGCAGGTAACGTTGGTGCTGCTCGTTACGATTGGGAGCCTACTGGTGACACTACTCAAACAATTACATTCACTCCAAAAGATAATGAATTTGGTCCCAAGACATTTATTGCCATGGTTACAAACAATAATGGTAAACTTTATTGCTATGGCAACGATACAATTAAACTTAATGTTCATCCCGGTGCTGCTGCATCATTCTCTTCTGATAAATTTCCTTTAGAGGGTTGTGAACCTTACACATTTCAGTTACTCTCTACCTCTAGTGAGGTGGCTAAATATGAATGGAGATTGGGCAATGTTATCTCTAACGAACCTAATCCTAGTTTTACTTTCCCTTCTGGAAGTTACAATTTAGATTTAAAAGTTACATCTCCTTATGGTTGTGTAGACTCATTACATTATGATAGTATAGTAAATGTTTTTTCTTCCTTATCTGCAGATTTCAGTTGGAAGCCAGCTAATCCCTATGCTTCTAACCCTTCCGTAAAAATGATAAACCTAACAGAACCTAATGATGAAATAAACAATCGTTACAGATGGGAAGTTCAATCAAATAAGTATGATCCTTTGGATGTAGAGAATATTTTTGAAACTGATCCTTATTATAAATGGGTAGCACAAGATGGTAAAAGTATAGCGGGAGAATACTCTATTACATTAGATGCTTACTCTTACAATATTGCACCAAGTGGAAACATCTATGAATGTCACGATACTGTTTCCAAAGTTATCACTATTGTTAATGATAATTTAATCTTTCCAACTGTGGTTACTCCTAATGGAGATGGTATTAATGATATCTTTGAAATACATAATCTTATTGAAGGGCAAGCATATCCTGATAATGAGTTGACTATATATAATCGCTATGGTAAACGTATATATTTTGTACAAGATATACGAACAAAAAGTCAATTTTGGAATCCAGCCTTGACTAACTCTCCAACTGGTACATATTTTTACCGTTTTATTGCTAAGGGTCCTGTGCAGAATATGGAATTCAATGGAAGCGTTGAATTATTAAAAGAATAATTCTTATTTATAAAATAGTCCTTTAAGTGTTAAAGGACTATTTTTGTTAGTGTGACAATATTTTAATATATTTGTATGCACAACCATATTTTATCACGCTAACCTTTTACTCTATAATATGTGAATCTAAATAATGTTTTTAATATTAACTATACCTTTTTAAATTATCGTAAATTAGGTTTTTCTTCTATAAACCTATATGTAATGTTTAAAACCTAACTAAATGCATACTTGATTACATCTTTGGCAGTATCTACATAATGAAATTTCATACCTTCAAGATATTTACCATTAATGTCCTCTACATCTTTTTGATTTTGTTTTGACAAAATAATATCTGTTATTTGACTACGCTTAGCTGCAAGAATTTTTTCTTTAATACCTCCAACAGGTAAAACTCTACCTCTCAAAGTTATCTCGCCTGTCATTGCAAAAGTATGTTTAACCTTATGCTTTGTTAAAATGGAAAGCATAGCAGTGAACATTGTTATTCCTGCCGAGGGTCCATCTTTGGGCGTAGCACCTTCAGGACAATGTATATTGATATCAATTTTTTCAAAAATATTCTCATCTATCCTCAATTCTTTAGCATTAGATTTAATATATTCAAACGCCAAAATAGCACTCTCTTTCATGACATCTCCTAGGTTACCAGTAAGGTTTATTGCTCCTTTTCCTTTACATGTAGAAGCTTCAACAAAAAGTATTTCTCCTCCAACCTCCGTCCACGCTAACCCTGTAACGACTCCTATTGCATCTTCTTCCAATCTATTATCATGATAAGATGTCGGTAAACCAAGAACTGGTTGTAAATCCTCAATACAAATATTTTTGCTATATCGTCTAGCAGTGGCAACCTGAACAACCCTACTTCTAACAAGCTTAGCAATAACTTTGTCTAAACGCCTCACACCAGACTCTCGTGTATAATTATTTATAAGAAAAGATATAACTTCATCTGAGAAAGCAATCTGACGTTTAGTTAAACCATTCGCTTTTATATTATTAGGAATTAAATGTCGTTTAGCAATTTGAAGCTTCTCCTGTTCAATATATCCCGATACGTCAATAATTTCCATACGATCAATTAAAGCAGGATGAACATTTTGTAAAGAATTAGCCGTTGCAATAAACATAATCTTGCTCAAATCATAGTCAATATCTAAATAATTATCATGGAAAGCAGTATTTTGTTCTGGATCTAAAACTTCAAGCATAGCTGCCGACGGATCTCCATTAATACTCATTCCCATTATCTTATCTATCTCATCCAACACAAACACACAATTGGAGTGTTTAACTCGTGAAAGGGATTTCAATATACGTCCAGGCATTGCACCAATATACGTTCTCCTATGCCCTCTAATCTCACTTTCATCATTTACGCCACCAAGAGCTACGCGTATATATTCCCTTTTCATTGCTTTTGCAATACTTTTTCCCAAAGACGTCTTACCAACCCCCGGGGGGCCAACCAAACAAATAATCGGAGCTGTCAGATCTTTTTTAACTTTTACAACAGATAAATGCTCAATAATTCTATCTTTGACCTTTTCCAACCCATAATGGTCTTCGTCTAAATATTTCCTCGCTTTATCTATATCATAATTATCTTCACTAACATCATCCCATGGTAATTCTAAGATAAATGTAATGTAATTCAATTCTGTTGAATAGTCTGGACTCTGAGGATGAATATTTTCTAATTTTTTTATCTCTTTATCAAAAATATTCTGCACTTCATTCTTCCATTTCTTTTTCTTTGATTTTTCTTTGAGTTCTCTAATAATCTGTTCCGATGGGTTACCTCCCAACTCATCTTGGATATTTTTCAATTGTTGATGCAAAAAGTATTCTCTCTGCTGCTTGTTCATATCATTGGCAGCTTTCTTTTGAATTTGCTGTTTTATTTCCTGTTGTTGCAATTCCTCAGACAAATAAGCAATAACTTTTTGAATACGTTTTTTGAAATCATTCATTTCCAACAATTTTTGCTTATCCTCAACCTTGATATTCAATTGTGCTGCGACATGATTAAGCATAAAATACGGATTTTTAATATTTTTGGGTCCTATCAAAAATCCTTGAGGCACGTTATTAATCATCCCCATCAACTGTACAAACATATCTTTTAATGTATCTGCTAATATTTTTGCATCCTTAGGTAATTTTCTACATCCATCAGGATTAGGATTCCAGGTACAGTGCCAATAACCGTCTTGTTCAAACAAATCATTCAAGTCAAAACGTTCCAAAGCTTGTAAAACGACCATAACACTATCATCCTGCAGGGTAAACATCTCTGCAATACGGACAAATGTTCCTGTCGTATACAAATCTTCCTTGCCAGGATCATCTGCTTCAGTTATCTGAGTTAAAACTCCTATTACTTTTTTGTTTCTAAAAGCATCCTTAATCAATCTAATACTCTTATTTCGTCCAGCTGCTATAGGCATCAAAATAGCTGGAAATACAACATTATCCCTAAGTGGTAATAATGGCACAACCGTAGGTATTGTACTTAAATCAAATTCCGCATTCTGTGTCATAGAAGACAATATGGGTATGATACCCCCTTCTTCTGAAGACACAAATTTTATTATATTTTCTAAGTTATCAATCTTCATAACAACTTTTTAGTTTTCTTTTATTCTTCTTTCAAATGTATCCGTGTTATTTTGTATATGTGACGCAGAATCTTTTTGTCTACTTCACTCATCTCTATATTCCGTCTTTTTTCCATTGCCTGAGCAACCTGAATAGCCTTCTCTACATCATAATCATGTCGTACACCTTTTGTCCCGCCCCAAACAAAAGAGGGAATATAATTTCTTTGAAATCCAGGACCGAACACGTTGCATGAAACTCCTATAACAGTTCCCGTATTGAACATTGTATTGATGCCACACTTTGTATGGTCTGCCATAATGGTTCCAACAAATATTTCGCCCGTTGGTTTAAAAGTAGAATGTTCTTCACTCCAAAGTTTAACTTCATCGTAAGTATTCTTCAGATTGGATGTGTTGCTATCTGCTCCAATATTGCACCACTGACCAATTACACTATCACCAAAATATCCATCATGTGCTTTGTTTGAATAACCGAAAAATACTACATCTGATACTTCTCCTCCTACTTTGCAATAAGGACCTAAGGTTACAGGTCCATAAATCTTAGCACCTATTTTGATGACAGAATTATTATTCATCGCAAACGGACCTCTTATAACCGCGTTCTCCATTATTTGACAATTCTTTCCTATATATATTGGTCCCTCTGTAGCATTAAGGATTGAGAACTCTACCTTAGCCCCACTTTCCACAAAAATATTCTCTCCAATACACCTATTTGTAAGACTTAATTCACAAGTTTCTCTCCCATTTGTAAGTAATATGTAATCCTTTTCTATCTCTTTGCCATTTAATTTAAATATACTAACAAGAGATGTGATATTATTTATTTCTCCTTCAAATTTTTTTTCTATTCTATCAATATTTTTATTGTAAGTATCAGCAGTCTCTCTCTTTGCTATAATCTGGAGAGTATGTTTTTCTATCAATACTTCTCCCACTTTTAGAGTATTAATGGCATCTATCAATTCTTTCGTAGGACAAATGCTGCCATCAATAAATATCATATCTTCCTGAAGTATAAAAGGATACTTCTCTTGTAAGTAGTCCTCCGTCAAACAAGAAGTTTCTGTTTCTAACCATTTATTCCATTTTTCTTGTATTGTCAATATCCCAACTCTTATATCACAAACGGGACGCGTATATGTCAATGGCTTCAACGTTTCCCTAACCTTACTATCGAATAATATGTAATTTATAACCCCCATATATATTTATACAATTAAATTTGCAATAGTTCGAATCTTCGCTTTTAACAATCACAAAAAAAGCACTTTCCCACTGCTTAAAACAAGGAAAAGTACCTTCTATCTTATAGAAAAAATATACTATTTATTACTGCCCAACGGCTTACGGTTTTTATACTTAGACATATACTTATCAACCATACCAGCAGTATCCACCAATTTAACTTTTCCTGTAAAAAATGGATGAGAGGTATTGGAAATTTCCAACTTTATTAAAGGATACTCCACTCCGTCTATAGTAATATTTTCCTTACTGTTAGCACAAGAACGTGTTAGGAACACCTGTTCGTTTGACATATCTTTAAACGCACAAACTCTGTAATTCTTTGGATGAATATCTTTTTTCATTACTTTTAACTATTTTTTATATTCTATAATTTACAATCAAAATGTACTCTAAAAGGAGCTGCAAAAGTACTACTTTTTTTATAATTGAGAAAGTTTTTCGCCACTTTTTTTTAAATAACTCTTTATACACAGAAAGAATTATAGATAGCAATTAACTATCTCAACTATTATCCTACTACTTTTCATTCTCTATTTTTTCTTCCATACATTCTTTTAATGCCTGCATCAAATTGGTCTTTTCTTCTTTTAGTCTATCTATCTTCTTTTCAAACTCTTGCTTTAATATATCCGCATTTTTGCTACCTGACAAGAAACCAATATTGTTTTCTAATGAGTCAATCTGTTTTTCTAAGTTGAGAATCCTGTTATTAATAATCTTTTTACTATTTTGTCCCATCTGTGCAACATTCTCTAAAAACTTGGCACCTCGCTGAGCTATTTCAGTAGCTGTTATCTGTAACTTTTCTTTATTCTCAGTGATGATTTCGTCCCATTTTTGTTGCAATTCTGAGCGCTCCCTCTTAGGGGTAAACCCAATATCAAACCAACGTTTCTGAAATTCTTTCAAAACAGTAACATTTTGAACTTTGTCATCTGTAAAATTATACGACTTCAACTCATCAATCAAACTTATACGTTTTTGAATATTCTCCTCTACTTCCTTATGTGTTCGTAAATAGTTTTCGCTCTTTTGTTTAAAAAACTCATCACATGCAGCACGAAAACGCAGCCAAATTTTATCGCTCAATGATTTTCTCACAAATCCGATAGTCTTCCATTGCTTTTGCAATTCAAGTATCTCCCTGGTTGCAATATCAAAATCCGTCCGTTTTGCTATCGCTTCCGCCATTTCACAAATGGAAATCTTTTTATTATAGTTATCTTCTTCCATTTGTTTATTATGTGCAAAAACTTCTTTCTTTGCTTCAAAAAAACCATCCTTTTGAACTTTAAACTTATTCCATATTTCTTCGTTACAACTGTGAGGAACAGGACCAATTGTTTTCCATTTATCTATCAATTTGTTCATACTATCTGTATCCTCGTTCCACTCAGATAGTTTTTGTCTCTGATGAGAATTAATCTCTATAGCTTGTTCTACCAATTCTTGTTTTTGTTTGAGATTTGCATCTAATTCGTCGCTACGCTTTTCGTAATACTCTTTTCTTCTTGCATTAATATTCTCAGATGCTTTTTTAAATCTCTCCCATACTTCTTCTCTTTTGTCCGTTGGAACAGCACCTATTTGCTTCCACTCTCTATGATACTCTTGTAAAATCTGAAAACTCATATTTACGTCCTCGCTCAAAAGCAACTCTTCAGCCTTTTCACATAATGCTAACTTATCTTCCAGATTTTTTTTCAAGTCTAAATCTCGTAATTCTCTATTAATTTTGACTTTTTCATAAAACTTGTCAATTAAAAAACGATAACTCTCCCACAAACTATTAACTTCTGCATGTGGAACGTTACCTACTTCTTTCCATTTATCTTGTATATTATTAAACTCATCATAAATTTCCTTCAATGTCTTTTCACTATCTAACAAAATGCGTAATTCTTCCAGCAATGAGTGTTTTTTTTCTAAATTTTTTTGTTTAACAATCTCTTGTTGCTCCACATATTGTTGGCGTTTTTGCTTATAAACATCATATAGTTCAAAAAATTCCTTCTTCACTGGATCATCAGCTAACGTCCTATCCAATTCTTGCCCATTATCTTCTTTCTTTACAATTACTTGTTCCGAATCTGATTGTTCTGTATTTTGTTTCCCTTCTTCCCGCTCTACTTTGGTTTCTTTAACTATCTCAGGTAAAGACAGAAAAGCGTTTTTCAAGAGAGGGACACAGGTCCTAAGATTCTCAAAGTTATCTTCTTTCAATAGACAACTCAATTCCTTTACCAATCCTTTTCTATCTAATGCCGAATACCTAGCAATTATCTCATCTAACGCCATAGCGTTATTTTGAGTCCCGGTTTGTTCTACAATATTCTGTTCTTCCGTATTCATAACAGTTTGCTTTTAATATTATTTTCAAAAATTGTACAAGACCATAATACATTCACCTTATTATATGAAGTCCTGCAAGATTAAACTTTTGCAAAGATACAAACATTTTATGAATTCCAAATAATAAAGCAAAGAGTTTTTTCCTTTTATGAAAATCACAAAAATTTTTAAACATATTCTAGTATACTAAATACCATAAAACGATCTTGTATACTACGAGTGAATAGAATGATTTTGCAAATCAATATAATAACTAAACTATTTTTTTTTACACATCAAAGGGTTCTAAATCTAATTTGTAATATTAACAAATCCTTTCTTGAAAAGATTTTACTAATATCAAGAAAGAAAAAAATATTTCTTGACATTAGTAAAATATCATCACATATTAGTGGTCGCAATATAGTTAATACTCAAAAAAAGCATCGTAACTGCAAAAGAAAAGAAAAATAAACACCAAATAATAGCGGGTATTTTTGTTATTTTTTGCAATAACTTAGCATCTGAAGACTTCTTGGAAGTAATGAGTGTAACATATATCAACGTTAATGTAGATAAGAGATTTTCTATCAATAAAATACAAGCATAAATATATAAGATATGCTTATAATAAGGAGAAAAGATAGGAGCCAGAATGAAAACTAAATTCAAGCCTGCAAAAAATAGTGTCCAAACTCGTCCAAAAGAGTTTCCTATAAAAAAAATCAAGGCAACAATACTCACAACAAGTATAATATAAAACGGAAACGATGTTATATTTAACATACTCATATAGACAAATAGATATCCTATTACAGCAGGAAATATATATCCGACAACGGAAATAAAAAACATGGAGGTCCTATTATCAATCTTTGTATCACATGCTCCCGAAAAGTTTTTGTTGAGTAAAACCTTTTGAACCTTTTGTCTAAATATTATTGCCACCATTGCATGCGATAACTCATGTACCAAAGTATTGAAAGTTCGGAATAGTAAATCAAATGGTTTTAGTCTAATAAATATTGCTACCAGCACTAACGAAACTATTAAAAATGTAGTACTCATAATGAATTAAAGATTTTCCAACTCTCCTCTGCCTGATTATGTAACATCTGCAGCCCATTAATAATTTTAGCTCCTTGATTTTTTGAAATTTTTAGTAACATTGTTTCCTCAGGATTATAAATTAAGTCAAAAACAATATGCTTAGATGTAATCTTTCTGGTATCAATGTTAGCAATAGGTGGATAAGTTTCCATTCCACAAGGTGTTGCATTAATTATTATATCAATCATATCAAAGTTCTCAAATCTATTTAAAACAGAATAAGAAACAATTTCTTTAGAATTAAACGATGCTTTAGTTGTAGCAAATATATAATTAATATTATGAATTTTGAACGCGTGGGCTATGGACTTGGCTGCACCACCGGTACCCAATATCAACGCAGAGCGAATACTTGCAACATCTACCTGTGATTGCAATGATCTGAAAAAACCAATCCAATCAGTATTATAACCAATCAATTTACCTTTTGATATCTTTACCGTATTAACTGCACCTATAGAGAAAGCATCCTGGGTTATCGAATCCAAATAATCTAAAATGCTTACTTTGAATGGTGAAGTTACATTGAAACCACACAAATTCGGTTCCTTACCAAGCAATTTTGTTAGTTCTCGTACGGATTGCAATTCAAAAAGTTCATACTTATATTCATATAGGTGCAAGGTTGAAAATTTTTTTTCAAAATATGCTTTGGATAGAGAATGTTTTATTGGATTACCAATTAATCCGAAAACTTTATTATGCATATTAGGATATTTTTTTCTTCTTTAATCCACTATAAATCAAGTAAAAAACAAATAAAATACCTAATATCAACAAAATATACGACAACTCAGTAGAATACTTTTCAATTATATCCTGTTGTCCTTTTGCCAAATAGCCTAAAATAGCCAATATAGTATTCCAAATAGTTGCACCAATACTCGTGAATATCAAAAAAAACAAAAAATTCATCTTAGAAATACCGGCAGGTATTGAAATTAATTGACGAACAGCAGGGACCAATCTACCGACAAATGTAGATGATTTACCGTGTTTGACAAAATATTGTTCGGCTTTTAGTATCTTTGCTTTACTCAACAATAACATATGTCCGAAACGAGAATCTGCAAATTTGTATATAATAGGTCTCCCTATAACAAGAGCAATTACATAATTAACTATCGCACCTATCAATGCACCAAGTGTTCCGAAAACGACAACGAGTACAATATTCATACCATTTTCTTCCGTTGCTGCTTTATACGCTGCAGGGGGTATAACAACCTCCGATGGGAAAGGAATAAAAGAACTTTCTACCGCCATCAATAACGTGATCGTGCCATAATTTATATTATTCATGTACCACGATATAACACCACTTATAACATTATCTTTCTTTACGTTAGTTTGTTCTACTGTTGGATGATCCGTTACTGTGTTATTCGCAGACAGAGTAATATTTGTTATCAACAAAAAAGATACTATTAAGAAAAAAAGCAATTTCATTTTATACATGATAGACTTGTTTTAGACAACGTTTGTAATTAGGGTTATCAAATATATCCGGATAATGCTCTTTCAAATAGACGGGAAAAGAATCCAAAGACATTAGCAATTGAAGTGTTTTTGTAGTATAACCATCATATATCTCATCTTGACAAGTTATACGAAGAAAAGCATACCAAAAGTCTTCGGTACAAGAATGCAACTCATCAAGTGTATTTTCCATAATTTTAACTGCTTCAAACGTATTTCCATCTCTTGATTTCAAGGCTGCAAGGGTTACACTTGCCAATTCTATTGTGTAAGACTCTGTATTATTAGTTATTATTGCCTCAAAAATATCTTCACCTTCATTTTTAAAACCATTATCATACACTCTGCGAGCAAAATCTACAATAATCTCTGGTGCAATATCCGTATCTAAAGATTCTTTAGTCTTCAAAATAGCTTCGTCTGGCTGGTTTAGAAAGTAATAACATAATGCCATATCCAAAAGATAAGTTTTATCGGTTATTTCTTGCCCCCTATCGTAAACTATATACAAATGTAATAATGCTTCTGCATAATTGTTTTCACGCATCAACAACCCAGCCAAAACAATATGTAATTCAAAATTATCATTTGATGAATACTTTATTGCTAATTCCAATTCCTGTCTGGCAGCAGTATATTCCTTCTTAGCAATCAAACAATCTGCCTTACAAGAATGTCGTATTTCCCCCTCCGGTTTGATAGCAATTGCATAATCAAAGGCATCAATAGCTTTATCCAAATACTCATAACGAGAATATACGATTCCAAGTGTGGTCCACAATAAATCATTAAAACTATTTTCCGCCGTGAGTTGACAAAGAAACTCCATCATCCGTTCTTTCAATGAAATATCAAGTGAACAATCTGAATAACAACCCAAAAGTAGAGTATCATTACAATTAAGTTCTATTCCCTTGCGAAGATATGTCTCTGCACTAATATAATCTCCTCTTTCCAAATATATCCTTCCCAATAAAAAATATACAAAATAATTATCCTTTTCTCGTTTTAGCACATCTAACAAGAGAATCAGTGCCTCATCAAAATCAGTCTGTGATTCAATATACAAAGATGCTAGATCTATTCTCAAATCATCGGAATCTATAACTTTCAATGCACACTTAGTAGTATATATTGCCTTTTCATACTCTCCTTTATTAGTAAGAATCAATGTATATCTTGAAACAATTTCTTCATTATCAGGATAAAATTTATAAGCAGCCAAAGTAACCTCCTCTGCTGCCTGTTGCATATCATGAATTGTATACCAATCCATAATATCTATGTAATTATCCGAATCAAACCAAGTTTTATCGCCGGTAATTTTGGAATATTCATAGCGACGTACTTGTTTTTGCATCTCCTGTTGCTGCTCCTTTTCAAAATCTTCCATTTGCTACCTCAATTCTTTTGGAATACGTGCTACCCTATGAAGTTTGTTATTTTTATATATAATATAAATATTTCCCATATAAAACCAATGACGATCAGATCCGTCAAAGTTAGTATAAACTTCCCTATCGGGTTTTCCCCATGACAACTCAGTCATATCCATTGTCATCGCAGGAATCAATTCCTTATTGCAAATAGCGGCATACGAAGTAGGGAAAGTATACTTGTACTTTTCTACACGATCATCCATCAAATAATTATCAAAACTTAACAAATCACCTATTTGATAATCCTCAGGCATGTAAAATTTTCTACCTTTTTCATTTCTCATTAACATCTGAAATTTGCCATCTTTAATCACAACATCCAAACATCTGAATTTGTCTCCTTGATGCAATGTTAAAGGTATTTTCCTCCTTAAATCAATAACAGTCAAGGGGAACTTACTACCTCTAACAATAAATTCCTTATCCTTATATTCCTTTTTAATTTTTTTTAGAAAGCTATCAATTACAAAAGGAAACACATGCCGTTCTTTTTTAGTAGGATACTTGTAGAATATTGTGTCTTTACGGTCATCAATTACCAATTTGAGGTAAACGTCCGTTAAATTGGCAGGATCAAAAGCTACATCCTTAACCTCAAACCTAACTCCTTCCAAACGCTTTGCCTTAGCGATAGGATAATCCGTAAAAGAATATTTTCTACTATCATCTTCATAATTATGTATCTTTATTCCATTATACAACCTTTCCATCGTTGCATCCGTAACTACGGGAAGTGTTAACGTTTGCCCTATTAGAAAATCAGGAACTATAGCATAATTAGCATTTGTATCGTAATGAATCAAATTAAGATCGGCATTAGCATATTTACCCACAGGATAGCCATTCTTATTTGCGTTATAATAAGACATTGGTATAAAAGGGAAATTATATTCATTATAAAAATTCTGATAATAATAATATACTGTGTCGTTAGTCCCTCCGACAAGCAACTTTATAAACGGATAACGCAACTTAGTCCAATCTTGTTTACTTCTATGTGCATCAAAAATACGGTTAAATGAAAACTGATCCGGCACATAATCTAACACAACAAACCAGGCTCCCTTCAAAGATCTAAGTTTCTCCTTTGTAATACGAGTAAGATGGTAATAAGATATATTTTCCCCCCTAAAACGAACTGAAACATTGGAAGAACTCCTTCTAATTGTTCTGTTTTTACTTCGTTTTGATATATTATCCGATTTACTTTTATTTTTGGCGTTTTTTATATACTCCTTAGCACTCATTCCTGTAAAAAAGTAATTTAAAAGTGTGTCATTAACATCTTCCAAATACAATGTTTGATTCATAAGTGCCCAGGGCTGAACCATAAACTTCATGTTGCTACTATAATCATTGTAATCAAAGTCTGGAACAACCTTATAGTCTTTTACTTGTGCAAAAATAGTGGAACACCAGCACAATCCTATACATAGTACTATTATATTTTTTACTTTTCTCCTCATACACCATTATCTATTATCAAAATCTCCTGCAAAGTTACAATAAATTTTAACATTTATACGTACCAAACGCCGATTTTTTCCTAAAACACAAAATTTATGTAACTTTGCAGTTCAATAATGTGCAAAAGTAGTATGCAAATAGATATAATTACATTATTTCCTGAGATGTTTGAGAATTTCTTTTCTTATTCTATTCTAAAAAGGGCACAAGTCAAGGGACTACTGTCTGTGAATATGATAAATTTAAGGGATTATTCGTTGAATAAATACGGAAGTGTAGATGATTATGCCTTTGGTGGCGGAGCCGGTATGGTAATTCAAGTAGAACCGGTGACAAATTGCATTGAAGATTTACAGAAAAAGACTCATTATGACGAAATCATATATACCGCACCCGATGGAAAACAACTCAATCAGTCAATTGCAAATCAACTTTCATTGAAAGAAAACTTGATCATCTTGTGCGGACATTATAAGGGGGTTGATGAAAGAATCAGAGAGCATTTTATAACTATGGAAATCTCCATTGGGGATTATGTATTGAGTGGTGGAGAATTGGCAGCGGCAGTTATCTCTGATAGTATAACAAGACTGATACCAGGAGTGTTGAGTGATGAACAAAGTGCTTTGAGCGATTCGTTTCAAGACGGATTGGTTGCTCCTGCGGTGTATTCTCGCCCATCAGAATTTAGAGGTTGGAAGGTTCCCGAAGTACTTTTATGTGGCGACCCTAAAAAAATAGAGTGTTGGCAAGAAGAAAATGCTATACAACGCACAAGACAACGTCGTCCTGAATTACTTGAAAAATATGATATGCGATCTCATTAAATTAAAGTCAAGAAAGAATTTAACAAAGTCCCACTTTATTTTATTAAAGTGGGACTTTATTTTTGTCAAAAAATATAACAAATATATCAATCTCAAAAATAATTTTTTTAGATTGGTATTCTATTATATTAAATATACACTCCTTAGTACACAAATTAGTTTTTAAATTTATATTGTAAGCAACTAATCTATGATTCACAAAAAATATTCATTCAAAAATTAACTTACGAATAATACTTCCCGATTCAATATAACAAATATCTAATTTAAAGTCATCAATATTTACAATGGTTTTATCTCTTTTATCGTTTAGCATTCCTATTATATAACCAAAGTTATAAACCATTGTTATTTCTCCATTGTCTTGCAGACCAACTTTCAATAGTAGTGAAACTACGCTATCGCAATCATTATTGCAAAGAATTATCACTTCATAATCAACTTCATTAGTATAAGTCACACCCCTGTATTGAATATAACTGTCTTAACAAACTCATATTATTTGGCTGCCTATCAGTTTATTTTTTACAGTAATACGGAGAGCAACAATAGCATTACGAGTTTAATAATTTATTAAAGTATTTTTTATCGTAGCATTTGAAAAATATATTTTGTTACCAAATATAAATTTCTTAAATCTAACAAATTGCAGTGTCAATATTAACAACATTCTCAACACCAATGATGTTAGTACCTTAATTTGCAATAACAGAACTATTAATTAAAGAAATAGTGATAATTTTTCCAATCTCTTTATTGGTATTATAAGGGATAAGATAAATGATATAAGTTTCATTAGATTCCATTCTCTATAAGCTAAAAGTTTAATTAGCAAGTCTTGTATAATTTGTATAAGGCATTTTCTAACAATCATTATAAGCTGTCGTAACATATTAGATATTTCGGTAATAACGTACAAAATCTTCCTGTATTCCTATTTCTCAATTTTGTTTGGAAGGAATAATTAAATATGCCATCAAGCCCCCAAAAGTATTTTTCATGACATATACCCAATCCTTATTTTTATTCTACAAAAGAGCATAACTATCTGTAATAGTTGTCCGATCTACATATTCATCTCCTTGCAAAAAAAGATAGTATTAATTACGTTTGATTGTTTTTTTAGTAATAATTCCTTACTTATAGATTTCATCTATATTAACAGTGGAAAAAGTAGGTTAATGCAAGATATATACTTGGTTAATAAATATTTAATATTTTTCTTTTGCTTATTTGAAGTTATTAATATTAAATTATTATTATCATTTTTTTGTTATATTTTCTACGAGACTATAAAAAAAATAGGAATCCGTAAAATCAGAGAAAGAAATCTTTATATTTCAAAAATATTTATGTAAAATAAACGTTTAGAGTATAGAAAATAAAGAAATACTTATGCTTTACACTTCAATACTAAGACTTTGTCTGGCAACCATTTTGGGAGTTGCTATTGGGTTTGAAAGAGAGATACACGCAAAAGAAGCAGGCGTCAAAACCCATCTACTTGTTTCCATGGGGTCTTGTCTGTTTATGATACTAAGCATTTATGGTTTCGACGGTCTTTATGACAAGGAACATTCTAGTTTTGATCCCTCTAGAATAGCTGCCCAAGTAGTTACAGGTATTGGCTTTTTAGGTGCCGGTACTATCATTTTTCGTAAAAATATTATCAGAGGACTGACTACTGCGGCGGGGCTTTGGGTTACTTGTGCTATCGGTTTAGCCTGTGGATGTGGTAGTTATTCAATTGCAATAACAACAACTGTTTTGGCATTAGTCAGTATGTTTTTATCCAATTTCTTTTTAAAACAGTATTCTGAGATTTATATATCTATAACTTTTATAGCAGACAATCAAGATGACATAACAGTTTTATTTGATAAGTTAAAGAATGATGATATTCTGATAACAAACTATTCAATGCAACAAATAATGGAAGATAATCATCATAAATACTCTGTAAATATTGATATAAAAACACAAAAACGTAAACAAAAAGCAGAATTTCACTACTTAAAAAAGGCTTTTGAAGGATTTAGAATAACGAATATTGAGTAAATGATGATAATATAACGTTATCGTAAATTAGAATGAGACTTTGAAAAATCCTTTCTTGACATCGGTAAATTAGAGTGGGACTTCAATTTTTTCATTCCACATACTGTTATAACTAATTGTCAATATCTTTAATTATCTCTTTTTCAATCAGTCATTTTTTGCTTATCATTCTCTCTAAATTATTTATTTATAATCTTCTTTATATCACCCGCCGACTTAATACCTTTCTTAAAAAATATATCGTTAACATAATTCATTACTTTTCTTTTATACACCGAATTATTATAAAAATACCTAACATTAAATAGGAGTTTCTATTAAAAGAAACTTATAATTAATAATTCATAATCACTTAACAAAAATGTAAGAGCGGGAAAAATATCCCCACCCTTACATAAATCCGATATATTTCCAATAAATCTATGTCCTCAATGGAAAAATATAATAGTTGTTTTTTAACTTACTTATAGTAAACACTATTTAGTCTCCCAAAGTTGCAACCATAACTGCTTTAATTGTGTGCATACGGTTCTCAGCCTCATCAAAAACTATTGAAGCTTCGGATTCAAATACTTCTTCCGTAACCTCTACACCATCAATACCAAATTGTTGATAAACATCTCTTCCAACTTTCGTTTCAAGATTATGATATGCTGGTAAACAGTGCATAAATTTACATTTAGGATTACCAGTTGCTGCCATAACTTCACTATTAACCTGATAAGGTTTCAATAGTTTTATTCTCTCTGCCCATACTTCTGCCGGCTCTCCCATAGAAACCCAAACATCTGTATATAGAAAATCACAACCTTTAACACCTGATTTTACATCATCAGTAACTGTTAAAGTTGCACCTGTTTGTTTTGCAATTTCTTTGCAAGTATCTATCAATTCTTTTGAAGGCTGTAATTCCTTTGGAGCGACGATACGAACATCCATACCCATCTTTACGCCACCAACCATTAAAGAATTACCCATATTATACCTTGCATCTCCAAGATAAGCATAAGATACTTTATGTAGCGGTTTATCCGTATGTTCACTCATTGTAAGGAAGTCTGCTAATATTTGAGTCGGGTGATATTCGTTTGTTAGACCATTCCACACAGGAACACCAGCATATTCTGCCAATTCTTCTACTATTTTTTGCTCAAATCCACGGTATTCTATACCATCAAACATACGACCTAACACCCTAGCAGT
This sequence comes from Bacteroidales bacterium, assembly GCA_052170555.1. Classification (GTDB taxonomy): domain Bacteria; phylum Bacteroidota; class Bacteroidia; order Bacteroidales; family P3; genus Scybalousia_A. The sequence goes on along the minus strand of JBQNAI010000004.1, from coordinate 53,798 downwards.
ATCTTTCATAGATTCTTTTACACCTATTTGAGATCCAGAAGGTCCTAAATAAGTAACATTAGCCCCCTGATCGTGTGCAGCAACTTCAAATGCACAACGAGTACGTGTAGATGTCTTTTCAAATACTAAAGCAATGTTTTTACCTTTTAAATGCTGCTGTTCGCTACCAGCATACTTAGCACGCTTTAAATCACGTGCCAAATCCAACATATATTGTATTTCCTTAGGTGTGAAATCCAATAACTTCAAAAAATTTCTGTTTCTTAAATTGAAAGCCATAACTGTTTTTATTTTTTTATTATTAATAAATAATTTATCATTCTTATATGGTACGTTGCAAATTCACCACTTTACTACTCACAAACCCAAAGAAATATTCTTCTCAAGCAAGTAAAAATGATCTCTTCTTCAAGGCAACCTTACATATCTATTCTACAATACTATGAAAACATTTTACAATACTTCAAAATTAATTGGTAGAATATTAAAATTCCACCTTGTAAGACTGAATAAAGTCTACAGATTTTTTAATCAACTCGTAAAGCACTTCATCATTGTCAACAAAATGAACAACCTTACGATAATCTGTCACAAACTTCTCAATAGCGGGTGAAGATTGCAATCCTGTTTCCTTTTTTCTAAAGTCCAAAGCCTGTGCTGCATTCAAAAGTTCTATTGCTAACACTCTTTCTGTATTATTTACAACACGATAACATTTAGTTGCTGCATTAGAGCCAAAAGACACGTGATCCTCCTGCCCTTGTGAAGAATCTATTGTATCAACACTGTTAGGCATACATAACATTTTGTTTTGATTTACTATACTTGCCGCAGCATATTGAGGAATCATAAACCCACTATTAACGCCTGGCTTTGCAACCAAGAAAGATGGTAAATTGCGTTTTGCTCCTATCAATTGATACGTCCTTCTCTCAGAAACTGACGATAACTCACTGACAGCAATCGCCAGAAAATCCAAATTGATAGCCAAAGGCTCACCATGGAAATTACCAGCCGAGATAACCATATCCTCATCGGGAAATATGGTCGGATTATCTGTCGCAGAATTGATCTCCGTCGTAATAATATCAGAGACATGATTGATCGCATCTTTACAAGCCCCGTGAATCTGCGGTACGCAACGGAAAGAGTAAGGATCTTGTACATGTTCCTTATGCCGCTTTATTATCTGACTGCCTTCTAATAGCGAACTAATACGTCTTGCTGTTGTAAGTTGTCCTTCATGTGCCCGAACGAGATGAACATTGTCGTAAAAAGGTTCTATTCTTCCGTCAAAAGCTTCCAAAGATACAGTCATAATCAAATCAGATAACTTGGAAAGTTTTTTAGATTTGATTACAGAGTACATAGCAAACGCTCCCATAAATTGAGTTCCATTCAAAAGGGCAAGACCTTCCTTACTTTGTAATTCTATGGGTTCCCAGCCCATTTGTTTGTTGAGTTCAGCTCCACTGATTCTTTTGCCATTGTAGTCAACTTCTCCAAGACCAAGTAAAGGTAAACACATATTGGCTAAAGGTGCCAAATCACCAGATGCACCTAATGATCCAAGCTGATAAACAACCGGATATATATCATTATTGAACAAATCAACTAAACGTTGCACGGTTACAAGTTGTGTGCCTGAGTGTCCATACGAAAGAGATTGAATTTTGTTTAAAAGCATCAACTTAACAATCTGATGAGGTACCTCTTCACCACAACCGCATGCGTGAGACATAACCAAATTTTTTTGTAACTGTGAAAGTTGTTCTTGGCTTATTGAAATATTGCATAAAGAACCAAAACCGGTTGTTACACCGTAAATAGGTTCTTTTTGGTTCGCCATTTTTTTATCCAAATATTCTCTACACTTTACAATCCTTCTCTTGCTCTGTTCGGATAATTCTAAACGCATTTTTTTCTCCATTATCTCACTTACTCTATCTAATGTAAGCAATTCAGGACTAATATAATGAATCTCCATTTCTTATTTATTTATTTTAACGTTTTGTTTACCTATTTACAAACCAGATTGCAAATTTACGCAAATTTATCCAAATGATAAAAAGAAAAAGAAAAATCATCATTACTATCCTGTAAATTCTTTTCAAGAAACACAAAATTCTTTCTTGAAAAGAATTTACTAACTTCAAGAAAGAATTTTGTGTTTCGGCACTTTAATTTTCTAATTTACTTAACACTAATTTTTTTATCTCAACATCAATACTTCATCTTCCAATATCATCGCCATTTTTTAATAGTCATTTTTGAATATTTACCAAACAATAACAAAGGACAGTTAAATGTGTTATTTAACTGTCCTTAAAAAATAACTATCTATGAAAACGAATTTTTGTATCTCTTTACTAAAATTGAATTCTTCTGTTTTTATTATTCCTTGATTTGTTATACATCAACTACCTCCCAAAAGAATACACGAAGTCCTTGTTCTGGTGCATCAGAATCCAAAACTTGTATTCTCTTTTTCAGCACAGGTGCAATATTGTCATCCACTATACAAAGCGTTGCCATATTTTTGCTCGGCCATGCATGAGATCCCAAATGTGGCTCTCCTGTTTTGCTTCCCTTTCCCTTCACATCATCCCATTTGGTGTAACCTCTAATATTTAATTGATGAAGAACTTGTTCCACTTCTTTCACAAATGCTTGATTATATACTATAAATGCAGCTTTCATTACGCATTCTCCTTTCTAATTTTATTTCTTAGTTGTTTTCTTTGACTGTTCAATTTTCTTGCTGCGAATGTTCCATAAATAGTTGGAATAAGTACCAAAGTAACAAGAGTAGATACCGTTAAACCAAATACAATTACTATGCCCATCGGTTGCCACAGCTCTGAACCTTCGCCTATTCCTATTGCCATTGGCAACATACCTAAGACAGTTGTTGCGGTTGTCATGAGTACGGGACGCAAACGTGATTTACCTCCCAACACTATCGAATTGATAATACTCATTCCCCTCTCTCTATTCAAATTGATATAATCAACAAGTACAATTCCATTCTTAACTACAATACCTATCAACATTATTGCACCTATTAACGACATCATATTTATTGTTCCTCCCGTCATCCAAAGACCCAAAAACATTCCTGTCAATGCAAACGGAACGGAAAACATTATTATGAATGGTGAACGGAAACTTTCAAACTGTCCTGCCATAACGGAATAAACCAAAATAATGATTATAACCCCTAAAAGTCCTATATCTCCGAAAGAATCCTTTTGATCTTCAATTGTTCCTCCGATTTCAATTCCTATGTTTGATGGTATGCTTAATTCATTTGTGATATTGTCAATACCTACCTTTGCTTTATCTATAGTTGTTCCCGACAATGTAGCTGTAACCTTGACTATACGTTCCCTATCTTGACGTTCTATTTGAGGAGGAGCAAATTTTTCCACAACTTTCGCTACTTCTCTCAATTTGATAGGCTTACCTGTAGACCCATACAATGTAATATTTTCTATATCTTCAATACTTTTACGAAATTCTTCGGCATAACGTACCTTAATTTTGTATTCATCTCCATCTTCTCTAAATAATGAAGCAGTCATTCCATTCATACGATTGCGAACAAAAGTAGCAGCACTAGAAACACTCAATCCGTTCTCTGCAAGCTTCTCTCTGTCAAATTCCAAATTGAATTGAGGAGTATAGTCTTGTCTAGAAATAGTCACATCTTTCAGACCTTTCATGCGACTCATCCTTTCTTTGTATTGTTTAGCAATATTAGTTGTAGTTTCAAAGTCATAACCATAAATATCCACCTCTATATTTGAGCCTCCCGTCATACCTCCTTGTTGACCTCCTGGTATAACGGAAGAACGAGCAATTTCTGGATATGAAGCTATCTGCTCACGCATCAAATCTGCCATGTCATATATAGTTCTTTTGCGTTCAGCAATATCTACAAACTTCATACGGAACGAAATACAGTTATCTCCAGAAGTTTGCATCAAAATGAACGAATTATTTTCATCCTCAGAAGCAGTTCCTATTGTGTAATACATATATTTCATCTCAGGAAATTTTGCTTTTGCATAATTATAAAAGCGTTCTGCAATAACTCTGCTTCTTTCCATACTCGCACCTGCTGGAAGTTCTATACTACCGCTTATTTGTGCGTTATCAGATGCAGGAATAAAGTCTGTACCTATGAATTTTATCAAAAGCAAAGAAAAAATAAATACAATAAATGCGACAATTATTGTAGTCGGTTTGTGACGAACGCACCATGCAAGAATCTTTTCATAACCGTTATCTAAAACATTTAACTGCCGCTGGATAATATCACGCATCTTTATCAGAACATTAGATTTCTGTGTCTTTGACTCTCCTCTAAGTTTTTTGTGACGTTTATATATTACAGAACAAAGCATAGGCGTTAGAGTCAATGCACACACTATTGATACAACCATAATAATACACATCATCCAACCTAATTGTTTAAACATAATACCAGCCATACCTCCGAGCATTGTAAAAGGGAAAAATACTGCTATTAGAGTGAGTGTAGAAGCTACCACAGCATTTGCAACCTCATTAGTTCCATATATAGCAGCTTCACGAGGTGCTGCCCCTCTTTCTATATGTTTGTTAACGTTTTCCATAACCACTATGGCATCATCCACAACCATTCCAATTGATATAGTCAAAGCTGACATTGAAATAATATTCAATGTATTACCCGTCGCAAACAAATAGATAAATGCACCAATCAACGAAACTGGAATTGTAATGATTACAATCAATGCAGCACGCCATTGACCCAAGAAATACATTATGACAACGATAACAAAAACAAAAGCAAGCAATATCGTTTCTTTCAACGAATTTATTGAGTTGTTAATATTGTCCGTCGTATTCATTATCTCGGCAATGTGAATATCTGGTGGTAGTTTTTTTTGTATTTCAGGTAATGCTTTATTTATTTTATTCATCACTTCAACAGAGTTAGCTCCGTTTTGTTTTGAAATAACAACTGTCGCACCCTTCCTACCACTTACAAAACTCTCTTGAACTTTTTCTTGTAAAGAATCTCTAACCGTCGCAACGTCTCTAAGGTATACAGGACCACCATAATTAGTCACAACAATATCTTTCAACAATTCACTCTCCTTGTATTCACCTTCAATACGTAATGTATAGGATTCATTACCTACATAAAATTTTCCAGAAGGTATATTAATATTTTCCGCTGCTATACGACTACCTATAGATTCCACCGTCAAGTTATATGCTTCCATTTTCTGTGGATCAACTAATGCTACAATCTCTCTTTGAGGTGCCCCCGAGATTGTAACAGAGCCTACCCCCTCTATTCTTTGCAATGGATTAGATAGATTATCATCCAAAATCTTATACAGTGCAGACATGCTTTCCTGGGCATTCACTGAATAAATAGCAATAGGCATCATAGAGGTAGACAACTTAAGTATCATAGGTGAAGATGCCCCATCAGGCAAACTTCTCCTCACCAACTCTAATTTATCTCGTATATCATTAACTCCCTCATCCAAATCTGTTCCCCAGTTAAATTCTACAGTAACCATTGAAACATTATCTTTGGATGTGGAAGATACTCTCTTTAAGTCACTCACCGTGGAAAGTGTTGTCTCTAATATTTTAGTAACATTATTCTCTACATCCTCTGCACTTGCATTTGGATAAGTAACTATAACTATTGCCATATTCATATCAAAATCTGGCAACAAATCTATGCTCAATTTACTGTACGAAAAGACACCCATTATCATTACTGCTATAAAAGCAATAGATACAAGTACAGGTCTCTTTACCGATGATTCATAAACACTCATTATTATTAATATTTTTTACTGTGTTATCACTAAACATTTATATCTACTTAACAATAGTAATTTTGGCACCTTTCTTCAATTTATTGTAGTCAGACACAACAACTTTTTCTCCATCCTTCAGTCCGTCTAGTACTGCATACTTGTCCCCAAGTCTTCTACCTATCGTAATCTTACGATAGTCAACAGTATTTTTTTTATTAACTACATAAACGTACTTATCATTTGTTCCATTTTGTTTAACTACAGCCTTATCATTTACAAGTATTGTATTTGCACGCCCGAAATTTAACTCTGCACGTCCGAACATACCGGGTCTAAGTTTTTGATTTGCATTATTAAATTGAGCTTCTACATAAAATGTCCTAGAAGTTGGATCAATAATTGGAGAAATTAGCATAATTTTCCCATTAAATTGCTCGTCTCCAAACACTTCAACTTTTACCGAAACTTGCATCCCCAATTTTATTTTTGAATAAAAACTTTCATTAATAGAGAATTTCACTTTTACAGGAGAAATTTGCATAACTTGAAGTATAGGAGAAGAACCTGCCACGTCTCCATTGTCAAAGTTTCTCAAAGTTACAACTCCAGTTATTGGAGATGTCAAGTTTATATTCGTTTTCAGATTTGCTATATTCTTTTTTGCAACATCATACTGTACTTGTAACTGATCCAATTGCTGTTTACTCGTGCCTCCAGATTGATATAAGGCTTTGACTCTGGCAAGTTCTATCCCCAAATTATCTAATTGAGCTTGTGCAGTTGCAACATTTGTATTTTCCATCCTAACCAGTGTTTGACCTTTCACTACACGGTCACCTACTTCCACAAAAATTTTATCTATTCTCGTTCCTCCTGCAGAAGAAATATAATTTTTGTACATAGGTTCTATCGTTGAAGTAAAATCATATATTTGGTCAATCTCTTGTATTGACACCTGTTCAACTTGAACTCTAATAGTCTCATCTTGTTTTGTATCTTCCTCAACATTATTCTTTGAACAAGAAATGAAAACTAAAGGCAATATTGAGATAATCATCAATATTTTTGCGATATTTTTTCTATTCATTTTACTAATATGTTTATCTGTTTTTTTAATTTTTATTCATACAAAATCCATGTCAAACTTCAATAAATCAAAGTCTCACTTTATTTTATTAATCTCACACTTTATTTTATTAATACGCCACATTATTTTCTTCAAATTATTTTTTCTTAATTTCAAAGCATATAAAAAAACTCTTTTTTTTCTTAATGCAATACTATTCTCTTCCTACAACTTTCTCATAATTTGATTGAGCAGACAAATAATCGTATATAGCTTGCTGATAGTTCAAACGACTTTGAGTTAAAGCTAACTCACTATCATTAAGTTCCAATATAGTCCCACTACCTGTGGAATAACGTACCTTAGCTATCTGATAACCTCTCTCGGCCTGCACAATGGCTTGCTTATTCACGATTAATTGTTGCTTTGCTGCGTTCATACTTTTTAAAGTACTCTGAATTTGAATATCTTTTCCAACACTAAGGTAATTCCTCTGCAACTGTAATTCTTTCAATGACAACTCTATTTGTTTTTGTTTATTAACTACTGTATTCCCTTTGAATATAGGGATACTCAATGTCAATCCTACCATCGCCGAAGAAACCCATTTGTAATCTGAAACTTTGAAATCTTCTGCCTGAGTCAAATATGAATATTGCCCAAAGGCGGCAAGTGATGGCAAATGCTGATATTTGATCATCTTTAAGTTATGCCGCAATGATGCTATGTTTAAATCTAACTGTCTTAATTCGGTATTGCTGACTAATGTTCTATTAGATTCGAATTCATTCAACAAAGAAAAGTTGTTTTCATAATCTTGCAAACTTTCCGTCACCTCTACCTCTTGTGTCTCTGGCAGTGATAATAGCATCTTCAACTGTAGTATTGCCAAATCCACACCATTTTTAGCATTTATATAAGTTGGGTTCAAATTATTTACTTGTACTTGTGCTCTAAGATAATCGTATTCACTAGAAACACCATGTTCATAAGCTGCCTTTGTAGTTTTTAAAGCTTCCTTTGCATTATTTATACTTTGTTCCAAAACTTTTAGGGAAGCGTTTGCCAATAAAACTCCGTAATATGCATCTTTAACCTGTTTTGTCATATCAAGAGAAGAAGATCGTGCCTTTTCAATTATCAGATCTATATCTACTTGTTTGGATTTCAAAGACTCCCAAAGTGCAAAATTGACAATAGGCATCTGAGCTGAGATAGTGGCAGTATAAGAATTCTTATAACCTATTTCCATGTAAGAAGCACCACCCATCATTGCACTCATACTCGCAGGCATAAACATAACACTTTTCATAACGTTGTTGGTATACTGCCCAGTTGCAGAAACACTTGGCAGTAAACTACCCATAGTTTCTTTCCTTGAATAATCAACTCTTTGAATTTCCAAATCAGCTACTTGAAGAGTGGGGTTGTTATTGTGAGCAATAAAAAGAGCTGTTTTCAAATCCAATCGCAAAATTTCTTTTGTATTTTCATTATCAAAAAATGTTTTGTTCTCGGAATTTTGAGCCCCTATATTTCCCCCTCCCAGCATCACAAAGGAAAGAAACAAAGTACCGATGATTCTTATTCTTTTTTTCATTTTTTGCTATTATTGTTTATATTATCTATTAATTATTTAGTAAAAATCTTTTCCTGTAAATATTCCTTATAGTAAGCATCACATACCTTGACACCTTTCATTGTAGAAACACCTCTAATAATTGTAAAAAAATGTGCAGTAAGGAGTCTCAATACTTCAAATTCCTTCCCCATAAAATGCATAATTTTTTGATTAGGATTTTTTTCCCCTCCCAGTAATAGTGCAAGTAAAAACTCAAATTCAACTTCCATAAAAATATATCCTTCTTCTTGTGCTTTCGTATATAGCTTCAATATATTTTCCCTCATAAACTGCACATGAATTGTTATCAAATCTTCTGCTATCTCAGGATAATGCTTTCTCAAACCTATTAGTCGTGCAATTGATATCTCTCTTGCATATTCCAACATTACAAATGATATTTGTAAAATCTTTTTCAAAGGATTTGTTTCGGCATTACAAAGCTCCAAAATCTTAATTTGAGACATCTGTTGATAATTTTGGAGTGTCTGTCTTACGATTTCATTTTTAGAATCAAAGTTTTCATAAATCGTACGCTTGCTAATACCCAGATTTTCTGCTATTTCATCCACCTTAATATCCCTACAGTCCTTGGTAAGAAACTGTTTGATAAACTCTTCCATTATTTTCTCTTTGTAATCCACTATTCCGATCTTTTATTTTGTAGATAAATGCGTTATTTTCATCATCCGAATACACGGTATACTATATTACACACCATACTATTGCGATTCATTAAAAATTATTTTACAAAATTACAGAAAACTTTTAAAACTCAAAAAGTTTTTTTAGTTTTTTATTAAATTTTTTCACAATATACTAATATCTGAGTACGAAATATTATAGCATAACATATAATCACTAATATATACTGAGTATTAAAAATCAACATTTTACAAAACAAAAAATTAAAGTGAGACATTAATAAATTCTTTCTTGACATTAGCAAATCCTTTTTTGAAAAGAATTTGCTGTTTTGTGACATTAATCTTCTGTTATAAAAAAATCACGTTATGCATCCAAATTTACATTGAAATAAATCGTTATTCATACTAACTTTCAAGTATAATAAATTCCTTAAAAAAGACATCAATTGAAAAAAACATATTATCTTTGCAGTCGTTTAGGAATGAAAATAAAAAAACACTTATGATATGAGACCTAATTTTGATAACATTAATTTTAAAACTCCTTACAAATATGAGAGTTTTCACGATTGGGAGCAAAAGGTTGGAAATGAAAAGAGTTGGATGACACCGGAACAGATTCCAGTAAAGCCTGCATACGGTAAAATTGACCTAGAAGGGATGGAACATTTAAATTATGCAGCAGGTGTCACACCTTTTTTAAGAGGACCATATTCTACTATGTATGTTATGCGACCTTGGACAATCCGTCAGTACGCAGGTTTCTCCACAGCGGAAGAAAGTAACGCCTTTTACAGACGAAACATCGCCGCAGGGCAGAAAGGTTTATCTGTTGCCTTTGACTTACCTACTCATAGGGGATATGACTCCGACCATCCACGAGTTGTGGGTGATGTTGGTAAAGCCGGCGTAGCTGTTGATAGTATTCTAGATATGAAAATCTTGTTCGATCAAATTGATCTTGGTAAAATGTCCGTCTCAATGACTATGAACGGAGCAGTTTTACCCGTTTTAGCTTTCTATATAATAGCTGCAGAAGAACAAGGAGTGAAGCAAGACCAACTGGCAGGCACCATACAAAATGATATTTTAAAGGAGTTCATGGTTCGTAACACTTACATCTATCCTCCTAAGCCTTCAATGAAAATTATAGCAGATATATTTGCATATACCTCCCAAAATATGCCTAAATTCAACTCTATTTCTATCTCAGGTTATCATATGCAAGAAGCAGGTGCAACTGCAGATATAGAAATGGCTTATACGTTGGCCGACGGATTGGAATACATCCGGGCAGGTATTAATGCCGGGATGACAGTTGATGCATTTGCACCGCGTTTATCTTTCTTCTGGGGAATAGGTATGAATCATTTTATGGAGATTGCAAAAATGCGTGCAGCAAGAATGCTATGGGCCAAAATAATCAATCAATTCAATCCACAAAATCCTAAATCTCTTGCATTGAGAACGCATTCACAAACATCAGGTTGGTCTTTGACAGAACAGGATCCATTCAATAATGTTGGAAGGACTTGTATTGAAGCTATGGGTGCGGCATTAGGACATACGCAGTCATTACATACTAACGCATTAGATGAAGCTATTGCTCTACCTACTGATTTTTCAGCACGTATTGCAAGAAACACACAGATATATCTGCAAGAAGAAACAGATATTTGTCGCTCGCTTGATCCATGGGCAGGAAGTTATTACGTAGAGTCTCTAACTAATGAATTGGCTCATCGTGCATGGGGACATATTCAAGAAGTAGAAAAATTAGGTGGTATGGCTACTGCGATAGAATCAGGTATTCCTAAAATGAGAATTGAAGAGTCCTCTGCAAGAAAACAAGCGAGAATAGACAGTGGAATAGATACTATATTGGGTGTTAATAAATATCGCTTGGAACATGAAGAGGCGATAGACACTTTGGAGATTGATAATACGGCTGTTCGTGAAGCTCAAATAAAGCGATTAAATAAGTTAAGATCTGAAAGAAATGAGGAGGATTGTCAACAAGCGTTGAGGACCCTGTCCAACTGTGCCGCATCGGGAGAAGGAAATCTTTTGGAACTTAGTATAAATGCAGCAAGGAAGCGTGCATCCTTGGGCGAGATTTCTTATGCTTTGGAAGAGCATTTCGGAAGATATAAAGCAAAAATTAATTTGATTTCAGGGGTGTATAGTCAGGATACAAAGAATAACGATAACTTCCAAAAGGCACAAAAACTCTGTGATGAGTTTGCTGAAATGGAAGGAAGACGTCCGAGAATTATGGTTGCAAAGATGGGACAAGACGGACATGATAGAGGAGCTAAGGTGGTAGCAACAGGATATGCAGACATAGGTTTTGATGTTGATATGGGTCCTTTGTTCCAAACACCAGAAGAAAGTGCTAGACAAGCTGTTGAAAATGATGTTCACATACTTGGCGTCAGTTCTTTGGCTGCCGGACATAAAACTCTAGTCCCTCAAGTTATAAATGAATTGAAAAAGTTAGGAAGAGAAGACATTATTGTTGTTGCTGGTGGTGTTATTCCTCCTCAAGACTATCAATTTTTATTTGATTCTGGAGTTGCTGCCTTATTTGGTCCAGGTACTAAGGTCGCAGACTCCGCTATTAAGATGCTGGAAATTCTTATTCAAACAAGGCAATAGATTAATTTGGTAATTAATCATACAAACTACCGAACCCGTATCAATGATTAAATATGATACGGGTTCCTTTTAAGCATCTGATTATTTTATTTGATAGAAAAATATAATGATATCATATTTGTAAAATTATTTTTTGAAAAATAACTATGTAAATATTATATTTCTTAATTTGTTCTCACAAAAGTGAAAACAATACATCCATAAACAAATTAGCAATACTACAAAAATATATTCCTAAGAGTAGAAAAAGAACAGGAACATTAAATTTGCTTCTGACAATTGCCCCATCTAGGAAATCATCTTTCTTTCTCATAGAAATATATAATATGAACTTGTAAATCTATTTTAAAATTTGCGAAGTATGTTCTTTGGTTTTTACTTTATTTATTGCATCTACGATAACCCCTTGCTCATCTATAACGTAAGTCGTACGAATTGTACCAATAGATACTTTCCCATACATTTTTTTTTCACCCCATGCCTGATAATCCTGCAATATTTTAGTTGTAACATCCGAAATTAAATGAAACGGTAATTGATATTTTGCTATAAACTTTTGATGTGAAGTCTGCGAATCCTTACTTACCCCCAATACTTCATATCCCAAAGTTATAAATCTCCTATAATTATCCCTCAAATCACAAGCTTCCGCCGTACAACCTGGGGTTAAATCCTTCGGATAAAAATACAAAACAAGTTTCTTACCCTTAAAATCTGTCAATTTCACAATATTCCCATTTTCATCTACACCTTCAAAATATGGTGCCTTATCTCCTATTGATAACATAATATAAAGTTTTTATTTATTCTAACTATGTTTTATCCCTATGTATACTCCATTTTCTTACACAAAAGTATAAAAAATTTTTGACATTTTTTATTTTTCCATTTATAAATATTTGAATCATCAATCTTAAATCTATTTCAATGGTATGTGTTTTTAGTCTATTAAAGAGGGACTTTATTTTACCAAAGTGGGACTTTAATAAAATAAAGTCCCACTTTAATTCAACCAAATAACTTTTTTAATAAATACCATTTAGTATTTGAAAAAATAATTTCTTATTAAGAATTGTCTTTTGTAATATAATACTTTTTTTTATGTAAATCTATATAGTGAATAATTAACTCATATTGACAACTACAAACTACAAAAAAGAAAATAATATTTTTCCTGTCATAATGTCAGAGATTAATTTATGGAATATTCTTTGTTCGGTGCTTTGCTGTTGAAATTTTGATTTTAATAACAAATATAGTAATACAATGAAAGGTAAAATTAATGTAAAAACGGAAAATATCTTTCCCGTTATAAAAAAGTTTCTTTACTCTGACCACGAAATTTTTCTAAGAGAAATAGTTAGTAATGCTGTTGACGCAACACAAAAACTCAAAACCTTATCTTCACTTGGCGAGGTGAAAGGTGATTTAGGTGAATTGACAATTGATGTAGTAATAGATAAAGATAAAAAGACTCTACACATCATTGATAGAGGTATAGGTATGACTAAAGATGAAGTTGAGAAATATATTACTCAGATTGCGTTTTCCGGGGCTGAGGAATTCTTAGAAAAGTTTAAGGGCAAGAGTGAAACTGATGTTAATCAATTGATTGGTCATTTCGGTTTAGGATTTTTTTCTTCTTTCATGGTATCTGATCAGGTCGAAATCTTAACAAAATCTTTCAAAGACGAAAAAGGAGTACATTGGACTTGCGATGGTGATACGGAATACTCTATTGAAGATAATGATAAGAGTGAAAGAGGAACAGAAATCATTATGCACATAACTGATGAGTGCAAAGACTTTCTTGAAGAATACAAAATTCTTGAACTCTTAAAAAAATATTGCAAATTTATGCCTATTCCTATCCGTTTTGGCAAAGAGAAGGATTGGGAAGACTCACCAACAGAAAAAGACAAAGAAGGAAAACCAAAGAGAATAGAGGTTGAGCATGATAGAATTATAAATAATACGGAACCGTTATGGAAAAAGTCTCCTAATGAGCTAAAAGACGAAGATTATACAAAGTTTTTCCACGAACTTTATCCGATGAATTTTGACGAACCACTATTTCATATCCATCTCAACGTGGATTATCCGTTCAACTTGACAGGTGTATTATATTTTCCTAAGGTTAAGAAAAATATTGACCCAACACAAGACAAAATTCAATTATATTGCAACCAAGTATTCGTAACTGATAGTGTTGAAGGTGTTGTTCCTCAATACATGATGTTACTTCGCGGTGTTCTGGACTCACCTGATATTCCTCTTAACGTATCCCGTTCGTATCTTCAAAGCGATGGCAACGTTAAAAAGATATCTTCACACATTGCTAAGAAAGTTGCAGAGAAGCTAGAGGAAATTTCCAAGAACCAACACGAAGATTTTCTCAACAAATGGGATGATTTGAAAGTTTTTATAGAATATGGTATGCTTTCGGACGACAAATTCTATGACAGGATGAAAAATATATACGTCTTTAAGAATACTCAAAAAGAATTCTTCACATTTGAAGATTATAAAAAGAAAATTTCTGCACTTCAAACTGACAAAGACGGAAACGTTATCTGTCTTTATGCACAAAATATTGACGAACAATATTCTTATATTCAAGCAGCAAAAGATAAAAATTACGATGTACTATTGATGGATGGCGTTTTGGATTCGCACTTCATTAATATGATGGAGCAAAAGAACGAAAAAATTAGATTTACTCGTATTGACGCCGACGTGATTAGCAAATTGATACAGAAGGATGAGAAAATTCCGTCTAAATTGTCAGAAGATGAAACGAAGAAGATACAAGAAATGATGGAGACTTTGGTAGATAAGAAAAAATTTACTGTACAAACCGAATCTCTTGACCAAAACATTGCACCTGTTACCATAACACAGAATGAATTCATGCGAAGAATGAAAGAAATGAGTGAATTAGGTGGTGGTGGAATGTATGGTTTGTACGGAGATATGCCAGAGAGTTATAATCTTGTCATAAATACTAACCATCCTATAATATATAATATCCTTCAATCCTCAGATACGGAAAAACAAACGCAAGTTTTATCTCAATTAAAGGACCTGGCATTGCTTTCTCAGGGATTATTAAAAGGTGAATCTTTAGATACATTCATTAAGCGTTCAACAAAACTTGTAGAATAAGCATTTTGTATGACATATCTATTAGGAAAGAAGGACTAATATTATTATCCTTTAATTAGAGTCTCACTTTAGTAAATTAAAGTGGGACTTTATTTTATTAGTGTCACACTTTAATTTGTTAACTTCAAAAAATAATTTATCAAGATTATATTTTATTTATGTTAAATTAAAATATGCATCATACATTTTGAATAACAAAAATGAAACTGCTTTATTCTAGTTGCTGTATCACAAAAAATACGTATGTGTTATACGATTCAAACATATAAATATGCTTTTTACAATTATATGTTAATACATTAACAAAAAATTTAGTAATTTTGCCATGTGTAAATGATGCAAATACCTTTTGACATTCATAATAAACAGGATATTTAATGTTGTCATTTGTAATAATTTACACAACAAACAATTATAATAATAGCTGAAAAAAATGAATAAAATAATAAAAAAAGAGAAATTCTCTGAGAGAGTTTTTCTATTTGAGGTGGAAGCCCCTTTGATTGCTAAAAGTAGAAAAGCAGGCAACTTTGTTATATTGCGTATAGGAGAAGAAGGTGAAAGAATACCATTGACAATAGCTGATGCAGACATAGAAAAAGGAACAATAGTATTGGTTGTTCAAAAAGTGGGAGTATCCTCGGCGAAACTTTGCCAATTAAGTGTAGGTGAATACATTACTGACGTTGTAGGTCCACTGGGCAACCCGACTCATATAGATAATTTTGGGACTGTTCTTTGTGCTGGCGGTGGTGTGGGAATCGCTCCCATGTTGCCCATAATAAAGGCATTAAAACAAGCTGGAAATAGAGTATTATCCGTACTTGCCGGACGTTCTAAGGAGCTGATTATTTTAGAAGATGAAGTTAGAAAATCAAGTGATGAAGTCATTATTATGACAGACGATGGTTCGTATGGAGAAAAAGGAGTTGTTACCATTGGTATGGAAAAATTTATCAATGAAGAGCATATTGACAAAGCCTTTGCAATAGGTCCTCCCATCATGATGAAGTTTTGCACTCTACTTACTAAGAAATATAGTATTCCAACAGATGTTTCGTTGAATACTATTATGGTTGATGGGACTGGAATGTGTGGTGCTTGCCGTTTATCTATAGGTGGCAAAACCAAATTCGTATGTGTTGACGGTCCGGAGTTTGATGGTCATAAGGTAGATTGGGATGAAATGTTTAAGCGTATGGGAACTTTTTCCAAATTGGAAAAAGAAGCAATGAAAAGATTCGAAGAACATATTCAACTCGTGGATAACGAAAAAAAATCTCAACAAAAGAAGGAACAAATCTCAATGGACGTTACTCCAACAGAAGAAAGTATCAATGAATTGATTAATCGTGATAGTGATTGGAGAAAAACACTGCGTGCATCTATGAAAACCTCTGAACGTACCGCAATTAAACGTGCTATTATGCCAGAATTAGATCCTGAATACAGATCTCATACTCGTTTGGAGGAGGTTAATCAAGGTCTATCTAAAAAACAAGCACTTTGTGAGGCAAGACGCTGTTTAGATTGTGCCAAACCATCTTGTGTTGAAGGATGTCCTGTAAATATCAACATACCTTCTTTCATTAAAAACATAGAACGAGGACAATTTTTGGCAGCTGCCAAAGTTTTAAAGAACACTTCCGCTCTTCCTGCCGTATGTGGTCGCGTTTGTCCACAAGAAAAACAATGTGAATCTAAATGTATTCATCATAAAATGCAATCTGAACCGGTTGCTATCGGATATTTAGAACGTTTTGCCGCAGATTTTGAGAGAGAAAGTGGAAACATATCTCTACCACATAAAGATTCTCCTAAGGGAATTAAGGTCGCAGTTGTTGGTTCTGGTCCTTCTGGTTTATCTTTCGCGGGAGATATGATAAAAAAAGGTTACGATGTTTATGTATTTGAGGCATTACATGAAATAGGTGGTGTATTAAAATACGGTATTCCCGAATTCCGTTTACCAAATACAATTGTTGATGTTGAAATTGAGAATTTAAAAAAATTAGGTGTTCATTTCCATACGGATTGTGTAATAGGCAAAACAATAAGTGTAAAAGATCTTGAAATGGAGGGGTTCAAAGGTATGTTTATTGGCTCAGGTGCCGGACTGCCCAACTTTATGAATATTCCGGGTGAGAATGCCCTTAATGTGATGTCTTCAAACGAATACTTAACTCGTGTGAATTTAATGGATGCTGCTAACCCTAATACTGATACTCCTCTCAATAAAGCGAAGAGTGTGCTTGTCGTTGGCGGAGGTAATACAGCTATGGATTCATGTCGTACCGCCAAACGACTTGGAGCTGAAGTCACATTGGTATATCGCAGAAGTGAGGCAGAAATGCCTGCCCGCAAGGAAGAAGTTAAGCACGCCAAGGAAGAGGGAATTAAATTCTTGACATTACATAACCCTATTGAATACATATCCGATGAAAATGGAGCAGTAAAACAAGCAGTCTTGCAAGTAATGACACTTGGGCAAGCAGATATAAGTGGAAGAAGGAGTCCTATTCCTATAGAAGGAAAAACAATTACACTAGATGTGGATCAGGTTATTGTTGCTGTCGGAGTGTCTCCTAATCCTATAGTTCCGAAATCCATAGAAGGCTTAGAATTAGGAAAAAAAGATACAATAATTGTCAATGAAAAAATGCAATCTTCAAATAACAAGATATATGCAGGAGGAGATATTGTAAGAGGTGGTGCAACTGTTATATTGGCTATGGGAGATGGAAGAAAAGCTGCATTGAATATGGATGTACAGTTAAGTAAATGAAAATTAATATCAGACTATAATGTACAATACGGTGTAGAGAAATGATTCTTATTGCACTGTATTGTACTTATTTAACATAGTAATTTCCCACAATATGATATGAATCTATAAACATGGAACACTAAATAACTCTTTTCTAGAAAAGGATCTATTGGTGCGTGATATGATGTTACCATCATATTCTATTAACGGATTCAATACCCTCAATATTTGAAATATTGTCCATAAGGTGTAGTAAATTGTCGGTATTAGATATATATACCATCATCGTACCCTCAAAAGTACCCTCACTACTTTCCATAGCCAATGAACGAATATTAATATTCCATACCTCGCTAATCACTCTTGCCATATCTTGCAACAAACCTTTCCTATCAATACCTTTAATTTTGATTCCCGCTAAAAAAGAAATCTTTTCATTTTCACGCCATTTAGCTTTAACTATATGATGACCATATTTGCTCATCTCATCAACTGCGTGCTTGCAAGAAGTTCTGTGAACCTCTATTGCACCTTCCCTAATAAGTCCTACAATATCATCTCCTGGTAATGGATTACAGCAACAAGCAGTACGATACGGTAGTTTATCTATATTTTGTTTCATAAGAATCTGTTCAGGATTCTCTTGAATTTGTTCAGATATCTGTTCCCTTAATGTTAATTTAGTCTTAGGTCTCTTTTTAAACGGATTGTGTAAAAATATCCATGAAGAATTTACATTTTCTTTGGTAAAGCAAGTTTTTATCGTATTATCAGTTATCTCATCATAGAAAGCTTTGTAATAAAGCTCTGTAGTATTTGGTACACCAATCTTCTTAACAAGTTTTTGTATGTTTTGTTCATTCCAATCTACCTTTAAAATATTGAATTTATTCTTCAATTTATCTTGACCAGCCTCTTTAAAGCCCTGTTTATAGGAATTGACATAGTGTTTTATTTCATTTATTGCCTTAGGAGTACGAACAAACTCTAACCATTTCTCTTCAGGGTGAGCTATTCTAGAAGTAATTATTTCTACTTGGTCTGCACTATGTAATTTGTAGTCAATAGGAACAACTTTGTAGTTAACCTTAGCTCCAATACAGTTAAGACCTAAATCAGAATGAATATTGAATGCAAAATCCAATACACTACTACCAAAAGGTAAAGAAATACTTCTCCCTTTAGGCGTAAAAACAGTTATTTCATCAGTTACAATATTCATTTTAAAGTCATTGACAAAATCAACTGCTGTTGTATTTTGATTGTCTAACAATGTACGAATTTTACTTAACCATGCATCCAAATTTTCATCTAACTCACCTTCCTCAACTTCCTTATACTTGTAATGAGCAGCTAAGCCTGTTTCTGCAATCTCATCCATACGTTTGGAACGTATCTGTATTTCTACCCATTTTCCCTGTTTACTCATCACAGTTGTGTGAAGTGCCTCATAACCATTAGTTTTAGGCTTCGTCAACCAGTCTCTAAAACGATCTTTCCGCTGTTCGTACATGGAAGATATAATACTATAAACAGAAAAACAAGCTTCCTTTTCTCTGTCTATGGGAACATTCAATATTATTCTAATAGCAAAAATATCATATATCTCCTCAAATCTCACTGCTTTCTTTTCAATTTTTCCAAGTATAGAAGTAATACTTTTTACTCGCGAAGAAATCGTGAAATCATAATGTTTACTTTTTAAAGTTTGCTCTATAGGACCACAAAAATCCTCCACAAATTTTTCCCTTTCCTCCTTTGTATCTTGCAATTTTGCATTGATCTCATTATATGCAACCGGGTTGAGATATTTAGTTGAAAGATCTTCCAATTCCTGTTTAAACTTATAAAGACCTAATCTATGGGCTAACGGAACATACAAAAATTGTGTCTCACTTGCAATCTTCAACTGTTTATTGGACTTCATAGCATCCAGGGTTCGCATATTGTGTAGTCTATCACATAATTTAATCAATATCACTCGTACATCATCACCCATAGCTATTAAAAGCTTTCTAAAGGTTTCGCTCTGCAAAGAATTGGATGTATAATCATAAACATCTTTTATCTTTGTCAGTCCGTCAACTATAAAAGCTACTTTATCGTTAAATATATTCTTTAAATCCTCCAGCGTATAATCCGTATCTTCTACGACATCATGTAAAAGTGCACACACTATTGCAATCGGTCCCAAACCCAAATCCTCCCCTGCGATACGAGCTACCTCTAACGGATGGTAAATATATGGTTCTCCTGACTTTCTTCTGGCTCCCTCATGTGCATTTACTGCTACCGTAAAAGCCTTTCTAATCATCAACAACTCATCTTTTGATGCTGTATTCCAAACTATGTGCATCAACTTTCTATAACGCGACAATATCTCTATTTTTTCAACTTTATCATCTACAATGTACATAATTCTTTGTAGTATTTAGTGGTTAGGATGCTTAATCCAAATAAATATGAACGGCAAAAGTAACTAAATTTTATGTTAAAAAAATGATAAATAATGAATTTTTATGATTTTCTTGTCCAATTTGATAAAAAAACTATGATGATATTCCACCATAATCAAAATTCATACTTGTATTGCCAATACCTACTTTTACAAATTCATAAATTGGTAAAAGTAAAGTCCCACTTTAGCAAATTAAAGTGGGACTTTAATAAATTCTTTCTTGACATTGGCAAACTAATATTATGCTCCATAATATTAAACTCTAATAAATACATTATCAATTAAAAAGAAATTGAATAGCCTTATAATTTTAATATATAGAGACTCCCATTAATCAAATTTATGTACTAAATCATTTAAATGAATATGGAGGCCTATCTTATTCCACACAATTTTATAATGGTATTATATCTATTTCAGAAAAAATCATTACCTTTGCAATATTGTTTATAAAGATTTTTTCAAAAGAATATAATAAATATAAAAATAAATAAAGATATGGCGACAAAAGTAACAAAAGAACTTGTCAACCCACGCAGTATCGTTGTAGTTGGTGCAAGTGATGATGTAACAAAACCAGGAGGTGCGTTAGTAAGAAATATAAAAGAAGGAGGCTTTAAGGGAGAACTTTTTTGCGTTAACCCAAAGACCGATGAAATACAAGGAATAAAGTGTTATAGAACAGTAGAAGATTTACCACAAGTAGATTTTGCAGTGATGGCTATTGCAAGTAAGTTCGCAGAAGCAAGTGTTAAAGTTCTTGCCGAGCAGAAAAATTGTAAGGCTTTCGTTATCATTTCTGCTGGATTCGGTGAAGAATCTCATGAAGGCAAAGAATTAGAGCAAAGAATCGTAAATATTATAGAGAAACAGGGAGGTTGTTTGATTGGACCTAATTGTACCGGTATTTTTACCCCATATCATCATGCTATTTTCTCTCAACCTTTTAGTGAACCGTCCCAAAGAGGTGTTGATTTCATAACCGGTAGCGGTGCTACGGGATGCTTCATAATGGATATCGGAAAACAACAGGGTCTTCATTTCAATCACTGTTGGGCCGTTGGAAATTCAGCTCAACTTGGTATAGAAGATATTTTGGAATACCACGATGAAGTTTTTGATCCGATAAAATCAAGCAAGGTTATTATGCTTTACATAGAGAATATCAAAAATCCTCAAAAACTTTTAAAGCATGCAAAGTCTCTTATTGCAAAAGGTTGTAGGATAGCAGCAATTAAAGCAGGGTATTCGGCTGCCGGTTCTCGTGCTGCATCTTCTCACACCGGAGCTTTGGCAACTGATGATGTTGCTGTGGACGCTTTGTTCCGTAAAGCAGGAATTGTGCGTTGCTATGGTAGAGAAGAATTAGTTACGGTTGCAAATATATTCACTTATCCTAGATTTGAAGGAAAGAATATTGCGATAATAACTCACGCCGGTGGACCTGCAGTAATGCTAACTGACGCTTTAAGCAAGTGTGATTTGAATATACCAAAGATAGAAGGAGCAATTGCCGATGAATTGCTGACAAAGTTATTCCCCGGTTCCTCAATATCAAATCCTATAGACTTCCTGGCAACAGGAACGCCTGAACAATTAGGAGAAATTATTGATACTGTGGATAAAAAAATGGACAACATTGATGCAATGTGTGTAATCTTTGGAACACCTGGACTATTGCCTATATTTGAAGCGTATGACGTTTTATCCGATAAACTGAAAACTGCAACGAAACCAATATTCCCTATTTTACCTTCCACAATGGTTGCAGGCGAAGAAATAAAAACTTTTGTTAATAAAGGAAATACTTATTTCCCTGATGAAACTGTTTTTGGCAATGCTGTAGGTAGAATTGTTTCCACACCTAATCCTGCCACGGAAAATGATGTTGTCAAAGTAGATACACAAAAGATTCGTTCAATCATTGACAAATGTGACAATGGATACATTGATGTGAAAGTTATTAACGAATTATTTGATGCTGCCGGGATACATCATACCATTGATATCTCATCCGATAAGGAACAAGAAGTAGTCGATTTTGCCAATAAGGTGGGTTACCCGGTTGTAATGAAAGTTGTCGGTCCTGTCCACAAAAGTGATGTTGGTGGCGTCTGTCTTAATATCAAAGGTGAAGAGAATGTACGCAAGGAGTTTCAACGTCTTATCAAAATAAAGGATACTTATGCAGTTCAATGCTATCATATGTACGATGGTACGGAAGTTTATATCGGTAGCATCAAAACTCCGATGTTCGGACATCAAGTTCTCTGCGGTTTAGGGGGAATTTTTATTGAAGTATTGAAAGATATTCGTTCTAACCTTGCACCTATCGGAATTAAAGAAGCAAAGGAAATGATAAAATCATTGAAAGGTTATAAAATTATTCAAGGTGTGCGAGGGAAAGAAGGGGTTAATGAAGATCTTTATGCTGATCAAATAGCAAGAGTCTCTGCTTTGGTACAAGCAGCTCCTGAAATAGCAGAAATGGACTTGAATCCTCTATTGGGAAGTATGACAGAGATTGTTGCTGTTGATGCAAGAATACGCATAGAGAAATAAATAAAAACATGCATTCATCAGTTGCACTGACGTATAGCAACCACGAATACGTCAGTGCAATTATTAAAATACTAATTTATGAATAAAATAACATTAAAGAACCTTTTCGTGATGCTGTTAGCGTGTTTGCTAATAATTATCATGATGTTAGTTCAATTATCTTCCTTTGAAGACAAGGTACCACTAACATTTACATTAGGTTTTATCGTAATGGTGGCTGCATGTGTGTTCATCTTATATCAAACTATCACTCTATCTAAGGAATTGCACAAAAATAAAACTCTTTTAGACAAAACTCTAAAAGAGTTAGAGAATTTGAAAGCACAAGAACAAATAAAAACAACCATACTCAAGAATTAAGTAACACTGTGTAAGATACTAATTAATTAATGTGGGACTTTAACTTTTTCTTTCTTGACATTGGTAAATTAATCTCACACTTTAATTTTTCATAGTAACAATTCGTTGCTTTCAAATAATTTTTTGATTTACCATAAATAAGTTTTAATGTAATAAGTATAATCAACAATAAAACAATGCGAATACATTTTTACAAATATCACGGAGCGGGTAACGATTTTATTATTATTGATGGTAGGAAAGTCAATATTGAGTTATCAAAACAACAAGTGAGTAAATTATGTAACAGACATTATGGCATAGGAGCTGATGGCATAATTATTTTATCTAATACTCCATTAGCGGATTTTCGGATGCAATTTTTCAATCCCGATGGTACGACTGACATGATGTGCGGCAATGGTGGGAGATGTATAGTTATGTTCGCTAAACATATAGGTATTTTGAGAAATAATGTTTTTTCTTTCTTGGCTCCAGATGGTATACACTTTGCCCGTGTCATTGATTCCGTTAATGTGGCATTAAAAATGGTTAATACCAATAAAGTAAAAATATTTGAAGATGGTATTTGGATTGATTCGGGAACTTCACATTTTGTGACCTTTGTCAAAAATATCAATAAAGTAGATGTATTCAAAAAAGGTAAAAAGCTTCGCAATGAGGAGCGATTTGAAAAATATAACGGAGCGAATATTAATTTTGCAGAGCAACTCGGAAATAAAGAACTTGTCATTCGTACATACGAGAAAGGAGTTGAAAATGAGACGTTGTCTTGTGGTACTGGCATGGTGGCATCTGCTCTTGCTTATGCTATAAAAGATGGTTGGGAAGATGGTAAACATTTGGTTAAAGTTCACACCCATAACGAAAATTTGACAGTAGAGTTCAACAAAGAGATTAATACCTTTAATAATGTAATACTAACGGGTAATGCAATAAGAGTTTTTGAAGGCTACTTCACAGTTTAACAATATCAATAGATATGATAATTTAAGGAAAATGAAAAAGATTATACCGATACTATATTTCTGCATAAGCTTCTCTTTATTTGCACAAAAGAGCTATAATATGCAGGGATTTGAATTGATATTAGAACCTCTTATGGAGCAGATGTTTTCTGCTAAATCTTCTAATGAACGCTTTGCAGCTAACGAAAAATTTATTGCAGAATTGGAAAATGCATTGGAATTTGAAAAAAGTTTTGGTTATTCTTTTTCTAAGTTAAATAAAATCAGTATTCTTTCTTCCAAAGACAAACAATTTCGCATCTTCACTTGGAGTATTATGGACGATAGGGGAAGTTTTGAGAACTATGGTTTTGTTCAATCAAAAAATAATAACACTTCACTTTATGAAGCCTATCGTTTATTTGATAAAGGAGACGAAATAGCAGAACAAGAAACTCAAAAACTCAATGATAGTACATGGATAGGTGCAGTGTATTATGAACTGATTGAGACAAAATACGATAAAAAAACGTATTATATACTATTGGGTTGGGATGGCAATGATATTTATTCGCGTAAACGTATAATAGAACCTATATCTTTTCGTAGCAACAGCGGTAGACCTATATTTGGTCAAAATGTCTTCTATAAGGAGAAAGAAAGATTGCGCTACGTTTTTGAGTATTCCACTGAGGCTAATTTTACACTAAATTATGGCAAACAATACTATGATATAGTTTCTATCAAAAAAGCAAAAAATACCATTTTTCATAAAGCTAAGCCATTTGAAAAAGAACCTAATGAGACCAAAACTGAAAAAATGATATTTTTTGATATCTTGGAGCCCACAACTTATGGTATGGAAGGTTTGAAACAATATTATATCCCCTCGGGTGAAGTAACTGGATTATTTTTTGAAGCAGGCAAATGGAAGAAGATAAAATATAATGTCTTACCTCGTAACAATGCAGAAAAGAAAGACAATTTCGTTCCAGATGAAACTCAAAAACATACGTTATTCCCTACAAAAAAATAACTATTACTCATATTTTATATAACGTTTATAAAATATGTTTTATTGATTATTGCAATAATATGATATTTATTTACTCTCACAGTGACAATTTTGTTATTAATCAAATTCTTTCTTGGTATTGGTAAATTCTTTCTTGACAATAAAAAATTATTGTCAAGAAAGAATTTTTTATTGTCCCACTTTAATTTTTTATTATTTCATTCGGAATCACAAAAATAAATTCATAATCTCACCTTTGTTAAAAAGATAAATCAATTATTACTGATACTAATCGTAACCCTGAAAAACATCAGAAAAATAAAACAATAAAGGCGAGAAATTATTAAATTTCTCACCCCAAATATCTAAAGTATTACATTTACTTTATTTTATTTTCAATTTGTTTCTCATCTGGGAAGACAAAGCATTCTTATTAATCTGAAAATCTATAGTCTTGTAACGAACAAAAGACTCACTAGCGAAGAAATAGCCATCATATTTACCGCTATCTGTGCCCCAAGAATTTTTAACTTTATAAAACTTATTACCATTTTGGTCTTTGTATATACCAACTATCTGCATACCATGATCATCCGTAGTGGAATAGTTATCATATCCGATTTGACGATCTTTCTGTGTAATTTTCTTTTCTTTCGTTGTACCATCAAAAGAATAAGATGCAGCTGCCTTTTCAGAAGCAGTCAATTTTTCCCACTTTTCTTTCTCCGTACCAGAAAGATCTCTCTTTTCTTCATCGGGAACAATAGCAACACCATTCTTCCATGAGAATCCCTTTTCACTAACATCAGACCCCCAACCAATGGTATAACCATTCATTATAGCATCATCTATAATCTGAATCATCTCATCAAGAGGAACATTATAAATTTTTGCATGTAACCAATTATCCGGCACTTCCAGTTCAAACATTTCATAAAAAGGATAGTGAGTATAGGAACCTATCTCTATGTAATTATCCCAATTCAAACCTAAAGAGGCAGCAAAAGACTGTGGTGTGTATTCTACACCTTTGTATTTGAAAGTCTCTACTTTTTTTCCGAAATAAGAGTCCAATAAAGATTCAAATCCTTGCTTCCAAGCAGTAGAAAGACTCTTTCCCTTTGCCAATCCTCCTATATAGCTTGTAAATACAGGAGTAATTTCTGAGAAATCAGGTTTATCAGTCCCGTAATTAAGACCACGATATACTTCTTCAGGAACAATACCATACTTTTTAATGATGTAAGGTATATCTTGAAAAGCACCACCTTCAGAGAAATTTGCAGAACCGTGTGCTCTAATATATCTATCAGCCTTATCAGTGTAAGCATTCCTATAAATCCAAGCCTCAGATAAGTCATACTCTCCTTTCCCTGCCTTCAAAAGTTCTGACTCTATAAAAGCAAGTCCAGAATATGCCCAACACGTGCCAGAACGATTCTGATCTTTCACACTTGTTGCTGGATTTTCTTTTACAACTGTGAATTGATAGCCTTGATTCTCATCTTTGACTTTTTTATTCTTTTTTTGAGCGAATGATACTGATGACATAAGCATCAATATTGTCAATACATAAACAACTTTTTTCATTTTATTTTTTTATTTTTATTTAAATCCTAATTGATTAGTATAACCGGCATTACCAACATTAACAATGTTTCTTCCTTTTGTGATTCTTTTGTTTCTTCATCATAAGGTGTCACAATACAAGGACGATCTGGTCTAGACATCTCAAAACATACATTCTCCGTCTCCACATTAGAAATAGTTTCTGTTAAAAATTTTGCATTCAATCCTATAGTCATCGGTTCACCTTCATATGAACATGCAATACGTTCTTGTGCTTTATTCTGCGAATCTATATCCTCTGCTTGAATAACGATTTCTTTTGAATTGACTTCAAAACGTATCTGATTAGTTGTTGGATTAGTGAAAATAGATATACGTTTCACACTCTCTAAAAGTGAATTTTTTGCAACAATAAGCTTATTCGGATTATCATTTGGTATAGCACTGTCATACTGTGGGTACTTGCCTTCTATCAAGCGACAAGCAAAATGATAGTTTTGAAAATAAAAAGCAATATTTGATAAATTATTTTCAACCTTCACTTCAAACTCTTCGTTTATGGAAGAAAGGATTTTGCTCATCAGACTAAGTGTTTTTTTAGGGAGAATAAAGGCTTTTTCATCCTCAGTTGCATACGAAGTATTGCGTAATCTTACCAATTTATGTGAGTCTGTACCAACAAAGGTTAGTCCTTTCGGCGAAAATTCACACAGAACCCCTGTCATCTGTGGGCGAAAATCTTCGGTAGCAATAGCAAATAGTGTCTTATTTATACCGTTTACAAGTGTAGATGACTTAATTGTAAACTCATTTTTGTCTTCTATTTGAATCATTTGTGGATAATCGTCGGGATCTATACCCTTAAAATTATACTTTCCCCCATTGTCAGTGGTAATCTCTATTGAGAACTCGTCCTTTACAACCATCGTCAGTGGCAACGATGACAATTGACTAACCAATGTATAAAGCTCTTTGCCAGGAATACAAACTTTGGTAATTCCACTCGCCTCCGCCTCTTGTAACTCAATACTTACATTAGCAACCGTCTCCAAATCTGAGGCTGTTATACTCAATGTCTTATCATTTAAGACAAATAATAAATTCTCCACGATGGGAATCGTATTGTTTTTGGCAACTAATCCCATTATTGAATTTAAAGAACTGGCCAAAGTGCCTCCATGAACTATAAACTTCATTTTTTATATTTATTTGTTTAACTATTACTTATTTCCACACACATACCACAACATCAATCTTTCAAGACTGGTGTTTGATGTGCAAAGATAATAATATTTATTCAAATGACAAGAAAATATATTAAGAAGTTTTTCACACTACAATTGATAGTGACAATGCTGTATATCTATTAAATGACACAAACTTTTATTTCATATTATCATCATTTTGTAACAATATCACCAAAACACAATATATGAAAACAATTTGCCATACTACAAAACTAATGTCAAGAAAGATTTTACTAATGTCAAGAAAGGATAAATCCTTTCTTGACATTAGTACTAAGTCATCCTAAAATAATTCTGTTATTAAAAATAGTAACTTAGATACACAATCAAATTTTGGATTCAATCCTAATATAAAATATATAAATGATATACTTAATCAAGTATTATACAATTTACGGACAATATCTCACATTTATATTTTTTGATATCCAAATACCGTTATTGTTTTTTGTTAATATACTTTTATTTGATGTTATTTCGCCATACTTTTAGCATACGCCAACGATACGCAAAGAATGTTGTTATAAAATAAATAGCAACAAGTACCCATAAACTAAAATGTTCCTTACTTATTTCTACAAGATTTGCTCCCATGGTACTCATCCTGACAAACCCATTCGCACCAAAAGTGGACGGAAACAGATAAGAAATATTTCTCCAGAAATTTGGCATTGATTCTCTTGGCCATGATAAGCCTGACATCAACAAAATAGGTATTGACATAAAAATAAAGAAAGGTATAGCGTTTTCTCTATGATGGAAAAATACAGAACAAGTCATTCCTAATAGTATGGAAGCCAACAAAAAAGGTATTATAAAACTTAACACTTCAATTGGGCTTGTGTACAACTGAGGTATATTGAAGAAGTGAGGGATAAGTATAAGGACGTATATACTTATCGGAATATATACTAAAAAAACGGCTAACAATCTCCCGAAAATAATACGAAATATACCACGGTAATGAACATTATTAGGAGTTATGAGCTTATATTTATTATTCTCTAACCTCTTACCCGCTAATACTCCTATACCGAGCAATATTGTTTGTTGTAATAGTATGATACATATAATAGGTAGTATAAAGGATGGATAACCTCCAGGTTGAAATAAAAGTTGTTCTTGAGGTATGAAAGGACGAATTGAACTCATTGCTTCATTATAAGATACGCCCTTACTAATAAGATTTTTTGCCTCTATGCCATAACCCATAGTTATACTAACATAAGCAGTTGCAGTAGCAAGATTACGATACCAAAAAAAAGATGTTACATCCGCAAAAACATTCACAGTAGCCTGCTCCCCTTTATTTATTTTTGAAGAAAACTCTTTTGGAATATTTACAATACCATGCACCTTTCCCTTCTTTTGTAGCAATTTTGCTTCTGTCATATCTATAGGTTGATAGACTATTTCTACCTCCGGTGTAGCATTTAGCATCCTTATATATTGCCGAGATAAAGAAGAATGGTTATTATCTACAACAGCTATAGGAGATTCTCTCATCATCTCTCTATTGTAAATATATCCACACACCAATGGATAAACTAAGGTCGCAATAAAAAAAATGATTATAGTCCCTTTGTCTGTAAGTATGCCATAAAGTTCTTTCCGTAGAATATATAGCATATCTATCCATGCTTTTCTATTCTCTTGTAAATCCCTTCTTATTCTTTTGTTGATATTCATAGAATGCAAAGTATTAATTTCTCTCGTAATCCAATTTAATTGCCGTTCGTCTGATATTCCATAGTACGATAAATGGAGCAAAATTGAATATCAATAAGTACAAAAACGGCCATAAGGTTTCAAAAAGCGACAAGCCATTAATTTGTACATTACAATAAAGCATATAATATTGTCTCAGTGGATACAAATAAGTATATGGTTTGACAGCATCAAGCATAGCAAAATGAGGATACGTAAAACCTGCAAGAGTAAAACCAATTACTCCATAAAATGCAGCAATACTTAAGGCAGTTCTTAACGATGGTAACAAACCTATTACTAATATTCCCATAGCTTGATAAGCCACTACCGTCATTACTCCACCCAAATAAAGCAATGTGGGATTGCCTTTACTAGGAAAACCCATTATCTTCTCCATTACCATTTCACTGACAACTACCATCAATGAAAATATGACAGTATAAGGAAATAATTTACCAGCCATAGAGGTGACTATGTCTCTTTTACCGGTTACTAACCAACGACGAGATGAACCTACCTTAAATTCTATACCTATCGCATAGACTGTACAAATCATAGCCATCAAAAATATAATTCCAGGCATAATAGTAGAGGTTAAGTAAAATGCATAGTTCAGTTGAGCATTTCCTATAATATGCATATCATTCCTTATGGGATTTACCTGTGCCATTGCAATATCGTACTGCTGACCTTTTGCTAAACGAACTTTCAAATCCACCCCTGCAGCTAGTGTTGACAGTGTGGTATTAATTTCCTTCATAATCAAAGATCCCGCCAAGTAATGTGCATACTCTGTATAGAAATTTACTATAGGATTTTTCTTATTATACAAGTCTTTTTCGAAGTTTCTAGGAATTATTACATAAGCATAGATGTCTCCCGTTTGCATTTTTGTTTTACAACTTTCATATGAAGTCAACTTATACCTAACTTCACATGTTTGTCCGGCAGAAATATTGCGAACAATCAAACGAGATGTCGAAGAATTATCAAAATCCACAACTGCTATAGGTAACGACGATGGCATACCTTGATTCAAGAACGTAGCAAAAAACACAATAACTATAGAAGGTATAATAACCATCATCATAAGATATATCGGACGAAAAGTTATTCTTCTCCATTCTCTTCTCAATACAGGTATAAAACCTTTTGCCATCATAAAAACACCTCCCTTTTTTATGTTTCAAATGTTCATTATCTCTTTATACTTTACTACAATACCATATCAACAATCTGTTGTCTCATATTAGCAAATTAAAGTCCCACGTTAGTAAATTATTTTTTGAAAAGAATTTAAATAATATACGTCACGTACACATTGATATGCTATTTTCTCAGTTTTGTCCAATTGACAATAACACTCATTCCTGGTCGAAAACCGTTAATTTTCTCTATAGGCACCGCCTTCACCTCAAACGTTTTTGTATCGTACTCATCAGTCAATTTAGTCGCCTTCCAGGTGGCGTAAGATCCCAAAACCTTAATATAATTTACTTTCAATTTAACTTCTTTGTTATTTAAAGCAGGAACCTTCGCAGTAATAATATCTCCCATACCTATTTTACTTAACAGCTCCTCTCTAATATTAAATGTAACCCAAATATCATTCAAATCAACAATAGTCATAATCGGAGAGCCAGTGCCAACAAGTTCTCCAACTTTAGGGTAAATCTCCCCTATTTCCCCACTAATCGGTGCAATCAATTTAGTCTCGCTCATATATGAAGAAACTTCCATTACAGCTCCCTTTGCCTGATTCACTTGAGCCAATGCTGCCTCTTTATCTTCTATTTGTGTCCCATTTATCGCCATATCATATTGACTTTTTGCTGCTTTTTGCTGTGCAATAGCCGCTTTGTATTGTGCTTCTACTTCATCAAACTTTTGAGCTGCAATAACACCCTTATCATATAAATTTTTCATCCTTTGATAACTCTTTGTAGCGTAATCAGCTGCCGCTTTTGCTCTCTCATATTGCTCCTTTGCTCCCTCTATCATCTCTTTTCTTGCACCATTTTTAGCTTTATTACTTACGGCTTGTGCAACTTGCTGCACACTTCTTGCCTGCAAAGCCTTAGCATTGATTTCGGGAGAATCTATCAAAACCAATACTTGTCCTTTCTGTACACTCTCACCCTCTCTTGCCTTCAATTCAAGAATCCTTCCGGCTAACTTTCCGCTAACACGCACTTCGTTAGCTTCAACTTCTCCTTGCAAAATCAATTCACTAGGAGATAATATGAAATATCCAATAATACCTATGATAGCTATAAAAGAAATCAATATCACAAATGACATTACTAAGGTTTTGTTCTCTTTTGTTTTCATATCTTTCATCTATTTTTTATATTCTACTCACTCCATTTGATTAACACGGTATCTTGTTCTCGTAACAGATATCCATATTTTATTATTTCGTCTTCTTTGTTCTATCTATATGCGGAATTTTGACTTTTCCCAAGGATTGGTTCAAATACAAATCCGTTAACATCATATTAATTTTAGCATCTATAACCTCACTTTTTGCACTAACCCATGCAGTCTGTGCTTGCATTAAATCACTTGTAGATATAACTCCTTCTTCAAAGCCAAGCTGAGCCGTACGTAAATTCTCCTCAGCATGAAGCATATTATTAGTAGCCATTATAGACTGTTTGACAGCTTCATTTCTGGAATTCTGTTTCATATTTGCTTGTAATTCCAATTTTTCCATAGTTTCATCCCTGGTAAGCTCTGCTACACGTAATTGATGTTTGGCCGCCTTCAAAGTATGTATCCTATCACCAAAATGAAATATAGGCATAGTAATACCAATCCCAACAGTAAACATCCCATTAAAGGATTTGTCAAAACCATTAAACATATTAGGATTGGAAAGTACATAACTACCATTGGCAACCATACTAGGCATAAAACGAGAACGAGCAATATCAACCTGTGTTTTAGCGATATTTACCGTTTGTTCCAATATCATAACTTCTATTCGGCTACTGATTTCTTGTTTTATATCAATTATCTTAACAATATCGGAATTACTTATATAGATTGAATCATCTAAAACATAATCCATATCAGAAGTCATACCGCATATTTGATTCAAAAGCATTTTACTAAGACTCAACCCATTCTCAGCCTTAGTCAATGCCATCTCACTCTCGTTTAGTTTCACTTGTACTTTTAATAAATCATTGTTCGTTGCAATTCCCTCATCAAACATTGATCTTACATTTGCATATGTTGTTTTCAGTAACTCATTATACTCTTTTGCTAACTCCACTTTCTTTTGCAAAGAAACAACACGCCAATAAGCCTCATCAACCTCTATCATTATTCCAATATCTTTATTATTTGCAGATAATAATGCAATATTTTCAGTAGCCTTTGAGAGTTTATATAAAGCCAATATCTTACCTCCCATAAATATCGGTTGAGTAAAACCTATACCTGCTACAAAAATATTTTGCATATCAAAGCTTAATTGGTCCTTTGGCAGATAAGCAACATGTTTGGGTATAAATTCCTTTGGATTTTTTGTAGGTTGTCCTTGTGAATTAATTGGTACTTTTCCTGTTCCGTAAGGAATGGTGACTATATCGTCCATTGTGTATGTAAACTTGCCATCCGATGTTAATGACCCTACTGGAAGAACTTTATCTTCTCCCAAAATACTAATATTTTTAGAGTTATAAAGGTACGATCCACTAGCATTAAACGACGGAAGAAACTGTGTAAAAGCCGCTTTCCTTATTTCCTGTGCTGCAAGTAAAGACTCCTGTGATATTTCAGCCCCTTTATTGTGCCTTAATGCCATATGTCTGCAAGAATCCAACGTAAGCCCCTGACTTCTCACATCGTTAAATAAACAAAATACCAAACTAAATGCTAATATTACAACTATTTGTTTCTTCATTACTACACTAATTTATTTTTATTAAATTATTCTCTCATCTGTATGCCACCTTCAAACGCAAAATTACAAAAATAATTGTCTTTTTTCTAAAACATTTGATTGAATATCGTAAAATAGACTATGATTTACTAGAAAAAAGTTTATTTTTATAACTCCAATTAACAATTCTAACTAATATATTGTCACTGATTCAAAAATATTCGAACAATTTTAAAATTAAAAATTGTATACCATCATTTCAGAAAATTAAAGTCTGACAATAAAAAATTAAAGTCAGACTTTAATTTTTTCTTTTTTAACAACAGCAATCTTTTTCCTTACACTCAGAGAGTGAATCTTCTACTTCCAAAGTAGAATGGGTTATATTGTGATCTTTAAGATAAGATTTAATTAGATGTTTAGTCTGCTCCAAATCATTAATATCGTTGATTTTTATATGAGCTGTCAAAGAATTTTCTGTAGTAGAGATTGCCCAAATATGAATATGGTGTATGTCTCTAACGTTTGCAATATTATGAATTCCTTTTTCTATTTCACCAATAGAAATTCCCTTCGGAACACCATCCAATGCCAACCGAATGGAATCTTTTAGTAAATCAATTGTAGAGTAAATGATAATACAAGCCACTATCAAGCCTATCACTCCGTCTATCCAATACATTCCGGTTGCCATTATTATTATTCCTGATACAACTACACCGATTGATACTAAAGCATCAGTGGCCATATGTAAATATGCTCCTTTTACATTAAGATCTTTCTCTTTATCTTTCATAAATAACCATGCTGTCAAGCCGTTTATTAGTACGCCAACCATAGCAGTAATACTTATCATCTCACCTTCAACAACTTCCAAAACAAATAACTTGTGTACACTTTCTATTACAATAAAAGCCACTGCCACAAGTAAAATAACAGCGTTGATAAGCGAAACATGGATAGTCATTTTTCTATATCCGTAAGTATATTTCTGATTGGAATGTATTTTTGCTACCCTGAAAGCCATCAAAGCAAGGACCAATGAAGCTACATCGGAAAGATTGTGCCCTGCATCGGAAATTAAACCTATCGAATTAGAAAAAAAACCTATCAAGAACTCAATTATAACAAACGAACTGTTCAATACAATACCGAAAATGAATGCTTTGTTTAACGAATTTGCATTTATTTCATGGTGATGGTGATGATGATGAGCGTGTTCTTTATCTTGAGAACCACAATGACTATGATTACGTCCACCATTTTGCTGTTCGTGTTCATGGCAATCACATTTGTGATTGTGAATATATTCTTCTCCCATTTTGTTTATAAATTTTAATTATTAGTTTTTACGGTCATATCTTTTGAATCGCAAATTTACCACATATTTTTTCATCTTACAATACTCAAAAATGATGAAATTTTGATATGATACAAGAATTTTCAATTCTTCTTTAGTAGATATAAATAATTATGCCGATGCATACAAATTTATTTCTCATTTCAATTTTTTATACTACCTTTGCAAACGAATATATCGGCAAAACTGTACTAAAATGACACGATTAAGCGTAAATATCAACAAGATAGCAACATTAAGAAATGCTCGCGGAGGTAATAATCCTAATATTATCAAACTTACGACGGACATAGAGTCATTCGGAGCAGAGGGTATTACCGTACATCCACGTCCTGATGAAAGACACATAACAAAGAATGATGTATTTAATCTAAAAGAAATAGTGACTACGGAATTCAATATTGAAGGGTATCCAGACGATAGATATATATCAATTATTGAAAATATCAAACCTACACAGGCTACATTAGTCCCCGACAAACCAAATCAATTGACTAGTAATCACGGATGGGACACAATAAGCAATTCCAAATTCTTAAAAAATGTTGTTGCAAGATTGCAAAAAACATGCAGAGTATCTATATTCGTAGACCCTGACTGTGATATGGTAAAAGGGGCAAGGGACTGTGGTGCAGATAGAGTTGAGTTGTACACTCAGAGTTATGCAGAAAATTATTCAATGAATAAAGAACAAGCCATTGAATCGTTCATTAAAACGGCAGAATGTACAAAAAAATGCCAGTTGGGATTAAATGCCGGACACGATTTGAGTTTAGAAAATTTAGAATATTACCATCAAATGATACCATGGACAGATGAAGTATCTATTGGACACGCTCTCATATGCGATTCGCTGTATTATGGATTAAAAAACACAATTAGAATGTATTTACATTGTTTAAAATAAATTTCTCAACAATGTAAATATGTTTTTTTCACAATTGGTGGTAAATAATTAACCAAACGAGGTAAGTTTTATGGAACATTTTACAATATATAGAGCACTAGAATTACTCTTGGGACTTGCTATTGCATATTTATTAGGAAGCATTCCTTCTGCTGTTTGGATTGGTAAAAGTTTTTTCGGAACTGATGTTCGTAAAGCCGGCTCTCATAATGCCGGTGCGACTAATACTATCAGGGTCTTGGGACTTTTACCAGGCTTGGTTGTACTTGCATTAGATGTTGCTAAGGGTTGGATAGCAGTTTATTTATCTGCTAATGTTTTTGCCTCATTTCTAAAAGATTTGGGCTGGGTAAATGATTTTTCTTACTATTCTTTAGCTGTTGCAATCACCGTCGTTGTTGGTCATGCATTACCTATCTTTGCAGGATTCAAAGGGGGGAAAGGTGTTGCTACTATGTTAGGGGCTGTCATTGGTCTTTTCAACAATATTATTCCTTTCGTACTCGCCGTATTCATACTTACATTTATTCTTACTAAATATATTTCGGTTTCCTCCATAACCGCAGCAATTAGTTTCCCTATTCTTTATCTTACAAGCAAACTTTGGTTGCCTAAACACGAAGATATAACCCTTTCCATGGCAATATTTTCAGTTATAGTGGCTATTTTCATCGTCTGGACACATAGAAAAAATATCAAACGCTTACGTAATAATGAGGAACCTAAATTTAATTTTAAAAAGACTGTAAATAGCGATAATAAATAGCAAAGTTAGATTAGTAAATACATACCAACCATTCATATAAATCAATAAAGAAATACAATATGAAAAAAACATTAATTGCAATGTGTAGCGTAGCATTTTTAATCCTAACAGGATGTGGCAAAAGTGATATAAAAAATCTATTACTGGATGATTGGAATACTCCATTTGGCACAGTGCCATTCAATGATATTAAAATCTCAGACTATGAACCAGCGATAACGGAAGCAATCAAAATTCACGACAAAGAAATTGACTCTATAATAAACAATTCTGATAAACCCACATTTGATAATACCATAGCAGCTCTGGACTATAGTGGAAGATTATTAAGTCGTGTTGTTTTACTCTATCAAAATATGGTAGGATGCAATACTAATGAGGAGTTGCAAAAATTACAAGAGAAAATTTCCCCCATACTTTCGGATCATGAGACAGAGATTAAACTAAACGAAAAACTGTTTAACCGAATCAAAACAGTGTGGGATAATCGTAGTAAATCTAATCTAAATGAAGAGCAAACACATCTACTAAAAAAAACATACGATTCTTTTGTTCGTGGAGGAGCTTTACTAAATAGTGAGAAAAAAAATGAATTAAAAAAAATTAATCAACAACTTGTCAGTCTAAATAACAAATACAATGACAATGTCCTATCAGAGACAAAAAATTATAAATTAGTCATTACAGACAAGGGAGATTTGAAAGGATTACCTACATGGTTAATCCAAAACGCCAGTAAGGTCGCCAAAGAACAACAACAAGATGGCAAATGGATATTTACCCTAGACAATTCAAGTGTAATACCTTTCCTGACATATTCTGAAAATAGAAAATTACGTCGACAGATTTTTGAAGCCAGGATCAACAGAGGTAATAATGACAATCAATATAACAACAATAAAATTGCTGAACAGATACTCCATTTAAGAGCTCAAATGGCAAAAATTTTAGGTTATGAAAATTTTGCTTCATGGCAATTGGAGGAACGGATGGCTAAGACTCCTCAAAATGCAGATAGCATAATAAAAAATTGTCTTAGATATTCTGTTATCACAGCTAACAATGACATAAAGGAATTTCAAGCAATGTTATCACAAGATGAAAAAGGTGCTGAGTTAAAAGGATGGGATATGTACTATTATGCCGAAAAATTGAAGAAGAAAAAATATGATTTTGATGAAGAACAAACTCGTCCTTATTTTGAAATAGAAAATGTTAAACAAGGTTGTTTTAACAATATTACAAAATTATATGGTCTTACCTTTACTAAACTCAACAACATTCAAACATATGCAAAAGATGTGGACGTTTATCAGGTCAAAGATGAGAACGGCAATCATAAAGGTGTTCTTTATTTTGATCCATTCATAAGAAACGGCAAAAGTGGTGGTGCTTGGTGTACGACATTCACTCCTCAATACAAGTATCGTAGCAAAAATATTTCTCCTATAGTACAAGTTTGTTTCAACTATACAAAACAAGATAATAGAACAACGTTAACAGCAGATGAAGCTTTAACTATTTTTCATGAAATGGGACACGCTATAAACGAATTTCTATCAGATGGGACCTATCCTTCAACATCAGGCACGAGTGTTCCCACTGATTTTGTAGAATGTCCATCGCAGTTATATGAGCACTGGTGTATGCAACCTGAAGTATTAAAGTCTTACGCTAAAAATACAAAAGGCGAAATTATTCCTCAATCCATCATAGACAAAATACAAAAAGCTAAATATTTCAATCAAGGTTTCATGTTTACGGAATTACTTGCTGCAGCTTGGTTGGATATGCAGCTGCATAAATTCTCAGTTGATGACACAATTTCCTTACAAGAATTTGAGACGAAAACAATGCAAAATATCGGTGTGCCAGAACAAATTCCCCCTCGTTATAGAAGTACATATTTCACCCATATTTTCGGGGGAGGATACTCGGCAGGGTATTATTGTTACACATGGAGTGAAATGTTAGATGCAGATGCTTTTGTTGCATGGGAAGAAACAGGAGATATCTTCAATAAAACAATTAGTAATAAATTCAAAGACTACATTCTGGCACACGGCGGAACAAATGATGCCACAGAACAATATCGCAGATTCAGAGGAAAAGATGCGGACATAAAATATCTCCTCATTCAAAGAGGAATGATAAATAATAATCATTAGCAATATCAATAAATTTTATACAAGTATTCTATCCATGTAAAGTAGTCTTATCAAGAAGTAATAATTAAATACA
Organism: Bacteroidales bacterium; assembly: GCA_052170555.1. Lineage (GTDB taxonomy): Bacteria > Bacteroidota > Bacteroidia > Bacteroidales > P3 > Scybalousia_A. The sequence goes on along the minus strand of JBQNAI010000004.1, from coordinate 15,009 downwards.
ATGAAAAAACAATTGGCGATACTTCTATCGTTTTACGGTTTCTGGATTATGATGTTTGTAATTCAGAAACCTTTGTTTATGTTATTCAATCATATAAATGGTGTAACCTTAACCGACTATATCAATGTTATCTATCATGGTTTCAAACTTGATTTTTGTTTTGCTGCATATTTTCTTTTTTTCCCTATTTTGCTGTTACTTATTAGAGTATTATTTGTATATAATATTCAAAAAATTTTACTTGTATACAATACGATATTGGGAGCTATAATCTCTATTGTTTTCGCTGTTGATTGCGTATTATATTCCTATTGGAGTTTTCGTATAGATGCTACGCTTATTTTCTATCTTAGGGATTTCAACGAAAGTTTAAATAGCGTAACTATTAAAGATGTTCTAAAATTTATACTAATTGCCATACCATATTTCTTTTTTATCTTATTTTCATATAAATATACTATAAACAAATGGCTAAAAAAAAGTGAGGGTATTACAAAGAAAGGTACAATATTATTTAATACCATATCTATCGCTACACTCATTATTTGTATTCCCATATTTATCATATTCACCAGAGGAGGTATCTCTGCTGCAACGGCAAATGTAGGAATGGTCTATTATTGCAATAATCAAAAACTTAATCTTGCCGCTGTCAATCCGTCCTTCAATCTCATATATTCACTGACCAAGAATGAAGATTTTGGAAAGAAATATCAATTCTATGATGAAAATTTTTGCAAACAAGAATTTGATAAATTATTACCTCAACAAAAATATATAGTTTCAAATATCAATGATTTTTCTACTCTTCCTCTAAAAAATAAACGTCCCAATATTGTAATAATAATACTAGAAAGTTTTTCAGGTAGATTGATTGGAGCTCTCGACGGTCACTTGTCTACTTACGAAGGTAAAGAAGTTACACCCAATCTTAACAAGATAGCAAAACAATCAATAGTCTTCACAAACGCATATAGTAATGGGATGCGAACAGACAGAGGTATTGTCTCCATACTTACAGGCTTTTTGGCACAACCTGATATGTCCATTATCAAGTACCCAGAAAAAACAGCAACCTTACCATCTATTGCAAAAACATTAGGAAAATTTGGATACAATTGTGAAATGATTTACGGAGGAGATATAAATTTTGCAAACATGCGTTCATTCTTTTATGGGTCTAATTATAAAAATGTAATAGATTATAAATCCTTTGAACTAAAAGACAGATTGAGTAAATGGGGAGTAAGTGATGAAAAGATGTTTGATTTTCTTATTTCACATATGCAACAATACGATACCAAAATTCCATTCTTCACAACCTTTTTAACACTATCCTCACACGAACCTTTTGATGTGAATATGCACAAATTCAAAGATGCTTATGTAAACAGTGTAGCTTACACGGATTCTTGTCTAGGTGTTTTTTTCAATGCATTGGAAAAATCCCCCTTATGGAAAAATACTTTAGTAGTATTGGTTGCCGATCACACAAGCAAACTCCCAAAACAAACTTCTCCGCAAGACATAGACTATTATCACATACCTATTATATTTAGTGGCGGAGCAATAGAAAAGAGTATGAAAATTGATAAGCTAATCAATCAAACTGATATACCAAAAACGATACTTACTGCGATGAACCTTCCATGTGAAGAATTTATGTATTCAAGAAATATATTTAATTTTAATATTCCTAATTATGCTTTCTTTGTTTATACAAATGGATTTGGCTTTTTGGATTCCACCGGTGTAACTTTTTGGGACAATGATGCAAATAAATGTGTTATTGGTGGGGATAAAAAGCGTGAAATGAAAGGAAAAGTGTTACTACAAACTCTTTACAAAGATATTTCTAAACGATAATATTTCCATTTGTATTTTGTATTATAAAATATATAACATATAATTTTTAAATTTCATTTTTATGACTATTAGAGACATAATCAATGCTTTCATTCGGCTTGCCGATGATATTACAAAAAATATGGATAGTACGGATTATCAAAAAATAATATCGTTGGCACAACAAAACAATCCTTGGTTTGAAAAATCTCAAATAATCAATGCATTAAACAATATAGGATATTATATCAAAGATATGGTAAAAACTCCTGATAGTGTAAAAGAAATAACCCCCTATTTAAACAATGAAATAAAATTGCCGACTTTACACATATTGATTGTTTGTGCAGGAAACATACCTGCAGTTGCCTTTCACGATGTGATGTGTGTAATATTAAGTGGGAATAAAGCTTCAATCAAACTGTCTAGTAATGACAATATTATCATACCCTTTCTGCTCGAACGGTTAATCCACTATCTACCCGAATTAAAATCTCATATAGAACTTTCAACAACATTATCCGACATAAAATACTCTTCATGCAATGGAGTAATAGCTACAGGTAGCAATTCGTCTTCCTTGATTTTTGAGGAGTACTTCCAAAATATTCCCCATATTATCAGAAAAAATAGATATTCTTGTGCAATAATACAAAACAATGACGATATCAGTGGTTTGGAAGATGATATTTGTCTTTATTTCGGACAAGGTTGTAGAAGTATTTCACACTTGTTCGTTCCTAATAATTATGATTGGGATATGTTGTTTAAAAAATTAAAAAAATATTCTTACTTTACTAATCACAATAAGTTTCGTAATAATTTAGATTACCAAAAAGCTATAATGATAATGAATAATATTCCATTCATTGAGGCATCGCCTATATTATTAAGAGAAAACAATGAATTGTATTCACCTATAAGCGTTGTCAATTATTCCTATTATGACGATATACGGGCAATTGAAAATATTATTCATAGCGAACAAAATAATTTACAGTGCATAGCGACCTCCGAATCCTTATCTCCCATATCAGATTGCGTATGCTGTTGCCTTTTCGGTCAAACACAGCGACCAAAATTTACAGATTATGCCGACAATATAAATACTTTGCAATGGCTATGTTCTTTATGATTTTATAACATTTGTAAACCATTTTATAAATTACGAAAAGAATTTTGTAATCATTAAAATAATTTTTGTTTGGACGGTTTAAAATTAAATTTTAGACCGTTTAAAAGTATATTTCAGACCGTCTAAAAATATATTTTAAACGGTCCAAACGAAAATTATATTTGATTTTAGAAATTTAATATAAAAGATAAAAACAATAAAGCCTTGCATTGATAAAACAAAATATAACATAGAAGAAACAATATTGAAGTTTAGTATTATAAATACTCTCTCTATGTGGTTTTTTTAGTAAATTTGCAATCTGTATTTTAGAAAAATCTAATTGAGATGGAATATAATTTTAATGATATTGAGAAAAAATGGCAACAGTACTGGGCTAACAACCATACTTTCAGTGTAAAAGAAGATAAAAATAAAGAAAAATTTTATGTTTTAGATATGTTTCCATACCCTTCGGGGGCTGGGCTTCACGTTGGTCATCCTTTGGGATATATTGCTTCGGATATTTTTGCTCGTTTCAAAAGACTCAAAGGCTACAATGTACTTCACCCTATGGGTTTTGATGCTTACGGACTTCCTGCGGAACAGTATGCTATTCAGACAGGACAACACCCTGCAATAACCACCCAAACAAACATCAAACGTTACAAAGAACAATTGAACAAAATAGGTCTTTCTTATGATTGGGCAAGAGAGGTTCGTACCTGCGATCCCAAATACTACAAATGGACTCAATGGATATTTATTCAACTGTTTAACTCCTATTATGACAATGATGAGGAGAAAGCTTTACCTATAGAAAAACTTGTTGATACATTTCAATCCCAAGGAACTAAAGACCTAAACGTTGCATGTTCAAAACATTTAAATTTTTCTTCAAAACAATGGGACGAATACTCTGAAAAAGAAAAATCGGAGGTTCTTATGAATTATCGTTTGGCTTATCTATCCGAATCAATGGTCAATTGGTGTAAAAAATTAGGTACGGTATTGGCAAATGATGAAGTTGTAAATGGACTAAGCGTCAGAGGAGGTTACCCCGTAGAGAGAAAACCTATGCAACAATGGTCATTAAGAATAACAGCTTATGCAGAAAGATTACTAAAAGGACTGGATAACATACAATGGAGTGATAGTATCAAAGAGATTCAACGCTATTGGATAGGAAAATCTAGAGGTTGTATCGTCAATTTTCATGTAGCGACACCAGATAATGATTTGCTTGAAGTATTTACCACAAGAGCAGATACTATTTTTGGAGTTACTTTCGTGGTTATTTCACCTGAACATCCATTAGTTGAAAAAATCACAACGAAAAATTATGAAATAGAAGTTAAGCATTACATTGAAGCAACAAAACACAAATCTGAGTTAGAGAGAACGGCAGAGACAAAAACTGTCTCCGGAATTTTTACAGGTAATTATGCTATCAATCCTCTAACAGGCAAACAGATTCCTATTTATATTAGTGATTACGTTCTTATGGGTTATGGTACTGGAGCCATAATGGCTGTCCCGGCCCATGATTCTCGCGATTTTGCCTTTGCAAAAAGATTTATGCTTCCTATTATTCAGGTTGTTTTACCTGATGAGGAAAATGAGAGTAATACATATACATGGAAGAATAGCAAAGACTCAAAAAGCGGTAAAATGATACATAGTGGCTTCCTTAATGGATTGGATGTAAAAGATGCTATTAAACAAGCTATAGAATACATAGAAAGTCATAATCTCGGGTACGCAACAACAAACTATAGATTAAGAGATGCAATTTTTTCTCGCCAAAGATATTGGGGTGAACCTTTTCCTGTTTACTATAAAGACAATATTCCGTATACTCTACAACAGGAAGATTTGCCTTTGTGCTTACCTGAAATAGATAAATTCTTACCTACTGAAACCGGAGAACCTCCTTTGGCACGTGCTTTGAATTGGCAAACGAAAGAAGGTTATAGGTACGAAACTAACACCATGCCGGGATTTGCTGGCTCTAATGCCTATTCTATTAGATATATGGATCCGAACAACGAAGAGGAAATAGTAAGCAAAGAAACAAATAAATACTGGCAAAATGTAGATTTATATGTCGGTGGGAGCGAACATGCGACGGGTCACTTATTATATTCTCGCTTTATTACTAAATTTCTATTCGATATAGGTTCTATTTGCAAAGATGAGCCTTACAAACGATTAGTTAATCAAGGAATGATACAAGGCAAAAGTTCTTTTGTGTATCGTATTAAGGGAGAAAACAAATATGTTTCATTGAATTTGAAAGACAACCACGAAACAGACCCTATCCATATAGACATATCTTTAATTGAAAACGGTAACGAAGTAAATATTGAGAAATTGCGACACTGGAGAGAAGAATTTAAACAAGCTGAATTCATACTTGAGGATGGCAAATATATATGTGGCTTTGAAGTTGAGAAAATGAGTAAAAGTCTTTACAACGTTATTAACCCAGACTCATTAATTGAAAAATATGGAGCAGATACTTTGCGTCTTTATGAAATGTTTTTAGGACCTATTGAGCAAAGCAAACCTTGGGATGTACAAGGAATTGAGGGTGTTTCTCGTTTTATGAAAAAGTTTTGGAAACTGTATTGCAATGAACAGGGATTTTGCGTTACCGAAGACAAAGCCGACCAAGAGGAAATGAAAATACTGCACCGTACTATCAAAAAAATAGAAGATGATATTGAAAGATTTTCTCTCAATACCTGTATTTCAGAATTCATGATTATAACCAATTTCCTCACAGATAAGAAATGTCATAAGAAAGCAATACTTGAACCGCTTGTCATCCTAATTGCTCCATTTGCTCCCCACATAGCAGAGGAACTTTGGTGTCTTTTAGGGCATAATGAGACTATCTCGTTTGCTCAATACCCGGTTTTTGATCCTAATATATTGATAGACTCAAAATACAAGTATCCAGTGTCTATTAATGGTAAAACACGTACATTTGTTTCTTATCCATTGGATAAAGATGTGAAAGAAATAGAAAACGAAGTTATAACTTTACCAGAACTTAGTTCTCATTTGGAGGGTAAAACAATAAATAAAATCATCTTCGTCAAAGGCAAAATAATCAATATTGTTATTAGGTAAAATAAAGTGCCGTTTCAACAAATTATTCTTTGAAAACGATTTGCCATTGTTAAAAAATAATTTGTTGAAACGGCACTTTGAAATTTTTATATCTTATTGTCTTAAAAACAATCCGCTATTTGCCTGTGCGGTAGGCATAATTACCAAATCGTTGATACATACGTGAGGTGGCAAGAAAGAACAATAGACAATAGTGTTAGCAATATCTTCACCCGTCAAAGGAGTGAATCCTTCGTATGTCGCATGATTTCTAGCCATATCTCCTTTAAATCTAACCATAGAAAACTCTGTCTCAACAGCACCGGGGCAAATATTAGTAACTTTCACATTATATTGCAAACAATCCATACGCATTCCTTTGGAAATAGCATCCACTGCATGTTTTACGGCACAATATACACTACCTCCTGCATATACTTCCTTTCCCGCAATAGAACATAAATTGATTACATGACCTTTTTTTCTATCACACATCCATGGTAAAACAACCCTTGATACATATAATAACCCTTTAACATCAGTATCCACCATCTGTTCCCAATCATCCAAAACTGCTGACTGTATAGGATCTTTTCCCGCTGCCAATCCTGCGTTATTAACAAGTACATCTATCTTTTTCCATTTAGTAGGTAACGAATTTAGATTCTCAACGACTTGTTCGTTATCTCTTACATCAAAATTCAAAGCTATCACACTGACACCATAGGTCTTTTCAATATCTTTTTTTAACGCATCAAGCCTTTCCTTTCTTCTTCCCGTTATTATAATATCACAACCCTTTTCTGCAAATTTTTCTGCACAAGCTCTACCAATTCCGGAAGTCGCCCCTGTTATTAAAACTTTCTTTGGTTGAGAGGTCTCAACCTCCTCTATTGCTGCTATACCAGGTAACGTTTTACCTTCTATAAATTCCAACATTGCTCCACCACCGGTAGATATGTACGAAATCTTGTCAGCATAACCCGATTGCTTAATAGCAGCAACACTATCTCCTCCCCCTATAACCGAAAAAGCTCCGTTATTCTCTGTTGCTTCTGCAATAGCTTGTGCAATAGCTTGTGTTCCTTTTGCAAAATTCGGGAACTCAAATACACCCATAGGTCCATTCCAGAGAATAGTTTTTGACTTATGGATAATAGCTTCATACATAGCAATAGTTTTTTCACCAATATCCATAGCTTGCCATCCATCCGGTACTTCCATATCGGGAATATATTTAATTTTTGCATCATTGGAGAAGCTATCTGCAATAACGTTATCATGCGTTAAGTCTATATTAACTCCCTTACTCTTAGCTGTGTAAACAACTCTTGATGCCGCTTCCAATTTATCATCCTCACAAATACTATCTCCTATTTTATGTCCATTACCTTTGGCAAAAGTATAACGCATACCACCGCCTATAAGCAAATAATCCACTTTATCACACAGAGATAGCAATATATCCATCTTAGTTGAAATTTTACTACCACCAATAATAGCAGTAAAAGGGTGCTCTACCTCTCCAAGAAGTTTATTTAATGTCTCCACCTCCTGTTGCATCAACAAACCAAAATATTTTGCTTGCGGAAAAAATTTAGCAACCACAGCTGTAGAAGAATGTTTCCTATGAGCAGCACCAAATGCATCATTGACGTAAGCATCTCCCAATTTGGATAATTGTTTTGCAAAATACTCATCACCCTTAGTCTCCCCAGGATAGAAACGTACATTTTCAAGCAGCATAACCTCTCCCTGCTTAAGATTATCTGCCAAATCATATACCCTATCCCCTAATAATTCCTGTGTAAATATCACCTCCTTACCAAGAAGTTTAGACAGATATTCAGCAATAGGTTTTAAAGAATATTTTTCTTCAAAACCTCCCTTTTTAGGTCTACCTAAGTGGGTGACAAGTATGACCTTAGCTCCATCTTTCATTAATTTATTGATCGTAGGCAAGGCTTCCCGTATACGAGTATCATCAGTAATATTGCCATTTGAGTCTTGGGGAACATTAAAATCCACACGAACCAAAACCCTCTTACCTTTAAAGTTCACGTTCTTTATTGTGTTCATATCCTTATTATATTTTTTATCATTATTTATCTAAAAAAATAATTCTGACCCACAAAGATACAATTTTTTTTTGTTGTAAAGCAAAAAAACACTATTTTTGCAAACTCAAAAAGGGAGAAAGGAGGTTTTAAGGGGTATGATAGATACAATAAATTTTGAAGATGTTAAATGGTATCATGTCTTCAATCCAACAGATGAGGACTTTGATTATCTTGTGGATACATTTGATTTGCACCCCTTAGATATTGAAGACTGCAAATCCTCCAATCAGCGCCCTAAAATAGACGAATATGATGAATACTACTTCATTATTTTACATTTTCCTTATTTTGATAAAACTAATAAGTTCATTCGTCTGAAAGAAGTTAAGATTTTCTGGGGTAAAGACTATATTGTTACTGTCGGTTCTTCACATTGGGTAGTTAAGAATATGTTCAACGAAATGAAGACTAACCGCAAACAATTGATTGAAGAAAAACTAAAACGCGATGATGATCCTGACGATGATACATTAGAAATTATCGGCTCATCCGATGCATTGCTTTATAATCTACTAGACAGACTAATGGTAGAGACTTATTCTTTAATACTGCGAATCGGAGCGGATGTAGATAATCTTAATTCTGATATTTTCTCAAAAAAAGCACAGGTAGTACTAGAACATTTAGCTGTAACAAGAAAAAACCTTGTTTCATTGAATACTTCATTCAAACCGCAGTTACGTGTATTTCATATGTTCGAAAGTGGCAGTATCAAAGGATATGAAGAAGACATGGGAGAGTATTGGGGAAATATATTAGACCAGTATCAAAGAATGTTTGATTTGGTAGAAGATTATGGAGAATTAACAGGAGGTCTTGCACAGACTTTTGATTCTTTGCAGGCGAATAAGGCTAACCAAACAAACAAAGCTCTAACTATTATATCTACTGTGATGTTACCTATGACAGTGGTAAGTAGTATTTATGGAATGAATGTAAAATTACCGTTTATGACCGATCCAAATGCCTTTTGGTACATATGCATTATGATGATTATTATTGTTGCAGTCTTTTGGACTATATTTAAAAGAAAAGGGTGGAGTTAGATAAAGAAGTTTCCGTAGTTTAATGGATAAAATTTCAGATTCCGGTTCTGACGATAAGGGTTCGATTCCCTTCGGAAACACAAAAATGTTTTTCTACAATCTTATGTAATAGCTTTTAGTTTATATATTTTAATCTTTTTCCCTACTTATATATGTTTTTCTACAAACATCTGTCCTCTCACCAATACGTATGATATCATTCTGCCAAAATATGATATACTTCGTCTGCAAACATGAACCACAAAAGTTTTTTCATATATATATTAAATAAAATCGTCAATAAAACGATTAATTCTCTTTGGCATTTTCTTTTTCCTCTTTCAATATAACCATCATTTTGAATACAGTTTCATATGCAAATCACCTTTGAAGTAATAGCTTCTTTTTTATTTATCAATACATGGCATACTTATTAGTAATTTATTTGATATACTTAAAACAGTTATTGGATACTTGCAACCATCTTTAGATTCTTTTTTGTTATAACAGATTAAATTAGTATTATATTTACTTTCAGTTTATAATTCAAAACTATTCAAATCTAATTTTCATTAATGATTATACCAATACGTTTTTTTCTTATTTTCTCCGTTATTTTCATTGCAACGTATAACAATATCTCATTAAATTAAATCGTAATATATCCTTGAAAACTCAATATAGTCATAGTTTTTATTATGTACAACTTCAAGATCTCGTTCTCATGTTACCGTTTATTTTAATTAAAACAAGCTGTACAAGTAAATATGATATAATATGTAATATAAATAATAAACTTAGCAAACTTAATAAAAACAATGTCTATGAGTATGCTCTATTGCAGTAAAGTATTATTTCTTTCACTACCACTCATGTAGTGTAATTAATCTAATTGTCACCCACTTGCACTTCCTCATCCTTGATACAGAATCTGAACATTATTTAACAATTATTCATTACAAATTTTCTAATTTTTGAATTAAAAATAACCGTACTATAAATAACAATTATTTTTTATCTTACACAAAAACAATATGAATTATACGTACATTCTTGCCCTGATATAGTTATCATCCATCTCCCATTCTCCGAATGTATCCAAGCCTAACTCACCACAGATTTTTAAACATTTTGTTCGGAAAAATCTCAAAATATACACACAATAATTTTACTTACAGACTCTATTCATTCAGGTAAATGAAATCTCAGACAATATGATTGATACTATCTATACCATTTCTCTCCTAAATATTTATGAGACTCTATGATATATAATCAATGATGCACCATTACAAATTTTAAATCTTCTATCAAAAATAATATTGTTGTCTATAACCATAACATTTTTCATGATCTATTTATCATTTGCCTTATTCAAAAAATTGGTATAAACTAGTTAAATTTTCCTTTATGATAATTTATTTCTAAGATTACAACAAAAAAGTACTGAAATAAATTTTTCAGTACTTTTTTGTTGTAGGTAAGTGCAGTAGATTAACTTCTAAGCTTCTTCTCCTTCATAATAGCGTTTGTGAGACGAGTTTTGTACTCAGGATTTGAAGTACAATCTTGAATTGTAGACTCCATAGAGCTCCCTTTTGCTCTAAGATCAGCAAACCTCTTTAATGCTTCTGCACCAGTACTCCTTTTTGAACTAGCATCACTCAATTCATCAACATATTTTTCAAAAGCCTTAACTTTTGCTTCACATGGATCAGCAACCTGCTTGGTTTCGTTTGCTACAACCACCTTTACAGTAGAGGTCGCTTTTTGGGGCTGTGAAGCTGGAGTTTCTGCTATCGTCTGTTCGGCAGCAACTTCTTGTTTTACTGTTTGTTCCACTTGCTCTGTAACAGTTTGTACGGCAGTCTCCGTCGCAGTTTCTGTTGTCTTGTTACCACCACATGCTGTCATTAATGCTACAACAACCATGCCTAATAAAAAATGTCTGATCTTCATCGTTTTAAATGTTTTTTTAATTAAACTTTCTTCAATACCTTAATATTCTTTTCTGTCGCAAAGTTACAACAAAAAAAACAAATATTACAAAATTTTTTGCTGATTTTTTATTAATAATCCCTTAGTTAATTGATTTATTAATAATTAAAGTCTGCTCTTTTACGGATTCTTGATGAATTAATTCGTATAATTCATGTACAAATTTAATATCTAAATCACTTATTTCAGCATTTTTTGATACAATTTTCATAACCTCTCTCCATCTATCAGATTGAAATAATGCTAAATTTCTCTTTTTTTTTATCTTTGCTATATCTCTACTTATAGCCATTCTATCGCTTAATGCCTTTATTATAGAATAGTCTATATCATCTATTTGTTTACGAAGCAGATTTAATTGTTGATCCTCACTATTTATTTTTGTATTTATAAGTGGAAGAGAGCTAATAAGTGTACTCAGTTGATTCAAATCCAATTGTTGTTTTGCATCTGTTAAAGCCCTGGAGGGATTTATATGAGTCTCTATCATTAGACCATCAAAGCCTATTGATATTGCAGTAATTGCAATTTCTTGCACATATTCTACATTTCCTGCTATATGAGAAGGATCGCATATGATAGGAATGTCACTTCTTAATCTTTTCATTTCAAACGGTATTCGCCACAATGGTGTTTGACGATATTTATTGTAAGAAAGAGTAAATCCCCTATGAACAGCTACTATGTTTTTTATTCCGTGCTTTTCTAATCTTTCTATTGCTCCCAACCATAATTGAACATCTGGATTTAAAGGATTTTTTACCATAACAGTCATATCTGTTCCTGATAAGCAAGAGGCAATATCTTCTATAATAAAAGGATTTTGAGTAGTCCTTGCTCCAATCCAAACCGAATCAAAAAGATTCTTCTGGCACAACTCCGCCATATAAGGATTGGCTACCTCAGTAGAAATTTTTAGATTAAAATCTTTTTGTATTCGTTTTAGCCATACTAATCCCTTTCCCTTGACTCCTTCAAACACACCAGGACGAGTTCGCGGTTTCCAAAGACCCGCTCTAAAATAATCCACACCCAAATCTTTTAATTTTTGTGCCGTTTGATACACTTGCTCAAAAGATTCTGCACTACAAGGACCACAAACCAACAGCATATCAATTGATACTTATTGCTATACTTTTGCCTAAACTCTTAGAATAAAACTCCTTCTCCATAGAGTAATCTATTATGGTATCAATAACATTCCTTGATGGATTTTCTTCCATTTCCGCCATCAACAAATCATTTTCCCACATTGTTAATTCAGAAAAAATGTAAAACTTTTCCATTTCCAAAATTTAGTTTAAATTTAACTACAACTCTGTAACGTAAATCCTATATTTTTATTATATCTAAACAAAAAAAACTTGCCACAATTTATATTATTTCCGGCAAGTAACAAAAGGAATTGAGTAAAAGATAATACTTTACTACTGCATAGATAATGATAAAGAATATTCTTCAGCCAGTCTCCTCATATTAATCAAAGCATAGCGCATTCTACCCAAAGCTGTATTAATACTAACTCCTGTTCTTTCAGCAATCTCCTTAAAAGACATATCCGCATAATGGCGCATAATCAGAACCCGACGTTGTTCCTTTGGTAATTGTTTTATAAGAAACCTAATATTACTGTAAATTTGATCTTTTATCATCTGATCTTCCCGTGATAGTTCTGAATGACTCATCATATCAAAAACATTATAATCTTCTGAAGAATAAACCATTCTAAATTTTTGATTTTTTCGAACATTATCTATAACAAGATTGTGAGCAATTCGCATGACCCACTGAATGAACTTACCTTCGTCACGATACGCTCCACCACGTACCGTATTTATCACTTTAATAAAAGTATCCTGAAAAATGTCATCAGCTAAAGTCTTATCTTTAACAAGAGACATGATATAGTTAAACACTTTCTGTTGGTGACGCTCCAACAAAACCCTAAAGACCTGTTGCTCTCCATCTTGGTAAGCCTTCACAAGTTCGTAATCAGTTCTACTATCCACTCCTATCATAAGAATATTATTTTATTGTTTCTGTACAATATTTTAAAAATAATAATCTTATCTTCCATATCACATCATTTTATATTACTCCAAGTGTTCCGGGTGCAAAGTTAGGAAAAAAAATACAACTGACAAAACTTTTTATGTATTTTTTATAGAAAATCAGTACAAAATAACACAGACATTAGATTATATCAAACAGATATATCAAAATCTATCCAGATCATTGATAAAAAAATAGATGCACAACTATAAATTTTTGTTCAGAGCATTTTCTTTTAAAGAGAGAATCTTAGATTTGTGTTGTTGATCTGCTTCAAAAGTTATACTCTGACTATTCAATCTTAATTTATTCCAAGACGTCACAATACCTTTTAACGCAGATATGCAGTTACCTATCAGATATGAGGTTATTTCTTCATTGTCGGGACTAAAGCAATGGCTATAATTCATTTGCAATAAAGCATCTATACAATCCTGCAGTATCTCTGATGATAAAAAATTATAATTATTATTGACAGATTTAGAATATGCTGAAATTGTTAAATCGCGTTTCAGATGTAATAACTTTTTGTAATAATCATTCAAAAACGTATGCAATTGATGTACGGTTATAGTTTCTACTTGCGAATTAAATCTTTGACAAAATAGCACTTGATTCTTAAAATCATCTATATTCATATTCTTCTATTTTTTTCATATTAATTTCGACTGGCGAAGTTATAAAAAAAATCTTATTTAAATGAAAAATGAACTGATTTTTTTATACCAATAAATCCATATGCGTCTTTCCAAGCATTTTTTATTGTAACAGGATTTATATTTATACCATTGGAATTGATATAATTGCCAAGAGAATAAAGATAATCGTAAGTATTTTTGTCAATAGATGCGACTTCAAAAAATCCCTTTATGCTGTTATTATTGGGTTTTGAGTATAAAGTTAAGTTATAGGCAACACACAAAACGTATTTCTCACCTGCAAATTTTTTATTACTAAATACATGGTATTCATTATTCCTATCATCAGATTCAAAATAAGAGGTTTTGTTTTCATAATAAACTCCTGCATGTGATTCATACATAATGTCGGGATTATGGTTATCAATAAACGAAATATTTTTATCATCATAATAATTATTATTGATCATATAGTAATTTTCTTTGCCATTATCTTGAATCTCCATATAAACAATAATTTGATATCCATTTTCTCCTTTTTGCAAAGTACACCTAAACGAATCAATTTGAGGTTCAGTTAGACTAAATTGCAAATGAGATTCAATGGGTGGATAATCAGCGTGCGAAATTCTAATAGTAATATCGTCATTAGCCTTAGGTGTATAATCAAATGTATAACCTTTTGTTTTTTCATAAGAAGCTGTGTATGATATATTTGTTTTATTATCAAATATATTAACAAATGCATCTTTCAACATTGTATTGTTTATTTGTTTTTGCTTTTGTAAAGATTTGTTAGCTATATCCTCATAGTAATTACCAGTATAAATACCGGGTTTAGCAGAATGATAAACCCGAAAATGCACTTGCGAATCTTCCTCCAATATAGCAGCAATCACTAACTTGTCTTTCGGCAAGTCTGTATTATAATCGATTTCGTACTCACAAGCAACAAAAAACAATAAACTAAAAGTGATTATATAAAGTATCTTTTTCATATTCTATTTTTTTTCATTGTTAAATTATGATCAGTCTTGAATAAACTAATGTCACACTTTAATAAACCAATGTCACACTTTAATAAACCAATGTCACACTTT
>JBQNAI010000003.1:0-237233 GCA_052170555.1 Bacteroidales bacterium | reverse complement strand
TGTTTTTGAGTCTTAATATGTATCAAGAGAAAGTTTTTTGTGTAATGGCGTAAAGTCTTTCTTTTTAGATATTTGTTCTTATGGGATAAGGTACGATTTTTTTGATTTTTTATTTGAATAATATTCTTAGGGAATATAAATTGGTATAGGTTTTAGATGTTTGGGGAGATATGTCAATTGTTGTGTTTTATTTTAGGGAAATACTTTTTATAAATCAAATACAACAGAAAAGTTTGAAGCATTGTATATAATAAGGTGATAAGAATAATAAGTATAAACATAATTGTTTAAAAACTTTATGATGATATGTATTTGAGTTTTTTTAAGACATACTGTAATTATCTTGTATGGTAATATAAATTGTATATTGAAAAAGAAATAGGAACACTGATTGCATTTTACGTGGAAGAATATAAACATATAGTAAAAAGTATGGAAATAAGTTAGAATAATTGTTGCGGTAAATACTAATGGTACTTTGATGAAAGTGGCTGTATAGACTGCAGAATAATCTATAGAAAGTAATAACACAGGAACTACAATAATATTTGTATGTGTGGAAAGGCTTTTTGTTATGTTTACAAAAACTATAGTACAGAGAATGATTTTTTTAACAATTTATTACGAACAAACTTATAGTTGTCATCTCAATATGTACCAATGAGTATGATTTATTTTGTCGTTAAATGTCTTGTGGTATAAAAATAATAAAGTCCCTTGGTATAGTATTATTGAATTATTATCAGCAAAATACTTAATTACAATACATTGGCTACTTGTTCCTTGATTTTTTCTAATTCATCTTTCATCATAACAACAATACGTTGCATTTCAGCCTCATTACTTTTGCTCCCCAAAGTGTTAATTTCTCTACCCATTTCTTGTGCAATAAATCCTAACTTTTTACCAATAGACTCAGTACTATTTAAACATTCTCTAAAATATTTCATATGTTGTGTTAATCGTGATAGTTCTTCTGTAATATCAAGTTTTTCAAGATAAAAAATTAACTCCTGTTCTAAGCGAGATTCATCTATCCCATTTATGTCCAATTCATTAAATCTTGATATAAGTTTATCCTTAATTTTTGGTATCCTTTGTTTCTCGAACGGTACAATGTTTAAAGACAATTGTTCTATGTTATTCACATGTTTTTCAAATTCTTGTTTGAGAGCCTGTCCTTCTGTTTTTCGGTAATTATTGACTTCATTAAGTGCTTGTTTCACAGATAGCAGTAGAGCCATTTTCTCTTCATTGGCAATCTCTTTTATTACAGATGCATTTATATCTTCACGTTGTAAAATATAGTATGTTAATAATGTTTTATCGGCAGAAATATTTTCTAAGATATGTGACAATTGTGTATAATAATCAGTAAATAATTTTTCATTGATATCAATCGTAGCATTACCCTTATCTGAACTTATTGTTATAAAACAATCTATTTTACCTCGTTCTAAAGTTTGTTTTATAAGATTTTGAACCTCTATCTCATAAGATCGGTATATATTTGGCAATCGTATGTTTATATCCGTTTGTTTGGAGTTTAGTGTGCGTATTTCTACGGTAATATTTTTTTGTTCGAATTCTACGGTAAATTTTCCGTAACCTGTCATTGATTTCATTGTATTATCTTTTTTAGATTATTGTTTTTGCAAAAGTACCATATTATTTGCTATTATCTATTGTTTATTAAGATAAAATAATATATTGAGCCCCCATGCAAACATATCCTTTTTGAAATTGATATACCTTTATCTATCATAAAAGTTTTGTCTATAAAAAAATAAGATTGAGATTGTTTTACTTTACCTAAAATTTTTGCTCTATATATAGAAAATCATTTTCCATATGGGATAATTCAATTAAATAGAGTGTATTTATATATTAGGGATAAATTTATTATAAATTACTTGTTTTTATAAAATTCGGTCTTTTTTGAAAGGAAAGAAAGTATATTAAAATGTTATAATCCTACTGAAAAACATAATTTTTTTTTAATTATAACAATAAATATATATCTATGAATAAAATGATAATACAACAATAGGGGGCAATACTTATTTGACCCATCTATCAAAATAATATAGCGAACGAATCGGGATGGGTGCAAAATGATACTCCGATTTATATGTAATGGAATGTTATGATAAGGAGTACTTTAGTGTAAGTGCATATGGGAGCATAGTTTAGACATCACTTTATTGAGAAGCGAAGAACAGAAATCTTGATTTCGTAAAGAACTATGCTATTGATACGATACTTGAAGCTACAGCTGATAAGTTTTATGATAAAGCTCATTATATCGAGAATAGAATAATTGAAAGTCGTAAATAGATAATAATTTTAATTTCGCTATTTTAGAATTAAGATATTTGTTTGGGTAAATTATTAAATTGTTTTCGCAAATTATTTTTTTGTTTTGCGAAAACAATTTTCTGTTTTGTGGAAAAGATTTTTTCTTTTCACAAAACAGTTTTTTATACTAAGTGAATAATTTAATGAAAGTAATAAAGGATTTTCGATAAAAGCACTGATTTTGTAGTTTATTATTTAGTTATAAAGTATATATAAGGTTAATTATGTCATCCTGCTAACTTGTTCCTAAGTCATACCATTGATTGTGCTCTGTGTTAACCTTGAATGATGGTGTACTTTCTTTGCGAAGTGGGGAGCAGTACCAATAGTGAACACCTTGTACTTGTGTAGGTGAATAGTCCTGTTGTTGTAAAAAAAATCTCTGGTTTAGTGAGAGTAATAATAAGTGTACTTGTATATTGCCGAACGTTAAGCGATTGGACAACGTCCAATCGCTCATTAGTTTTTGACAATCCTTTGAGTCTGACAAACCCTACAAGGGTATTCCTGTCAACCTTGCAAATCTTTGCTATTTTGCGAAGGGATGTACTGTTCTTCTATAGCTTAGATATGAGTATTTTTTACCTGAAAGTTTGTATTTGTCTGGGGAACTTTTGTCCCCCCTCGGACGACCCAACAAGACCTTCTGTTTTCTTTCTAGCCAAGACCTCTTTGGTTCTTTTGTTAATAAGGTTGCATTCAATCTCTGCCGATAGCCCCAAAGCAAAGGCGAGTACTTTACTCTGAATATCATCACCAAGACGGCAGTTGTCTTTGATAGTCCCAATACGTACTCCATTGGTCATGTAGATATTTAATATCTACATAATAATAAAGAGGTTCCTGTCAAGATGTGATAACTCATTACAAATGATGATGTCGCCCCTATTGACTTCTTCAATAGGTTGCCAACTTGTCGCTTGTTATAGTTCTTTGTGCCACTAATGGTTTTCCCTATCCAGTCGTTAATTACTATGTTCTGCCTTTTACAAAACTTGTTAATCTCAAAGCATTGGTTCTCTACAGTTTGCTTGTCGCTGCTCACTTGAATATATTCGTATATCGTAGTTGTATTGCTTTTTTTTAGAGTAATACTTATATGAACGTTTATTATCCTATCGCAAGCAATAGATAGAATGAGCTAATAGATATAATTGAAAGATATTGTAACTCTGAGCAGCTCACAAGAAAACCTCGTATGTTCAGTTTCAGATTAACGTAATATTACAACAAACCCATAATAAATACCTGTGTACTCAGTAGAGATAGGGATACAAAAAAACAACGCTAATTTTTGTGCTATGATTTTCCTTTGCAAGGAAACTTTCGAGCGCAGAAAAGGACATAAACCAATAAGTTTCAAGATTTACACCCTTTGTTCAGCGGAGAGTGAGGGATTCGAACCCCCGGAGGTGTTACCCTCAACGGTTTTCAAGACCGCCGCTATCGACCACTCAGCCAACTCTCCGTGTGCAAAGGTACTACAATTTTGTTTCTTGACAAAACTTTTGATGTTTTTTTTGTAAAAAAATAAAACGATTACGATTGAAAATATCCTTTCTAATATTTGCAACATATTCTTTCTGAGAAAATAAACTAAGTGTATCAAAGATTAATGAATGGTTTGATTCTAAATAGATTTTTCCACCATTTTTGAGATATTTTTGAGACAAAATAGCAATTTTTTTGTAAAAAATTAAAGGATCTTCGTTTTTTACAAATAGAGCAAGTGAAGGTTCATAATTTAGGACATTCTTTTTCATCTCAACTTTTTCATATTCCGGAATATATGGCGGATTGGATACAATAATATCAAACTGTAATGAATTCTCTTGTGATATAAAATATTTATTGTCAGATATTTGATTGATGATTTTGAATATTATTTTACTGATATCGTCGTGCAATAAATCTATTTGAGCGAATGCTACGTTTAAGTTTAGATTACGATTATTTTGTTTTGCAATATTTAGTGCCTTTTCCGAAACGTCTATGCCAAATACGGAAGAGTTTCTAATAAATTTGTTTAATGCTAAAGCTATACATCCACTTCCTGTACATAAATCAAGTATGTTAAGTTTGTTTTGATTATCTTTTTTATTGATACAGGTATTCTCTTTTATTATTATCTGAGTAAGTTCCTCTGTTTCAGGACGAGGTATCAAAACATCGGGTGATACTTTTATATCTAAACCACAAAATTCTGTGTGTCCTAATATATATTGAATCGGGACATATTTTGTTAGTTTATTTATTGCAAGTACGATATTCAAGAGAGTAGATTCGTTTACAGTCTCATCATTAAAGGCGAGCAAATGAGAAGAATTCATATTGGCGTAAAATTCGAATAAAATATTTGTAAAAGCTTTGATTTCATTTTGAGAATATTTATTTTCTAATTCATCGTTTATATATGTGATAATGTCTCTTATTTTGTTAGATTTCGTTTTCATAAAAATTAATGTATATTTGCATTTGCAAAGTTACGAATATTATGCAAACAGATAAAATTTTCATGGAGCGTTGTTTCCAATTGGCACAGATGGGTGCCGGTAATGTTTCGCCTAATCCTATGGTAGGAGCAGTAGTTACGGTGAAGGATAAAATAATTGGGGAAGGTTATCATAAAAAATATGGATTTGCTCATGCAGAGGTTAATGCTATCAACTCTGTTGCGAATAAAGAATTATTACAACAGGCAACTATTTATGTAAGTTTGGAACCTTGTAGTCATTTTGGTAAGACTCCTCCTTGTGCGAATTTACTTATAGAACATAAGATAAAAAGGTGTGTTATATCAAATTTGGATCCTAATCCGAAGGTGGCTGGTAGAGGGATTAAAATGTTACAAGATGCAGGTATAGAAGTAGCTTATGGGTTGGAAGAGGCACAAGGAAGATTTATCAATAGACGATTTTTTTGTTATCAGGAGAAAAAACGTCCTTATATCATATTGAAAATTGCTCAAAGTATTGATGGTTATATGGATATTAATGATACTAAGAGTATGATGGCAAGGCAAAAATATTGGATTACCAATGACGCAATGCTAATGCTTGTTCATAAAATGAGAGTGGAAAATGATGCCTTTATGGTGGGTGCTAATACTGTGATAAATGATGATTGTCAGTTAAATAATAGATACTATGATGGTAAAGCACCTGTTCGTTTGGTATATGATAGAAATTTGAGTATTCCTACAACTAAGAGGTTCTTTGACAATACACAACAAACACTCATATTCAATAATGTAAAGAAACAAACAATATCGCAAAAAATCGATTACATACATATAGATAACGAATCTCTGTATTTAGAAGAAATCACTGCACATCTGTACGAAATGGGTGTGTCTTCGTTGGTTGTGGAGGGTGGTCGTAAAACCTTATTAGCATTCTTGCAAAGAAATTTGTGGGATGAAGCAATTGTTTTGACAGGAGCACAAATGTTTAATGGTGGGATAAAAAAACCCGCTATTGATACCCAATTAAAAGCAAGCACGAGATGGGTATCAAATAACAGGTTAGATACTTATTATAACAGAAACGCTTTTTGACGTCATATATTGTGTTGATATAATAATTTTTTGATGAAATAAGTTATTAGTCCTTTCTAGCAGAGTCCCACATTAGTAAATCAAAGTCCCACATTAGTTTACCAATGTGGGACTTTGATTTACTAATATTTAGATTTTATATACCGTAGAGTCAGATTATGTTTCTAACATTGTCCACTTTGTATTGCAAATGCCATAGCATATAGTTTTATTTGCTTGACCATAGCTAAGAGTCCATTACTACGGGTAGAGGATAGGTGTTGAGTTAATCCTATACGATCAAGAAAAGTAATATCTGCCTTTTGTACATCTTCCGGTTTTTGATGATTAAAGACTCTTAACAATAGAGTTATAATACCTTTGGTGATTACTGCATCGCTATCGGCAGTTATTTCCATAACACCATTATTCATTTTAGCTGCCACCCAAACTTTTGATTGACATCCTTTGATTAGATTATTTTCATTCTTATCTTTTTCCTCTACTATAGGGCATTGATCACCTAGCTCTATAAGATAATTATACTTGTCCATCCAATCTTCAAATATTGAGAATTCTTGTATTATCTCTTGTTCAATTTCTTGTATTGTCATTTTGTATATTATTTTTTTCTTTGATAGTTAATATGTAAATTCTAAATATTATTGAGTTTTAATAACTCTTCAATGAAATATCTATCGTTAGATAGTCTTGGAATTTTATGTTGTCCTCCGAGTTTTCCTTTTTCTTTGAACCAATTATAAAAAGTATTTTCCTTAGCGACAACAATGATAGGACGCGATAAAACAAAATTTTTGTAACGTTTTGCATCATAATCGGAATTAACGTTTCTAAGACTTTCGTCTAGAATTTCTATAAATTTTTCGAGGTCATCAGGTTGTTGATTGAATTCAACAAGCCATTGATGCATACGTCTGTCATTCTGTTTATCCACATACGGAGCACCTGTATAGTCTTTAATATTAGCATTTGTTGCACGAGCAGCGATACTCATTGCTTTGTCGGAGTTGTTTACTATAATCTCTTCTCCACACATATTAATAAAATTTTTGGTTCTTCCTGTTATTTTGAGACGATAAGGATTTTTTTCTGTAAACATAACGGTATCTCCTATCATGTAACGCCATAATCCTCCATTTGTAGATATTAGCATGGCATAATTTTTATTTAATTCTACTTCTGAGAGATTTAACGTTTTTGCATCACAGGATGATACATCTTCAAAAGGAATAAACTCATAATATATGCCGTAATCCAAAAGTAATAACATACTTGAATGATCAGAACTGTCTTGCAATCCAAAGAAACCCTCAGAAGCATTATATGTTTCCATGTAATTTATATTTTCTGATAGGATTGAAACAAATTGTTGATAATAGGGTTTAAAGGATACTCCTCCGTGAAAATATGCTTCCAGATTTGGCCAAATTTCTTTGATGGAACATTTGGTATAGTCTTGCAAGTTTTTGATTAGTACCAACATCCAGGAAGGTACTCCCGATAGAGAGGTAACATTTTCTTTGCTTACGCTTTTTATCATCTTGTTTAATTTTTCCTCCCAGTCAGGAAGGAGTGCTATTTCTTTTTTTGGTACTCTATAAAATTCGGCCCATAGAGGTAAATTGTCAATTAATATTGCAGACACGTCTCCCAAAAACATATCACTCACGTTTTTATCCATCTGAGCAGAACCTCCCAAAGCCAATTGCGAGCCAGAAAAAATATTACTGTTAGGATGATTATTGCAATACAAAGCGAGCATATCTTTTCCCCCTTTGTAATGACAGTCTTCAAGTGATTCTCTACTTACAGGTATGAATTTGCTACGTTGAGATGTGGTACCTGAAGATTTACTAAACCATTTTATGTCTGTATTCCAGAGAACGTTTTGCTCTCCTTTTAGTATACGATCAAAAAAAGGTAGTAGAGATTCGTAAGTATTTATAGGAACACGTTTAGCAAAAGAGTCTTCATCTGCAATGGATTTGTAATCGTAATATTTTCCCCAAACGGTGTCTTTGGCAGATAAGATAAGATACTCAAATACCTTATGTTGAGTATCAATTGGATTTTTCATGAATTGTTCTATCTGAGGAATCCTACGAAGCATGATTTTATTTATAAGAGTATTGAATGGCATATCTTTATATTTGTTTTGAATATTTTGTTTGCAACAATTAATTGTACGATTTTATATAATTACGATGTTGTTTCGTATAATGATTATTATGTTTATTGGAGTTATAACATTACATTTATGAATGAGTAATTTATTTTCTGCAATAAATATATTTTTTTTGGTTATTTGGGAGCTATCTTTAAAAGATACAAAGCTATTATGGTATACAACGAAAGAGGAATAAGAGGTGCAAGAATTGGAGCGAGAGATCCGTTAATAGCAGCGGAGTTAAATATTTTCATTAGTAAGATTAATGAAAATGCCAATGCTATTCCCATTGCTAAATTGAATCCTGTGCCACCTCTTGTCTTTTTGCACGAAAGTGTTACTCCAATTATGGTTAGTATAATGTAAGCAAAAGGATTGAATAATCGTTGATATTTCTCTGTATACAAATCTCTTACCATTGATGTGCCCTTCATTCTCTCTCTCTTTATTGTCTGGTTTAAACCGTTGAAATTTAACTGGTCTATTTTTAATATTTTGTTAAAATCTTTTGGTTCTAATTTGTTTAATGTTAGCATTGTATCATGAGAGAATACCAATTGTTCTTTTTCTTTGTCTAATGTACGTACATTATAGTTATATGCATGCCAGGTTTTATGGATAGAGTCAAATGAAATCATATCTGCATAGATTTTCTCTCTGATTTGATTTTTTAAGAATGTTTCTTGGGTAAACATATAGCCTTGTGAAAGATAATTATTGTAATGATGTACATATACTTGTGTGGAGTCTGTTGTTTGGATATGAATATCTATAAATGCATTGTTGAATTTGTCTCTGTAATATTTTTGTTCAAAATTATAGATATTGATATTAACATGAGGAATCAAAAAGTTAGATAAATATAATCCAAAGATACCTAACACAATTGAGGATATAAGAAATGGGCGTAACAATCGCTTGAAAGAAATTCCCCCGCAAAGAATAGCAATCACCTCACTTCTTGCCGTAAGTCTGCTAGTAACGAAAACAACAGCTATGAAAAAAAACAAATATCCAAGCATATTGACATAATGAGGAACAACATTTAAATAATATTCAAAGATTACAGCACTCATTGGAGCATTGTGATCTATGAAATCATCAAGTTTTGTACTCAAATCAAAAATTACTATTACGAACGACAGAAGAGCGATAGCAATGATGAATGTTCCAAAAATCTTTTTTATGATATACCAATCAATCTTCCTCATAATCTTCTGGATAACTTACTAATAACAGATTTTTTCCATTCTTTATAATTACCAATTAAGATATGATCTCTTGCTGTCTTCACTAAGTCTAGATAAAAAGCTAAGTTATGGATAGAAGCTATCTCCATGGCTAATAATTCCTTAGAAATAAATAGATGACGCAAGTATGCACGAGAGTAAAGTTTGTCCACGCTTGCTTTTCCTAGCGGATCAATATGTGAAAAGTCGTTTTCCCATTTCTTATTTCTCATATTCATTGTACCTTCCCAAGTAAAGAGCATAGCATTTCTGCCATTGCGGGTAGGCATTACGCAATCAAACATATCTATACCACGCTCAATACCTTCTAATAGATCTTCAGGTGTACCAACACCCATTAGATAACGAGGCTTTTGCTCCGGTAAAATGTCCGTACATAAATCCACGATACGATACATATCCTCTTTTGGCTCTCCTACCGAAAGACCGCCAATAGCATAGCCGTCGGCAGAATATTTTATTACTTCATGACAAGACTGTATCCTCAAATTATCATAAACACTACCTTGAACAATAGGGAATAATGATTGTTCATATCCATATGGGCATTCAGTAGTGGCAAATTGTGAGAAACATTGTTCTAACCATTTGTGGGTAATATTAAGTGATTTTTGAGCATAATAGTAATCGCAAGGATATGGAGTACATTCATCAAAAGCCATAATAATGTCCGCACCTATTTTGCGTTGTATGTCTACAACCTTTTCTGGTGTGAATTCGTGTTTTGAACCATCAATATGAGACTGAAAAGTACAACCATTCTCTGTTATTTTCCTTATCTTGCCTAATGAATATACTTGAAAGCCCCCACTATCTGTGAGCATGGGTTTGTTCCATGCATTAAAATTTTGAATACCTCCCGCTTGCTCTATAATATTAGTACCGGGGCGAAGATAAAGATGGTAGGTATTACCTAAAATTATTTGAGCATTTATTTCTTTTTTCAAAGCAGTTATTCCCACACCCTTTACACTTCCGATAGTTCCAACCGGCATAAATATGGGCGTCAGAATATCTCCGTGAGATGTATTTATGATACCTGCACGTGCCTTAGTGTTTTTGTCCTTAGCTATTAGAGTATAATTCATCGTCTCCACAAATTATTCATAATACACCTCACAAGCTTTATAATAGAGCTTGATGTGTATAAAACTGCAAATTTAGATTATTTTATTGATATACTAAATCAAATACTTAAAAAAATATTATTAATAATATATGAGAAATTATTTGTATTGTATGATGGTTTACCGTATAGATGAATTATTTTTGCATTATATCGTTATGGCTTATCGCAATGTTATATTACTCAATTAAAGTCTTATGTCTTTTTCTCTCTTATTTATTAAAGAAAAGTATTTTTTTAGATTGGTGAATTAAAGTGAGACATTAATAAATTATTTCTTGACATTAATAAATTGTTTCTTGAAAAGAATTTTTTTATATCGCAGATAAATAAAATATAAGTATTTTTAGAGAATATAAAGATTACATATTGTCTTTATTTGACCACATCCTTTATGTTATGATTTTATATAAATATAGCAATGAAAGAATGTATTTGATAGAAATAGCGAGTGTAAATATCGTCGTATTAATTGTAGGTAAAAATAATTACGAAGATAAAGTGCATATGTTGAAAAATTATCGTTAGTCTTTGTTTTTAAATTACAGATTATCATTTTCGTTTGTTTATACTCAAAGGCGATATTTGCTACATAAAATTTATTATGAAGAATGAGTAAATGAGAATTGTAAGATTGACAATTTTATTCATTTATTGAGTCGGTTTTTAGCATATTACAATAATATTTATTTGCCGTAGCAGAAAAAATACGTAACTTTGCAGTTGTTTTGAACTCGTTCTTGCAATTTGAAATGGAACACCGAGAATGTGACTATAAAAATGAAAGGA
Source organism: Bacteroidales bacterium (assembly GCA_052170555.1). Classification (GTDB taxonomy): domain Bacteria; phylum Bacteroidota; class Bacteroidia; order Bacteroidales; family P3; genus Scybalousia_A. Next base: position 225,987 of record JBQNAI010000003.1, on the reverse strand, counting down.
TAATAGATTATATTAGACAGTAAATAGAGGCAAAGACACATCTATGCCCTATTAAAGGACAAGATAATAAAAATTATAAAAGAGATGAAAAATAGAAGAATTGTAAAAATAGTTTTATTGGTTTTGTTAATTACAATAATACCATTGTGGAGTGGTTGTACACAAGACGAAGATTGTGGTGACTGTACAACAGAGTTGATTACTCATGATATAACGATAGATGGAGCCATACTTAGAATGTATAAAGGTAAGCCTGTTATATACGGAGCATTTTACTCAGGATATTTGGTGCAAAAGGTATATTGTTATATCTGTAATGAAAATGTTGCTAAGGATTTAATTGCAAAGGTGAAGAAAGGAGAAATGATAACTGTAAATGTAAGAGGAAAGTTACGAGAGTTGCGAGCAGGAGAGGAACAAATTAATCCGAGTACATGGGGATCTGATGAAACTGCATTTACAAGTGATATACAGATATTGAAAATTAAGAAAGTATAATCTATTTTCAAAAGTTACATTCAAAGAATATTTAAGGTGTAAGCTAAATATGAGCGGTGTAGTACATATTAGTATAACTATACATTGCACAAATTTAATATGAGTGTATCTTGGAGGTGCCATCCTTTACGAGTGAGGGAAAGGTCGGGGTTGAGCAATCCTGCTTGTGTCATCTCATTACAACGTTTTGTAAAAACATTATAATAATCTGCAAACAAACTTTTTATATGCTCCTTATTTAGTCCGTGTTGTATCCTCGCTGTTAGCATAATATATTCATTGTACCGGTCTTCTAAGCATAAATATTCAGTATGTAATATATTCGGAGAATTATTGCAAGTGAAATAATTGATATACGATTGCAAATTATCTTCATTCCACTGTCTAATGTTTTTATTATAAGAATGGGCAGCGGCTCCTATACCCAAATAAGGCTGAAAGGTCCAATAGACCATGTTGTGTTGCGATGTATAGCCATCACGAGCAAAGGAAGAGGTCTCATAGTGTAGATAATTGTGTTGTTCCAATATTTCCATCGTATAGTCAAACTCACGGATAGCATCTTCTTCACTCATCAGAGTGTATTTTCCTTTGTCTATAAGTCGTTTCAACATGGTGCCCTGTTCAATCATAAGAGTATAGCAAGAAAGGTGCGTAAGAGGGTAGGAGAGAAAAGTTGTAAGATTGTTTTTATGAATGTTGAAGTTTGAGAATGGGAGATTGCTCATTAGATCTATAGATATATTTTCATAACCGACTGATAAGGCGTTGATTATTGATTGATTTGCGACTTCTGAGTTATGGCTACGATTCAGAAGCCGCAAATCTCTATCGTTGAAACTCTCAATACCAATACTTAGACGGTTGATACCCAATTTTTTCAGCCCCTGTAAATATTCCTTGTTAGCATTTTCCGGATTAATCTCAAAGGTGATTTCTTTTACATTGCTTGTATCGTAATGGATATGTATATTCTCCATAATCTTTTCTACTTGTTGTAAACTTAAAACAGATGGTGTTCCACCACCAAAGTAAATAGTTTGTAGCTTCTCTGTAAGAAAATTTTTTCGTTGTTGAAGTTCTTTTATTAAACAATCAACATATAAATTTTTATTCGTATGTTGTGCTACCGAATAGAATCCACAATAAATACATTTATGATGGCAAAAAGGTATATGTAAATAAAGTGAAGACATGATTAGCGATAAAATTTGGTATATATGTTTGTTATTACATATTTTGTAAAATGAAAAAAAGTTATTTTGGAAGTTCTATTCTGATTATTGTTCCGATATTGATAGAGGAAGATTTGACATATATTTTTCCTTTGTGGTATTCCTCTACTATACGTTTAACCAGTGAGAGTCCCATCCCCCAACCACGTTTTTTTGTAGTAAATCCTGGTTTGAATATTCTTTTGAATTGCTTTCTGTAAATACCTTTTCCAGTGTCCGTTATATCCAAATGAAGGTGTGACCCCATGTCTCGTAGACTTATAGTTATTGTTCCGTTGCCTTCCATAGCGTCTACGGAATTTTTAATAAGATTTTCAATTGTCCATTCAAAAAGATGTTTATTTAAAGGTACAATTATAGGTTCATACAATGGAATATCAGGACATATAATGACTTTTTTAGGTATGCGCAATTGCATGTAAGTCATAGTATTGAATAATAAAATTATAATATCTTGTGATTTTAAATCAGGAGTGGAACCGATTTGTGAAAAACGTTGAGAGATAGTGTTGAGTCTTTGTATATCTTTGTCTATTTCCTTGCAAGTTCCCTCATTATCGGGGTTGATTTTAAGTAGTTCTGTCCATGCTATTAGTGAAGATATAGGAGTACCTAATTGATGAGCTGTTTCTTTTCCCATACCTATCCAAACGTTGTTTTGTTCCGCTATCTTAATAGTGCGAAAAACCATAAAAAACAAAATCACTGCTATCAATAGTACAAAGAAATATAACAATGGATAGTATTTTAATAGTGTTATAGTTGAACTTTTCTTATAATATATATAGCCGATATGTCCGTCAATCATAGATATTTTTATCGGTGTAGCGTCTTTGGTCATATTTTTTATTGTCTTAGCTATATTTTTTGAAGACAGCTTGTTTATAGGAATGTTCCCACTTGCATAAATTATTCTGTGAGAAGAATCTGTTAGGATAACTGGAATTAGGATGGTATTTTCTGTTATTTCATCCAATAATGCATTACCCAAATCATCTAAAACCTTTTTCATATTAGTATAGGCTTCACTTTGAGTATAATAAAGCTTGAATTTCATGCCATATACTTCGTATTCAAAAGGTTTGTTCTGTGAAAATTTTTTTAACAAATCTCCTGATAGTACAGCTTGACTCTTGTCAATAACTATATTTTGGCAAAAAGTTATATTGTTGAATTCGTCAGTTATAATAACAGGTATAGATTTGTTATCCATAATTATTTTGGTGTAGAAACTGAGACGAGGAGAGTTCAAATCAGCATCCAAATTTTGGGACATAATGATTCTGTAAGCTTCAATGAATTGTTGTAATCTCACATTTTCATTTTCTGATAGTTTTTCATAGAACTTTTGTGTATGTTTCACTAAATCACTTTTACTGTTGATAGCTTTAGCCCATAATTCAACTTTACGCATTTCGTCTTGTCTAAGGTTTTTTATTATGGAGTTCATGGGAATAAACAAAACAAAAGCAATAGACATACAACCAAGTAATATCCACCACACTGTCCTAGAATTGAATTGAAATCTCTTCATACAAATATATATTATTCATTTGCAAAAATACATATTAATTTGTTAAAGCGTCAAAAAAACAATATAATAAATTTCGTCAATCAGGAAATTTGTTGTAATTTTGACAAGTGTTTTGAATTAATTTTGAGCGAACAATGAAAGAATTTAATGTAAAAGGAACGGGAGTTGCCTTGGTCACGCCTTTTGACAGACAAGGAAATATAGATTTTGTAAGTTTTGGTAAACTTATAAACCATGTTATAGAAGGTGGAGTAGATTACTTGGTTTGTTTGGGCACTACAAGTGAATATCCGACGCTGACAGACAAAGAGATGTTGGCAATTAAAGAATTTACTATTGAGATAGCTGATAATAGAATACCGATAGTATTAGGGATAGGCTCTAACGATACAAGAAAACTGATAAATCAGATAACGAAAATGGATTATACTGGTATATCAGCAGTACTTTCGGTTGCTCCTTTTTATAATAAACCATCACAGAAAGGTCTTTTTGAACACTTTCGTTTAGTAGCAGATTCTTGTTCTTTACCTGTAATCATATATAACGTCCCTGGTAGAACAGGCTCAAATATTACAGCAGACACTACTCTCAAACTTGTAGAGGAATGTCCTAAAATAATAGCTATAAAGGAAGCGAGCGGGAATATGGCTCAGTGTATGGAAATTCTAAGGCAAAAACCAAAGGGTTTTGAGTTGCTGAGTGGAGAGGATGCTTTGACATTGCCTTTAATGGCAATGGGTGCTAAGGGCGTTATATCAGTTACGGCCAATGCTATGCCAAAACATGTTAGTAGTATGGTTAATTTACTATTGAAAGATTCTTGCCGTAAAGCTACTTTAATACATAATGAACTATTGCCATTAACTAATGCACTCTTTGAGGAAGGTAATCCATGTGGTATCAAAACTGCCTTAGAAATATTAGGCATAGCACAAAATTATGTTCGCCTTCCCCTTGTTAAGGCCTCTAAAACGTTATACAACAAAATACAGACAATAATTGGTGATATACAGTAGATAACTAAGAAACTTGTAATAATAAAAAATAAAATGTTATGGTAAATTATAAAGATTTAGGTCTTGTTAATTCAAGAGAGTTGTTCAAAAAAGCGGTTAGTGGCGGATACGCTATACCTGCTTTCAATTTTAATAATATGGAACAGATGCAAGCTATAATTCAAGCTTGTGTAGAAGCAAAGAGTCCGGTTATTTTGCAAGTTTCTTCTGGTGCTCGTAAATATGCCAATCAAACTCTGTTGCGTTACATGGCACAAGGTGCAGTAGAGTACGCAAAAGAATTGGGGTATGCTATACCTATTGTGTTGCATTTGGATCATGGTGATACTTTTGAATTGTGTCAGTCTTGTATAGAGTATGGATTTTCTTCGGTTATGATAGATGGTTCTGCTCATTCATACGAAGATAATATAGCATTGACCCGTAAGGTTGTTGAATATGCACATAAGTATGATGTAACAGTAGAAGGAGAATTGGGAGTATTGGCCGGAATAGAGGATGATGTAGTGGCAGCTTCCCATGTATATACACGTCCTGAGGATGTAGAGGATTTTGTTCAAAAAACTGGCGTGGATTCTTTGGCAATCTCTATTGGGACATCTCATGGAGCAAATAAATTCAAACCTGAGCAATGTACACGTAATTCTGATGGTATATTAGTTCCACCACCATTGAGATTTGATATTCTACAAGAAATAGAGAAGCGTATTCCTGGCTTTCCAATTGTATTGCATGGCTCGTCTTCGGTACCACAAGATTTGGTAAAGAGTATAAATGAGCATGGAGGAGCTTTGAAAGATGCAATAGGAATACCAGAAGACCAATTACGTCAGGCAAGTAAGAGTGCAGTATGTAAAATCAATATAGACTCGGATGGCCGTTTAGCTATGACAGCGGCAGTTAGAGAAGTGATGCAAGCAAAACCTGCAGAGTTCGATCCTCGTAAGTATTTAGGACCGGCAAGAGACCGTTTAAAAGAACTATACGTACATAAATGTATTGATGTTTTAGGTTCTGCTAATCAAGCTTAATGATTTGACATATTGCATAATTTATAGAATGTAGTATATAAGTAAGTTGGTTATTTATATGCTACATTCTTGTGTTGGATACAATAAGGTAGTATAATATGCTTTTTAATTCGTTTAATTTTCTATTGTTTTTCCCTCTTGTTCTCTTGGTTTATTATCCTATAAGTACAGTAGGGTATCGCAATGTCTTTCTTTTGATAGCCAGCTACTTTTTTTACATGAACTGGGAGCCATTTTATGCTATTCTCATACTTATCAGCACCACTATTACTTATTTTTGTGGAATTTTTATAGAAAAACATAAAAATAAAAAGAAAATATTTCTAATTTTTTGTATTATTTTTAATCTATCTATATTGTTTTTTTTCAAATACTATCATTTTGTAACTGATAATATTTTTGATTTGTTGTCTTACTGTGGGTTGAGAGTAGGTTTCCCGCAAATGAAGATATTATTACCTGTAGGTATATCCTTCTATATTTTTCAAACAACAGGTTATATTATAGACATATATCGCAAAAAACTTAAAGCAGAAAATAATTTTTTAATATATGCACTTTTTGTTTCGTTTTTTCCACAATTAGTGGCAGGACCCATAGAAAGAGCAAAAAATTTGTTGCCCCAGTTTAAGGTTAAGCATGCATTTTGTTACGAAAATTTTTCACAGGGTGCAAAAATGCTACTGTGGGGTTATTTTCTAAAACTCTGTGTTGCAGATAGAATAGCTGAATACGTGGATTCTATATACAACAATGTTCAAATGCACTCTTCTGCATCGTTATTGTTAGCAACAGTTTTCTTTTCGTTCCAGATTTATGGAGACTTTGCAGGTTATTCTTTAATAGCTAAGGGTTGTGCAAAGTGTTTGGGTTATGAATTAATGGAAAATTTTCATCGTCCCTATTTATCGTTGAATATAAAAGAGTTTTGGAAACGTTGGCATGTAAGTTTGTCTTCGTGGTTTCAAGATTACGTATACGTACCTTTGGGAGGTAATAGAGGTAGTTTTCTTCGTACGTTATTCAATTTACTTATTACATTTTTGATAAGTGGATTATGGCATGGTGCTTCGTGGAATTTTGTTATATGGGGACTGATACATGGTATATATCTTATTGTTTATAAAAATGTTGAATCTTTCCTCTCACCATTTGCTTATAAAAATACTTTGAGTAAGATAATTAATATTTTGGTTACATTTTTTTTAGTAACTCTTGCGTGGATTTTCTTCCGTGCCAATAATATCACAGATGCTATTTATGTATTAAAAGGTATATTGACCAGTAAAGGCGAAATTTTTACAGGTAGTGGAACAGTTATGTTACTTAGTATTACATCGTTATTGATATTAATAACAAAGAGTATTAAAGATGAGTTTCATATTCCTATTAAGATTTTGAATAATTCACATCTCAGCATACGACTTATTTCATTTATTATACTTACTTGTTATATTTTGTTGTTTGGAGCATTAGATAGTCATCAATTTATTTATTTCCAGTTTTAAAAATGAAAAGGTTACTGAAATACAGTATAATGATTATACTAAGTATTACCATTATAGATTTTTTTGTTGGGGTTATGTGCAATTATTTTTTGAATAAACTTCCCAATAATGGTGATAGATTGGTAACTAAACCGAATTTTGCTTTACAGAAAGCAAAACCCGATATATTGATATTGGGCTCTTCAAGGGCAGAACATCATTATGACACTCGTATATTGCAAAAACGTTTTTCAAAATATCATATTTATAATGCAGGACAGCACAATCAAGGAATGAATTATGCACTTGCCGTTTTACGATCTTGTATGATGCGAAAGAAACCCAAAATAGTTATATTGGATTGCGAACCAAATGTTTTAAGTGAGGTGCAAACATATTCTAATTCATTGCTCAAACTGTTTTACAATCAGAATAAAGAGGTCAGAAAAGTATTGAATAAAAATATATCAGATAGAATAGTTTTGCAGTCCAATTTTTATAAGTATAACAGTGTGATATTTAAACTTATATTGGACTCAAGGTTACCTATTTTACAAGATAGTTTGATGGGTTATGAAGCATTAGAGGGATCTTTGGATACCAGCCTTATGAAATATGAAAATAAGAAATTTAATTCGATTATAGACGGAGCAATAAGTGATTTTAAAGAAATTATAGATATCTGTAAACAACACAATATCAAGTTATTTGTAGTTGTTTCACCATATTATTATCACCAAAATGAAATGTCGTTACCATATGTCTTATTGAAAAATATGTGTTACAATACTAATACTCTATTTTTTGATTATATGAATTATTCGTTTTTTGATTCACAACCGCAACTTTTCTATGATATTAACCATTTGAACCGAACGGGTTCGCAAATCTTTACATACAAATTATTTTTTGAGATTTCTCCTTATCTATAAGGGCGTACAAATTGTTTATTTGCAGGTGTCGCATCCTAACAATTTAGAAGATGATAACTGGTATAATATCGCTTGAATTGAATACTTGATTTAGGATTTTGGATACTTGTTGTAATAATAAAAGATTGCATGTAAGTAAATTAAAGTGGGACAAGAATTTATTAAAGTCCCACTTTGATAAATTCTTTCTTGAAATTATTCAAACCGAATCGAACAATGAAAAATTATTCGTGTATACAAATATCTTGTTTTAGTTGGAGACGATTTGTTGTCATATATATATGTGTATAAATGCAGTAGTATCTATTTTCAAATGATGTAGTGATAGTATGTATTGATGATATATGTTCTTTTTATCTAATCACAGTTTTTACTTTTTAATGCGTTGTATGTAAAAAACACCATTTAACTATCTTGATATCAAATTTTTTTTATACTTTTGCAGTTCAAAAAGTGGTGCTGGCAAAGTTTTGTCACCTAAAGGGGAAATAGAGCTTGATAAATAATATAAATATCATGGTACATGCTAAATATATTTTTGTAACGGGAGGTGTTACTTCATCTTTGGGGAAAGGTATTATATCTTCCTCACTTGCACTTTTGCTCAAATCTAGAGGATTTAAGGTAACTAACCAAAAACTAGACCCATACATTAATGTGGATCCCGGAACTCTTAATCCCTACGAACATGGTGAGTGTTTTGTTACTGAGGATGGTGCCGAGACGGATTTAGATCTCGGACACTACGAAAGATTTACTAATGTTAGGACTTCACAGGCAAATAATGTTACAACGGGGCGTATATATAGTTCTGTGATAGAAAAAGAAAGGAAAGGAGAGTATTTGGGTAGTACCGTACAAGTAATTCCGCATATAACAGATGAAATAAAAAATAGAATAAAAATACTTGGCAATACGGGTTTTTACGACTTTGTTATCACAGAAATAGGGGGAGTTGTTGGAGATATAGAATCGTTACCATTTGTAGAGGCAGTACGACAATTGAAACGTGAATTTGGTTCCAATGCTATAGTTATACACCTGACCTTTGTGCCGTATTTGGCAGCAGCAGGAGAATTAAAAACTAAACCGACACAAAACAGTGTTAAAGATATGATGTCCATCGGTGTACAACCCGATATTATTGTTTGTAGATGTGAAAAACACTTGACACAGTCTGTGAGAGATAAAATTTCTTTATTCTGCAATGTAGATAAAAGTAGTGTTATAGAATCCATAGATGTATCTACTATTTACGAAGTGCCATTAAAGATGGTAGAAGAAGGATTGGATACGCAGGTATTGAACCTTATGAAAATAACCAACGCTCCTGAATCCGATTTATCTAATTGGAAAAAGTTTTTGTATCGTTTGAATAATCCTATCAACGAAGTAAATATCGGATTGGTAGGCAAATATGTAGAGTTGCATGATGCATACAAATCTATTTGTGAATCTTTTATTCACGCAGGTGCAGCGACACAAACCAAAGTTAATATTCGTTGGATACATTCAGAAAGTTTGGAGATAGATGAGGAAATGATACAAGAAAAACTTGGCGGACTGGATGGTATATTGGTCGCACCAGGATTTGGTTCAAGAGGTATCTTGGGAAAATTGACAGCTTGTAGATATGCTCGTGAAAATAATACACCGTTTTTAGGTATCTGTTTAGGTATGCAATGTGCGGTGATAGAATTTGCTCGTAATGTATTAGGAATGAAAGGTGCTAACAGTGTGGAAATGCAATCTGCCACACCATATCCTGTTATAGATATAATGGAGGAACAAAAGAAAATATCTAATTTTGGACATACGATGCGTTTAGGTAACTATCCTTGTCATTTGAAAGAAGGAAGTAAAGTATTCTCGGCATATGGTATGGCAGATATACAAGAACGACATAGACATCGTTATGAATTCAATAACAAATATCAAGAAGATTTTACCAAAGCTGGTATGGTTGCAACGGGTGTTAATATGGATTCTTCGTTAGTAGAGGTTGTTGAAATACCATCACATCCTTTTTATGTAGGAGTACAGTTTCATCCTGAATATGCTTCAACTGTGGAATCACCTTCGCCTATTATTGTTGCTTTTATCAAAGCAGCGGCACATCTTTGATAACTTGCATACGCTCTTATGGGTGTCAATAGAGACTAGATGTTTTATCTTTGAATTAGGATAAAGTTTCTTTATAAGAAAATATGTATTCATACGTGTGAGGGGATTGTTTCAACTTCTCCTATGTGGAAAAACCATTGTCTCTATTATATTGAAAAGTCATTTTTCTTCTTCTATTTTGGTATCATTCGTCTACCTGTTTTTTTTATATTCTGTACGACATTCTCTATACAGTATTATTTTGTTAAACGACAGAGATTATTTATATATCTATTGATTTTTATCTTGTTGAATTTCTACACCATGTAATGTATCTTTATATTTTTTCAGCTTTTGCGTATTCATTCAGTACCAAAAAAAGATTCATTACACTATTTTTTTGGTACTTTGCAAAGAAAAGCACTAACTCCACGACTATTTTCTATAAAAATTTTTTATATATGTATTTATTATAATGACTTACAAAATGTAATGAAGTATTTACTAAATCTCTTGAAGTATGTATTTGATTATTATATTTGCTTTTATCTTTTGTTGACAAAAATTACCTTTTTCTTTTATTAAATGAACTATATATTTGAGTGGAGTACAAAAAATAACAACTAATGTGTATGCATTTATCTAATCTTATTGTTTTCAAATAGAAATATTGTGATATAGAGCTATGTAATGATGTATTTACTAATATATTCTTATTTTTTAAATAAGAATATATTTATTTAACCTTGTTTATTAATATACTGACATAATTCTATATACTAGTCAACATTACATTTTGTATTCAATTCAAACGATGCTAATGGAAATAAACTTCTATTATGGTAAATATAATAGTTTTTTTAGTATTGAATATCATTTATAATATCATTTATTGCATACTATACACGTTTTTGTTCATGGATTTTACGGTTAGTTCAGTAAGTAGATAAAGAAAACAAAACAAACAATTATAACAATTTAATAATTTTACGATATTGAATTATAAAACTCATAATGTATATGGATAAATAATGTATTGTATTGTAAAAATGTGTAACTTTGCAACTCAAATGCTAAATGATGGAGATTTTAATAAAGGTATAATGTAGATAAATAATAAAATAAAATGAGAGTTCTAATAAAAAACATTAAGCAATTATGTCAAGTTGAACAGAATCCACGTATGGCCGTTTGTGGTAGCGATATGGCAGAATTACCTTGTATATACAATGCTTATATTATTGTACAAGATGATGTTATACAGGATTTTGGGACAATGGAAGATTTAAAAGAAAATAATGCTGATAAGATATATGATGCTTACAATTGTTTTGTTCTGCCTACTTTTTCTGATTCTCATACCCATTTAGTATATGCTGGCAGTCGTGAGATAGAGTATATAGATAAGATAAGAGGTCTATCATATGAAGAGATTGCTCAGCGTGGTGGAGGTATAGTTAATTCCGCTATTAGGTTGCAACAGACTGATGAAGAGCAACTTTATGAGGAGGCTATGCAGCGTATAACCTCCATGATTAGTCATGGTACGGGTGCAATAGAAATTAAGTCTGGTTATGGCTTCAATACAGAGGCTGAATTGAAGATGTTGAGAGTTATCAGACGTATTAAAGAAAATTCGTCTGCCATTATTAAAGCTAATTTCTTAGGTGCACATGGCATACCATTGGAATACCGTAATAGACAGGAGGATTTTGTCGATTTGATTATAAACGAAATGATTCCCTTAGTTGCTCAAGAAAATCTGGCTGACTTTATAGATGTTTTTTGCGACAAAGGATTTTTTACAGTTGAACAAACTGACCGTATGTTGTTTGAAGGTGTTAAATACGGATTAAAACCAAAGATTCATGCAAATGAATTGGCAAAAAGCGGTGGTATTCAAGTGGGGGTGAAGTACAACGCCCTGAGTGTAGACCATATTGAATACACCGGTATAGAGGAAATGGCAGTTTTGAAAGCATCTCAGACAATGCCCACTATACTTCCAGGTGCAGCTTTCTTTTTAAATATGCCTTATGCTCCAGCACGTGATATGATTTCTTATGGTCTGCCTATCGCTATGGCATCCGATTTCAATCCTGGCTCATCTCCGAGTGGCAATATGCAACTTATTCTAACTTTTGCTTGTGTCAATTATCATTTGACTCCACAAGAAGCTATCAATGCCACGACTATAAATTCGGCATATGCAATGGATGTTGTAGATATATGTGGTAGTATTTGTAAGGGTAAAAAAGCTAATTTCTTCATTACAAAACAAATTCCTACAATAGAGTATATCCCTTATTATTATGGGGAAAACAAAGTTGATAAAGTATTTTTGAATGGTAAAGAGCAATAATAAGAAATTAAAGTCTCACTTTAATTTCTTATTGTCTCACTTTAAGAAATTAAAGTCCCACTTTAATTTTCTTTAGCTTTACATCAATTCGTAATAAGTTAAGTTTTAGCTCATGCAGTGTACTTTTCTACGCAAGAAAAATCCGATTACTTTGTTAGTACTGTCAAATTTGTCTATAAATATTAAATTTGACAGTATTGTTGTTTGATATCACATTAAGATTTTAGATTTTTATATTATTAGTTAATACTTATTTTACTGGATTTATGCAATTAATTACCTTATTGTACCTTATACCTATCACCAAATATCTTGCTGCCTATACGAATCATTGTAGCACCCTCTTCAATAGCTATGTCATAATCGTGAGTCATTCCCATAGAAATTTCTTTGAATGAATTTTTATCTGCGAAGTACTTTTCTTTAACACGAATAAAAATTTTTTTTAATTCTTTAAACTCTTTACGAGTTTGTTCTCTGTCGTCAGTGATACTTCCAATCCCCATAACACCACACATTCTAATGTTATTCAAAATTTTGTAGTCATCACTATCTAAAATACAACAAACCTCTTGTTCGGATAATCCAAATTTACTTTCTTCGTGAGAAATATCTATTTCAAATAAGCAATCTACTATGCGATTATGCTTTTGGGCTTGATGATTTACTTGTTTGAGTAGTTTCAGTGAGTCAATGGAGTGAATAAGTGTGATGTAAGAAATTATATATTTGATTTTATTTTCTTGTAAATGTCCTATAAAATGCCATTGTATATCTTTGGGAAGGTCTTCGTACTTTTGTTTTAATTCTTGTGCTTTGTTTTCTCCAAATATCCGTTGCCCATATTCGTAAGCTTGCAATATATCGTTATTAGGCTTAGTTTTGGAAACGGCAATCAAATTAACGCTATTGGGAAGTGTCTTTTTTATTTGTTGAATATTGGTTTTAATGTCCATCTTTATTAAGATTTTAAAAATTAATCGTGCAAATTTACAGTAAATATATTATTTTTGCAACTCCAAAACGAAAGATATGATAAAGAATAGGGTGTTTATTGGAATTATATTGCTTACAATTATCCCCTTGTTGCTATTCACCGATTGCTCTCACGTAGATGATTTGACAGAAGTTAAAAAAGTTATTGCATCTTTTTATAACGGATTGAATGATAGAGATTATAAGCAACTGGAGTCGCTTATGACGGCGAATATGCGTGTTGAAACTCAGCTCATAAGAGATAATATTAATGATTTTGTACTATATGAAAAGATTAATGTAAAAGAAATTTCAATAAATACTCTAACAGCAAGGGTTACAGTAGAATGTACCGATGAGTTTGCCAATGTCGTGGAACAGTCTTGGGATTTGATAAAAGAGAATAATAATTGGAAAATAAATAATTTTAATTCTTCCAAAGCACAATCAATAAATATTCAAATAAAGAATGGAGTTGTGCAGAAAGAGGTAGATCCTATTCTAACTGATTCTCAAGACAGTGTTTTACATTTGCAATTACAGGATACTACGACAGAAAATATAAAATAAGATGCTGATAATTAAGAAAATTCTTTACATACTTAATCTTCTTTGTGCCATAGCATTGCTTTTCACTTACACCTCGGCTTTTGTTCCCCAGGATGTATTCTCTAAAATTTCACTTTTTGGATACTTTTATCCATTGTTTTTATTGGTGAATGTAATATTTATTATTCTATGGCTTTTACTTAAACCTCGTCATGCTTTACTTTCATTGATAGTTATAGGTATTCGTTTTGATTATGTTATACGTTTAGTCAATTATTCACCGAATCAAGAAGGTGGAGAATTGAAAGTTTTGACTTACAATGTGCATGATTTTATTCATGGCAAGGAAGAGGATAATTCTTTAAGAAAAGCGGTTTTGGAAGACTCTATTCTTATGTATATTGCCTCAACTAAGGCTGATGTTGTGTGTTTGCAGGATTATGATGTCAATATTAGTTTGAAGAATGGCTTTCATCAGCAGATGGTAGAGTCTTTGGGTTATCATAACTTCTATTATTACGATATTCAGAACAAAAATGTTTCTAATACTGCAATATATTCAAAATATTCTATTACGGATGCTAATAGTGTTATTGAAGACAGTGAAACTAAAAACTTTGTTATTTATGCTGATGTCAAAACTCCTTACCAAGTTGTGAGAATATATAATCTTCATTTGAAATCTTATATGTTAGGATCGCAAGAAAAGAAAGGTTATAAGAGAATTTTGCGAGGTAATGTCACAGACTCCGTATCAAAAAATATAATTGCCAAACTTCTTGATGCAAATAAATATCGTGCAGGACAAATCCGTACTATTGTTCCCTCAATAGAACGACAGCAAAAAGCGACTATTATATGTGGAGACTTCAATGACCATCCTTTTTCGCATACTTATCGAAAATTTTCTAAGTATTTTAAGGATAGTTTTGTCACTAAGGGTAGTGGAATTGGGAGAACATACAATGGAGTCTTTCCTGCTTATCGTATTGACTATATTTGGTATGATGCTAATAGATTGGAGTGTATGGGATATTCGTCTGAAAGTTTGGATTATTCGGATCATTATCCTATTTTGTCAATATTTAAAATCAAACGACAATGACATTAAAACAAAGATATTCTTCTGTGATAGATATTCTCAATACGATGTTCCCTAATGCCGATACAGAATTATTACATACGGATACTTTTCAATTACTTGTGGCTGTGATTCTATCTGCACAGTGTACGGATAAAAGAGTTAATGAGGTAACACCCTTATTGTTTAAAAAATATCCGGATTGTTATACCATGTCACAAGCAACAACATCAGAAATTTTTCAATATATAAAAAGTATATCTTATCCTAACAGTAAGTCTAAGTATTTAGTTAATTGTGCCAAGCGATTGGTAGAAGTATATGACGGGCAGGTCCCTTCGGATGTCCAAGAGTTACAAACATTGCAAGGGGTTGGAAGGAAGACTGCAAATGTTATAGCCGCAATAGTTTTTCATCAAGCAAAGATGCCTGTAGATACTCATGTTCATAGGGTTTCTCGTAGATTAGGATTGACAACCAATGCAAAGACTGTACGGCAGACAGAAGAGCAGTTGGTAGGTAATCTAAATAAAAAAGATATTGCACTATTGCATCACCAACTAATACTGTTAGGACGATACATATGCAAAGCGAGAAGACCACAGTGCGAAAAATGTAAATTGACTTCGGTCTGTAAAAATTTTATATCTTTGCAAAATAAAGTCAAGTTGCAAAATAAAGTAATCAATTAAACGTTTTACAATTTGATTTACGGTAATAAGAAGATATTAATTAATAATAAAAACATAGATAGTAATGAAAAAAACAATTCTAACCCTATTGGTATCTGCTATTATTATTGTAGCTTTTGCGTCTTGTCAGTCAGGCAGATGTGATGCTTACAAGTCATCGCATTATTACCAAAGGGAAATTATTAGATAACAAGTGTTGATATATAGCTTATATTTTAATACTTAATGCGATATCTTAAAATTTTAAGATGTCGTTTTTTTTATTTATCATTGAAATTATTAAAGTTTTTTTTAGATAATTAACCTTTTCTTAAATTGAATGTAATTTTTTGTGTTAATAATTCATATCCCCATTTTGCACATCAACTTGCTAATGTCCCACTTTAAATTTTTAAAGTCAAGAAATAATTTGTCGATGTGGGACTTTAATAATCTATATTGCAATACCATTTTAAAATAACAGAAAAATACTTGTTTACAGTAACAAACCATTTACTATCGTCCATATGTTATGTTCATAGATTAGATAATTTTGTTAATAAAATGAATGATTTATTTTGATTTTTTAGTATTAACAAAAAATCAATCCTAATTGAATATGATTTCCTTAAAGAAATCACCTCTATGTTCAAAATTCCTGAATTGATCATAACTACTTGCCGCCGGCGATAACAATACACTTGTGTTTGGTCGTGCATATGTTTTGCAAAATTGAGCTATTTGTTGCCAATTTTCTGAAATTAAAATATTTTTCATCCCACTAAGAGTGTTAATATTTTGATCCTTTTGCATATTAATTGCATAATTATTTAAAATATCATACATCCTTCGTCCTGCTTTACCAACAAAAATGATGTTCTCTATACTTTTTATATTCAATAGTTCAGTTAATGAACTATAATCTATACCTCTGTCCATACCTCCTAATATTAATGTAGAGACATTATTAAGCGATTTAACTGCCGCAAGAGTTGCTTGCGGAATTGTGGAAATGGAGTCATCGTAATAACTAACCTTATTCAGTGTTCCTATAAATTGCATTCTATGTTGTAATCCTCTAAATGTAAGAGCA
Organism: Bacteroidales bacterium; assembly: GCA_052170555.1. GTDB lineage: Bacteria > Bacteroidota > Bacteroidia > Bacteroidales > P3 > Scybalousia_A. Next base: position 209,417 of record JBQNAI010000003.1, on the reverse strand, counting down.
GACTTTATGGCCGTATCTTCTGAGATACCTACTTGTTTTACGCTATTAATCGCTGCAAGTATATTATATTTGTTATGTATTCCTTTCAAAAAATGACTGTCTTGCCATTTGTAATCTTTTAAATGCAATCCTATACAATTTATATGAGACATTTTTTTATCTTTATTTTCATTCTTGTGATTGATCCAATCGTTTATTAAATCATCATCAGCATTGTAAATAAAACTATCGCCATTTTGTGATTGAAAAAGCAGATTTAGTTTAGCTTTCTGATAATCTTTGAAATCTATATAGTGATCCAAATGTTCCTCATATAGATTTAAAAGTACTGAAATATGAGGAGAATGGTGTACTAATTGTAGTTGATGACATGACAATTCAAGTATGATTTTTGTTTTTTCGTTTATTTGTGGCAGTATTTCAAAAAAAGGTATCCCTATATTGCCTGCCAACAAACAGTTGTCGGTTTGCTGTTTTATTATGTGATATATAAGTGATGAGGTGGTACTTTTGCCTTTCGTTCCGCTAACCCCTATACATTGATTGCCAAATAGTCTAAGGAAACTATCACATTGATTGGTCAACTTGCAGAATTCCAGCTGAGGGTAGTCTTTTGGAGCCATTGCAGGCGTCAAAAAAATCATTGTACTTTCATTATTGATGTATGAAAGATCACTTTTTGCCGATAAACAGCGGTGATGTTTTATCAAATCATTAATTTGTGAAAATCTTTCTTTATTTTCATCGTATAGTATTAGTTGTATATTTGGCAATATTTCATTTATGAGTTTCAAAGTGCAGATACCTTCTCTTCCTAAGCCCATTATAGCAATTTTTTCATCTTTCCATATCTTTGAATAGCTAGATTTTTTTGACAGGACGAAGAAATTTTTGAAGCAATCTTTCAAATCTTCCGGCAAATTATTATCCTCGTCTTCCTTATCTTTGAAGTTATTAAAATCACTAATTGAATACCTCTTACTTAGCGGAGATTTGAGCCAGTGTTTCAACAATATCTCATTATCTTTTACGCCATATATTTTGATTTTTTGTGCAATGGCCATATTAACTTCCGAAACAGTACCGACGCACTCAAAGGGTTTTATTTCTTTATTCCCGATCAATTCTTCAAAATAAGTAAGTAATGTGGCATCTTCAAACATATTTTTACCAAATATAGTCTTCAAATCTGTAACATCTATAAATGGAGATAGGATGATATAAGCAAATAAACATTTTGGGCAATTTCCACACCAAATGTCTTGTTTTGATCCAACATTACAAGACTTAAATACATGCAAATAATTTAAATGAGAAAATATCTCGGCTATTTTTAATTCTGATATGGGACGTAAGAAAGAAAAATACTCAATATCTTCGCATAAATAGTTTTTATAATATGTTCTGAAATCGTTTTCAAATTCCAAACTTTTACTATATTGATGATTTACACAATCAAATCCGGCAAACTTTCCATTTTGATACACTGTTGCCTCATTCGCAGAATTTTCGTTTGAGAGTGCTATATATTTTTTACCACACAAAACAGCACAAATCAGTGTTGAAAAAGCTAACATTGCCGAAAACGGAGTATGCCCGTTGAGATAACCTTTACTATTTAAGTCTAATAACTGCTTATCAATGATTCGTCTGAGCTCAATGGTAGTATTTTCGTTATAACCAGCTTGGAGGATACAATCTTTTGTTGCTTTTCGTTGATTTATTACCATAGGAGAAATAATTTTGCCTTTACCTCTTAATAATTCCAAAGTAACAACACTGTCTTTTCCTCCTCCTATTGGGACAATATATTCTTCATTCAGTTTAAATGACTGTTTGGTATAAGAGATAGAAGATTCACATTTTATATCAACAAAGTTATCAATATTTGTTTTGATATTATTCAAATAAAAAAACTCTCCCAATCCGTTAAACCACAATTTTTTCCAAAATTTTTGTTGTTCGCAGTTCAAATTTCCGCATTTGATAACTATTAGAGGGGAACAGGTGGCTTTCCAATAAGAAATAAGTTCTATCAATCCTAAGTTGAAAACAAAACTACGCAATTTATCGGAATAAAGTGTGATATCGCTCAATTCTTTCTTGTCATCAGTAGGATAATGTTTGAAAAGAAAAAAGTCTTTTATGTATATAATGTGATATGGCGTGAAAGTAATATTGTTGCAGGTGAAAAAAAATTGCAGTTTTAAATACTCTTTTTCTTCATCACCATCTTCTTTACCTTTAGTTATTGAAAAATTTTCATAGATAAAGAAAGGATATTGTTGTCTTAACTCTTCATATTTACTGCTGTTATCTTTATATTCAGTCATAGTGTAAGTGTTAAATTTAGTTGCGAAATTACGAAAAGTTTTTAATAATATATTATATTTGCATTTCAAAAAAAGAAAGAATGAAAAGGATTATTATTATTTTTATTGCAGTTGCATTTTGTGTTGAGCTTAATGCACAAGATTTGAAAGTTTTGTTTGTCGGTAATTCGTATACTTATGTCAATGATTTACCGAATATATTGAAACAGATTGCACAAAGTAATGGGAAAAATATAACAACTAAAAGTTTTACGTACGGAGGAGCTCGCCTGATGTCACATTGGGAAAATGAAGAGTTGCAAGAAACGATAAAAAACGGAAAATACGATATTATTATATTGCAAGGACAAAGTCAAGAGATGGCTTTCCCTCCTGAACAATTCAATAAAGAGGTTTATCCGTATGCTAAAAAGTTGGATTCTTTATATAAAGAGAATAATCCTAATGGAAGAGTTATTTATTTCATGACCTGGGGTTATCGTTATGGGGACAAAGTTAATTGTCCTTTTTATCCACCATATTGTACTTACGAAACGATGTCGCAGGAGTTATGTCAAAATTACTGTAAGGTGGCATCAGATTTTAACAGTGAAGTATCGCCAATAGGAAGTGCTTGGTTATACTTATTTAATCAAGATTCTATCTCATTTGATTTACATTCATCGGATTATTCTCATCCAAACATCAAAGGTAGTTACTTTTCTGCTTGTGTTTTATACACAACCATATTCAAAACAGGTATAGTAACGTCTTATACAGCACAATTCAATCAAGAAGTTGCAACTGCATTACAACAAACGGCTAATTTCTTATTTTCAAATAACACATTCAATAATTGTTCTTTTACCTCCTTACTTCCCAACTTACCAAAAAATGATATAGATGTTCATTACATAGCAACACAACGGCTGTTAGAGGTAATCAATTATTCGAATCAAAAAAATATTATTTTAGAAATATACAATCTGAATGGAATCAAAATTAAACAATTCGTGGTTGAAAATAAAGGACGGTCATTGTTTGATGTTAAGATGATATGTGATGGCTATTATATCACAAAAATAAGAACAAAAAAATCTGTTTGTACCTATAACTTTATAAAACAATAAATTTATGACAGATAGAGAAGATTTTATTGGATTGGACAAGAAAATTTTATCCATATTTGTCCAAAATAATTTTGAAAGTTTTTCGATAAAGAGAATATATGGTGTATTGGGAATAAAAAATCACAAAATAAAAGATACTATTAAAGCCATAGTTAAAAATATGGCAACAGAAAATATCCTTGTAAAGGAAGGAACGCAATACCATTTGCATCAAAAGTATATAGATAGAGATATATCTTCTAAATATTATACAACAGGAGTTGTGGATATAACACGTAGTGGACGATTATTTGTCGTCCCACAAGATGGAACGGAAGATATTAAAGTAAATTTTAAAAACTCCTCAGGTGCTCTTAATGGAGATACGGTAAAAGTTTATATTTTTCCTAAACGAAAAAATCGCAGACGTGAAGGGCAGATTGTGAATATAATAAAAAGAAAAAAAACTCAATTTGCAGGAATACTAAAAAAGAAAAGGAATTTTGCATTGGTACGATGTGATGAAAATGAGTTACCATATCAAGTGATAATATACAAATATGATAAATCTATTGAGGAAGGTAGTAAAGTGATAGTGAAGATCACGGATTGGAAGCCAGAAAGTAATCAACCGATAGGAGATATTGTCAAAGTTTTAGGACTACCTGGAGATAATGATGTAGAGATGCAAAGTATATTATTTGCTAACGATTTACAGATAGATTTTCCCGATGAAGTAAATAAGGAAGTGTCTAAGATTGATGCGAAGATTACTAAGAAGGAAATAAGTATAAGAAAGGACTATAGAGGTATGACGACATTTACTATTGATCCCGAAGATGCAAAAGACTTTGATGATGCAATTTCTTTTCAACTTTTGGAAAATAATAATTATCTTGTTGGCGTACATATTGCAGATGTATCATACTATGTCAAGCGAGGTGGAGCTATTGATAAGGAGGCATATGATAGAGCAACGAGCATATATCTTGTAGATAGGACTATACCTATGTTACCCGAGAAACTATGCAATGAATTATGTTCTCTACGTGAGGAAGAAGATTCTTTGACGTATAGTATTATATTTGAATTTACACCCAATGCTGAAATAGTTTCTTATCACATAGATAAGAGTATAATTCGTTCCAATAAACGTTTTACTTACGAACAAGTACAAAATATCATTGAAACTTCTCAGTATGGCACCTCTTATCAAACTTCCGAGTATTCAGCACAAATTACATTATTGTGGAAAATTGCTAAGATATTGCGAGAGAGGCGTTTCAAGTTGGGAGCAATTAAGTTTGATTCTCCCGAATATAAGTTTGAATTAGATAAAAATAAACGGCCTATTTCTGTTAGAGTACAAGAGTCTAATGAAGCACATTGGATGGTAGAAGAATATATGTTGCTTGCCAATAAAACTATTGCAGAACAGATTGGTAAAAAAATGCAAAGTAAGGAAAACAAAACATTCGTTTATAGAGTTCATGATGAACCTAATCAAGATAGGGTAGAAACATTTAAGGTATTTGCCGAGAAGTTAGGTTATCGTATTAACAATGCCAATAGACAAGGACTTGTAAGTTCTTACAATGATTTGTTTGAGCAAGTGAGAGGTAAGGCACACCAAACACTCATCACTAATATTGCTTTACGTACAATGTCAAAGGCATACTATTCCACAGACAATATTGGTCATTATGGATTGGCTTTTAACTATTATACTCACTTTACTTCACCAATTAGACGTTATCCTGATTTAATGGTCCATAGATTATTGGCATCTTACTTAATGGGAGGTTTGAGCGAAGATAAAGAAGAGTATGAACAGTATTGTAGGCACTGTTCAGATATGGAACGTAGAGCAACTGAGGCAGAACACGAGAGTATTAAATACAAACAGGCAGAATTTTTATCAGACAAGATAGGTGAGGAGTTTACGGGGGAAATAAGTGGTGTCAGTAAATGGGGTATATATGTTATGCTTGATGAAAACAAATGTGAAGGATTGGTGAGGATAAATACCATAGGAGGAGATGTTTATGAACTTGACGAAGATAATTATCGGATTGTGGGAATAAGAACAGAGAATACATATCAAATAGGACAAAAGGTGAATGTTAAAATTATTGGCGTCAATATGTTAAAGAAGCAAATAGATTTTGTTCTTACCAAATAGGCAGAATTTGTTACTATTAACAATGGATTATAAAAATAAAAGAAGGACTACGGTCCTTAAAAGAAATCTAAAAGTGTTGTCATCATACAATTTTTATTAGTGATAGTATTTTTTTTCTTAATTTTGCAATCTGATTTTGTTGAAATGGGGGATTGAATTATGGATATTATCATTGCAGGGGATGGAGAAGTCGGATTTCATCTTGCGAAATCTTTATCAAAGATAAGACACAATATAACAGTTGTAGATCCGCATTCTGATTTGTTAAGGTTATTGCAAACGGACAATGATCTTTTAACCGTGGCAGGCAATTCCACTTCTATAAAAGTACTAAAAGAGGCAGGTATTACAGAGTGTGATTTACTTATCAGTGTTTTGCATCAAGAAAATATTAACATTATTACTTGTATATTAGGGAAAAGACTTGGTGCTAAACGAACAATTGCACGTGTTAATTCGTTAGAATATCTTAATGACGATAATAAGAGTATGTTCAAGGCACTTGGAATTGATGAAATGGTATCTCCTGAGCGTATTGCCGCCAAAGAAATAACTAATCTATTGACACGTAATACTGCAACCGAAGTTTTTGATTTTTCAGGTGGTCTGTTGAGTATTTATATGACTAGATTAGATGAAGATACAGTCTTCGTAGACAAGACAATTATGCAGGTAGCACAAGAATATCCGAAGTTGAATGCAAGAATAGTTTGTATAATTCGTTCCGGTCAGACAATAATTCCTGGAGGTGAAGATTATTATAGAGCAGGAGACCTTATATACTTGTTGATTAGACCAGATAGTCTTGAAATGGTAAAAACCCTGTTCAAAAAGAGAGAATATCAAATTAAAAAAGCTATGATTTTGGGGGGAGGAAGAATAGGTAGGCGTGCAGCACTCAATATTCAAGACAAAATGCAATTAAAAATTATAGAGCAGGATAGGAATCGTTGTTTTAAATTAGTAGATGATTTGGACAAAACTCTTATAATAAATGGTAATGGGTCAGATATATCTTTACTAATGGACGAAGGATTGAATGAAATGGACGCATTCATTGCAACAACAGACTCTACTGAAACCAATATTCTAAGTTGTTTGCATGCACATAGACAAGGGGTAAAGAAAACGATAGCCTTGGTAGAAAATATTTCGTATATAGATGTTTCTCAGGACATAGGAATTGATACGATTATTAATAAAAAATTAATAACAGCAAGCTATATTGCACGTTTTACTCTTGGAGGTGAGGTGACATCAAGTAAATGGTTGTCAGGTATTGATGCAGAAGTTTTCGAAGTTATTGTTAAAGAAAAATCTCCTGCTACAAGGACTATAATAATGAATTTGACTATTCCAAAAGGTGTATCTATCGGAGGTATAATTAGAGATGGACAGAGTTTTATTGCAAGAGGAGATACTCAGATAGAAACCGGCGACAAGGTGGTGGTATTCTCTTTGCCTGAGAGTGCATCTAAGGCAATGAAATTGTTTAATTAAATAATGAGATTGGCTGTTAGTGGAAATAACCATATGATTGGCAAGCGTCAAGGACAACTTATCGTTGCTATGCTGTGGGTTGTTATACCGTTTCTTGGCAGTTTCGTATATTTCTTTGCTGATTGTGAGTTATCTTTTGCCGATTGCTTGTTCGAATCATACAGCGGATTTACTACTACGGGTTCCACAATTATCAATAAACCAGAAACCTTACCCAAATGGTTGCTTGTGTATCGCAGCTCCACTCAGTGGGTAGGAGGATTAGGATTTGCCATATTGGTTATTGCTGTGTTGAGAAATAAATCTTTAAACCTTAACAATTTATTCAATGCTGAATTCTTTTCATTGACAAATAGTAAGATGTTCCCTCATCTAAATGATACTATCAATACCATCTTTGTTGTTTATTTATCTCTTACCATAGCTTGTTTGAGTATTTTGCGGCTGCAAGGATTAGATTGGACGAATAGTCTTTGTTATGCATTCTCTACCATATCTACTGGCGGATTTGCAACTACAAGTGGTAATCTAGGAGTATACAATTCGCAGATACAATGGACAATTATGAGTTTTATGTTCCTTAGTGGCATGAGCTTTTTTTTGTTTATAAAATTCTTTATGGGAAAGTTTAAAAGTGTTTTTTCTAACGAACAATTCAAATATTATGCATTATTGATATTGATTGTTGGTATATGTTTTGTTTTTTATTGGTCGTTACGTTCAGATATGAGTTGGAATGAGAAGATTCGTTATTCATTATTTTATTCTGTATCAATGATTTCTTCAACAGGCTATGATTTGCAAGTATCTCCGTTGGGAGAATTTGTAACAACATGTATTTTATTGTTGATGTTCATTGGTGGGTGTTCAGCTTCATCATCTACGGGATTGAAAATAATAAGAGTGATAATTTTATTTAGATTTGCACGTACTGCATTAACTAAAATATTTCATCCTCATGCTGTTGTGTCTGTTAAATATAATAAAAAATCCATAAGAGAACAAGATATAGAACGAGTTTTTGGATTCTTTTTTCTTTATCTGGTTTGTTTTATGCTTGGCATTTTTGTTTTGTGTTGTTTAGGTAATAACTTTTTTCTGTCGGTATATATTTCAGTTGCTAATTTGGGTAATATAGGACCAGTTGTTTGTGGTTATATTGAACATTTTGCATATTCAGATTTGAATACTACATCCCGTATATTTTTGATATTTATGATGTTACTGGGACGTTTGGAAATATATTCTTTTTTAGTTATTTTCTCAAAAAAAATATACCTAAGATGATCAGTAATTTTGAATATACTAACACATATAATAATTTAAAAATGTGGGTCAATGCAATGAAAGTTATAGGGTTGCTACTTATGATGGAAAGTGGATTTATGGCTGTTTGTTCGTTACCATCCTTATTAGTACACCAATTAATTGCTGTCAAGTATACTCTTACTGCTGCAATTATAACTCTTGTAAGTGGATTTGCCTTATGGTTCCCTTTAAGAAAACGTGTGTTAGAGGTGGATAAACGTACAAGTTTCCTTACGGTTACATTGATATGGTTTATTTTTTCTTTGTTTGGTTTGCTTCCTTCATACCTAGGGGGATACATACCTTCATTTGTGGATGCTTTCTTCGAAACAATGAGTGGATTTACTACTACTGGTGCTTCTATTGTTAGAGATGTTGAGGCTTTACCCTATTCTATCGGACTATGGAGAACAATGACTCAGTGGATTGGTGGTATTGGTATAATAGTTATTATGCTCTCTGTGATTTCTTTTGCAGGAGGAGGTGGTGTGTCTTTATTTTCAGCAGAGGTTACTGGAATAGATAAAAATAAGATAGCACCTCATATTCGTCAGACGGCATTTGCATTACTTATCGTTTACATTACTTTGACACTGATATACATATTTACATTTTTTTTCTTGGGAATGAGTTTGTATGATGCACTTTGCCATGCATTTTCTACGGTAGCAACGGCTGGCCTTTCCTCTAAAAATTCTTCTGCCGTAGCTTTTTCTGATAAAATACAGTGGGCGATGATTGTTTTTATGTTTATATCAGGACATAATTTACTTATTTTTTATTCTATAGCGAAAAAAAGAATTAAAGAGGTTAAAAAAAATGAAGAAATGCACATTTACTGGATAGTTACTGCATTAGCTACATTGATTATTTGGATAATCATATTATTACATCAAGACTGGACAAGAACGACTACGCATTCCTTGTTAGAATCGTTGAAATCATCTCTTTTTATGACAGTTTCCGTTCTAACCAGCACAGGATTAATTAACTGCGATTATAATTTGTGGCCGATAGGTACTATTTTAATTTTGATAATGTTAATGATTTCAGGTGCTATGGCCGGTTCTACAACGGGAGGACTAAAGTTGGTACGGATGATGGTATTATTCAAGAATGTAAGGAATACAATACTGAAAGAAATTCATTCTAACGCATTTGTCCCCGTTACTGTCAATCACAAAATGTTAGAATCACAGGCGTTATATAGTGTGTTTAATATATTTATACTATACTTTCTAACACTAGTTATTGGTACTATTTTGTTGGTTGCTTTTGGTGTCAAAACTGATGAGGCAATCATTGGTTCCATTTCCGCCCTTGGCAACTCAGGTCCGGGTTTTGGCAATAGTGCCTTCGGGTCTTTTGCTCATTTTTCAGACATGGCTAAACTAATCATGGCAGTTATGATGTGTATCGGACGTCTGGAATTTATTACAGTCTTTGCCCTTTTTGGCAAATCATTTAGAAGAAGATAGGTTGTTGCCTATCTAAAACCTTTCTTTGTGCATCAGCATTGCTTTCCCTATAATAGCTTGTTTGCCGTCTACTGATTCCAAAATACATTCAATTATTCCTCTATGCTTTTCTTCGTTTACTTCCAAAACTCTAAATTTAGCTTTATATACTTGTTCAACAAATACAGGGGAACGGAAAGACATCTCTTGATTCATATATATCGTTCCTTCGCCAGGCCACTGCGTTCCAAAAACTCTTGAAAATACTGCACCTGCAAAGAAGCCATGAACAATACATTGCCCAAAAGGAGTATTTTTTGCATATTCTTGATCTATATGAATAGGATTGTTGTCGCCACTTATTTTAGCGAACATTTCAACGTCTTGTTGGTGATAAGTCGTTACAAATTCAAATACATCACCGACCTTAATTTTTTCCATAAAATCAATAGTATATTAAATGTTATATGTTGCAAAGATACGCAATTATCTTAAATTCTAATAGAGTTTTATACTTAATTCAAAATTTTTGTTATTTTCGGGGATTAAAATAATATGTACAAGGTTAAATGGTGAATATTAATAACTGAAAAAAATTAAATTCAATTAACTTATTAATATGATCTATTGATATTCAAAAGTAATTGTTTTTTCTTTTGATTTTATATTATTAAAGTGGGACTTTAATAAATTCTTTCTTGACAAGAAAAATTTAAAGTCCCACTTTAATAAATCTTTGTTGTACTCCAAGTTTATAGATATAAATTTTATTTTATTTATATATGTTAGTGTTAGAATAAAATAATAAAACGGTTGAGTATTATCAGAATTTATATTCATTACAAGAAGATTATAAAGAGACAAATTTATTCTAATTTATTCAATTTTAATATTTGTATAAAAATTTGCTCTATTTCTACGATAATCTTAGGCAATAAACTATAAACAATGAAAATACGTATCATTACCATCAAGTAATGCATGATTAAATTATCTTCTAAAAGATTAAAGAATACATTTTGTACTACTTAAGAGAAACTTCTGACAATCATATTTTTATACTAATATAACTTATTATAATTTTTTTTACATATATTCAAAATCGTATGGGCCCTGGCAGTAACATATGATATTATAGTGAAGAGTGAAACGAAAAAAGTTATACCATAAAGAATAAAAATAAAATATATCATAAATTTATCTCGTCGTATAGGTATTGTTTTGTAGAAAAGCCAATGAAATGTAAAAGATAAAAAAAACAAATAAAGATCGTGAAGATAGTTTTTGCTTTTTTATTTCTTGTAATGTTGTATTTTGACAATAAAAAATATATCGTGGCAAATTATATTGGAGATGTTTTCCTTGTCATTAAGGTTAAAATAACTGAGTATGTTTAAAAAAAATGGCGTATTAACAAATAAGGTATTGTTTATCTATTCTTATTATTATGATTTTTACCTTTTGTTTGTCGGACTAATTAATAGACAAAGTCTTATGAACTAAACGTGATGACAGTTGAGAGTTCTAAGAGTGAGATATAAAAAACATTTTATCACTATTAGTAACACAGTAAGTTAAGGATGTATATAAATTCCTCTTTGTGGGAAAATGTGAACATATGTACGATTATCATAAATAAACTCATATAGACACAAATATAAAAAAAGGATATAACTATTTTAAATCTATTGATAGATTTTGTATTGAAAGAGTTTTTCTGCTACTTAGAGACAAGGTCATATTGAAAATAAAAAAGATAATTGTTTTTTTGAATATTAATAAAAACAATATGTTTTAGATTCTAACATTTAGTTAATATGGAATGTGCATAACATATGATATCTGAACTATTACTAAGGTACAGAAAGTATTCAGCAGATTATCCTCACAAACTATTCGTGATAGTATATTCTTTGTATTCTTTGTGAAATGGACGTAAAGATCTCGTAAGGTATGGTATCCAAACATTTTGACAATTTGAATACAGGATTTTCTGAGGCAAAGATTACTACAGTATCTCCCTCTTTTGCGTGAGCTGACGTTAAGTTTATCATACACATATCCATGCAAATGTTTCCTATAATATCACAATATGTCCCATTTACATATACCGAATAGTTGCTATTACCAAGATGTCTATTTAAACCATCAGCATAGCCGATAGGAATAACTCCTATACGCATCTGTGTTGGCGATACGAATTTGCGAGAATAAGAAACGTCCTCACCTTTTCCAATCTCCCTTATTTGAGTTATGGTCGTACGCAAACGGTGTACAAAACGAAGTTGTTGCTGTTGAGACGGATTGATACCAATACCATACATGCCAATACCCAGTCTAACCATATCATAGTGGGCTTGTGGAAATCTTATCGTAGCGGCAGAGTTACATAAATGACGTAAGATTTTGTAATTGAAACGATGACAAATAAAACTACTCATTTGCTCATATAAATCAATTTGTTTTAGAGTATATTTGTCAAGTTTTGTATCGTCTGCTCCATACAAATGAGAAAATACACTTTTTATGGTTATTTTGGGATGAGTTTCAAGAGTTGTAACGAGTCTATTAATATCCTTGGGCTCAAATCCTAAACGATGCATACCTGTATCAAGTTTTAAGTGAATATTTATTTCACTGTGAATGAATCTTTCCAAAACTTCGAATGAGTGTATCACAGGTTCTAATTTGTATTGGTTGATTTGATATGTGCTTTCTGCCTCAGGAGTCATTATTATTATCGGTTTTTGAATTCCTCTGCATCTTAGCTCTACTCCTTCGTCTGCAAAAGCAACTGCAAAGTAATCTGCCAAGTTTGATTTCTCTAAAGTGTATGCTACTTCGTAACTTCCACATCCGTATGACGATGCTTTGACCATCGCCATCACCATTGTGTTTGGTTTAATTAATGAATGGAAATATTTAACATTGTCTTCCAATGCCGAAAGATTGATTTCTAAAACACTTTGATGGACTTTGTTAGAAAGAATATTGGATATACGTTCAAATTTCAATTGATTTGCACCTTTAATTAGAATAGCTTTATTAACAAAATCTTTTCTTCTTAAATTCAATAGGAAATCTTCCACCGTAAGATAGAATTTACTTTCCTCAATATGTATTTTATCTTGATTGTTATAGAATTCTCCTCCGATAGCAATCAGAGAATGGATCTTTTTATTGATTAATAATTTATTGATTTGTGAATACATTTCTTCAGGATTTGTATTACTTTGTTGCAAATCAGATAAAATTGCAATTTTTTGAGACTTGTTTTGTCGGTTGAGATAATCCAAAGCTATTTCTAATGACTTTAAATCACACGAATACGAATCGTTCACAATTAAAGAGTTATTTATTCCATTTTTTATTTCGAAACGACTCTCTATTTGCTCTAATTTTTTTATTCTTTGTTGTAAATGCTGTTTTTCTATACCTATTGATAGACATAAAATGTAAGCATTTATGGCATTTTCTACACTTGCTTTATCTGAAAAAGGGAGTGAAATATTTTTCTGCAGACTGTTCTGATTGTAATATCTGCCATACTTCTCTATGATAGAATTTTGTTTCTCTCCCCAAGCAATCAGTTCTATTGAATGTTGTTTTGCGAACTCTATTATTTTGTTTGTCAATATTGAGTCACTATCGTGGAAAACTAATTTTTTGCAATGAGTAAACAATTTAAGCTTTTCTTCTATTTTTTGTTCAATTGATGTGAAATTGATCTGGTGAGCATCTCCTATATTTGTAAAAAGACCTATTGTCGGTTGAATTATTTTTTCCAGGTTCTCCATTTCATTTGGCAAAGAGATACCAGCTTCAAATATAGCAACCTCATCCTCACTCTTTAACTCATAAACACTTATTGGTACGCCTATTTGAGAGTTAAAACTTTTGATATTTGCACATACTTTTTTATCAGAGTTTATCAATCTTACTATCCAATCTTTCACAATAGTCTTGCCATTGCTTCCCGTTATAGCTACTACATCTGGAATAAAGAATTTGTTGCGATATTCTCTTGCTAAGATTTGAAGACTGTTCAAAACGTCATCCGTTAATACAAAAGTCGCATCTTTGTAGTTTATATTAGGATTTGTTTGAGTAACAAATATTCGTACACCTTTGTTATACAATTCGTTAATGTAATGACTTCCATCGTTATTATCAGTTTTTAAAGCAAAAAATACAGTGCCTTGAATACTATTGAGTCTTCTGGAATCAAAGAGAATATTTTCTATTTTATCATATTTATGATTTTTGCCTATTATTGTGCCATTACAAAGTGTGGCAAGTGTATTTATAGTTACTTTGTTGTCCATTACTATTCCAATTGTTTATCGGGTTGCAAATTTAAGAAATTTCTATAATCTAATCAATCTATTGTGTGCAATAAAGGGTTTATTGACGTTGATAATTCTTTATCTTAACAAATAAAAATCGTAAACATATACAGCAAATATAGATCGTAAATTAGTAGGAAGGGAGTGAATTCTTTTAAAGTCCCACTTTAATTTGTTAATGTCAAGAAAGAATTTATTAAAGTCCCACTTCAATAATTTGTTATTCCATTTCAGGTTCATAGAAGAATTCTTTGATAATTCTTATTTATGATAATCTAACCTATTGATACATTTTGTTTTATTTACAATAGTGGATAAAAATTTTATAATTATTGAAAATTAAATGAGAATAAATTTTGTAGTATTAATAAATAGTTATAACTTTGCCACGTGTTTATAGCACAAGTTATGTTTTTAAATTAAAAATACAAATCTAAAAAACAAGAAAAATATCATGGACGTTAAAAAAATCTTAGCTAACGTTGCTGAAAAAAATCCTGGACAGCCATTGTTCTTACAAGCTGTTACTGAGGTATTAGAGACAATCAAGGATTACGTTGCTGAACATCCTCAATATGATGCTCACAAGATTGTTGAAAGAATGGTAGAACCTGATAGAGTTTATCAATTCAAAGTAGAGTGGATGGATGATAAAGGAGAAATTCATGTAAATCGTGGATTCCGTGTTCAATTCAATAACGCTATTGGACCTTACAAAGGAGGTTTGCGTTTTCATCCTTCCGTAACATTGGATACTCTTAAATTCTTAGGCTTTGAGCAGACATTTAAGAACTCGTTGACAACATTGCCTATGGGCGGTGGTAAAGGAGGTTCGGACTTTGATCCAAAGGGTAAGTCAGATACTGAGATAATGCATTTCTGCCAATCGTTCATGGCTGAATTGTTTAAGTATATTGGACCGGATAGAGATGTTCCAGCAGGAGATATAGGTGTAGGAGGAAGAGAAATTGGATATCTTTATGGAATGTACAAAAAGCTTGCTTGTGAAAATACTGGTGTATTGACAGGGAAGGGTGCTCAATTTGGTGGTTCCATACTAAGACCGGAGGCTACAGGATTTGGTGCTGTGTATTTTGTTGAGAATATGTTGAAAATGAAAAAGGATACCATCAAAGGAAAAACTATTTCCATTTCAGGGTTTGGTAATGTTGCATGGGGTATTGCCAAAAAGGCAACAGAATTAGGTGCAAAGGTAATTGCTCTGTCTGGACCTGACGGTTATATTCTTGATGAGGAAGGAATGAACGACAAAAAGATTGAGTACATGCTTGAATTACGTTCTTCTAACAATAATGTTGTAAAACCTTATGCTACCAAGTTTAAAAAAGCAAAATTCTTTGAGGGAAAGAAACCTTGGGAGGTAAAAGTGGATATTGCTATGTGTTCTGCAATTCAAAATGAGTTAGATGAAAAAGATGCAAAGACACTTGTAAAGAATGGTGTTAAACTTGTATGTGAAGTTTCTAACATGGGATGTACTGCAAAGGCAATAGAGGTATTGCAAAAGGCTCAAGTAAATTTTGCTCCAGGCAAGGCAGCTAATGCCGGTGGAGTTGGAGTGTCAGGACTTGAGATGTCTCAGAACGCAGAGCACTTACCATGGACAGCATCTGAGGTAGACGAAAGATTACATGCAATGATGAACTCAATTCATGAAAATTGCGTTAAATATGGTACGGAAAAAGATGGTTATATTAACTATGTAAAAGGTGCCAATGTAGCAGGATTTATCAAGGTTGCAGATGCAATGATTCAATTAGGCGTTTGTTAGTGTTGCTTTATCATTGTAAAAGCATATTTTATGTGATTACAATGAAGGAAAAAGATAATAACAAATTAGAATAACTCCTCAAATTTTTGGGGAGTTATTTGTTTGTTGTCACCTGACATGTTATAATTAAATTACAACGAATGAGTTGTCAAAAATTCTATTTAATTTGTTGGAATGCACGGGAGATAAAGTTGCGAACCTAATAGTAAAGAAATTTATTCATTATGAAGGTTTGTTATATCACGTAAGAATATACTTATCAATGAATAATATTTTTTTATATCAATAAGTAATTTGCCAATGTCTCACTTTGATATACTAATGTCAAGAAATAATTTTTTAATGTTGAACATTAATAGATGCTTGTTTTACATCAATTTTATCTGTGGAAGAGTGGTATTTTTTATTTGCAAACGCGACAATTTTGGATTGTATTATATTCTAATAATCAATTATTTAAAGTAATTAGTTGGAATAAGGATTATTTTTTATTACAAATTTATTTATTTTTTACCTTACTTTTGTCTTTTCTTTTTATCATTGAACAAGGTGAGATGCAAGATAGTAAAATTAAAAATATAATTAAACTCTGTAAAAAGGGAGATATTAATGCTAAGAAGTCTTTGTACGAAATGTTTTCGGCACGAATGATGTCTCTTTGTTTTAGGTATTTAGGTAATAGACAGGACGCTGAAGATGCTTTGATTGGTGGATTTATTGCAGTTTATGAAAATATCAATAAATTGAAAACTAATAATTTGGAAGGGTGGATTTATCGGATTATGATTAATAGTTGTATTGCTCTGATCAAAAAAGGAAACAAAATAGTATGTAAAGATGACGAAACTTTTTTTGAAAATTTTATTGATACAGAGATTGATACTCCACAAAGGTTTTCTAAGGCAGATTTATTCGGTGCTTTGCAATCGCTTTCTAATTCTCAACGAATGATTTTCAATATGTCCGTAATAGATAACTATTCTCACGATGAGATTTGCAAAATACTGAATATTAAATATAATAGTTTAAAAAGTATATTGTATCAAACTAAAATTAGGTTGAAGGATTATCTTATTGATTTGGAAGAAAAAAGGAAGGAAAACAATGAAAATAGAAGAGATTTTTAGGAATAATCTACTGAAAGATGAAATGCCTGTGGATAATGGACTTTGGAATAGATTGAGTAACAGAATAAATATTCCAAAGAGTAATATTAGCACAGCTAAATCATCTATGATTAAGTCTGTAAGTAAGATAAAAGCAATGTCTTTTTTAACTAAAACGGCAATAATTGTATTAGGGAGTGGGATTGTTGCACTTGGAACAATTATATTGTATAATGTAGAGCCTTATTCCCTACAAGATACTAATAAAGATATTAGTTATAAAAGTGATACGAACGATGAAAATTTAAATATTGATATTGATTTAACTGATACTACACTGCAACCAATTAAACAAAAAACGGAGAATCATGTTTTGCCACAAGATGAATTTCCGATAATAAATGATACTTTTTATATTGCAAATGAATTTACTGATATTGACAATTTAGATGAGTTTATTACAACAACACCGGCTCCTGTTGCCATAAAATCTATTAAACAACCCAATACTAATACAACTATCCATCATTATGATACTACAAGGATTAAATCATCAGATAGGATTAATATTGAAATACCTAATTTCTTAACACCTAACGGTGATGGTATAAATGATTGTTTTGTTATAAAAAATATAGAAAATTATCCTAATAATAAATTAATTATATTCGCAAGAAATGGTAAAATTATCTACCAACAGGATAATTACAATAATGAGTTTTGTCCTCAAAATCTTACAGTAGGAGTGTATTTTTATAGATTGACGGTTCAAAATCAAAATTCCAAGCAATATTTTAATGGAGTAATTCATATAATTTACTAAGCAATATTATAATTTTTAATTCTGGAAATCAGATTGTTAATATTTTTTAATTAAAAATTTATAAAAAATTAATGTTATATAAAAAAAAGTAATTAATATTGCAAAAAATTTTAATGGTGCTACAATGACAACTACGAATAAGAAAAAAACGACAACTAATACTAAGAAAGTGAAATCAGAATCAAAGAAAAATTTATCTGTTATAAAGAAGCGTTTGATTGTTAGTTATGATAAGCTTTCTGAAAAGGACAAAGACCTTTTTGAGGAGAAATATGAAGATGGTTTTATGGATTATGTTCAAACCGTTACCAGACCTGGTGGAAATCCTATGTTCGTTGTTCCGTTAGAAACGGAAGAAAATATTTATATGGTTAAGATTGATTTGCGTGTTGATTCCAAAATGAGTGATGAAGAGTTTGAAAAAGAGGTTTTTCGCGATGGTAAATCAGAACAAGACGAAATTACTACTCTTGTCAATTCAGAAAAAAATAGAGGGGTGAGAGAATTTCGTTTGAATCATGGAGATTATTCATCTACTAATTCCATAGAGGAATCTGTTGCTAAAGAAGACATGAATAAGGCTAATTTTACCTCTCTGGAAGATATAGATGTAGCGGATGAAAATTCAGTAGATTTGTAATTTTATCGTTATAACGATATCTTTTTTGCAATTTATTGTCATAGACAATTGAAAAAACAGACAATGATGGTTGATCTACTTGTTCAGTTTCCGATATGTCAAAACAATATTATTTATTTGTTTTGCAAAAATTAATGACAAATGAAAAAATTCTTGATTTATTGTATTATTATAATGACTGCATTCAATATCGTTGCACAAGACAAAAATAAGTTGTTAAGTGTAAAAGATATGTATGCTGATTTAGACTATTATTTTACAAATTTGCAGGATGTTCATCCCAATCCTTTTATTGTGTTGACCAAAGAAGAATTTCAATTTAAGATTGACAGTATAAAACAATTGATAACAGTTCCGTTAAGTAAAAAGGAATTTTATTTACACATAACAACACTTAATCGTTTTACAGATTTACATTCTAGAATAGCTGGTTCTAGGAAAATGATTAAGCAACAAAATGTTGCCTATTCTTTCCCTATTTTTTCAATGACGGATAATAGTATATACTTTTATGACAGAGATACTGTAAAAAGAAATGTCCAATCAATAAACGGAATAGCCATAAAAGATATTGTTGAGTTCTTTATGTCAAGGCGTAATTTGGTAGAAGTAAATAACGAATATAATTTTGTGGATATTCTATCATTTTATATCAATGAGCACTTCATTGACGACACTATAAAATTGATAACATCGGATAATCAATTTAAATCAATAAGTTTTGATTATCCACCGACTAAAAAAGGGAAAAAAGGTAAAGGTAAGCGAGTTTATCATTTGGAGACTGATACTGTAAATGGTGTTGCAGTATTTGAATTGAATACTTTTATGCCCCAAAAAATTAAAGAGCAGATAGGATTCATGAGCATGATAAATAAAGTGTTTGATACATTGAGACAATATAATATTAAGCGACTTTATATTGATATTACTTGCAATACAGGCGGTTTGATCGCCTTTGAAGAGTATTTACTAAATCATCTACTTTACGATAAACAGAAAAAAGTGTCGTGGGATTTGGTATTGAAGCAATCGGAACAGAGAAAAAAACAAAGAGGTCCATTCCCCGTGATTAAAAATGGAGATTTCTACCAAAATCGTAAGTATTTCGAGACATCAAATCTAAAAAATAAATTTAAAGGAGAGGTTTATGTAATACAATCTCGTCATTCGTTTTCAGCAGCAACTACATTAGCTTCACAACTTCAAACATATAGAAAATCAGTTGTGATAGGAGAGGAGTCACAACTAAAAGCCGTATATACGGATCCGATACTTATTTATTTGCCTCATTCAAAATTTCTTTTTTCTTGTGCAACAGGATTTGTAAAGAATGTAGGTATTAACAAGAACAAAGGAGTTATCCCTGATATATCGCATAAGATTTATAATATTTATGCACCTATATCCGTAAAACAAGCTGAGATGATGCTATATAATAGTAAAAAAATAGATAATTAAAGATTAGTAAAGGTAAACTATATATTGCTCTAAGTATTTTATTTTTTAATAAAAATTTTGTGAGTATTGATAGAATTGAAATGCTAATTAGATGTGATACAATACAAAATTGGATGGAAAAGGATAGAGATATGAATATTTTGTTCAGATCAATAGATTTTGATAATAGAGAATAAATCATTTATCAAATATTTTAAATTTTTATTACAAAGAAAGAACTTTCCAATATCTCGTTTTAATTTACTAACTTAGAAAAAGAATTTATGAATGTCAGATACTAAAAAAAGATGATGATATTTTGAGTTAATAAGATTGAGCATTATAAAAATTGATAATATAAATAGGAGGTTGCAATGAAAAAAATACTGGTTATGTTTGCATTTTGTTTTAGTTTAGGGATTATTACAAATGCACAAAATACACTAAAAGAAAATCTTTCTAAGCATGTTCATCGTCTCGCCTCAGATGAAATGAAAGGTAGGGCTTTGGGTACGAAAGAAATGGACAATGCAGCAAATTATATCAAAGAACAATTGAAAAATATTGGACTTACAGTTGTTGAATTCAATGTCTTAAAGGACAGTTTAGACAATTTTGTAACAGATAACGAATCTTATAGCATTGATTCAAAGGAGGTCGATATTGCTGTTGAGAAAGAAAGTAGAGAAAACATTATATATAAAAATTTTTATACAATAATTCCAACTCTTGATTCTACAAATATAGATAAATACACTATGCTTTCCGCCAAATACATTGGAGGAGGTATTGATACTATCAAACAATATGCTATAATCAATAATAGTGCAAATAGTTCAGCCTCTGCTTGTGCTGCCTTGATAGAATTAGCTAAGTATTTCAAAGAAAATCAAAGCAAATTGAAAAAAAATTTAATTATTTTCTTTAATGGCGGAATTGCTAATTCAATAGCATGCGAATATTTTTCAAAACGATTTGATAAAGGTAGCATTGAATTGGATATTTTTATGGATGCATTGGGATATTTGGCTGGAAATCCTACTGAATGGCAATATAGTTATATCGTTAGTTCTAAAATACAAAATGCTAGCAAAATTTTACAACCTATATTGCTAAAAGATGTTAATTTCCCGACAACTGCCGATTATGAAAATTGGACCGATTTTCCTACTATGAAAATTGAGGGTGATTATTTGTATAGTTATTTGGATGTTCCCGATAGTCTCAATTACGATATGATGGAAAAGATAGTTAACCAATCCAAAGAAGTTATTCTTGCCTTTAATACTACTATTTTGCAGATAGATTATTCTAAGCATAAAAGAAAGGATTATGGTGATTTGTTTTTTGAAACAAGTGATAAAAGTTATTTCGGTATTAATTTGATGATAGGCAGCAATAAACACTATTATAGTGAAGGTAGAATGACCGGTAAGGCTGCTATGTCTTATAGTGCAGGAATGTTTTTCAAATGGCAATTCAATAAGTTTTGGGCTTTGAAAATAGATGCTAACTATGAGCGGGCTTATGCTAACAGACATGATGGTAGATTCGCAAGTGATGTACTTAGCGTGCCTATAACATTTATGTCTGCCATTGGTTCCAAAAATATTGAATTTTTACAGGGTCTTGGAGTCTATTATGATTGCAATCTATCTGCAAAACTTGATGATAAATCAGTAAGTTGGGATGATTTCAATAGAGGAGAATGGGGAATACAGTTTAGTCTTGGATTTAGTTTTGGAAGCTTTATGATAGGATATTATCAAAAGTTGGGTCTTTCCGATTTTATGACAAGTAGATTTACACATAGTGGTAAACTTTACAATAGAAATCAATATTTTACAATAGGTTGGCATTTTTAATATAAAAAAGCAGTTAACATAATTACATTTTATGATAGGACTTTTAAAAGTTTGTACGTTTTTAAGTCCTATTTTTATATTTTTATTATATTTTCTTCTTCTTATTTATTATCTTATCGTTGTAAGCTCTCCTACTGTCAGAACAAATTGTCATTATTTGATAAATATGTGACATAGCGGTTAATTAAAGTGGGACTTTAGAAAATTCTTTTTTGACATTAAAAAACTAAAGTCCCACTTTAAAAAAGTTAAATCACAATATAATCAATTATCATTGAATATTATTTGGTTGTATCAATTGCAGGATTGAGTGCATTAACTCATTAGTTAATTAATACTTTCTTAGAGATAGTTTTATTTTTATTTGTAAATCGTAATATATACATTCCTTTATCTTTGAATTGGTAAGGGGTTATTTGTTTTGTCAATTTTATTTCAAAAACTCCAATTCCATCTATCTTATATGCCGTTAAAACCGTATTTTCCCACTCTCTGCAGTAAATATTAGTTATATTGTTTGATGGGTTGGGAGCAATTCTTATATCTTGTGCAATGTTGTTATAATTCATTAAGGAAACCTTATTTTTATCACCCACTGCCATAGCATAATCCCCTTGTTGTAAAAAATTTGTTGTCAAATAACCTTTGTTACTATTAGGCATAGAGAATGGAATTGCCTCCCACGGTGAATTGATGTCGTTTCTGTGCAAAAGAATGATGGAATCTTTTCCAAAATAGCCACCAACTAATGTACTGTCAAATGACAAAGATGAATTATCTAACTCAAAATATAATTGCAATTGCAAAGGTACTTCATTTATATTTGTTGTTTGTATAGTCCAATAGTGTTGTTTTGATATTTTTTCCACCCCCTCAGGTAAAGAATCTTGGTAAGGACCCGTCCAATGGAGAGTTGAGCGTATACAAAGAGGTAAAAAATTATCCCCATTATAGTCTTTTGTAGAAAGAGTTTTGATTTGTGAATAAGTATTTTTGAATTTAAATATACCAACAGTATCTATGCATAAAGCATTGTCGGTATTGAGAGTCATAAGTCGTTCTTCATAATCAGCACATACTAAGGAATTGAATATAGTTATAGGAATATTCAAAAGGCTATCGTATTCGGAATAATTAAATCTAAATTCATAATCTCCATTTTTGTTTTCAAAAAGATCGTAATTAATTTGTTTGTCTTCAAAGACCAAATGATTGAAAAAATCTTTGAAATTATTGTCCTGAGTATGTGAGGCAATAAAATCTCTTAATTGATAAGAACTGTAGTTTTTGTATTCAAAACTATCTAACATTGCTTTAATAGTATAAAAGAATAAGCTATCAGGAAAATATCCCTGTATAGTTTTGGCAATCATAGAGCCTTTTTCATAGACGGTAGAAGAATAAGTAAGAGTTGAGTCTATGGGTGTAACACTTTTGATTCCTTCTTTTAGAGGTAGGTTTTTCATTACCCATTCGTGCTTATTTCTCCAATAATCTTTTGCTTTATTTTCGCCATATATAGCTTCTAGGGAAAGACGTGTAGAATAGGTTGCCCAGCCTTCGTTAAGCCACATTTCTTTTTCCGAAACACAAGTCGCAAGATTGCCAAACCAAGAGTGCCCTAACTCATGAACAATATTACTTACGCCATTGATAGATGTATCAGTGATAGCACCTCGTGAAAGTGAAATATTATCTACGTGCTCCATACTTCCCTTTGGCGTAATACAATATCCGATACGATTAAAACGAAATCTACCGAAATGTTGTTCCAACATATTGAATGCCTTTTCAATACCGGTGAAATTATGCTCAATATTAGGTAGATCACTTTCGTTAGTGTATTTTACAACCAAAGGAATATCATAATTATATGTCTGACTATGAATATTTTTTGTATAAGTATGGAATTTTCCTATGGTAATGGCAACCAAATATGGAGAAATATTTTGCGGAATGGTGTATTTGTATGTGTCAAAATCCTGTTTAGTTTGTTTTTCAACGAATTTGCCACTACAAAAAGCTTCCTTGTCTTTGTCAACGGAAATATTTAATGTGTAAGTAGCCTTATCGGTGAATGTATCGTTGCAAACAAACCAGGAACGGGCGTATGTATGAGGATAATCCAAGAAAGCAATCCCCATAGAATAGATAATATTTTCATCATAATGCAATCCACCCCACGCATATTCATTTTCTTCTACCGTACTTGTCCCATGGTAATATATAATGGCAATGTAATTCTTGAGTGTAGGGTAATTAGGAATACTAAATGTTAATTTATTGCCGTCATAACTAAATTCAGTCTTCCCAATAGGTATATTAATTGTTGTATTACCTACATAAACACTATCAACGGTCTGATTTAAGAGGTCAAATTGGACTTTATTGTATTGTTTAGTCGTTAAATCAAATTTAATTTCAGTATTGCCGATATGACCTTTTGTAATGATATTATCAACATTGAGATTGATTTCATAATGTTGGACGTCTATACTGTCAGTTTGTGAATTGATATTATGTGATGCACAAAATAATGATAAAAATAGAGTAAAAAATATTTTTTTCATACTGTTCTTTTTTGAAAATTCTCAATATATAAAATTTATCTTTATTATTTGTAAGATATTATAACGATACGCAATTGTAATAACCTATTTCAATGGAAGCGGTTTAGGATTCATCATTTATTACAGACAAAATACCTAATTTGTATCCTAATAAGCCAAAACCGATAATACTGCCGTTACAAACGGGAGACAAGAGACTGTCGTGTCTAAAGGATTCCCTAGCAGAGATATTAGAGATGTGCACCTCAATACATTTAATGGGTATGGAACATATGGCATCACGGATAACAACTGAGGTATGAGTGTAGCCACCTGCATTAATAATAATTCCGTCTCCTCTGAAATTTTGTAAAGCATTGACAATCTCTCCTTCAATATTGGATTGATAATACTCTATTTCACATTGAGAAAACTCTTTTTTCAATTCTTTCAAAAAGGAATCAAAATCTTTTTCGCCATATATGGAAATTTCCCTTTTACCCAGTAGATTGAGATTCGCTCCATTGATTATCAGTATTTTCTTTTTATTCTTCATCGTATTCTTGTCTAAACATATTAATATAAATTATCTGTTTATCTTTGTTGAGTATGAATATTTCGGGTACTTTCCAGAGATATTTTTTGATGATTAGGTCATTGTCTAGACTCCATGCATTAATCCATTGTTTTGGTAGTTTATTTAAATTTTGTTCCCATTCATTCATTGTTATATCTGGCGGAATGGTCAAGACAACACACCTTTTGTCAGCAATAGCTTTATTTAAAGATTTATCTTTTCTTAACTTTTTTATTTCTTTTTCGCAATGTGAACAATCTGGGTCATAAAACAATATAATAAGACTGTCTGTTCGTAAATCATATAACCGAAAAACAGAATCATTATTTTTTATTACATAGCGAAAATCAGAAGCATAAAGATTTAGATGAGCATTGTCATACTTGTCAAATGTATTGAAATTGTTGCTATTTAAATTCGCATTTATTGGATCTTTATTAATACTTTTTTCGATAGTATTTGTATTATTTTCTTGTGCAAACGAAGGCATGAAACATGTAAATGATATATATATTATAAAAAATATTTTTTTCATTTCTTGAAAACTCTGTTATTATTAATTCAATAGGTTGCAAATTTACGAAAAAACTAAAACAATACAATCTCCTTTCAAATTAAAGTCTCACTTTAAAAAATTCTTTCTTGACATTAGTAAATTAAAGTCCCACTTTAATTTATTGTTTCATTATATTATCTTTTTGTTTCAATGAGTTGTTTTTGTACGGTAAGAAATAGAAAAAAAATATTACCTTTGCAAATCGGTTAAATGGCAATTAAAAATATGAATAAAAGAAATATACTGATAGGTCTGAGTCTTTGTGTAGGAGTTTTTACAAGTGCCAAGGCTCAGATGGAAGAGTATAGAAATAAAACACGTAATCCTTTGTCTTGCACGAGTATTGTGGTTGGGAAACAGGCATCTAAGGATGGTTCGGTTATAACTTCGCACACCTGTGACTCTTGGTACAGAACCTGGATGGAAATTGTACCTGCTAAGGATTGGAAGGAAAAAGATAGTACTACAATCTTTGAAGGTAAGATGCATACCCAGTCAGCTAACGACAGTACCAAGATGTATGTAAAGGGTAGAATACCACAATCAATACACACTTTTCGCTATTTAAATTCCGCCTATCCGTGCTTAAATGAAAAACAGTTAGGTATAGGCGAGACAACTATTTCAGGAAGAGACACTTTGATAAATCCAAATGGGATGTTCAAAATAGAGGAACTGTCAAGGGTTGCATTGGAACGTTGTTCTACAGCAAGGCAAGCGATAATATTAATGGGAGATTTGGTAAAAAAATACGGATATGGTGATGCAGGAGAGTGTTTGACCATAGCAGATAAAAATGAGGTGTGGATGTTCGAGATTTTTGGGCAAGGAAAAGACCAAATAGGTGGAGTATGGGCTGCTATTCGTATTCCGGATGACGAAATTGCAGTTTCTGCAAATATTTCACGTATATCTTCATTGTCAAAAGACAAAAACAAATGCTTATATTCCGATAATGTTTTTGAAGTTGCAAAAAAAATGAATCTTTGGGATGAAAAAGAAGATTTTTGTTTTTGGAAAGTTTATTCAGGTGGCAATTATTTTGGAGAAAAGAAGAATTACAGTGTCAGGGAATACTATATAATGAGTTATTTAGCCCCATCACAGCACTTAAGTGATACATTAGAAAATCTCCCTTTGAGTATAAAGCCGGATAATAAAGTTTCAGTTGAAGATGTTATGAAATTATTGGGTTCTTATTATGAAGGTACTTCACAGAATCTTAGTGGTAGACATTTGATTCCTAATCCTAAGAGGATGGATAAGCAAGGTAATATAGTGAATGGAGAACCGGATAGTGTCGTTTCTCCATTTTCCAATCCGTGGATGAGACCTGACGAAATAAATATGTACTATGCCATGGGTGATTCTGCAATGCAAAACATTAGAACTATAAGTGTGCCGTGGTGTGCCTATTCTACTGTTATTCAATTACGGGATTGGTTACCTGATCAGATAGGTGGTGTAGTTTGGATGGCACTTGACAACCCGGGAGAGTCTCCTCGATTCCCTATTTTTTGTGGAACAACCGAATTACCTCAGATGCTGAAAATATGCGGTCAGCATTCATATAGAGATGATGCCGCATTATGGCATTATCGTACGACAAATCGTTTGGCAACAGTCCGTTGGGGAACGTATCGTAAGGTATTGGAACCAGCAAGAGACTATTTTGTGGAAAAAGCAATGAGAGAATTGCCATACATTGAGAAGATATATCAGGAAATTGCTATTGAAGACAAACAAAAAGCAGAAAAAATGTTGAATGGTTATGTGTCAGACTTTTTTGGTGCTACTATATTGAAATGGGATGAGATGGCAAAATATTTTTGGAGAAATACATGGGTCGGATTCTAAATTTTATATTTGAATTAACACATATTTTATTTTTATCCTGATAATTTATTAGATTATAAATATCTTTAAACATAATGGTGTAACACCGTAACGATTCTAATTTAAGATATATGTTATTAGATTTTTATTTAGTTGCAATAAATGACAGTATATATAAGATAGGTTCTAGTTGTAATTAACAAAAAAATTAAAAAGAATGACTGAGTACAGTGTTTATAATAATTTGTTTAATGTTTTTGTAACTGTTACGTAATGGGCATAAAATAGGATATATAATCTAATGTGTAATAACTGATAAAATTCAAACAATAATATAAAAAATGAAATCAAAGTTGAAAAATATTTCTATAAATTAGAATTTATGGTGTTGTTGATGGAGAGAGATATTAATTTTTGGGGTTGTAATGATGATTGTACTAATAAAGTAACAGACGAAATTTATTACTCTGTTTGATTTTTCATATAACGTAACAGCATTGATATGCTTTCTTGGGTTGATGACAGGATTAATATTATAAATGTTAGTAACCAAATAAATAATCACTTTATGTATAATTATTTTAAAGTATTTTATTTTTCTACTGTACATAGTTATGCTATTAAAATAAAGACAATGGTATTTTTCGTGAGTGCTGGTTGCAGTATATTCATTACTAATAAGGATAAACATTGGTTTAATAATGTTTTATTGGCATAATTGGAGACAAAACTGAATACTCAAATCTTTAGTATGATTAATAATCATCACAGCTTTTCATAAATTTTAGTTTTACATAATACGTAGGATTATAAATAGATTAAAAGCCAAATTAGATTCTAAATTAAGAAATATAGAATAGAATTTACTTTTTTTGATGATGGTACGGAAGGTGCAAAATTTACGAAATATTTACTTGAATATGAGATATATATTCAGTCTTCTTTGAAATAATAATTCTTTATCGCTATCAAAATTTTTAATTTTTTTAAACCTTTTATTGTTATCTGATAACAATAAATTAATCATTAGTATTATTATTGTTAGTGTCAAAAACGAATTTACAGATGTGAAATTTAATTTATGAATATTACACAACAAGCAATCGTTTTTAACGATAAACGAAAACAAAGTGTGGGATTAAATTACTAATATGGCACTTTATTTATTTAAAGTGAGACATTAATTTTGTATTATTCCATTTTGGTTTATTGCTATTTTATTTTGTTGTTGTATAATGTAAGATTGTTAGAACAAATAACAATTATCTTATTTCACATCCGCAATTAAATGTTTTCTCTGCACTGATAAAGGATAATTCTCCCAAAGAATTTTCAGCCATCAGTATCATACCTTGACTTTCTATACCTTTCAATTCTTTAGGAGCAAGGTTAATCAACACTACTACACTTTTACCGACAATATCCTCCGGTTTATACCATTCAGCAATTCCACTTACAATTGTCCTTTGGTCAATGCCTGTATCAACTTTTAGTTTTAAAAGTTTTTTTGTTTTTGTTACTTTTTCTGCTTCAAGAATTTTGCCGATGCGAATGTCCATCTTTTCAAATAAATCAAAACTTATATTTTCTTTCTGTAGACTAAGAGTAGCGTTATTTAATTCATTTTCTTTTTTTCTTTGATTGAGTTTGTCTATTTGTTGTTGTATTGTGCTATCTTCAATTATTTCAAACAATAATTCAGGAGAATTAATAACCGAATCTTCATCTAATAAATTTGTATTGCCACTTTGTATCCATGATTTAACATTGAAATTTAACATCCTTTGCAGTTTATTAGCACTAAATGGTAAGAAGGGCTCTGTAAGTATAGCAAGATTTGCACAGATTTGCAAAGAAATATTCAAAACTGTTGCAGTACGATTTTTATCAGTCTTTATAGTTTTCCAAGGCTCATTTTCAGTCAAATACTTATTGCCAAGACGGGCAAGATTCATCAATTCAAATAAAGCATCTCTGAATTTGTAAGTCTCTATTAGCTTTCCAATCTTTTCTGGATACGTTTCAATTTCTGCAATAGTTATTTTGTCTATCTCTTTCAATTCATATTTGGTAGGAACTTTGCCATTAAAATATTTGTGTGTTAAAACCACAGTACGATTAATAAAGTTACCTAATATAGCAACCAATTCACTATTATTTCTTGTTTGAAAATCTTTCCAAGTAAAGTCATTATCTTTTGTTTCTGGTGCATTAGAACACAAAACATAACGCAAAACGTCCTGTTTTTGCGGAAAGTCTTCAAGGTATTCATTTAACCATACGGCCCAATTGCGAGAGGTTGAAATTTTGTCGCCCTCCAAATTAAGAAATTCATTAGCGGGTACATTTTCTGGTAAAATGAAATCTCCATGAGCTTTTAACATCGCCGGGAATACAATACAATGGAAAACAATATTGTCTTTTCCTATAAAATGTATTAGTTTTGTTTGTTCATCTTTCCACCATTTACTCCATTGTTCGCCAAGTTTTTCTATCGTATTTGATATATATCCTATCGGAGCGTCAAACCATACATACAAAACTTTACCATCTGCTTCTGGAATTGGCACTTTGATTCCCCAATCCAAATCTCTGGTAACAGCACGAGGCTGCAAACCGTTGTCTAACCACGACTTACATTGTCCATACACGTTAATTTTCCATTCTTTATGGTTATCAAGGATCCATTCTTTCAAAAAAGATTCATAATCATTCAAAGGCAAGAACCAATGTTTAGTTTCTTTTAATATGGGAGTGTTACCGGTCAAAGCACTTTTGGGATTGAGCAAGTCTGTTGCATTGAGAGAGGAGCCACATTTCTCACACTGATCTCCATATGCGTGATCATTATTACAAATAGGACAAGTGCCTATAATATATCTATCAGCGAGAAAAGTTTTTTCCTCTTGATCGTAATACTGTTTAGTTATCTGTTCTATAAATTTACCTTCATTGTAAAGTTTTAAGAAAAAATTGCTGGCTGTCTTGCGATGCGTTTCGCTAGTTGTTCTAGAATAAATATCAAATGTTATTCCAAATTCTTCAAATGAGTTTTTAATAATTTGATGATACCTATCCACGACATCTTGTGGTGTACAACCTTCTTTTTTTGCCCTAATGGTTACGGGAACACCGTGTTCATCACTACCACCAATAAAAAAGACTTCTTCGCCTTGTAACCTTAAATATCGGCAGTAAATATCTGCCGGAACATATACACCAGCCATATGTCCAATGTGTATGGGTCCATTAGCGTACGGCAACGCTGTTGTGACAGTATAACGTTTAAATTTCTTTTCTTTGTCAGTGTATGTCATAACCTGTTAATTTAAAATATTAAAGATTTGCTCTAATAATGGAAGTTATATCTTCAATGATTACATTCGCCAAATGGTTAGCTGTAGTAGAGGAGTTACTTTCTGCGTATATGCGAATAATTGGTTCGGTATTACTTTTGCGCAAGTGAACCCATTCATTTTCAAAATTAATTCTTACTCCGTCAATGGTATTTACATCGTAA
The DNA here is from genome assembly GCA_052170555.1 of Bacteroidales bacterium. GTDB lineage: Bacteria > Bacteroidota > Bacteroidia > Bacteroidales > P3 > Scybalousia_A. Next base: position 178,499 of record JBQNAI010000003.1, on the reverse strand, counting down.
TTTGCATATTTCTTCGCCATATTAGACAGAATCATATCAACATTGATTTCAGGTGTAAGTTCTATTTTCTTTTTTGCAATAACGTATTCGGGGTATGAGTCTCTAAGCTCTTGACATGAGACTTTTCTTTTAGCAAGCAATGTTAAAAATAATGCAATGCCCACAAGAGCATCTCTGCCACTATGACAAGTAGGATAAATTACACCTCCATTACCTTCTCCGCCGATAACAGCATTAATTTCTTTCATCTTTTTTACAACATTCACCTCACCAACGGCAGCAGCTTCGTATTGTTGATGGTATTTCTTCTCAGTAATGTCTTTTAATGCCCTTGAAGAAGATAGATTTGACACAGTAGCTCCCGCAGTATACTCTAAAACGTAGTCAGCTATCGCAACCAAAGTATACTCTTCCACGAAAGGTTTGCCCGTGTTGGAAACAATGGCGAGTCTATCTACATCAGGATCTACAACGAAACCACAGTGACAATGTTCTCTCTCTACCAAAGAGCAAATGTCGGTAATGTTTTCAGGTAATGGTTCAGGATTATGTGCAAATAAGCCAGTAGGTTCATCATTCAATGTAAAAATCTCTTGGACACCCAATGCCTTCAAGAGTTTCTTTAAGACCAATCCCCCTGTTGAATTTACGGCATCGTAAGCTATGCGAAAATTAGCTTGTTTTATGGCTTGTGTGTCCACAAGTTTCAATTCTAATATTTTCGCTATGTGTTTATCAATAGCATCTTCCACAACAGCATATCCGCCTAATGACGTTGCTGAGGCAAAGGTAAAATTATTTTCCTCGGCAAGGGATAGTACTTTTTCGCCATCCTCCTTTGAAATAAATTCTCCGGTGGAAGTTAAGAATTTAAGTGCATTCCACTGAATCGGATTATGAGATGCTGTCAAAATTATACCACCATCTGCTTTGTTATCTACGACTGCTAATTCGGTTGTTGGAGTTGTGGAAAGTCCTGTGTCAATTACATCCACACCCATGCTCATCAATGTGCCGCATACTAAGTTATTTACCATTAATCCAGATATTCTAGCATCTCTCCCTATGAGTATTTTGATTTTATCTTTACCTGTTTTTTCTTTTATTACAGTTGCAAAAGCAGCTACAAATCCCACTAAATCTACTGGGGTTAAATTATCCCCAACTTTGCCTCCTATTGTCCCTCTGAAGCCTGATATTGATTTAACTAATGACATCTCTATTATCAGTATATATAAAAACGTTGCAAAATTAGTAATTTTTTTGATGAATTTAGAGAACGAGATAAAAAAATAGTAATAAATTGATCTAATATGCAAAATAATTTGTTTGATATCTAATGGATTAATATTTCAAAACTGAGTCAAAATAAATAATAGAGAAAATAATGAGTCGCTATGTCGTTTTGTGAAATTAATGTCAAGAAAGAATTTACTAATGTCCCACTTTAATTTACTAATGTCAAGAAAGAATTTTTAACTGCTAAAAGAGGTGGATTCTTTTTTTGAAGATGATTTTTTCACTACTTAATGTATAGAGCAACTAACAAGAAAGAAATAAATGGTATGTAAATGGAGATTTATATTATTCTGGAAATACAATATTTTTTCATGATTTACGTTGCGTAGTTTCAGTATGAGACAGACGGAGAGACTTTGGAATAAAGAGTATTGGAAAGTTATGGTTGCGAATTTTACATTATTTTTCGCATTTTACCTTCTTACTCCATTACTGCCCTTATATTTGAATGAAAATTTTCATACTACAAAAGATATTATCGGAGTTGTGTTATCCGGATATACACTTACAGCTCTTCTTTCCAGACCATTCAGTGGTTTTCTTGTAGATTCATATCCACGAAAGAGAGTCTTGTTATGGTGTTTTGTTTTTTTCTTTATTTTGTTCGGCGGTTACTTAATTGCAAGTACGGTCTTGTTATTTGCGATAATTAGAACACTACACGGAATTCCATTTGGAGCGGCTACGGTTGCTAATTCTACGGTTGCAATAGATGTATTGCACCCTTTACGTCGCAATGAAGGGATTGGTTATTACGGATTGAGTAATAATTTGGCAATGGCAATAGCACCGATGATAGGTTTGTTTTTGTATCGTGCGACAAATAGTTTTGATATTTTGTTTTTATTGTCCTTTTTTGTCGCCGCCGTAGGATTTGTTGTTAATTCAACCTTGAAACTTCCCCCAAGAGAATTGGTTATAGATAAAAGGAAAATGTCTTTTGACCGTTTCTTTCTGATACGTGGTTGGTTGTTAGCATTAAATATGGTTTTCTTTGGGTTTTGTTATGGAGTATTGAGTAGCTATCTAGCATTGTATGCAAAAGAACGAATGAATATCAACTCAGGTACGGGGATATTTTTTACGCTTCTGTCAGTTGGGTTGATATTATCAAGATTACAGGGTAATAATGGGCTGAAAAAAGGAAAATTGACACAAAATGCAACACAAGGAGTAATAATTTCATCTATTGGATACACACTATTTGTTGCCGTTCCTAATATTTACGGTTTTTATTTATCAGCTTTACTGATAGGTTTGGGGAATGGACATATGTATCCTGCTTTTCAAAATATGTTTATCTCAGTAGCACATCATAATGAGCGAGGGACAGCTAATTCGACCATACTTGTAGCCTGGGATATTGGTATCGGATTGGGTGTCCTGTTAGGAGGGTTTGTTTCGGAGTTGATTGATTATGTCGCAGCCTTTTGGTTGGTCGCTATTATGCAGATTGGGGGAGCCATGTTATTTGTTTGTGCCACTCAACAGTTTTTTCATCGTCATAAATTGTGTTGAATGTATAATTATCGGTGAAAATATCAAAAGATAACAATAAAACATTGTCACTTTCGTTAGTATGCAAACATTTTTTTTAACAAATAATAATAAAAATTTACAATGAAAAAAACAATATTCGTACTTCTAACATTGCTAATTGGACTTGTTTTTAATATTAGTAACAATGAAGTAAAAGCTCAGTCCAATGACGGGCTCAAAATAACGGGTTACATTCAGGCACAAGTAGAATATGCCGGCAAAGACGCACTTAAAGTTTGGACGGGCTCGTATAATGCTAATAAATATGATAATAGCGACCATTTTTTGACATATGGCGTTCGTAGAGGTAGAATTCGTTTTACCTATAATAAAAATAATGCTAAGGCTGTTGTGGAAATGAACGTTTCTGAGGCAGGTATGAAACCTGTTAAGGCATATTTGGGTTGGGATGCTTTACCTTGGCTTTCTATTCAGGCGGGTCTATTGAATAGTTTCTTTGGCGATGAACTTATGTATTTATCTCCTTTACAGGAAACAATGGATAGAACTTTCCTTATTCATCAAATGTTTCCAGGATTGCACGAAATAGGACTTAAAGCTATATTTAGGGCTCCTCAATCTTCTCAATTCAAAGGTATTAAGTGGGAATTGGCTGCTGTTTCGGGTAATGGTATCAGTAAAACACCTGATGGTAAGATTTCATTGGAAACTCATTTGAAATATGATAGAACGATGCAAGATGGATTTATGAAATGGGGAGTCGGACTCTCCTATTATAATGGTAAAGTCAACAATGCTGATACTATGCACTATACTTTTGAGAACAATTCATGGCAAGCGGAACGTGTTCAAGCTAATAGAAAAAACAAAAGAGAATATTTTGGAATTGATGGACAACTAACGTTATTTAACTCTTGGGGGCGTTCAAATTTGAGAGGAGAATATATGTTTGGAACGCAACCTTCCCTCCGTGGAGGCTTTGAAGGAGCGAAGAACAATCAATATGATATGGCAAAAGCCTTTGCTTATGAACGTAAATTTCAGGGTTATTATCTTTATTACATACAAGATTTAGGTAGAAGCAAATGGCAAACAGTTGTTAAGGCATCTTATTGTGATTTTAACAGAAAAGCAAATGGAGATAATGCAGTTACAAAATTTGATTTGTCATATCAAAATTATGGATTGGGAGTTATTTGGAATCCTACTTCCAATGTGCGTATTAGTACGTTCTATGACTGGTATATTAACGAAAAATCTTCTACTCTTGTCGGATATGATAAACAGATTCCTAATGATGTGTTGACTGTTCGTATGCAAGTAAGTTTCTAAATTTAGATGTATTTCTATAATATTGGGGTTGAATTTACTCTTTATGCTTAACACACTATTGAGAGTTGATGTTGAGAATAGTGTTTATTAAGTTGTAAATACAAAGTGCCGATTTATAAAATTAAAATGTGACATTAATTTATTAAAGTGTGACATTAATTTACTAAATGGGCACTTTTTATTGTTGATGACATAATTGGTATTGCTATTTGACTAAAATCGTTATCTTTCTTGTTATGGTAAGGTAGGGAATATTGAAAATAATTGAGAGAATCACTTATTTTTCGGTGATTTTTATGTACTTTTGCACGGATTTTTTTTGAATTTAATAAATTGAAACAGCTATGGCAGAATTGGAATCTAAGTATATTACTAAGAATATTGAACAAAAATGGTATGATAAGTGGGTAGCAAACAATCTGTTTCATTCTACACCTGACGAAAGAATGCCTTATACTATTGTGATGCCGCCTCCTAATGTTACGGGGGTACTTCACATGGGGCACATGTTAAATGAAACGATTCAAGACGTACTTTGTAGAAAGGAGAGGATGAACGGTAAGAATGTTTGTTGGGTACCCGGAACTGATCATGCAAGTATAGCTACTGAAGCCAAAGTTGTTAACCTTCTAAAGGAAAAAGGCATTAATAAGGCTGATATAGGTAGGGATGAGTTTTTGAAATATGCCTGGCAGTGGAAAGAAGAAAAAGGTGGAGTGATACTTGAACAACTCAGAAAACTTGGCTGTTGCTGTGATTGGGAACGTACCAAATTTACGATGGATGAAGATATGAGCGAGGCTGTGATAGATGTTTTTTGTAGACTATATGAAAAAGGTCTTATTTATCGTGGTGTTCGTATGGTTAATTGGGATCCGAAGGCATTGACTGCCGTATCTGATGAAGAGGTAATTTACAAAGAACAACATGGCAAATTATATTATTTACGTTATTATTTGGAGAACGAAGATAAATACATAGTTGTTGCAACTACCCGTCCGGAGACTATAATGGGGGATACTGCTGTTTGTGTTAATCCCTTGGATGAACGTTTTTCTTATTTAAAAGGGAAAAAAGTGGTAGTTCCGTTGGTAAATCGTGTGATTCCTATTATTTTTGATGAGTATGTTGATATGACTTTCGGAACAGGTGCTTTGAAGATAACACCTAATCATGATATTAATGATTACAATATAGGCAATAAACACAAGCTTGATGCCATTAATATATTTAATGATGACGGTACGTTGAATGAAAATGGTATGCAATACAAAGGCATGGATAGATTTGATTGCAGAAAAGCTATTGTCAAAGATCTTGAAGCAATGGGTGGGATTGAGAGAATAGAGAACTATGACAATAAAATAGGATTAAGTGAGCGTACCTCAGTTCCGATAGAGCCTAAATTAAGTATGCAATGGTTTTGTCGTATGAGTGAGATGGCAACTTCTGCATTGGATGTTGTGCAGAATAATATCATACAATTTTGGCCTGAGAAGTTCAAAAATACGTATAGACACTGGATGGAGAATGTTAAAGATTGGTGTATATCCCGTCAATTATGGTGGGGGCATCGTATTCCTGCTTATTATTTGCCTAATAAGGAAATAGTGGTTGGAAGAACCAAGCGAGAGGCATATGAAAAGGTACTAAAATTGTATCCTAAAGAGAATTATAAGATGGAGGATTTGACTCAAGATGAGGATGTATTAGATACTTGGTTTTCTTCATGGCTTTGGCCCATTAGTTGTTTTGATGGAATACGCAATCCGAAAAACGAAGAAATTAAGTACTATTACCCTACGAATGATTTGATAACTGCCCCAGATATTATGTTCTTTTGGGTCGCCAGAATGATAATGGCCGGGCTTGAATACAGACAACAGGTTCCTTTTAAGAATGTTTACTTCACAGGAACAGTGAGAGACAAGCTTGGAAGAAAGATGTCAAAGTCCTTAGGTAACTCTCCTGATCCATTGAAGCTGATAGAAAAATACGGAGCTGACGGAGTAAGAATGGGAATGCTAATGGTATCACCTGCAGGCGGCGATTTGTTATTTGATGACGTGTATTGTGAACAGGGTCGTAACTTTTCAAATAAAATTTGGAATGCATTGCGTTTGTTAAAAGGCTTTTCAATAGAACAATTTCCACAACCTAAGTATTCCAATTTAGCAATTGATTGGTTTAAACAGCGGATGAATGTGATGATTGCAAGCATTAATGATGATTTTTCCAAATATCGTTTGAGTGAATGTCTGAAAAACATCTATACATTCATTTGGGATGATTTTTGTTCGTGGCTTCTGGAAATTGTAAAACCAGAATATCAGCAACCTATTGACAGTAGAACTTACGAAGAGGTGATTGATATTTTTGAAAAGTTGATGAAAATTCTTCATCCCTTTATGCCCTTTGTTACTGAAGAAATTTATCATAATCTAAGGGAACGTAAAGAAAATGATTTCATTATGAACGCAACTTATCCTATACCTGAACAAACTGACAACCCAATGGATGAAGAGTTTACTTTTATTAAAGAGATTGTTACCTCTATTCGTGGATTAAGAAATGTAAAAGGAATATCTCCAAAACAAGAGTTGAATTGTTATATCAAGATATCGGATAGTAAAGACTTGATTTACAAATATGAAAGTGTGATAAAAAAGGTTGCGAACATAAAAAAGATTTCTTTTGTAGCAGAAAAACAAAATGCTACACTACCTTTGATGATCAGAACTACGGAGATCTTTATTCCGATAGCTCAAAATGTCAATAAGGAAGAAGAAATACGTAAATTAAATGAGCAAATAAAGTATTATGAAGGTTTTAAAATATCGGTAAGTAAGAAGTTGATAAATGAAAAGTTCGTTCTAAATGCCCCGACTAATGTTGTAGAATTAGAAAAAAAGAAATTAGCTGATTGCGAAAGTAAGTTAATAGCTTTAAGACAGGAAGTGGATTCATTACGATAAATAGCAACAATCTGATGTTATACGACAATCATTTATTTTGTTATAGGGATTGGTTAAATTGTTGAAGTACGTAATAATAATTATATGTTATTAAAATAGTCTTATAAAATATTTTAATAGTACTATATTCCATCAAAATTATATCTCAAAAATTTTGGGATACTTTATATAAGGAAAATAAATTTGCATACAGTAAAAGAACAATCGTGCACTATACTTTGTAAAGTGTGCGATCGCTCTTATTAATGTTAAACATTAATTTGAATAGATTGTCGGTTTATTTTAGTACATATACAGGAGGCCAGATGCCATCTACCATTTTGTCTGCTTTCCCGTCTTCTATATAGTTTATCTTGCGTTTCTCCATCTTGTAACGGATACCAAAATTGGTTGATTTCAGATGTATTGGTTGATTATTTTCAAATTCCTTTAATGTATGTTCTATTGTGTATTTATATCTGTGAGATTTCTTTGCACATAAGTGAAAATGAAAAGCAAAATTATAGACTATCAGCACTAAAACTACATATTTGATGATTTTAAAGTGCATAGAATACTTAAAAACATACAATAATGGCAATAAAACGAAGAGATAAAAAAATGGAACATATCTTGCCCACCAGCCACCTTGTACTAATAATAGTGAAGAAAGTAAAAATATTTCTAAACTTAAAAGAATGAAAAATGCTTTTCTATTTTGTTTGTTGGAAAGTAGAATAAGTATCACTGCCATAACAAAAATTTCAATAAAAAAGGCACCAAAACCACCTATTCTATTGTCTGAATGAGTCATTTCACTCTTATGACCATCCCAAATCTTAGTAATTGAACGATAAAGTTTATATTCGCTAGGACGATGAGAATAGGAGAGCCAGATTTGTTTGAATCTGTTTTCATTAAGTAGGACTTGTGGAGTATTTGCGGTCAATATATCCTCTTTGTTTTCACCAATAAGAGGATATAATAAAGCATTACCATTTTGAATATTAGTAACATATGGGTTAAACCCTAAAACAAAAATACCGAAAAGTATGGAACAAATACCAACAACTATAGATGTTTTCATTAAAAGGTATTTCTTTCTAATAATTAATGTTATTAAATAGATTGTAAGTGATAAAATTATCCAAAAAGCAATATTTAGCTTTATGGCGATAGATAAGGAAACAATTACACTAAGAGTTGCAAATTCCAATATGTTATTTTTTATATTCGTTTTTTTGTTGATCTCAATAAAGTATAAACATATCAAAACAATCACAAAGAACACGTATCCTATGTAATCAATATAGTAAGTGAAACATTGATATGCACTAACAGGACAAAGACATATAACAATGGATAGTAAGTATTTGATTTTGTTTTTTAAATTACTAAAAAAATTTTCACAGAATTTCAAACTGTATCCCCACAAAACGAAGATAAACAATAAATTTATTGCTTTACCCATCTCCATTTCATCAAACAGACTGACGATTGCAGCTGATATAGTTTCCATTGCTTTGGGATAATATCCTACATAGATACTTTCAGTGGTGTTTGGATTGATTGTAGGGTTCCATTGTGAAGCTAAATGATGGATAGCCATTTGGTGATACCACTGCCCATCAAAGGATTGGTCATAGAAAAATAGAGATATAATACTTGATAGAATAAGAACAACTATTGCTATAAATGTAGATAAGAAATAATCCTTTCGTTCTATGTTCAGATAGTTTTTTAAACTAAATAAAATTATAGTAGTTAATATAAAAGCAGATAAAAAGGAGTAAGGTAAAATATTTATTTGTGATAACCATCCTAATACACATAAAAAATAAGTTAGAAACAAACTTATTAGAATTATTATTGCAGACAAAAATATGCGGAAGGAAAGATGTTTCATATGATATATAAAATTAAAGTGTTTTTTTCTATCTAATATTTTTTGTTTTTTGATCCTATGTATTTATGGCACCTTTTTGTACAAGTTAAAATTACTGTCGGTCAAGTATTTGTTGAAAATTGAAATGAAATATGTGAATTACAAATATTGAAGATGGAAATAACAAGTATTGTTTTTAGTAATCTATTACTTCCTTTGTCGCTTTGGTATATTATGTATTTACACAATGCAGGACCATTTTTCACTATTATAAGTTTGTGCTGTTATCAAGACTAACAATTTCATTATTCATTACGATGATTACAAAACATAATTTCGGCAAAGTTACAATAAAAATCCAAATTATTGTGCAAAAACTTAGCAATTAATGAAAGCACTATTTTTATGGTATTAAAAGATTTGCTGATGTCAAGAAAGAATTTACCGAAGTCCCACTTTATTTTATTAAAGTGGGACTTTGATAAACCAATATGCAAAGATATAATCTTTTCATTGCAAAGTTAGATATTTTTTTTTGGATAATTAAAAAAAATATCTAACTTTGTGCTTTCAATTAATTATCAATCAAAAAAGGAGGTATAGAATGAAAACAAAGAATTTATTATTTGTGTTTTTACTTGTAATTGTGCTTTTTTCTTACCGAGGTATGGCACAGATGCAGTCGGTCATTACAACGGCAACGAAGCGAACAGTGGGGGTTAATGCCGATGTAGTGAAATCGGTTTCTATTACTCCTACAAAAGTTTTGACCTTGAGTCGTGTACAATTAGGAGGTATTTGTTTTTCAGTTTTTAGTATGACGGACGATTCTAATAATAGTAGCGGTAATACATTTATGAGTGCCTACATACCCGGTGTTAGTGTTGAGGACTTTGTAGTTTTTCAAGACAAGGTTTATTTCTGCGGTAGAAAGATAGCAAACAATAAAGGATTTTTTGCTGAAGCGTTTATCCCAGCTCTTTTGTCCGGTGGTAATTCAATAACGGAATATGTATTATTTCAAGATTATACGAATTATACAAAAATAGACATCTATGACAATGCCATTAATGAGAGGAAATTATCGTTGATAGCAGATACGTTTACTTTTGTAGATGCTAATTTAACTGCAATGTCAGCAGGTTGCTATCGTTCGTATGATCCTTTGGTTGATGTTAGACATGGCTTGACGAAGGGAGTTCTCTTATCGACAAACAATAATGGTATATTTAAATTATACACATTTGATAAAAATAATCCATCTTTTTACAAAGGATACTCATACTTAACACCTACGCTATATACCTATGATGACTCAGAGGATATCAACACAAACACAAGTAATTATAGGTATTTATTAGAGGTTTTGGGCGAAGATATTAGTGATGATGTTGTTGTTGGCTATTCTTCTACCAACATTTATAGTGGTACAGAACTATGTCACATAAATTTACTTGATTTTAAGGTCAAGAACACTCAGGCTGTTGTTAGTCCCAATGAGGTCAGATCTTATTTGTACGATATTAAGTTTGATAGAAAACATAATGGTGTTTTGTGTCTTATAAATAATTCTGCATTGGATGGAGTTGATAATATCTTTTTGATGTTTCCTAATAATTATTCTTCATACTCAACACCAGTTACCATACCTGATAATATTTCTTATAAGCACTGGCTGAAGAAATTGTCGGTGTATTCTGATAATTATTACTTGGCTATCGGGCAGAAACAGTCGTCAGTTTATCTTTTTGATAAAAAGATCTATAACTACGAAGACTTGCATTGCCTATGGAATGATATATTTTACGTAGATATGGTTGAGACTGTTCATAGAGAAGGGGTTGTAAAATATGATTGTTCGGGCACGTATACGATTATACCTCAAACTATGGTAAGTTATCCTACACAGAATAACTACATAATAGATTGTCAATAATATAAGCATAGGAGATTTAGATATGAAAAGAAAAATTTTTATTATGGTTATTACATTTCTGTTGTCATCATCATCTTTTTCACAGCAGATCTATAAGGATAATTATATTTTGCCTGAGGCATTCAAAGATAATTGCGAAGGTGGCAAGGATGATTTTGCTCCTACACTATTTCATATTGGGCCCCATTATAGTTATTGGATTCGGGATTGTGCTCAATTGTTTGAATCCGATACTCTATTAACTATTACTGGGGCATGTGTTGTTCTTTGGAATATGCACATGGTGGAAAATATACCTCTTCTTTTAGGAGTTTCTGATACATCATTGAAGATGAAGGAATATCAAAAGATATATACACATGATGGTGATTCTCCTAAAGGCTTTGTTCCTTATGAAGTATTTTTTGAGAATCCGATAAATGTATATGGGAACTACTATCTTGTTTTGGATTCTCCTAAACCTGTTGGTATGGCTGAATATCCTGAAAATGAAATAATTTCCTGGGACGACTTCATTGATGAACAAGGGGAAGCTAAAGGTATAGTGCTTGGGGTTAAATGGATATATAAAGGTAAGCAATCCGTAGATGTTTGCGGTTCAAACAAACAAAAATGGAGGTCTACAGTAGACTTTTATACTTTTGATGAGGTCGGAACACTTGGTGAATGGCTAGATACAGTTATGTTTTATGGAAATGGACTTGGAATTTATATGTTTCCGATATTTGGTCCTACTGATTCTACTGTTCAGTGTATAGGTTGTGAAAACTTGCCTGACACACCCTCATCAGAGCGTATGATTGATGTAGGTAAATATGTTGTGATATTCCCTAATCCGTCAAGTAGAGAAGTTTGCATTCAAAGTTCTTGGCGTATAAATTCTATAGATGTGTTTAACGATTTGGGTCAGAATGTTGAACAAATAGAAGTTGATAGGTATTATTATTTACTTGATTTGAGTAGATATACATCGGGTAATTATTTGCTGAAAATCAAAACTGTAGAAGGTATTGCAACAAAGCAACTTTTAGTACAATAATTCCATCTAATACTAATTGATACCAATTTACCGAAGTCCCACTTTATTTTATTAAAGTGGGACTTCGGTAAACCAATTATTGCTATTAAATTAGTAACATAAAAATAATGACTTATTTTTAATAATTTGAATAGAGTTGTTTTTGTTTACTATGTAACTGAAATGTGCAATTATAGAAATAGTTTTCAGAGTGAATTGTAAAATATTACAAAATAAAGAAAATTAATCATAATATATAACAAAAAAAAGATACTACGTAGATAAAACATTATGATATGCAATAAAAAAATGAGCTACAGACAGATAAGATTGGAATAAAATTTATATTTTTGCAAATGAAAATACAAAACGATATGAAAAGGGTAATATTAATATGGTTGTTATTTTCGTTTAGTGTCACATTATCAGCACAAAACGAGATAAAAAGTAAGTTAGTTAAAGTAACCGTTTACCCAAATAGTGCTTTAGTGGAGAAAACTGTAAAAGTCAATTTGGTAAAAGGTGATAATAAGTTTGTAATCACCAACAATGCTACAACATTTGCAAAAGAAAATTTGCATTTTGTACAGCAAAAAGATTTTTTTATTACAGGTGTTAATCTTAAATCCGTTAGTAAGTCTTTTAATCAGTCAAGTAAAGAAACTTTCTCTTCGGTTGTTGCCTCACAGATTAACAATTTGAATGACAGAGTACAACAAATACGTATGAAGATTAAAGATAATAATCAACTTATAAGTATTTATAACCAGCAGTCGAACGCTTTAAAAAATATTAAGGCTATTAAAAATACTCAATCCATTGATACTGTCAGAATATTGCAAGAACAGTTTGTTTTTCAACGAGAAGAGGGGCTTAGGTTAAATACTATGATTGCTAAGGTACAGAAAGAAAATGAGGAATTGGGCTTTGTATTGGAACAAGATGAGGGAGAGTTGGAAAGTTTGGTGAAACGGCACAATGACAATTGTAATCTGACAACCAAATCTCAAAATATTATAGTCAACATATATTCTAATAGGAATATGGTGGTAGAATTGCAATACAATTATGTAGTTACAGGTGTTACAAGTACATATTCATATGATGTGATGTTGGATGAAGATATACATAATGCGATATTTAATTTGAAAACCGACGTTATGCAGAGAACTAATGAGAATTGGTCAAACTGTGATATAGTTTTTTCTACCTCAGAGGCGGGAATAGCAGGAGAAGATGGAGAACTGTATACTTATTATCTGAATAACCAATTGCCTATTTATGCACATGCACCTTCAAAGCTTCAAAAAGTTATGATAACTAAAAATATCGTTCAAACTAATGGTAGAAGTGATGAAAGAAATTTGGAATATCGTACTGATGAAGAAGAAAAAGAAATGGATTACGATTATGATATACAAAGTGCTACTTCTTCTGAGAACTTTACTCTGAGTAAGGAATATGTGCTTAATACTAAACAGACTATAGGATCTAATGACAAACCCCAGACTATCCCTCTTGTATTTGATACGACTACTGTTTTGTTTAAACATTTCACTACTCCGAAAAATATAGAGAAGGTATTCTATAACGCTTTATTACCTAATTGGGAGGATTTGGGACTACAAAATGTAGATTGTGATATATTCTTGAATGGAAAATATATTGCAACCTCTTATATCAATACCAATTCTACCAAGGATACTTTAAGTTTTTCAGCAGGGGAGGATAGAGGTATTAAGGTAGCAAGAATGGTAACTAAATCTTCACCAGATAAAGGTTTTCTTTCTTCTAATGTAGAAACAACCGTTGTAATAAAATTAGACCTCAAGAATACAAAATCAAAAGAAGTAGATTTGATAATTAAGGATCAAATACCTATTTCGCAAGATGCGAATATAAAGATTGTAAATGTAGAAAATAATGGAGGATACCTTAATTCAAATACGGGAATTATTAAATGGAGTATAAAACTTAAACCAAAAGAAGTTAAAGAACTCAAATTTTCTTATACAGTTAAATATCCGAAAGAATATAATCTGATACTAAATTAGTATTCGTTAATTTTAAGCAAAAAGTATTTAAATCTTGAGAATTGAGCTGAGTAACAATTGAGTTTATTATAAACTCAGAGGACTTGTTGTGGCGTTTTAATATGATAAGTTCCATATCTGATTGCTGATATTAGGAAACAATATTCTCTTTTCTGAAAAGAATTTACCGATATCACAGTCTAATTTGCTAATGTTACACTTTTATAATTGCTGATAATAAAAAAGGATTTTTTTTTGAGTGTAAATTTGATTATAGAAGACAAAAAATAGGGTGTAAACTATACTCACCATCAAGTAATATTACACCCTTCTTAGTGAGTTGTGTATATTTTAAACAGTCATACCACCATCGACAGAAAATGTCGCACCATTGATGTATGAACTTTCATCAGATGCCAAGAAAACAAACATTGCGGCAATGTCTTCCGGTGTTCCCAAACGTCCAACAGGAACTTTGGCGATCATTGAGTCCAAAACTTCTTTTGGCATCTTGGCAACCATATCTGTTGCAATGAATCCGGGAGCTACAGCATTGACAGTAACACCTTTTCGTCCCAATTCACGTCCCAAAGTCTTTGTCATACCTATAATACCCGACTTCGTGGCCACATAATTTACTTGTCCAAAGTTGCCGTACAGACCAACAACCGAAGAAACATTGACAATACGCCCCCAACCTTTCTCGAGCATCATAGGAGAAAAGCATTTAATACAGTTGAATGTTCCTGTAAGATTAATATCTATGACACTTTGCCATTGTTCAGAAGTCATTTTTTTTAAAGTAGAGTCGTTAGTAATACCTGCATCGTTAATAAGGATATCAACTCCACCCTTTAATTCCTTAACTCTATCTGCTGCCGATTCTACGTCTGAGAATTTGCTAACATCTACAGGCATAAATGTTAAGGTGTAACCCATTTGTTTTGCCTCTTCTACAAAAGCTTCGCCTTTTTGAGGATTTCTTGCCCAAACGATTACATCTGCACCTTCTTTTGCGAAACGTAAAGCCGTAGCTTTACCGATTCCTGATGTACCGCCTGTAATAACGGCTATTTTCCCTTGTAATCTCATAATGATTTTTGTTTTTATGTTAGTAATTTATGTTATTTTTTTCGCCGAAATATGATTGCAAAAATACAAATTTTTGATTTATTATATCATAACTTTATGTAAAAAATATCAATACTCATACAGAATTATCTTCATATAAATCAACTTCTATCAAATCTTGATATATAAAAGTGTCATTAATTTTTTTTAACGATATCCATAATAACTAAATTTTAGTTCTCCGTTCAACCAATCTATTGTCTTTGAAGTATTGTATTGTATCTTTTTTACGAGAAATACTATCAACAGGATTGGTTTTTTCTTCTGTTCTTAGAGTTTCAATATAAAGCAAATCTTTATATTTGTCTGTTTTATCTTTAATAATTAAAAAAAAACAACTGTAAACACTAAGGCTGTAGTTAAGATTTATAAAACTAAAATTTTATATTCTCGTCTTGTTAATTTCTTCATATAGCTGCAATATTTCTATTTCAAAAATGGCACCTTGTATGCTGTTACTTCTACTTCAACTAGTACCAACTCTGCAGGTTCTCTACTTATTAACCGTTCTTGTATCATATATTTGTAATTAAATCACAAAGAATCCACTCTAAATTCTCTATTTTATTTATATGCTTAATATTTACTACAATATTATTTTATCCACAGTACTCACTATGTAGTGTTAATACATACTTGCCTTGCTAACAATTTTCCTTTACCATAATCTTTTAAACAAAGAATCGTAAAGATAACAGAATCAAAAAATACATTGAGTCAAGAGTTTTTGTAAAAAGGAACAAAAAACGACCCCGTTCACGACTCTGTATGAGTATGAATTCATTCTTGCATATAATGTGAATTATAATCTTATGCAAATTTTTGTAGATGCACAAGATGATTATATTTTATGAGTAACTTTTCATTTATAAATACATCATTAGAATTTTCAAAATACATATTGTCCCGTAATTTTAATACAGAGAAACAAACATCACTAATATCCGTACAAAATAGATATTGTATTTGCTTCTTTCCTTTTATAAAAAGTATAATATTCCGAAAGAATGTATTCATTAATCCTGCTAATTCTCATAGAATTAACACAGAAATTGGATTTTTATTGCAAAAGTAATAACAAATATCTTATATATGCTAATTCTTTATATATTATTATTTTAGCCTAATATCTCAATAATTTTGTCTGCTAAGAAGTCGGCAAGTTTATAATAAGACTCTCTTGTCCAACCTGCCACATGAGGCGTCAGAACCGTGTTGTTCATATTATATAATGTAAACAAATCTTGCTTTTGTTGCTCATTAACTTGAATTTGTTGGTTAAAATTTTCTATTTCCAACACGTCCAATCCGCAGCCTTTAATTTTGCCACCTTGAAGAGCTTTAACCAAATCATGAAGACTAACAATTTTGCCACGAGATGTGTTCAAAAGATAGATAGGCTTAGAGAAATGACTGATAAATTCGGAGTTTATCATTTTATTTGTTTCATCTGTCAAAGGCACATGTAGAGATAATACATCTGTTTGTTGAAATAATTCTTGTAAAGTTACTTCTTGGGCAAATGAATCTGAAAATCCTTGCTTGTATTTATCGTAAGCAATCACTTGACATTCGAATCCCTGTAATCTTTGGGCGAATGCGTGCCCCATATTACCATAACCAATTATACCAATGGTCTTTCCTTTTACTTCTATGCCACGGTTTTCCTCTCTATGCCACAATCCTTTACGTACTTCACTATCTGCAAAGTTTATTTTATTGAAAAGAGTCAAAAGAAGTCCCAATGTATGTTCTCCAACTGCATCTCTATTTCCCTCAGGTGAGTTAAGGCATTTAATATTTTTGCTTTCTGCATATTTAATATCTATAGCATCCATTCCGGCTCCACTACGAGCAATACATTTTAAATATTTTGCCCTATCTATAATTGCTTTGTCTATGTTTATTTTGCTCCTTACAAGGATAGCATCATATTTTGATATATTGTTTAGAACATCTTCGTATGCATACTGAGGGCAGAAGTCTACTATATAACCTTTTGATTTAAGTTTTTGAGGTAATATGTTATGGGTCTCGTCTATTTGTAAGACCATTTTGCTTTTTTGCATTTTGCTCTGTTTTTTTATTATGAGATGTATAGATAAAATCAATAAATTCTTCGTAACTACCATTAAAAATATTCATGTCAACATTACCTTTTACACCAGCAACAGACCCTTTGTGTGAATATTGCCAGATGTTCCATTTTATAGTAGAGGAAGGTTCATTGCAGAGCTTACAAATCCACAAAGGATAATCGTCAAAATTACCTTTTATGTATTTATTGTAAGTTTCAATATTTGTATATATGATAGGTTTTTGAGTATAATGCTTTTCAAGTTCGTAGAGACATTTTAAAAGTTGATTTTGCACATGTTTAATGGTGTATTTTCTAAAACGATTACCATACGAGGATTCGAAATCCACCACAGGCGGTAAGTCATTATCCGTAAGTTTGACGTTGTTAATAAAGTTTCTTGCTTGTAGTTTACCGTCTTTATTGAAACGGAAAAAATGGTAAGCTCCTACAACTACATTTTCTTTCTTTGCTTTACTCCAATTATCTGAAAAGGTTTTATCTATGAAACTTTCCCCCTCCGTAGCTTTTAGAAAAGCAAACGAGATCTTACTTTCTGATACTATTTTCCAATCAATACTCCCTTGGTGGGAAGATATATCTATACCTATGACTGGATACCTAACTGAATCTATTGCCAATTGCGGACAAATGTAATACTTCTTATAATAATCTACCCCGTAGACATATGCCACACATAAAAAGACAATAGAGATAACAAATATAATTGAAATAATTAAAGCTCGTTTAGTCAATTTCTTATTACTTTTTTTTATCATCAAATAAAAAATTTTTTATCCTATTCTTTCTTTGCCCAAACCTTTGAGTAGTTTTATTTTTTGATATATTTAACCAAATTAAATCTTTCTCAAAGTTAAAAGATAATGAAGATAAATCTTCCAATTTAAATGAAGATTGAAACAACTCATTAAACCGTTCAAGGTTTGAAGCATTTACTTTAAATACGTTACAGAAAGTATAAACTTCTTCTGTTTCTTTATCATAATTATAAGTTATAAGTTCATGTACCGTATCTTTTGTACCACTTATATGTGTTTTTTTATCAAACAATACGCTTATGATGTTATCTTGTTCGTAAACACTTTTTACAGCAAGTGTGTAATAATTTGTATCTTGTTTGTTCTGATTTTCTACTGTCTTTAGTCTTTGGGCAAATTTACGTAAATCATCCGTCATGAATTCAATTGTTGGATTCAAATTAAGATTCTCCTCCTTCTTCTGTACATTACGAACGAAAATTAGCATACCTTTGATATTGTTTACAGTGTCGTTTAGTCCCATTTTTGCAAGAGTCATATTTGTCATAAGACTTACATCGTTAGTTTTGGTAATATCTACATTTTTCTCTATTACTTTGGATTTTTTATTGCAATTTGTGAAACAACACACACTTATTATCAAAATAACAATACACGGTATTTTAACCAATTTATTCATAATATGATTCTTTTTTTATATCACATATATTTAGTTGGCGAAGTTACAATATTTTCCTATAAAAAACTCTAATGAATTGAAATAAAAATATTACCTTTGCTGAAAATTCTAAAAATATAGATAAAAACGCAATTATGAATATACAATTCTTAGGAGCAACAAAGGAAGTTACAGGAAGCAAACATTTATTAACTTTGAATAATAACACGAAGATTCTTTTTGATTGTGGGATGTATCAGGGTAAAGGTTTGGAAACTGATGCTGATAATAGAGATTTGGGATTTAATCCCGGTGAAATAGATTATCTTTTGCTATCTCACGCACATATTGACCATTCTGGTTTAATACCGTACATCGTTAAGAATGGATTTAAGGGAACTATTATTTGTACTCCTGCAACTCGCGATCTGTGTGCCATACTTTTAGTAGATGCGGGTAAAATTCAGGAACAAGATACTATAACATTTAATAAAAAGAGAGAACTTCAGGGGTTACCTCCCGTAGAACCTTTATATACGTCGGAAGATGCACGTTCTAGTATGAAATATTTTGTATCTGTTCCCTATAACAAAGAGATGCGATTAGGTAACTTTTCTATTATGTTTTCCGATAACGGGCATATTTTGGGAAGTGCGACTTGTAATGTTAAAATTTTTGAAAAAGATATTACAAACGGGAAAGATAAAATAACACGAATAGCTTTTACAGGCGACATCGGACGTTACAACGGTAGAATTTTGAGAAGACCACAAATCTTTCCTCAGGCTGACTATCTTATCATGGAATCTACTTATGGCGATTCATTACATGCTCCTTTGACAGAAAGTGACCAAGAACTCTTGAGAATAGTCAAACAAACATGTTTGAAAAAGCGAGGGAAATTGATTATACCGTCTTTTGCCGTGGGAAGGGCACAGGATATAATATTTGCTCTAAATTATTTATGGGAGACAGGTCAATTACCGCCGGTGGAAGTTTATGTAGACAGTCCGTTAAGTTTTAATGCAACAAATATCTTCAAACTTCATCAGGAAGAATTCAATAGTAGGCTGCAAGAATTTATGAAGGTGGATCCTGATCCATTTGGATTTGAAAAATTACATTTTGTTCAAAATGTTGAAGAGAGTAAGCAATTGAACTATTCTTTACTTCCTTGTATTATTATTGCTTCAAGTGGAATGATGGAAGCAGGTAGAGTGAAGCATCATATAGCTAATAATATTGAAAAACCTTCTACCACAATTTTAGGTGTGGGATATTGTACTCCATCAACTCTTGGGCATAAAATTTTGAGAGGAGATAGAGAAGTTTCAATTTTTGGAGTAAAACATACTGTAAGAGCTGAAATTAGACGATTGGAATCTTATTCTGCACATGGTGATTATGAGGAAATGATACGTTTTATTTCATGTCAAAACAAGAATTTATTAAAACGGATATGTATAGTCCACGGAGAGGAGCAAACCCAACAAAGATTCGCAAAACATTTGCGAGAACGAGGATTTAAAAATATATTTATACCTAATAAAAGAGATAAAATAGAATTGGAATAATAAATGAAAGTATTTGATATCTGATACTAGTATAGCAATATACTGGAATAAACTACTGTAATGGTAAGGTGTGAAGCATATTTTCATATTTGTTTGATAAAAAAAATAATTGTAACTTTGCAAAGTTGAATATCTTAGAGTAACAATTAATAATTTCATAAAATGATTTACGATATAATAGTGATAGGTTCAGGTCCTGGGGGACACGTTGCAGCAGAAAAGCTTGCAAAGGTTGGCAGAAAAGTATTGTTAGTAGAAAAAGAAAGATTGGGTGGGATATGTCTTAATTGGGGATGTATACCTACCAAGGCTTTATTAAAGTCGGCACAAGCATTTCATTATGTTGATAAAGCAGCAGAATATGGTATAGCGTTGGATGGTCAGGCAAAACCTGATTTTCAAAAGATGGTTGAACGTTCTCGTGGTGTGGCCGACCAAATGAATAAAGGTATTGATTTTTTAATGAAAAAGAGTGGGGTAGAGGTTGTATTTGGTGTTGCAAAAATTAATTCAGATAAAACGGTTACTATTATAACTTCTGAAGGAGTGGAGAATAAGGTGTCTGCAGAATGTATTATTTTAGCGGTTGGAGCACATGGGAGACAGTTGCCAAATTTAAAGCAAGACGGTAAG
This sequence comes from Bacteroidales bacterium, assembly GCA_052170555.1. GTDB lineage: Bacteria > Bacteroidota > Bacteroidia > Bacteroidales > P3 > Scybalousia_A. The sequence continues at coordinate 157,690 of JBQNAI010000003.1, read as the reverse complement.
TACATTATTGGCTATAGAGAAGCAATGACCTTGAAACAGCAACCAAAGAGTATGGTTGTTGTAGGTTCTGGTGCAATTGGAAGTGAGTTCGCTCATTTTTATCAGACGATAGGTACTCAGGTTACTTTGGTTGAGTTTATGCCGACGATTGTTCCGAATGAAGATAAGGAAATTGCATCAACATTACAGCGGTGTTTTAAAAAAAATGGGATGAAGGTTTATACCTCAACTTCGGTTGATAAAGTTGAAGTGGTAGAAGAGCATTGCATTGTTACGTTATCGGGTAAGAAGACGGAGATTTTGGAGTGCGACATAGTACTTTCAGCTGTTGGAGTTGAGACTAATCTCGTTGGCTTGGGTTTGGAAGCTGTTGGGGTTCAAGTAGAGAGGGGTAAAGTTGTAGTTGATGACTATTATAGAACGAATGTAAAAGGAATTTATGCCATAGGAGATATAGTACATGGACCGGCATTGGCCCACGTGGCAAGTGCAGAAGCAATTGTTTGTGTTAATAACATTTTAGGAAAACAGACTTTACCTTTAAATTATTCAAATATACCTGGATGTACCTATACAACGCCCGAAATAGCTTCTGTAGGTTTATCAGAAGATAAGGCAAAAGAACAAGGTTATGAGGTGAAGATAGGAAAGTTTATGTTTATGGCATCAGGTAAGGCTACGGCATCAGGAAATAGAGATGGATTTATTAAAGTCGTTCTAGATGCCAAAACCGATTTGATACTTGGCTGTTCGATGATAGGGGATAATGTCACAGAGATGATAGAGGAGATTGTAATAGCAAGACAGATGAATTTAACCGGCAAACAGATATTGTCAACTGTGCATCCTCACCCTACGATGAGTGAAGGTGTTATGGAAGCTTTAGCATCTTGTGAAGAGTAAGTACTTACAAAAAAAATGAATGATAAATTCAAAGTAGTGTCGTTGTTTTCCGGTGCAGGAAGCATGGACTTGGGTTTTCTATAAGCTGGATTTGAGATTGTATGGACAAATGATTTTTTTTAGGAAGCGGTAGATACTTATGCGATGAATATAGGTAATCATATAATCTATGGGGATATTACAAAGATTAGTAGTGACGAAATTCCTAATGATGCAGATGTTATAATAGGAGGTTTTCCTTGTCAAGGTTTTTCGGTAGCAAATATCAAAAGATCTATGGAGGATAAACGGAATTTTCTTTACAAGGAAATGCTCCGTATTATAAGAGATAAAAAACCTAAGTTCTTTGTTGCAGAGAATGTAAAAGGTTTGTTGTCTATTGATAAAGGAGCGGTAATAAATATGGTTGTTCAAGATTTTGAAGATTTGGGCTGCAATGTTAGTTACAAGATACTAAATGCTGCACAATATGGTGTTCCACAGATAAGAGAGAGAGTCTTGATTATAGGGAACAGAATAGGAAAAGAGAATGTTTATCCTTTACCTACACACTACGTGGAGGAAAAGATTAAAGGTACTAAACCAGCAATTACAACACAACAGACAATTGGTCATTTGAGTACCATCAGGTTGAGTGCCAACCCGATAACATTGCAAGATAATACAGTATTATACAATCATATTGCTTCAACCAATGTAGCTGATACTTTTTTTGGACAAAAATATGAAGTAAATCAGCATGATATTTGTGATGATTTGAGGTTTTGGAGGGATAAGAGCGGATGGACAACATCCAAAGTGGATAAACATTTTGGTTATTCCTATACAGCAGGGCATCGGTTTAGAAAAGATAACAACTCTGGGAGTATTCCTAAACTTGCTGATTGGTGGGAGTTGAAAAAAATTGGGGGTTTAATAATAAATATGACAAACAAGTTACTACTTTGGTAGAAAAAGAAATAAAATTTGAACAATCTTTACGTATTACCAATCGGGAACGTCCCTCTGACACTATTACAGTCACATCACCAGAGATACATGTCAACAGGTTAAGAAGATTGAGTGTTAGAGAGTGTGCTATGTTACAGACTTTTCCTATGGATTTTGTTTTTACTGGAAGTTTGAATCGTACGTACACACAGGTTGGTAATGCTGTTCCCGTTAAGCTTGCCAAAGCCATAGCACAAGAAATCAAAAAACAATTAGAATAGTATAAATCAAGAATAATGCAAACTGTTATGGACGCTAAACGAATAGAAGAGTTGGAATACAAATACCTGATGAAATACTATTATTTTTTGAAGTTTGTAGAGAATGAGATGATGGAAGGATTTAAGACCAAAGAGAAGATAAAAGATGATTGGATAAAGCATTATGCTAGCGGTATCTCGGATTTCTCTACTGGTGCAGAAAGAATAGTATATGCTTTATTTAATGGCAAAGGTATTGGACAACCTAATTCAGTTCCCGTAGGTTCGGATTTGTTTTTTGAGGTACAAGATGCGTATATTCACATCGATTTGAAAACTGTACAAACAGATAATATCGGAGATTACACAAATAGTATATTTATTGGAGAAAATCAAAATAGTTACAAAGGAACCATTTTGAAGCAAGGTGGATGTACGGAGCAGTATTGTCCTAATTTACCCTACATTTATAACGAAGGAAAAGAAAACGAAAAGATTTGTTTATCTTACTTCATAACCATATTGTATGAAAAACAGACATTGGATATTTTAGTTATCTCAATAATGGCTATGCCTAATGGATTACTTGAATCAGAGTACGGATCTAAGGTACTTAAAGAAGGTAAAAATCCGGGGAAAACAATGTTTAATTTTGCTCAAACGGAGAAATTTGAAATATTGGGCGACAATAAAAAGAGAATTCAAGTAGTTTATTTCAACACGGGGATGAAACAAAAATATAAAAATAAACTTAGTTTCTACGAAGCATTGTATAATGATCAAATAAATAGTTAATGTTTTATGGAAGTTAGAGAAACATTTATTGAAGGGTTGAAAATTATTGTTCCCGATATATTTCAGGATAACAGAGGTTATTTTTACGAGTTTTATAACGAGAAAAAGTTTTTTGATTTGAAACTCAAGATGAATTTTGTGCAAGACAATGAGTCTATGAGTCAAAAAGGAGTTCTGCGAGGTTTACATTTCCAAATTCCCCCCTATGATCAGGGGAAACTTATACGTGTTGTGCAAGGTGAAGTGTTGGATGTGGCAGTAGATTTAAGGAAAAACTCTTCTACTTATGGAAAATACTACAAATTGTTGATGAACAGTGAAAACAAATTGATATTTTATATTCCACAAGGTTTTGCTCATGGATTTCTAACATTGAAAGAAAATACTATCTTTTCGTATAAATGCACTAATATTTACAATAAAGAGAGTGAAGGAGGAATAATGTGGAATGATAGAACCCTGAATATAGATTGGGATATAAAAAATCCTATCATATCCGAGAAGGATAAACATAATATAAATTTTTTGGATTTTGATTCTCCATTTTAACTAAATAAACTACAATTTGATTGAAATTCTTTCTTGAAAAGAATTTTGCGTTTTCAAGAAAGAATTTACTAACTTTAAGAAAGAATTTTGTCTAATGGCACTTTGTTTTTTTATGGTTTATTGTGAGTGATACTAGGTATAATATATTAAAAAAATATTGGGGGTATGATACCTTTCGTCCTTATCAAAATGATGTTATATCATCTATCGTTGATGGTAAAGACACATTGGTTGTTTTGCCAACAGGTGGTGGCAAAAGTTTATGCTACCAATTACCAGCGATGATGCAAAGCGGTATATGTATTGTGGTAGAACCGTTAATATCTTTAATAAAAGACCAGATAGACAATCTTAAAAAAATAGGAATTGATGCCGTTACTATCAATTCGTTGCAATCTACCGATAGAAATAATGTAGCCCTCAATCAATTATATAATCATAGAGCTAAATTTCTTTTTGTTGCCGCAGAGCGACTCCAAAATAAAGATTTTCATTTTCATCTAAGAGAACTCAAAATTAGTTTTGTTGCAATAGATGAAGCTCATTGTATATCACAATGGGGACATGATTTTAGACCTTCTTATCGTAAGATAGGTGTTATAAGGGAGATATTACCAAATGTACCAATAATAGCATTAACCGCCACTGCAACCGGACAAGTTAGAGATGATATTATTACAAGTTTAGGGATGAAAAAAACCAATGTATTTGTCGGTAATTTTTATCGTCAAAATATATCATTGAAAGTGTTGGAAATTAACGATAAGACGCAAGTTCTTGCTCATATATTGCAGTCCACAAAAGAGAGTTGCATTGTTTATTGTCTAAGAAGAATAGATACCATACTTTTGGCACAAACACTAAGAGACAAGTACTCTATAAGTGCTACGTCTTATAATGCTGCTTTGAGTTCGTATGAAAGGGAGAGAACGCAAAACGATTGGATCGCGGGTAAAATTCAAGTTATTGTGGCAACGACAGCATTCGGGATGGGTATCAATAAAGCTGATGTAAGAAAAGTAATACACTACAATATACCTCAAAACATTGAGAGTTTTTATCAAGAATTTGGACGTGCCGGCAGGGATGGATTGCCGGCAGAAAGTATAGTTTTGTATAATGATAGAGACTTACGTAAGCACAAATACATATCTGAATATGCTTATCCTGAAAAAGATATAATAAGGAGAATTTATAAACAGTTGTGCTCCAAATATAGAATATCTTTTGCAAGTGGTAAGGGAGAGAAATTTCAATTTAATTTCAATGAATTTGTTGTTAAAAGTGGTTATAGCGACATAATTGTTCGCAATAGTTTAAAGATATTGAAGAATGAAGGATGGGTTGATTTTTATAAGGAAAACTATCCACAAAGCACTGTAAGGATTTTAGTAAATAATGATGAGTTAAATAGATTTGTTGAGGAGTATGAAGAATATTGGTACATAGTTGAGATACTGTTAAGACAATATCCATCAATTCGTCATGATGAAGTGAGGATTAATGAAAACCGTTTTGCAAGATTGGGATTTACGACAGAAAATCAAGTGGAAAAAGATTTAATGGCAATGAGTAAGAAGAATATCATTGCATATACTCCCAAAATTTATGGTGATATGATAATTTTTTATAAAGATCGTCCTTTTACAACATTATATTTGTTGAGTAAAGAGATATATGAAACTCCTAAGCAGACAATGGAGAATAAATCTTCATTTATGAGGGATTGGGTTCTTAGTAAACATTGCCGTTGGCAGCTGATTTTACGTTATTTCAGCGAAATACAATCTGTTTGCAATAATTGTGATAATTGTGAAAAATAGATAGGTGAGTATAATTTTTTATCGTACGAACATTTATTTATAGATAAATAAATTAATATTAAGATTTTATAAGAGAATACTGAAAAATAATTATTTTTTATTAACTTTGCAAAACGAATTTTGAAGAAATACCATGTTAGACTTGATAGTAAATAAAGCATTACGACCGTTAGGATTTAGAATGGTTAAGTTGGAGAGAGGAATTAAGGTAAGAGGATTTTTTAAAAATAGGACTTTTATTGTTGGTAATTATAGATTATGTTCTCCTTCCACACATCCACTAGCTAAGAATCTTAAACAATTCAAATATTATTCACGTAATTTGCAAAGGTTGGTAGATATAGTATCGAATCATATAGATGATTTGGAAGTTATAGATATTGGTGCAAATATTGGAGATTCTGTTGCGTTTATTAATTCTGTTGCCATCAAACCGATGAAGATTTATTGTTTTGAGGGAGAAAAAGAATATATAAAGTATTTCAGAAAAAATACCTCATTGATGAATAATGTGGTCTTATTCGAAACTTTCTTAGGAGAGAGTACGGAAAATAAAAGGAATGTCGTAAAAAATAATGGGACATTAAGAATAGATACAACATCTCAAGGTGATATACAGATCAAAACCTTAGATGAAGTTGTGGTTGAAAATAGAGAGATAAAGAAGGTGAAGTTTTTAAAAATAGATACTGACGGCTATGACTTCAAAATTATTAGAGGAGGGAAGAATTTTATTTCTGAGTCAAAACCAGTACTATTTTTTGAGTATGATAGGGAATATTTGGATATGGTTAATGATGATGGTTTTTCTACTTTTGATATGCTTGCAAAAGTTGGATACAATAATGCTATTATTTACGATAATTATGGTAGGTTGTTAATATCTTTGGATATAGTGTCAGATATTACGAAGTTAAAGCAATTGGATGCATATATTAAGAATAAAAAGGGTGCATTTCATTACTACGATATTTGTCTTTTTCATAAGGAAGATGAAAGCTTGTATGAGAAAGTAATAACAAAAGAAATGAGTCTTTTCCACAATTAGTATTATTGGATTGGATTATGAAGAAATCATTGTTTTATTGTTTGATTTGTTACTATAAAATTGAGTTTTTATTTACAAGGCTCTTCACTTGTAAAGAGGAAAATTCCATATTATTAGTAAGGACAGACAATATTGGTGATTTCCTTTTATTTTTGGATAGTGCAAGAGAGTATAGAAAACATTTTTTACAAAAAATAATCCTACTTTGTAACCATTCTTGTGTAGAACTTGCTAGAAAAACTCCATATTTCGATGAGGTAATATCATTGCCATTTGATAGAAATGAGTTTTGGCTTAATCCACTTTATAGGATACGAATGTTTTCTAAATTATGTAGGCGAAAATTTAATAAAATCATTAATTCCTGTTATTCCAGAGAGTTTTTTGTTCAAGATATTACTATAAAGAACTTAAATGCAATTGAAAAAATTGCCTTTCAAGGAAGTTATTCTAATACCATTAGCAAATTGAGGGGATTTAATTTTGATTATGTAAAATGCAATAGTGTATCGTTGCAATTGAAACAAAGGGGGGATAGAGTGTATTCTAAACTCATAGAGACAGATAAAAAAGTTAAGATGGAATTGAATAGAAATGCTGAATTTATCAGAAATACTATAAACGAGAATTTCGTTTCTTCAATAGCGGAGTTACCGTTTGAATTAAACAAAATGGAAGTTTTACCCCCAAGATATGTAATAATGTTTATAGGTGCGAGTAGCATTGGGAGAATATGGAGTGTAGATAAATGGGCAACACTGATTGATAGTATAGATGAAAATATTATTGTTTGCGGTAGCGAAAAAGATAAGAGTATTTGGCAAAAAATAGAGAAAAAAATACACAAAAATTGTCTAAATATGTTAGGTAAGACAACTCTTTCTGAATTGTGTAGTATAATCAAATATTCTCACTATATAGTTACTAATGATACGAGTGCAGGACATATAGCCCCCATGGTAAAAACTCCGAGTGTGGTTATACTTCCCGGTAATTATTGGGGGAGATTTCACCCCTATTCTCCGGAGAGAATAGATGAACGGGATTATAGAATATTACCCAAAATAGTTTTTCATAAGATGAGTTGTTATGGGTGTCATAATATATGCAAACAAGTAAAGGATAAAATAACTACGTGGCCCTGTGTAGGCAATGTAGAAGTTGATGATGTTTTACGAAGAATTGATGATATAAATAGAGAATATAATCATATAAAATAAATTAAAATGATATGAAACAGCCATTAGTATCTATTATTACAGTATGCTATAATGCGGAAACTACAATAGAGGCTACGATATATTCTGTTAGAAATCAAACATACAAAAATATAGAATACATAATTGTTGATGGAGATTCTACTGACAAAACAAAACATATTATAGAACAAAATAGAAATTTTGTATCTAAGTTTTTGTCTGAACCGGATAAAGGTTTGTATTATGCCATGAATAAAGGACTGGATATGGCAGAAGGAGAGTATGTTTGGTTTTTAAATGCAGGAGATAGGATACCACATAGCAATACTCTTTCCAAAATAATGGATTCTTCTTATATATTTCAAGATATTTACTATGGGCAAACAAAAATTATAGACAATAATGGTAAAATTGTTGGCAAACGGAGATTAACTCCTCCGGTTAAATTAACAAAAGACTCTTTGAAGTGGGGTATGTTAGTTTGTCATCAAGCATTCATAGTTAAAAGAGATATTGTTGGCTACTATAACACACGTTATAAAATTACTGCTGATTATGATTGGATGCTGAATGTCATAGAGAAAGCTAATCCTGGGTTAATCAGACACTCATTGCGTACATATTGCTTGTTTCTGAAGGGTGGTATTTCTACCGAACAAATGAAGAAAGCTAATAAGGAACGTTATAAAATCATGATTCACCATTATGGATTTTGGAAAGCTACATTTTACAATTTCCTTATGTTTTTTCGTTTCTTGAAATCTAAATTGAAAGGTGAGTTGTAAGATATCACATAACAAAAGTAGGTGATAATAAATTAGAGATAAATGTAAGAAAAAGAATAAAAAATATAAAGTTATGAAGTTACTTGAAAATAAAGTCGCACTTATAACTGGTGCATCCAAGGGAATTGGTAAAAGTATAGCACTGTTATATGCACAACAAGGATGTCAGATTGCTTTTACTGATTTGAATCGTGATGAGGTGATGATTCAGACGGAAAATGAATTGAAAGCCATAGGTGTTAATGCTTTTGGCTATGCCTCTAACGCTTCATCGTTTGAGGATAGTGAAAGAGTAGTAGAACAGGTCGTAAAAGAATTTGGTAAAATAGATATCTTAGTAAATAATGCCGGAATTACCAGGGACAATCTATTGATGCGTATGAGCGAAAAGGATTGGGATATGGTTATTGCTGTGAATTTAAAAAGCGTATTCAATCTTACTCACGCTGTTCAGAAATATATGTTGAAGCAAAAGTCAGGCTCTATCATCAATATGAGTAGTGTTGTAGGTGTTTCGGGTAATGCAGGACAATCTAACTATTCTGCCTCCAAAGCCGGGATAATTGGTTTTACCAAATCCATTGCAAAAGAGCTTGGTTCAAGGAATATTCGTTCTAATGCTATTGCTCCGGGATTTATCATAACAGACATGACAGCTCAGATACCGGAAGATGCACGTAAAAATTGGGAAGCAACCATACCGATGAAAAGGGGTGGTCTTCCGGAGGAAGTTGCAAAAGTTGCAGTATTTTTAGGCAGTGATCTTTCTTCTTACGTTAGCGGTCAAGTCATACATGTTTGTGGAGCAATGAATTGTTAAATCAGAATGATAGAGATATAACAATACGATATTTGTAGTTGATTAGTTGTTTGGGGTATTAGATAAATCCTTTTCAAAAGAAAAATTACTAATGTCAAGAAATAATTGTCCAATGTCTCACTTTATTTAATTCTTTTAATAAGACAAGTAAACAATTTTTTAATAATATAAAATAAATAAAGAAATGATAAGAGAAAAATTCGATCCTGCAATGGCGATTAACAATGTGCAGGGTATCTCTCCTGAAAAAGGAGTAAACCCCAATGTAAATGATTCGGCAACATTTTGTTTCCCGAAAGGGCAAATAATGACAGATACATTTCATGGGGAAACGGAAGGGTATTTCCTTTATTCTCGTCACTGGAATCCTTCCAATCTGTCATTGTGTAATGCATTGGCTGCTATGGAAGGTACAGAAGCTGCTTGGTGTACTGGTTCCGGTATGGCTGCTATCACATGTACTTTGATGGAATTGGCAAAAGCAGGAGACCATATTGTAGCATCTATGACCGTATACGGCGGAACTTTTGCTTTTTTGAAAAACTATATTGTTAAATATGGAGTTGAAGTAACTTTTGTGGATACAACTAATTTGGAAGAGGTTAAAGCTGCATGCAAACCTAATACAAAAGTTATTTACACAGAAACAATGTCTAATCCTTTATTGAGAATAGCAAATGTTCCAGAGTTAAGAAAGATAGCAGATGAAAAAGGTGCTAAATTGGTTATTGATAATACTTTTACACCTATGGTATTCTCTCCTTACAAGTTGGGAGCACACATAGTGGTTTACTCAATGACAAAATACGTTAATGGGAAAAATGACTGTGTTGCAGGTGCTATATGTGCAGATGCAGAATTTATAAACAATTTGATTGATGTTAATAATGGAACAGCTATGTTGCTTGGACCTGTTCTAGATTCATTCCGTTCTACTTCCATATTGAAGAATTTGTATGACTTGCATATTCGTATGAAGAAACATTCTGAAAATGCAATGTACTTAGCTAAACGTTTCAATTCAATAGGTATAAAAGCAAATTATCCAGGACTTGAAGAACATATTGATCATAACTTAATGCTTGAAGAATATAATGAACAGTTTGGTTTTGGTGGTATGATAGCTATTGACCTGGGAACAGCTGATAGAGCAAATGCTTTCATGGAATCAATGCAACAGAAAGGTGTTGGTTACTTGGCTGTATCTTTAGGTTATTTCCGTACATTATTTTCTTGTTCTGGCAAATCTACTTCAAGTGAAGTTCCCGAGGATGTACAAAAGAAAATGGGAATGAGTGAAGGACTTGTAAGATACTCTGTGGGACTTGACAATGATATGGAAATGACTTTCCAGAAAATAGAAGAGGCTTTGAAGGAATTAGGATTTATCAAATAAATCACATATATTATTAACTTTGTCGGAGGGATTACAATAATCTTTTTGTACCCTCTGACTATAAAAAAATAAACACAATGAAAAAATTAGTATTATTTATTGCCGTATTGACGGTGATGTGTGCGAATGTAAAATCGCAAATTGTTTACACTGACTTTGAGTCATCTCCTACTATTCTTGATGCGAATCATATAGAGTATGAGTTTCATTTTAATGGAACTATTCCTGAATTTATAATTCAGAATTACTATGCAATCTCTCCTCAAGAAGTTACTTTCTTTGGTTGTTTTACTGAAGGTAGTGAAGTCGTCTCCACGTCAGCAGAATATAATGCAAATGTCAACTTACTTACTGAAAATACTATGATTGATGGTACTTTGACTTATTTTGGTTCTACTGATGGTGCTCCTTATTTTAATGTGTTGTTGTCTTCCGATTATCAAGCTTTGGTAGGGAAGACTGGTTATGTTGGATTTAGATTTAAAATAGGAAATTCAATACATTATGGTTGGGCAAAAATTTCGGTTACATTAACGGCTATAACCCTTTATGGCTATGCATACCAATCAAAACCTAATACTCCAATAAAGGCTGGTGATAAAGGATTATCTTCATTGGAAGAGATGGTAAAAAATTCTGAAAGTAATACAGAGATAACGTTGTTCCCAAATCCTACAAGTAGTTTTTTAATGGTTAATTATTCAAAAAAAGTAGAAAAAGTAGAAATAATTAACATTTTAGGACAGACAGTTTTGTCTGAAAAGGCTAATACCAATGTTATAGACTTATCCTCGTTAGATAATGGTATATATTATGTTAGTATAATCACAGAAGGAGAAACTATAGTAAAAAAATTTGTAAAACAATAATTAATTAATTCTATGCAAGTCCCTATTTATCTGGAATGAATAGGGACTTTATTTCAAATTTATAATGAAAACAACTTATATATTCATAAATGATGATAGTAGAAATACGTCTTTGATTGAGGGCAACTCTATTCATTTGATTGTTGTTTCTTCTCCTTATTGGCAATTGAAAGATTATGCTATAAAACAATAGATAGGTTTTAATGATTCATATAAGGAATGTAATTAATAAGTTAAATCTTGTTTGGAAAGACTGTCTCGGGATATTACATAATAGATGTTGTCTGAGTGTTAGTGTAACGGTTCTATTTGCAAGGGATATTAATTATTTCATATACAAACTTATTCTTATTAGAGAGCAGATTGTTCGTTTTTGTAATACAATAGGTCTTCCTCTCCTTTACATTAGATTATAAATAAAGCCTGCTAGTCGGAATATTCGGATATTTGGGATTTTTAAAGAGGGAGATATTCGGAAGCGAACTAACAAAGAATTTACAAGTAAGCACCAAAGGAATATATTTTACTTTTTTTATAAAAAGAGATAAAGAAGTGGTTGTTAAAAAAAACAATTAACAAAAGTGTTATCACTGAAAAACAAGAAGAAGTTTTTAAAGTTAGAAAATTTGTATACAAAAGATGTTATTATTAGCAGATAGTGGATCAACGAAAGTTGATTGGTGTTGTATGGACAAACAAGGTAATCAGTTAAGATTTAGATCTGTTGGTATGAATCCATATAATATTACTAAAGAAAATTTACATAATGAAATCAAAACTAATGTTGTGCCAAATTTACTGAACAATGATATTGAGGAGATGTTTTTCTATGGGAGTGGTTGTTCTACTCTACAAAAGAAGGAAGAGATGAAACAAATTTTTGGGCAGTATCTATGCAACTGTATAATACATATTGAGGATGATTTGTTAGGTGCTGCACGTGCTACTTGTGGTCATGAAAGTGGCGTGGCTGCCATATTGGGCACAGGCTCTAATTCATGTCTTTATGATGGCGAAAGGATTACGGAGAACTTACCTTCCTTAGGTTATGTGCTATGTGATGAGGGTGCAGGGACAAACATTGGCAAACTTGTATTGAGAAATTACCTTAGAGGACAGTTTCCTAAAAATTTGGAGTTAGAATTTAGAAATGAAAATCCAGGACAAGAGGCTGATTTTTTGAATCACCTATATCAAGGCGAAGTCCCTAATTATTATTTGGCATCATTTGCTAAATTTGCTATAGTCAGGCAGAAAGATGCTTATTGTTACAAGTTGATAGAAGAAGCATTTGATAATTTCTTCAAGATGCAAGTAACTCAATATACGGATTATAATCAACAACCTATCAATGTTGTTGGTAGTGTTGGATATTATGCACAAGAGGTATTTAGAGATGTCGCTAGAAAGTATGATATGTCTGTTAATAAGGTAATTAAAGCACCTATGGAGGCATTGATAGAATATCATTGCAAATAGAAAGTTTATAAAATATTCAATATTTTGTATAGAACTATTTATTTATATAGTTACCACTGATATTAAAAAATTGAGTTTTTAATATTAGTGTTTTCTTGTTACCTTTTACAAATGTCAATTTTATATTGGATTGTTGAAAACGTATAATTAATAAATTGTTTCTTGATATTAATAAATTGAAGTGGGACATTAATAAATCTTTTTTTGAAGTTAGTAAACAATTATGATGAAAAGAAATTTAGAGTTTTAGAAGAAGGATTATATTACATTTGAGTTGTTATCTTTTTCGGATTATAATATAGTACTATTGTTTACTATTTATCAATACTATTGACACCTAAACTAAATAGGGCAAAATCTACTTTTGTAGGATCAAATGGGAAGACTTTTTTTAGATTAGAAGTTATTTCAAGAGCGGTTTTTATGGAGGTATCATTTCTTTTTGTCAAATATAGGTTTTTACTTTGTCTGAACACGTGAACATCTAATGGAATAATCAATTGTTGTGGAGAAATAAGGTTCCATATTCCAAAATCCACCGGTGAATTTTTTCTAACCATCCACCGTAAGAACATACAAAGTCTTTTGCATGAAGATTTAGTATCCTTAGGTATTCCTTTAACATCCAAGAAAAATTTTTGAATAGTTTGAATAACTATTAGGCAATCAATAGTTTTATTATTTTTTAGGTGCTTGTGTAACACCTCTTCCATAGACATTTCACCTTTCCCTTCAACTGCATATATATTATGTAGACTCTCACAAAGAGAATAAAAGTCCTTTTTCTTATAAAAACGATACATACAGCTAGAATCAGATTTAAATTTTTCAAATCCTCTATTTACAATATATGCATAAGGACTGTCGTTTATCTCTTCATAGAGGGAATTCAAAACTTTTAGAAACAACTCTCGTTTCCCGTATGCCAACCATTGAGCAATAAATGCTGCAATTTCGATATCTTTTTTTTCTTTATAATGATAAGGAAAACTAATGGGATCTTGTGGTATAAAATCTATTGTTTCGTACTTAAATGCAAGTTTTTGTAAATGTATTATAATACCTTTATCCATAAAGATTAGAAATTGAAAAATAAATTAATTGTCTAATGCTTTATATATAAGATCGTGAATATCGGTTCTTATATTCATAGAAGCTAACTTGTTTGGTGTTGTATTCGGATTAATTCTATTGGATAAGAAAATAAAAATTGTTTGATTGTTTGGATCAATCCAAAAGTATGTACCGGTAAATCCCGAGTGTCCATAACTATTTTGCGATGCATATTTACTGCAATGAGTAGATGGTGAAGCAATGAAAGGTTTGTCAAAACCTAATGCTCGTCTTATATTTTTATCTTTAAAATAGCGTTTATTAAAAGTTCGAATGGTAGCACTTTGCAAGTATCTTGTTCCATTAAATTCACCATTATTTAGCAGCATAGTACAAATTACGTACAGATCATGAGTGGTTGAAAACAGTCCTGCATTACCGCACACACCACCATTAAGAGCAGCCATAGGATCATGTACGGTTCCGTGAATCAATTGTTTACGAAAAAATTTTTCCTCCTCTGTTGGAGCAATATCTTCTTTCTTTATTCCATTATCAAGTGGATTGAAATATGTATTTTTTAGATTCATTGGAATATAGAACTGAGATTGTAAAAATTTGTCAAGTCTTTGTTTACTTACTTTTTCAACAATGTATTGTAAAATTAAGAAATTTAAATCCGAATAATTATATTGCTGTTCCTGTGTTTTAATATCTTTGAGTTGACTGCGTATTGTATTAAGGTAATCCTTCTTGATGAATAATCTGTCTGTAACGGGCATATAGTTTTCATCCATGTAAACATCATAATCATATAATTGGGGGTCTAATTCTCCGTCTTTGAGTGTTTTTGTCCAAAAAGGATAAACAGCAGGCAATGTACTATAGTGACTAAGTAGTTCTTTAATAGACAATTTTGAAAATTTGCAATGTTTATATTCCGGTAAATAATTTTTAACTGTCAAATCCAAATCTATTTTTCCTTGTTCATATAATTTCATTAGGGCGATTGTTGTAGCCATAACTTTAGTTATAGAGGCAATATCGTAAATTGTATTATTATTTACATTTTTTGTACTATCATATGATAAATAACCATAATTCTTATCAAAAATAATTTTATTATTTTTTGATATCAATATTTGACAGCCGGGATATGCTTGTTGTTTTATCCCTTCCAAAGCAATGGAATCGATACTTTTAAAGGCATTAACGTTGATATTCATACTGTTTAACAAATTCTCATCAAAGCCTTGCGTATTAGTGGAATAGTTTGTCGTATCCGTTGTTAGTATCGGAATATCTACATGTTCCTTTTTTGCGGTTACAGGAAGAGAACCGCGTGCTACAAGTGTACCATTCAGTATTTTAGCAATACTCTTTTGAGTGAAATCATTATTTTCATAAGCTACTAAAATATCGTCAAAACGATAAGTATCGTCTATATATTTTAAGAAATAAGCATTAGCAAACAATATGAGTGTTTGTTTATTGAGTAGGTTATCATTTATCTTTTTCAAAATAGAGAATGTATTTCTGGGAACGCCGTAGTATGTTGTGCTTTTAGCGAACCTGCTTCCAGACACTAATAGGTAGAGAGGCTTGTTGGGAGGAAGATTTGATATAATGGTATCTAAATCTTTGAGTCTCGTATCGGCATTTATTTGTCTGAATATAACATTAGTTTTGTTATTGATATATTTTAGTAATGTATCATAGGATATTGTGCCTAAACCTATTAGTATTACTGTGTCAGTATTTACGTTTGTTTTACTATTATGAATATTTAAGACGCTAGTAACAGAGTTATCGTATATTTGTGCCGTGATATTGTCGCAATTACGCAATATATCTTCATTGGGAATGGAGTAGGAGCGAGTAATATAGTTATCAGTAGAATCTTTTTGTAATAGTCCCATATCGTATTTCCAATTAAGTATTTTTTTGCATCTTTCTTTTATTAATTTGTGAGAAATACGTCCTTCACTAATTGCTCGCATAATAGTATTGATGGCAGTATCTATGTTTTCAGGCATAAGTATAATATCCACTCCTGCAAGAATAGCCATAACTTCTGCTTCACCTTTACCATATCTAGAGGTAAGTCCTTTCATATTCATAGCATCTGTTACAACTAATCCTTCAAATCCTAAATCATCAATAAGATAGTTTGTAATTATATCTTTGTTAATGGAGGCTGGTATACTAGTATCCTTAGTTAGGGAGGCAACTTCTAAATGTCCAAGCATAACACTCCAAATTTTTTTGTCAATGGCATAACGAAAAGGATAAATATCTACACTATCTATAAACTCTTTGCTATGTTTTATTATAGGTGTTGCTTTGTGAGAGTCTGTCTCAGTATCACCGTGCCCTGGGAAATGTTTAACACATCCCATGACACCTTTGGATTGCATACCACTAAAATATTTGTATCCGAGTTGTGCAACTTTATATTTGTCTTGTCCAAATGACCTCATATTAATTACAGGATTATTAGGATTGATGTTAATATCAATATCGGGAGCAAAGTTTACGTTTATACCCATTGCATTACACTGTTCAGCTATATTTTCTCCCAATAAAAATACTAAATCTTGTTTATCCTTAGGTAATGCTCCCATCGTCATAGCCATAGGTATAGCCTTGCCATCCGACATTCGCATGGACATACCCCATTCAGCATCAATTGCAATAAAAAGAGGGATCTTGCTTCGTCTATTATACAATTGATTCATACGAACTAAATCTTTTTGATTGCCTTTGAAGAAACAAATCCCACCAATATAGTTACTATCAATCTGTGTATAGATTTTTTTTAATTGATTCTCGTCCCAAGTAGAGTAAGAATCAATCATGAATAACTGACCTACCATTTGCTTTTCGGTCATAGTTGTCATGATCTTTTTTACAGCCCTGTTACGTCCCGCACGTTTATTTATAGGATTATTATTTGCGAATATGTTGAAAGATAGTAATATATATAAGATAGTAAGTGCTATTTTTTTCATTATTTTTCATTATTTCCGTGTAGCGAAGTTATAATATTTTCATTTAAATATGATGTTTCTCATCATCTTTTTTCAGATATTATTTATTTTGTGACCGATTAATTATAAATATTTTAAGTAGACTTTACGGTCCTTATCTTTTAATAAAGGAAATGGTCATAAGGATAAATTCTTGCATGAATTCCTTTTATCTTATTATACATTATATGTTTCAAACAGTCAATATTTTGTTTTTCCTTAACGGAAATAAATACAACTTTATGTTTGTTATTGTTGTAATACGTGCGTTTCCAATCATCCAGTGTGAGATTATATTTTTCAATAGGGGTTAGGTCGTCTTCATCCTTTTTTATATAAGAATAAGCATCAATTTTGTTAAAAACAATAATCATGTCTTTATCCCCTGCTGATATATCGTTTAGTGTTTGGGTTACTTCATTGATTTGTTCTTCAAAATTAGGATGTGATATATCTACAACATGAATTAATAGGTCTGCTTGACGTACCTCATCCAGTGTACTTTTGAAACTTTCCAATAACGTGTTTGGTAATTTTCTAATAAAACCTACGGTATCTGTCAAAAGGAAAGGTAGGTTATCAATTACGACTTTTCTTATTGTGGTGTCCAATGTAGCGAAAAGCTTGTTTTCGGCAAGTACATCACTTTTGGATAGTGTATTGATAAGAGAGGATTTGCCGACATTAGTATAGCCGACTAGAGCTACACGTACCATTTGTTGTCTATTTCTGCGATGCAGTGTCTTTTGTTTGTCTATCTCTTCGAGTTTTTGTTTCAATAAAGAAATTTTGGATAAGACTATTCTTCGGTCTGTCTCTATTTGTGTTTCTCCTGGACCTCGCATATTTAAACCGCCTTTCTGTCTATCAAGGTGTGTCCACATACGTTTCAATCTGGGCAAGAGATATTTGTATTGGGCCAGTTCTACCTGCACTTTACTGTGTGCAGTATGAGCATGCAAAGCGAAGATATTAAGTATTACTTGTGTTCTATCCAATACATTGCAATGTAAAACGTTTTCAATATTCCTTAATTGAGCAGGTGATAACTCATCGTCAAAGACAACATATTCTATCTCGTTTTTTGTTATATATTCCTTGATTTCAAGGAGTTTGCCACTACCCACATACATACGAGAGTCAGGTTGAGCTAACCGTTGAACAAAAGACTTGATAGCTATCGCTCCAAGTGTAGTTATCAAAAAATTAAGTTCCTCTATATAATCATTAACTTTTTTGTCTGATACAAAAGTAGTCTGTACAAAAACTGTTACGCACTTATCTTCCTTCATATATTAGTTTGATAAATTCTTTTCTCAATTGTTAATATTTTCTGTCAAAATCTTGGAGGTGCAAATTTACAAAGATTTATTATTTCTGCAATACAAATAAAACCTTCTTGTGTATGATAATAAGGATTGTTTTTTCTTGTAAATATCTGAAATGTTTTTTCAGTTTATTATGGATATGGATTAATTAATGCTGTTTGAAGAGATAGTTTTTTGTTGATAAATTGTTGTGGAGTTGGATAAATTCATTTTTGAAAAAGATTTTGGATGAGTATCACACGCAAAAATAAACGTCTGCCTGCTTATAAGTGCTTTTTATCTCCTTTACATGTTGGCATCTTTCTATTTCTATATATTTCTTATAATTAAGTGTTATTATTATTTTTTCTTGCGAGAAATATTTTTAGAGGTATATATTGCAAAAATATTTATCAAATACTGTATTTTAGTTATATTTAGTTTTATCAATGATTACAGTATATTGTTTTTGGATCTTCAAATATCAGTTTAATATTTTGAGTCAAAATCCAACCGTTTGGAATAATACATATCAAGATTATAAACAATATACTCTTCGTCTTCTGAAAGTTTCTTTGTTTGTTGGAATAATACATCATTATCAAATGTCGGTATTACATTATTTAGATAAATATCTCCATATAGACTATATATTGAAGATGAAAATAATTTCTTGGACTGTTTTGTTGCAGTGTTCAATAATATGAGTTTTATTTTTGTTATTGTTATTTTCATTGATTTTATAACAAATTAGCAAATAGTCTTTGTTTACGAACAGTTGTTTTATGTTGTACGAATAGTTTTTGTCAAAATTTAAAATATTGTTTAATAAGTAAATAATATTTTAGAGAGGATATATAGAATCTTTCACGAAATCTTTGGTTATGAGACTATCAAGTATTTTTTTACCAATTAGATAGTTGTTTTCTGTTAAGAAATTTATGCTATCAATGATATTCAATTGAAAATCTAAAATATACGTTGTAGCTTTTAGCGGTTGCACCATTGTTATATTTTTACAGAACCATGCAAAAAAGTTGATACTTGCATTCATATTATGCACTATGCCATTTCCAAAATCTATCGTCTTTTGTGTTACTTTTTTTTGCTTGCAATATTATAACAAATTATGTGATAATATGTATATGTTTCCAATTTGTTATAATACCATTAGGAGTTCTCTAATAATATTATTTTATTGTATAAACTACTATGGAATAGGAATTCACACTTGTTTGATTGTCTGTTAATATAAAAGTTTCAGAAATTTGAAATGAGCTTTTGTTTTTTTTGTTGTTAATGCAAGAACATCATCAAAAGATATGAATAAAGTGTCGTTTATGAAAAGGATCTAAGCTCTACGCCATATTTTCCATTGATTTTGATATTTTCAATACCATCTTGTCAAATCACTCCGAATAATCTCGTATCTAAAAATATATTTTCCCTCAGTGTTGTAGTCTAAAAGTAATATTTTATCCGAATTTTGGTTATTGTAGATACTAAATAATCGTTTTTTATGATAAATTATTTCAATAGATCTTGGCCGAAAGTTATGTTTACCCTAAGAAGTTTGCAAATAAATATGCTTGTGAACCTTTTCTTTAAAGTAAAGCTATTACTGTTTGCATAAGATATAGAGTTCTGTATCATCTAGAAGACCACGTATTCATGTAAAAAAATACCTTCTGAAAAATTATACAAAGTGTCATAAACAACCACTTTACTGTTAGTGTTTCCTAGCATAATTTGTGATTTGATTATGTCAATAGTATTTAAATCACGGTCAGTCAATCAACTATTTGGATATTTTATGGTAGTTCGGGTTACCCCGAACGTAATAGGATATTCATTAATTCCACAGCCTCTACAAATACAATAAAGTTTCTTGCCATTGTCCTTCGTATTCTATACGTTTACATCTTAGAACTCCGTCTTTTCCTACTTTTCTACCCATAATATATACCTTAATTTTTTTGTATTTAAGCTATCAGTTAAAGATATTATTGCAATCGTCATTGTTAATATGTAGATCTCCATATTGACGCTTTTCTTTATCATTTTATCTTAATTTTTATTAATAATTCTTTTGCTCCACAAATTACTTTATTTGTTCTGTATTATTTTTTATTTTGATGATATTTCAGAAAACAAACTAAATAATAACTCAGCTATGTGTCAAAATCATTTTTATCCATTAACTAAATATATAGAGAAGAATGAAAAGCTTATTATTAGATTATTTCTTTTTTCTATTGTTAAGGTGTTTGCATAGATATGTGACATGATGTAATTAAATAACAACATTGTTATTTTTACATGTGGGAATAATTTTCTTAAATGGAATAACTCAAAGGTGTAATGTCCATAAAAAATGTTTGTATTTTGTAGTAATTCTTCTATCATACCACAATTTTTTATAGTGTATAATAAGAATCTTGCAAGGGTATACAAAAAAAAATGTTATTCCCAAATATTATCACTATTTTTAGGTATTAATGAGAAAAAAGTCCTTTTGTGTATTTTATTGTTAACAATACAAAAAATATTGTTGCATTTTATAAAAACCTTTTGCCAAAAGATTATTTTGTTGTTGAACAATGGTAAATTTATTTTTGAGATAAAGGGCTGTATCACTATTTTTGTTTGCTAGAGCTTCAAATTTTCTCAAGAATGCTTTGTAATTAGTTTCCAATGAGCTATTGTTATTATATAGCAATTTTATTATGATGGTTGGCAAATATATAATGATGAACAATTTTGTAGGTATTTTTTTTAACCTCTAAGATATGGGGAAAATATAGGGTGATTCTAGATTTTTAGACAAGAATTGAAAAGAATGTTCGGATAATTGAAAAAGAAAAAGTTACAGGATTAGAAGAAAGTACCCAAAATATGGATAAAAAAATGTGAAATATTTTGAACAGAAATAAGTAGAGAATATCTTAGGCTTTGAGAATATTACAAAAATATCACCGATATATATAATACAGGGAATGTTAGATATATTAGATGCTACGTCTGAAAATTTTCTTTAGTAATATATTTTATCATTTTGGTAGATATTGTTGCATAAGTTTCTCGATATACTTACCAAGTACATCAAACTCTATATTAACAATTGTACCGATACGAAAATTGTGAAAGTTGGTATGTTCTTGTGTGTATGGTATAATGGAAACAGAGAACATCTTAGCACCACTATCAACAATAGTTAAAGAAACACCATTGACACATATACTGCCTTTCTCCACGGTGGAGTGAATATGAGATTCGTCATTAAATGTAAAGTAATATCGCCATGAACCTTGCTCATCAATAATCTTAGTACAAGTAGCTGTGTTGTCCACATGTCCTTGTACGATATGTCCGTCAAATCTACCGTCTTGCAACATACTTCTCTCTACATTGACTTGAGTACCTACTTGCCATTGTGCTAGATTAGTCCTATCCATGGTCTCTTTCATAGCGGTAACTACGTACTGTTTGTTATCTTTGTCTAGTTCTACAACTGTCAAACAACAACCATCATGAGCGAAGCTCTGATCTATATGCAATTCTTCAGCAAGCGTACACTCCAGTGTGAAATGAAAATTAGTACCTTCTTGTGTTATTTTTACTACTTTTGCTATTGTCTCTATTATACCTGTAAACATTTTATTATAAATAACTAATTGCTCTGCAAAGTTACAAATTTTCTTGAAACAATGTTATCAAAATTGAAAATAATAGTACTTTTGTATAAATTAATAGTTTGAAAATAGGTTTAAGAAATTGAAAGGATATTTTGAGAGCAATATTCTTATAGATTATGAAAAAGATTAAGAAAATACTTTTTGTACTCTTTTTATAAAAGGAAAAAGAAATAAATATAGAATATGTTTTTTCTTACATAAACAGATCGTTTTTGTAAATGGAAAATAAAATTGATTAAATAAGTTATGTATGGGTTACAATCAAATGAGATAGATGCTATAAACAATGTCTTTGCTAAATATATAAAAGTGGAGAAAGTTTTATTGTTTGGTTCAAGGGCGAAAGGAACACAGAATCCTGTCTCAGACATAGACATTACAATAATAGGGAAAAATATTACACACAAAGATCTATCAGAGATAACATCTGATTTGAATGATTTACTATTGCCTTATGAGATAGATATATCAATATTTGATGAGATAGATAATATCGCTTTAAAGGAACGAATTCTGCAAAGTGATGTCGTTTTCTATGAAAAAAGACTATAAATCTCTTATCCTAAGATAGAGAAAGTTGTAATCCTTTTCCTCTTTTTATAATTTTTATTTTTTTATATGTATTTAGCTATAGTGTTCATATACAGATGATATATATCTTTTATTTCTATTTTTTATGGATTGCTATTTCAAGAAATCTTCGTAATAACGGAATATTTTTTTGTATAACTCAACACGGTCTTTACCTCTTACATTGTGCTCGTGATTGGTATAAATAAAATAATCCACAGGTTTTTTCTTCTCTACACATTGACGGATAAATTCTAATGAATGTTGCGGAAGCACCGTGTTATCTTGATAGCCCTGTAAGATTAGTATGCGTGCATTGTCGTCAATATTGTCTATATAGTTTAAAAGCGAAGCTGTCTCATATCCTTGTTCATTATCCTGCGGTGTACCCATGTATCTTTCACCATACATAACCTCATACCATTTCCAGTCTATGACGGGACCACCGGCGGTAGCTACCTTAAATGTGCCAGGGTTACGTAGCATTAGTCCTAAGGTCATAAACCCTCCGTAAGACCACCCATCAACACCAATCCTTTTAGAATCAACACAAGGTAATGACTGCAAATATCTAATACCTAACATTTGGTCCTCTATCTCTTGCGTTCCGCAATTATGCCATATAGCACTTTCAAAAGCATATCCTCTATTAGCAGACCCTCTTGAATCCATAGTCCAAACAATATAACCTTGTGTGGCTAAGAATGGCAAGAAGTTTCCTGCACCAGCAGTCCAATAATCGGAAACTAATTGAGCATGCGGTCCTCCATACACATAAACGATAACAGGATACTTTTTGTTAGGATTAAAGTCCTTTGGCTTTATCATTCTAGTGTAGAGTATTGTGCCATCCTTAGCAATAAGAGAATCAATAGTAATAATCGGTTTATTTGATATATCATCGAATGGATCTTGCACTAAATCTAATTCCTTGATAATCTTCCCGTTTTCGTCTCTCATAACTGTACGATAGGCAACATCGGTAGAGGAATAACTATCTATAAAGCAAGTACCTTTTGCATTGAATACAACAGTATGAGTACCATGGTCTAGTGTAATCCTTTTTATTTTACCATTTTTAATATTGACTGCATATAGATTTCTTTCCAATGGAGAGTCTTTTGTAGCATAAATATAACATATGTTTCCTTTATCATTGAAACCTACTATATCATTGACCATCCAATTCCCTTTTGTTAATTGTTTTATTTGCTTGCCTAATGTATCGTATATATAAAGGTGTTGCCAACCGTCCCTTTCAGAAAAATAAAGAAATTTACTATCGTCTTTAGGTAAAAAAGTCAGTGGATGCTCCGGCTCAATATATTTTTCACTAATCTCTTCAAATAATACTCTTTGCAATTTGCCAGTATTAGAAGAATAAGCCTCCAGCCAAAGATGATTTTGTTTACGATTAAGTTTTTGAATATAAACAGTTTTACCGTTATTAGAGAATGAAATATTTGTCAAATAGTTTTCTTTTTGTTCAATGGAGTTATCTTTACGCGTTTGCAAACAAACATTTTTCTTAGTATCAAAGTTATAAACCCAAACCTCTACCTCATGAGAGGTCATACCAGCCATAGGATATTTAATGGGATTATAGGTAGCTTCTCGCGTCATGGTATTGACCAATGGGTAATTTTCTACCATGGATTGATCCATGCGATAATAAGCAAGATAGTTGCCGATAGGAGAGAAGTATAGTCCTTTTTCAATTCCAAATTCGTTTCTATGTACACTTTGTCCGATAATTATATTAAGACTGTCTCCATCAAAGGTGATTTGTCTTTCTTGTCCGTTATGATTGACAAACAAATTATTATTCTTGATATACGCTTGTTTGTCGTTACATTCTTCCAAGAATTTAGCATCTTCAATATGAGGTTTATTTTTCTCTGCAATTATTTTATCATTACCACTCTTGTCCACAAGATGTTTTTGTCCTTTTTTATCATAGTAGGAGTAGGAATCATTATCTTCAAATGCAGGTGAATAAAGGTTAATTTTCAATCTATATGTACCGTCCATTAAATGTTCAATGTCCATTTGAGATTGACTAACCCCAACCGTTATATTAGCAAAGAAAATCGCTATCAGTATATTTATTTTTTTCATTTTATTATATTAATTTTACTCATAATTCTCATTTCGTCCATCACAAATAAAAAGACTCCTATAGAAATAGTATGAGAACATTCAAACAATAAATTATTTTAGCCGATTGTTAAAACTCTTTCTTGAAAAGAATTTATTAATGTCAAGAAACAATTTATTCTTTCTTGAAAACAATTTCTTAATGAGGTATTTTATCTGAGATTTTTTAAATGCATTTAATATATGTGTTCTATTCTTACATCTCCTATTTAATAATTCTTCCAGTTTCTAAATCTTAATCTAAATACTCCGAAGAAAGCTTCCTTGAATATCTTCATACTCATCTTACTTTGCCCCAATACACGGTCTGTAAACACAATAGGAATTTCTTTAATTTTGAATCCGAGTTGATGTGAAGTGTATTTCATCTCTATTTGGAAAGCATAACCAACAAATTGTATCTTATTGAAGTTGATTCTTTCCAATACTTTTCTTGTGTAACATACAAAACCTGCAGTTGCATCACAAATCTTAACACCTAAGACCAATCTTACAAAAACACTGGCATAATAAGACATAAAAACTCTGCCGATAGGCCAGTTAACTACCGAGATTTTACCACCAAGATATCTAGAACCGACAGCCACATCAAATCCCTCTTTGCTACAAGCGACATACATATCTATCAATTTCTTTGGTGGATGCGAAAAGTCAGCATCCATCTCAAAGATATATTCATAATCCCTACGTAATGCCCAACGGAAACCGTGGATATAGGCCGTACCTAAACCTAATTTACCTTGCCTTCGTTCAAGGAACAGTCTTTGAGGAAATTCTTGTATAAGTTTCTTGACAATGTCAGCTGTCCCATCAGGAGAACCATCATCTATTATTAGAATATCAAATTCTTTTTTCAATTTCAAGGTATAACGAATAATATTTTCTATATTCTCCTTTTCGTTATATGTAGGTATTATTACAAGACTATCAGACATATTTCTATTATTTTTTATTCATAAACTTTTTCAATGATCCAATCGATGGAGATGCAAATGGATTTTGTGCTATTTTGCCATCAGGGTTAATAAGTACGAATGTAGGGAAAAAGTGCAACTTAAACTCTTCTACGATATCCCAATTGTAATTAAAATACAAAAAGGGAAATTCATATTTAACCCCCGTTTTGGAATTTTTTACGAAATTATACATTTTCTCAAAAGACTTATCAAAACTAATTGCAACTACATTGCAATTAGTTTTGATGCTGTCATAATAATAATGTATAGTCTCTAGCTCTTTCAGGCAAGTAGTACAATCTGTCTGCATAAGACAGACAATGAGTGGCTTATTCATATACTTTTGTAACAATATTTCGTTACCTTCTATGTTTTTAAGTAGCATGCTTGGTAATTCCTTGCCATGAAAATCCCGTGCAGATAAATATTTCTTTAAATTGGCAGCAATTTTTTTATGCTGACTGAATTTTGTTTGCTTTTCAAATTTATCAAGTATCTTAAATATTTGACTTCTTGCAAATACACCATCCAAAAATGCATCTTTCATTCCCTGTAAAAACACCATTTCTCTAACCATTTCGTTCTTCAAAATACTGTCTCTACCAAGAGCATCATTGAATGCAGAATAATTATTCGCATCTAGCCATTTTTCTATATCTTCTTTTGAAATAAATTTATAACCTTTTGAAAAATAATGACTAAAAACAGTATTAAAACAGTCCATGTAACCAATGTTGTCGTACAATATGGCAGACGATTGGAACAAATTTTGTTGTATTTTTTCTCTGTTAACAATATAAAGTGCGTATTTTAAAGATGCAAACTCATATTTCAAATAATTAGATACATATTCATTAGATGCATATTTCAAAGATAAATCATGTTGTAATTTATTTAGTTTTGTAATACTTATTGAGTCTCTTAGTTGGAGCATTCTGAAATTTTCCTCTATAAAGTTATTTAGACAAGTGTCAATGTCTTCTATTTGATTGTTGGTGTTGTCATTATGTTGCATAGAAAATTCCACCGGTAGGATTTGTTTCATTGCAAAGGAAAAATCATCTACTTTATAGGGTAAAACATTTATGTAATAGGTGTTACCTGGTACGGCAATAAAATGGAATTCTCGTATTCCGACCTTCAAAGCAACTTCTTTAATTTCTTCAAGAGTAATGTTGATACTTACAAATGTTGTGTTTTCATCCGCTTTAAAACTTTTGAGCGTTTTTTCTATCAGGGAAATTCTATCGTCTATACATGATAATCTGATATTTTGCTCTTTCAGACTCTCTCCTTGTAGATTGATAAACACATTTTGGGAATACATTTTAATTAATGAGCATAATAACAAAATAAAATATGTAATAAGTTTCCTTTCCATACAAAACAAAAATATACTCTGCAAAAACAGTTGCAAAGGTACAAATTTTATTTGAAGAACAGGATTATTTAATAAAATAAATCGCCGTTTGACTATTCTATTTTGTTGTTAGGACTTTTTGGATGCATTGCTCAGGATAATAAATTACTTATTAAAGACCCCTAGGATTTATAAATATTTTTTCTTTAGTAGTAGTCTTTATTCCATGTTCCTCTCCTCTTCTTTTACTATACAATATAAATCAAAAGACCTACGACATATCTACTTATTATTGCTATGAAGTTTCTCTACTTTGTAATACACGGTCAGTTTTATAATATTAGTAAATATTAATTCTAACCACAAGATAGAATAGACATAATAGTAATATTTTGATATATGATTTATAAATAATTTATTGTACTTTTTGTTTTTCATAAGGTGATATATTTAGTTTAACTTCCATTTATCTCTATAACATTTAACACTACATCCTTTTCTATGTGTATATCGCTTTTTTGTATAATAAATATCAACTTAATTTTAGCTCATCTATCACAGTAAGATTTAATTACGATAGATATTATAGCAACATTTTACATGCAATTGTTGGAATAGCTCCTGTTCTTGTAGAGAATTATCAATTTATTTTTATCAAACATATCATGAATAGTGTCTTATGACATAAATAATTGATAAATATTTTTACACTTAAAGAATAGAATTGAATATAATAACCAATTATTCTCTTATTTACTAAAAAAGACATTAAGACATATTACTTTATTGACATTTCCAATATCTTTATGATGTAGGTGTCTATATTCTTCAAACTTAATACCGAAATACTTATTGAAAGTGTTCATATCTAAGATTTTTATGTATGAAATATTTTCATAATGTCGTTAGTTTTCAAAAGCATTTTACCTCCTGTTATATATAATCAGTTAATCTTATTTGGAAAATTATGACATCATAGAATATTATAGCAATCATAATTACTTGTATATGTAATTGCTAATTTTATCTTTCCTCCATTATTTATTTTAATATGTTTATTAATGTTTTTATTGTCATTTTTATTATTTTTTTTCTTCATTTTTGTATGTTATAAAGGAGGCAATTACTATTACTATTACAAAAAAAAGTATATTGCCACTAAAAACTTTCTTTTATTACTTATTCATATCATTTTGATTTGTAGCCTTGTTTGTAGTTTTCTTTTTTATTTTGATTAACTTTTGTTATCAAAGTTATATAAGACGATACAACATTGACTTGTTTTAAGTTGTTGGTATAGTTTATATATTTGCTAAACTTATGGTTGAGAATGCAAATGAATTTTTTGTTTACTGAGGCGTTTAATTTTAGCATACTTATCTTTTGTTAATAATCATATTGTAAAGAAAGAATAAGATAACAATAGATGTTGTACTTCATCTAATGGATATAGACCATATCAATGTATATGAAATAAAAGATATTGATTTGTACCATATAGTGTAGTATATTTTCTATTTGTAATTATTGTTACTATTTATTGGTTTTTATGAGAGTGTAGAGATATTTTCTAATTACCCAAATATTTTTACAGTATTTCGTAATGTGTATTTGTTTTTTGTATATTGTTCCTTCAGTCTTTTTTTTTGATACTCTTTTTTATCTATTTCCCAATGAGGTGTATTAATTGGTGAAAATTAGATGTGGAACGCTGTAATTCTTTTCAAAAAAGAATTTACTAATGTCAAGAAAGAATTTACTAATGTTGCACTTTAATTTTGTAATATCAGATTGTGTGATTTTTTTGTAACTTTGCATTGTGAAAAGATTAGATAAGAAAACATTTATTACTTTAAAAGGGATAAAGGTTAATAACCTTAAAAACATAGATATACACATACCTCAAAACTCTTTTACTGTCATTACGGGAGTGTCTGGTTCGGGTAAATCTTCTTTGGCTTTTGATACACTTTTTGCAGAAGGACAGAGACGTTATATAGAATCCTTGTCTGCGTATGCACGACAGTTTATAGGTAGGATGAAAAAACCGGATGTAGATTTCATAGAAAATATTCCGCCGGCAATAGCCGTTGAGCAGCGTACGATGAATCGCAATCCAAGGAGTACTGTTGGAACAACAACAGAGATATATGAATATCTAAAATTGCTTTTCACAAAAATAGGTCGTACATATTCTCCGATAAGTGGAAAGGAGGTTAGAAGGGACTCTGTAAGCAATGTTGTGGATGCAGTATTACGAGATTTTGATGGTAAAAAAATATACATACTGTGCCCGATAATGATAGAGAAGGACGATAACGTAGAAGAAAAACTAAGTATTTTTTTGCAGAGTGGTTATACACGTTTATTCATATCTGATAAAATAGTTCGTATTGATTCAATATTAGAAAGTAAAACTAAGATTAAGGCGAAAGAATTATTACTTTTGATTGATAGATTAACAATACAAAAAGATAATGAAGAAAAATATTTGCGTTTGAGTGAGAGTGTACATACTGCTTTCAATGAATCTAATGGTTATTGTATTATTTGGGCGGAGGATAAGCAAGAAAAATTTTCTAATCGGTTTGAAAGGGATGGTATGGTCTTTACAAAACCTACGGAAAATTTCTTTTCGTTCAATAATTCTTACGGAGCCTGCCCGCATTGTAAGGGATTGGGACAAATAGAGGGGATAAGTGAAGATTTGGTTATAACAAAACCTTATTTAAGTGTCTATGAGGATGTGGTCAATTGTTGGAAAGGTGTTATGATGAGCAAATTCAAAGACGATTTTATAAGAAAAGCTCATCGTAAATTTCCTATTCATCGTCCGTATAATGAACTCACTAAAGAGGAGAAGCACTTGCTTTGGTACGGAGATGAAAACATTGTTGGTATTTATCAATTTTTTGATATAATACGTAAAGAAAGTTACAAGATTCAGTTTCGTGTTTTGTTGTCTCGTTATACCGGTAAAACAATTTGTCCTGACTGTCTAGCAACAAGATTAAGAAAAGATGTACAGTATGTAAAAATTAATGGTAAATCCATAGTTGATATACTCTTAATGCCTATTGATGAATTGAATGTCTTTTTCAATAACTTGAAACTCACAGATTATGAAACTCAAGCGGCAGAAAGAATTGTCAAAGAAATAAAATCACGATTGTATTATTTGATAGAGGTGGGATTAGGTTATATAACACTTAATAGACAGAGCTCAACACTTTCGGGAGGAGAGAGTCAAAGGATAGTTCTTGCCACCTCAATAGGTTCACCTTTAGTAGGGAGCATGTACATTCTTGATGAACCGACGATAGGATTGCATACGATTGATACTAATCGCCTTATCAAGGTATTGAAGACCCTAAGAGATGCAGGTAATACGGTAATTGTTGTAGAGCATGATGAAGACGTTATTAATCAGGCTGACTATATTATAGATATTGGACCATTTGCAGGAAGTAATGGAGGGGAGGTCGTTTTTGAGGGTACTGTTAAGGGATTATTAAAGAGTAAAGACTCATTGACTGCTAGATATTTAAGGCACGAATCAAAAATTCCCTTCGTTAAGCCTCATATTAATTCCAAAGAATATTTGATGATTGAGAACGCTTATGGTAACAATCTACAAAATGTAAGTTTTCGGGTCCCCCTAAATGAAAAAGTTGTAGTTTGTGGCGTATCTGGTTCTGGCAAAAGTACATTGGTTAGTAAGGTTTTTGTAAATGCTTTGCGTATGTACTTTGATATAACCACTGATTATAAACCCAGGTGTTCCGATGTTCAAGGTAGTCTATCACTTATCAAAGATATACAGGTTATTGACCAAAATCCAATAGGAAAATCATCAAGAAGTAATCCTGTTTTGTATATTGGTGCTTTTGATGATATAAGAGAATTGTTTGCTTTGCAACCTTTGGCGAAAACGAGAGGATATAAGTCGGGTTATTTCTCATTTAATGTGGAGGGAGGGAGATGTGAGACGTGTAAAGGTGATGGTAAAGTTGAAATTCATATGCAATTTATGGCTGATGTTACGCTAGAATGTGAGGAATGCCACGGAAGACGCTACAAAGAGGAAACTTTGGAAATTAAATACAAAGATAAGAATATTGCAGAGGTGTTATCTATGACCGTAGATGAGGCGATAAGTTTTTTTAACGATAAGACAAATTCTCATTGTGTTAAAATTAATCACAAACTCTCTGTTTTGCAACGTACGGGTTTGGGGTATTTGCAATTAGGTCAGTCTTTGAGTTCTGTCAGTGGGGGAGAAGCACAACGAATCAAACTCGCTACTTATCTGATCAAAGAAAATAGTGCTAAACCTATACTATTCGTTTTTGACGAACCTACAACAGGCTTACATTTTGATGATATAAATAAATTAAACCAATGTTTTGATGATTTGATAGGTTATGGACACAGTGTGCTAATAATAGAGCATCATCTGGATATAATCAGGACTGCTGATTGGTTAATAGAAATGGGACCCGAAGGAGGAAAGAAGGGAGGTAAAATAATATTTGAAGGGACACCTGAACAGTTAGCTGATGCTAATACACCAACAAGTAAATTTTTACGAAATAAGATATAAACGATATCATTTTGAGTTTACAGGAGACAAATAAATATTATTTCGAAGTGTATTTTTTGTAAATTAAAGTCTGAGGTTAGCAAATTCTTTTTTGAAGTTAATAAATTAAAGTCTGACATTAATAAATTGAAGTCTGGTATTGATGAAACGTAATATCATATTAGTCAGTTTTTTTATATTGTTATGACAATCGTTTCAAAAATTCTTATTATCTTTGCATCACGTTTTGAAATCAAATGAAGTATGAAAAAAATATTTGTAGTTCTTGTAGGCATTTTTATGACGTTTGGTGTTTTTGCTCAGATGGATATTCAATGGTCTGAGCGATTTTACGAAATAAAGGATAACTGCAAAAACGCACAGTTCTTAGCTGAGGACATTGATGGTTATTATTTTTATTATAGTTTGGACGAATATGTTGGGCAAGGGGAGTATGAGATTCGTTACTACTTAGTACGCACTGATAAAAATGGGAAAATAGAGAAAATTGTTCGTATAAATTTTGGTAGTAATAAGTTTAAAATAGAACATACGTGGAGAAGTAATGATTTGGTCGGATTTATTCTTTCTAAGAAGAAGGAAGAAAAATCTTCTGTTATTAAATCGTCTAAGAAAAAGAATACAACCCCAGCTAAACCGGCTAAACAGTCGTTATATTATGAATTTCTGCATTTGCGAGATATGCGTTTAATAGATGAACCTAAAAAATTTCTTTCTTATAACTATTTATATTTGTTTAATTTTTCAGAGAATAAAACTAAGATGGTATTTTGTGCCTTAGAGAATGACACTAATGGTAAGAATGCTACGGTAAAGGTTTATGATGATAAACTCAATATGCTTTGGGACAAGGGTTACGCTATGAAAAATATACAAATGCAAAAATATAAGATGAGTGATATTGCTGTCTCTAACGATGGTAAGCGTGTATTGTTGGCTATTAATGGTTATGTAGAAGGGAAGAAGATTAATCACTGTGATGATAAAGCATTTTTAATACATATGGAGCCTTATATTAATAAAGGGCATACTCTTCAAATTGATAAAGCATGGGTTACTGATATGAAATGTTGTTTCAATATGGAAGGTGATTATGTTCTGGCAGGATATTACGGTGTAAGTAATGAAAACCCGACCCTTTCTATTGGTTCATTTGCCTATACATTTGATAAGCGGCGTCATTACCAGAAAAATTTCTCACAAGTAGAATTTAAAGATTACGAAAATGATGAAATGGTATCTCCTTTCAAACCTAATCCAAAGAATAAGAAAGCTAAACGTCCTATTATTGCGTCTAATGGGATGGTCATTCCGTCAGTATTCAGTACGTATGTAGATTATTTGGTTCCTATGATTGGAGGGAATGTTATAATGGTTGGAGAACAACGTTATCACTCTACGCTACAACCTCCGAGAAGAAGAGGTGAGAAGGCTACGGGAGAAGATGCTATGTTTTATAGAGATATTGTAATTACAAATATAGATAAGGCAGGTGTAGTTTCGGGTAATGGATTTGTCGCCAAAAGACAGAAAGAATATAAGGGAAGTAATGACTATAATGGATATGCTTTGACACGTGATCGCTATGGTATGTATATTATGTTTAATGATCATACTGCTAACTTTAAAAATGGTCAATTTACTCCGAATAAACAATATGATAGTGATAGACTTCGTACTCAAGTTAGTTTTGTTCAAGTTTTTTCTGACGGAAGCTACAATTGGTTACAGTCGTTTAAAAGTAGAGAAGATAGTAAAGAAATGCCTTTCTTTAAAACTCTGTTTCTAACTCACGACAAATATATTGTCTTTTTGGTACATCATCAAGATAACAATATGATAGGTAAGGTAGAGACGAGAGAAGGAGTGCGTTAACTTTGTCGTTGATAACTTTCCCTGCTACAATTAGATTATAGAAGCGTAAAAAATAGAGACATAAGCTGAAAAGTAAATATTGATATTCCGTAGCGTAAAATTAAAGTGAGACAATAGGAAAATAAAGTGGGAGATTGGTAAAAAGTTTCCTTGCTTTATTTGTGTAAAATAGCGATATTTTTCAATGCTACTAGGATTTATTTTGTTGTTTTGATAATTGGGTTTAGTAATGAGAGTATTAATCGTAGCAACATTCTGATAAGGTTGTATTTAGTTTCCTGTTAAATAATTCCAGGGAAGATTCCCTAAGTAAAGGTGTAGCATCAAAATGATAACCTTCGGCAAGATATTTTGTAAATTCTTTCATCTTATTTAGAATATTTATCTGGTTGTAATGATACAGAGAATCTATAAAATTTTTTTGTAATTCGTTTACATACCCTATCAATATGTGTTTTTTATTGTATGGAATATTCTTGATATCAGCACATAAAAATGGATTTCTTAGTAATCCTCTACCAATCATCCAATGCTTTATATTTGGAAACTGTGTTTTTAATAATGTGAAATCATTGACGGAAAAGATATCTCCGTTGTATATTATGGTGTGTTTTAGTTTAGTTGTAAAATATTTAAACATCTTGATATCTGTTTTGCCGTCGTATAATTGTTCCTGTGTCCTTGGATGAATGGTTATAGATATTAAAGGATACATATTCAGTATAGGCACAAGATTTTCTAACTCTGTTGAATCCTTTATACCTAAACGGACTTTCAGACTTAATTGTAATGTAGTTTTATTGAGTATAGTGTCAATAATGCGTTGAACTAGTTCTTTATTTTTCATCAATCCGGCACCGCGATAACGAGAAACAATATCTTTTTTGGGACATCCCATGTTCAAATTAATTTCTCTATAACCCAAACGTTCAATATTTTTTGCACATTGTAAAATATATTCAGGGCTATTACCTAAAATCTGTGGTATGACCGGCATAATATTTTCATTTTCTAAAACTAGAATATCTTTGAACAAAATAGAAGTAGTATTTACAGAACTTTCATTTGCAGATATAAAGGGTGATACGGCATAATCAATATTCATCGGTAGAAAATGAGAAAAGGTCTTACGAAAGAATAAATTTGTTAGATTTTGCATAGGAGCTAAAATAAATTTATCTTCGTTGCTAAACAATGAATGATTAAAAATTACTGTATCTTGCAGCTTTTGTTTCGGAATAATTGATTGTATTCCCATAATATTTGATATTGAATTTATTAATAATTAATTAATAATCACCTATATAAGAGATAGATTCATTAATAAAATTGACAAAATCGAAACATGACTTAAACCTCTCAGTAATTTGATTTACAAGAGAATTTTGCATTAAGAATTTCTCATCAATGTCCATTTGTAACAAGTGAGATTTCAATCTAATATATTCATCATATTTGCTAGTAGGTATATCTTTCGGAAGTTTTTTTAGAGCAGGTTTTTTACATAAGTAAAATCCTTCTGCTTTTTTTATACTTTCCATATATACCTGTCCATTAACGATAATGTCCTCTCTAATTATTTTGAGCATTTTGTTATCAGGCATATATGCTCCACAACATAGTAAAGAATTTGTAGGTTTTAATGTCGCAAAAGAATGTTCTTCTGTATTGGAAGGTTCAATATGAAAATAGTAACCAGCCCATAAAGATTTTTTCCCTTTGGGACAGATATAAACTCCGAAATGAGTCTTATATGGAGATTTATCTTTTGAAAATCGCATATCTCTATAAAATCTGTAGGTGCAATCAGACAATGTAAGATGTTTGCATGAAGTATCAAATTTACCAACTTCGGTAATAAGTTGCATGGCAATACTATCAAATTTTTCTTTTGCTGTGTAATAAAGTTCTTTGTGAGAATGAAACCATTCTCTGTTATTATTTGAACTAATAAGTCTGAGGAAATTGAGTATATCTTTCATTATTTTTGTTTTTACTCTTGCAAAGATAGTGAAAGATATTTAAATTGTTAACATTAAATTTATGTTATCTTTGTTTGAATATAAATTGTAAAAACGATAAGATAGAATAAAAAGATTAATACTTAGAATAAATTGATGTTTATTTTTGATATATGTTTATTTTTTTGCATTTATTTTTATTTATTTGAATTATTTTTTTGCAAATGTGTTGAGTAAATTTTACAAATGATAAAAAAAGTTACTCTTGCTGTCTAAAATATTGTTTTTGGGGCTGTAAACAATGGATAGTAAATAGAAGGAATGATTGAAACGAATATAAAAAAATCGTATAATACAATAAATATTATTTTTACAGTGCAAGAAGATATACTTTTTCAAAACGGAGGTTAAAATTGTGGTGCTAATGAGTGGAACATCTGAATCAAAAACAGTTAGAAGAGATATTTTATAAAAATAAAGGCAATACAGAATATTAATACAACTATCTAATTAAGAAACATCAAAGGAATTAAAAATGTATTGTCTTCATACAATGAAGATACAAACCTTTCTCTTAGTATAATGTTGTACCTGTTTATCAGGACAAAAGAACACATGTTAGAAACTATATTACACGTATTTAAGGATTGTAAAGGAAGCGAAAGACTTAAATAAAAGTGGCATTATTCACAATACTAATAAAGACAAATCAAATCATGGAGAGCGAACCAATATTGCAGAAACGACAACTTAAGGTGATGTACGAATAGGGAGACAACTAGCAATAATAACATATACATAAACAAGACTTTTGGGACAAAGAAAAAGGGAATAGAATGAAGTAGATGAACGTATCTTAGTACAACCTGTTTGATAGAATGTGTTTAGGAATATATATTACTAGTTTGGAATAAATTGATAGAGTATGTAAAACTCATTTTGCAAAGAAATAACAAAGTTTTTTTTAAAAAGTGATAAATGATAAAACTTTCAAACACACAATGGTAGATGTACTATTTGGTATCTTACAAATAAACTTTTAATTGTTTTATTAGTGTTTTTTAATAAATAGATTAATGTTTGATATAAAGAAATTAAATTTTAGAAATGGATATAAAATGCTTTAATATATCGTTTATATCATAAGAATAGGAAGATATGTTTTAATGAGATTTAGGTCTATATTAAAAAAATATATACTACTTTTGCAGAAATTATGAATGCTATGTTGGAATTCTTGGATTATAGATTAAACTTAACAACTCTCATACTTGTTATTTGTACAAGTATTTCTATTATGTTTCAACTGATTTATTATATAACCTGTTTATATAATTTTAAGAAAAAAGAACACAAACAAGTCACAAAACTACCTATACAAGGTGTTAGTGTAGTACTTGTAACTAATAATAATGCTGAGGCTTTAAAACAAAGTTTGTTACAAATCTTGGAACAAGATTATCCTTCGTTTGAAGTTGTTGTTGTTAATGAGAATTCTACCGATGATACTGAATTTGTACTGTATGTATTGAAAAATAATTATCCTAATTTGACAGTTATTAATTTAGGGAAGAATGATAACAATTTTGACAGTTACAAATTTTCACTTGCCATAGGTATCCGTTCCGCTAAATACTCATATTGTTTGTTAACGGATGTAAGTTGTATTCCTCAGAGTTATAATTGGATAAATAGGATGATGAGAGTTGTAAATGAAGATTTAGATAAAAAGATCGTAACAGGAATTGTGCAAAGAGAAATGTCAAAATCTTCATTGTTAAATGCTATTATCAAATATGATGAGGTAAGAGACTGTATTAACTTGATAGGTTACACAAACCTTGGTAATGCTTATACTTCCTGTGGTATGAATATGATTTATGAAAAAAACTTTTTTATTTCAAAAGGAGGTTTTATTGATCAGTATTCTCGCAGTTGTAAACAAGAAGATTATTTTGTACATCGTTATGCTGACAAACTAAATACTTCAACCGTACCAGTGAAAGATGCAAAATTATTATTACCGGCAATAGATTCGTTCCAAACATTTTGTAGAATTAAGTTTGCAACGTCGCTATCGCATAAAGTACTGGCGATAAAGGATAAAATACTTTTAGCATTAAATCCTTTTATGTCTTTTTTGTTCTATATATTAATGAGTTTACTTTTGTTCTTTGCATTTCCATGGCAATATATTTTATTTTTTATCGTTGTTAAATGGATATTAGACATTATTGTTGTAAAGCAATGTATGAATAAATTAGATGTAAAAAAAATATATTGGGTATCTCCACTATTAGAAATATTTTTCTTTTTCTTTAATTTTATAATTAGGATAAGAGTTTTATTTTATCGCAAGAAAGAAAAAAAAATTAGATGGAATAAGTAAATTGATAATAAAATAAACAAAATATCTATATAATGACAGATAAAGCTAAAAGAGATTATGAGCTAGTGGTACTTGCCAGGGATAAGGGCGATCAAAAGGCGTATTCTATATTATTAGAGATTTATAGGGAGCCTGTTTATTATATGCTTTTGAAGATGACTCGTAGTACATTGGATGCTGATGATCTTACCATTGAGGCTTTTTCCAAAGCATTCAGGTCTCTGGACGATTATTCACCGGAATATGCTTTTTCTACTTGGTTGTTTAGGATTGCAACCAATAATTGTATAGACTTTATCCGTAAACAGAAGATGAAAATGATGTCTATGGATGATGAGACTGGGAGTTATGACGGTTATATTGCAAATGAGATAAGCAATATGCCATCTCAGGTAAATTCTCCCGAACAAGATATGATTACAGAACAACAAAAGATGTATATTCGTTCAATTGTTTCGCAACTCAAACCATCATATCGTACCCTTGTTGAAAAACGTTATTTTGAGGAAATGACTTATGAAGAAATATCTAAACATCTCAATATCCCTTTGGGATCGGTGAAAGCTAAATTGTTTAGAGCAAGAAACCTTTTGTTGGAAATAATTAACAAACATCCTCAATATTGATTTTTTTACGCTATTTGATTTACTTGATTTTTGGTTGAATAAAAAAACATGAGAACTATAGAATATATGCGTATGATATGTCTATGTGATATGCGAGGACAATTGGTTGATCCAAGAATAGGAAGTAAACAAATTACAATCAAAGACAAAAATTTTGCACAAAATATTTATATATCAAACTTTCCTCGGCAAGAAAGGAGGTTGTGGTCTGAAGTCATGGAAATGA
The DNA here is from genome assembly GCA_052170555.1 of Bacteroidales bacterium. Taxonomy (GTDB): domain Bacteria; phylum Bacteroidota; class Bacteroidia; order Bacteroidales; family P3; genus Scybalousia_A. The sequence continues at coordinate 119,027 of JBQNAI010000003.1, read as the reverse complement.
CTATAAATAACAAATCGTTTAACTTTTATATCATTAAATGTAGAAACTATTCGTTGGGAATAGTTTCGGTTTGGAAGTTTGAAGAGTTTATTTACATAGAACATTTTGCGATTGATAAAAGGTTAAGAAATTGTGGTATAGGTTCTTATGTCTTGCAATTGATAAAAGAATGTTATGCCTCTCCAATTGTTTTGGAGGTAGAGCCACTTAAAGACGAACTTACAGCAAGAAGGATAAATTTTTACAAAAGAAATGGTTTTTATTTACTAAAAGATAGATATGTGCAACCACCCTATAATATTAATTTGCCGAGTGTAGAGATGCAGATAATGACAACCTCTCAGTATATATTATTTGAACAAATTAGAAGCACTCTCTATAAAAACGTTTATTCTAATTACCCAATCTTTTTAACGTAATTTCTCCAACAGAATTAGGACCATAGTTTTTGATTTTAGCCTTAAATCTTACAGGAAACTCTTTGAGAGTTTGTTGTGAGAGTGAGATAAGGAATTGTGAAGCATTAATCTGCTTTATTGTATGTTTGTTTGTCTTATTATGCAATATATGAGTTTTTTCGTGTATTTCCAATGTGACGTCAGAAAATTGCAAATCTGCTGATTTGTCTGTCCTATAATCCTTTGATAGCTGATCAAAAGATAGTATATATTCACCATCTTGATAAATATAGTCAGTCAAATCAATATTTACTTCTTTATAACTATCGTCCATGAATGAATCTTTGTCCCAATAGTCTACTGGAACAGGTTCTGTTAGAGTAAAGTAGGAGCGTATGTCATTGAGGTTGGTTTGTACATTATAAGCAGCAAATAGTTTTATTATGGGTGTATCTTTGCAGTTTATTATATTTAATTTGACAGCTTCTACTACAATATCTTTAAAAAAATTAATACGTTTATTACCTACCGAACTACCTTTGCATAAACTAACCCATTTGCCATTAGTCAAACCTTTAACCTCATACTCCAAAATTCTTTGCCCATAAACCAAATCCTCTTGAATAAGAATGTGATTAATATTTGTAGGTTCTCGTAGTTGTAAGTACATAAAATTGATCTTACCACTTGAAAACCGCACTGGGAATAAAAATCTTTTATTTATTTCTTTACCGAAATCCTCATAGACTTTGCTATGTGATAGGGGGATTAATCCACTTGTATCAGGTGTTGCATTCAATACTAGACTGCTTCCTCTTCCGACAGATTTGTAGTAAATTTTCATCAACTGTTCTACTGACATTAATAAACTGTCTGAGTCAATAGACCAAAACCATTTGTGACCTTTGTTATTTAGCAGAGGTACATTTGCTTCTACGGGGGCGTAAACCTCTCCGTTTACATCGGAAGCCAAAGCTGTTGTATTACCCAAATTAAGTTCCTCTTTATTTAGTGTATACCAATTTGGATAAGGAACAATTCCTTCTTCATTTCCAGCCCATCTCAAAGACGCATCTTTACTCTGAAATACTACAGCATCGGATGCATATCTGTCCAAAATATCTTTCACATTGATTTTACAGTTGCCATCAAACCATATCTCACTGATTTTACCGTAATTGCTCAAAATTTCCGTCAACTGCTGTCTAAATAATTTATTGTAAGTCTCTTGTCCTGATGTACCTTTGTATATTTCTTCTGATCCCATATCTGTACTCCAAGAGTCATCATTAGTAGATATATATACACCTAACAGTAGTCCATATTTTTTACAGGAGATAGATAAATCCTTCATAACGTCAGCCTTTCCATCTTTCCATTTTAATTCTTTTACTCCATAATTGGACGTTTGAGTTTGCCACCAACAAAATCCCCCGATGTGTTTAGCTGCAAATATTATCATCGTTGCTCCCCATGATCTTGCGACTTCACACCATTGGTCAGTAGAGTATGCTGAGGGATGAATATCGTTAAGATTTGTCGTACGATTATCATACTCTAGATTTTGCCATGTGGCGGGTCCCCAATGGATTAGCATAACTCTCTCTGCATTATGCCACATTATTTGAGCGTTAGAAGGCAAAGGTATACTACTTTGAGCGTTTAGGTTGTAAATGGCAGTTATGAGTAATAGGTAACTCAACAAACTTATCTTCTTCATAATATTTAGCGATTTTTACCATGCAAATTTATGATAAAAATCTATTATATTAATATTTTTTTTGATATTTTACGACATTGTTATATATGACAATTTAAGCATTTTATCAAAATAAAAGAATAACCTCCCGTTTAAATCCATTCTTGTTAGACAACAACAAATTCTTGTTTAACAAGAATTTGTTGTTTCTGCTTTGTTATTCAGTTAAACGTACATTGTGTAACATGGTTATATGATATTACATATCACAGATTGCACGTTATAAGAATTTACTCTATGATAAATTTCTTTTGGACAGAACCTGAGTTTGTGTTTATTTTGATTATGAAATTGCCTTTCGGATAATTTTTTACATCAATCAATTTATGGTAACCATCAACAACAAATTTTTCTACTTTTTGTCCAGAAGAATTGTATATTTCTATGTTTTTCATTTTGTAAGAGCAGTGCACTGTCAAATTTTCCTTTGTTGGATTAGGGAAAAGGAAAGTAAATTTATCCACATCCAAATTTGCTACTCTCGATGTATTAGTTGTGTCTGTGACTGTGGAATTAGGCAACTCCGCAACGATAGGGAATAGATAAAACGCATCATGACCAAATTCTTCACCAACAACGGTCCACTGTCCAGATGTTGGTGAAGTCCAGTGTTCTCTAGAAAACTGATAATATCTTAACGCGATTTTACAGGTACAGGATGTATCTAAATTCGGACCTACTATAACAGTTAGTCCATAGCTTCCCAGGAACCATTCATTGAATGATTTTAATTCATCATTAGTCATATTGGAATCCGGTTGTGGAAAATCAGTTGCAACCCAGAAGTCTCCAACAATATTCAAAGTGTCATCAAATAATACCTCTATATACTCGTAATTACATATGCTACTTTGAGGCAGATTTACTTTTTTTATAAAGTTAAAATTATTATTCATAATACCTAATCTACCAATAGAATCTATCATATAGATATCTGGCATAAGTGTTGCGATACCGATAATCTTCAGGGTTGTATCTGTATGATAGGACATAGCAACGTTACGAATAAATCCCTCATCTTGGTAGGAAGCATAGCTTGAAATTTGCAGAATATCTTTAGCTGGGGCTATCCATCCTGCTTTAAAAAAGTCAGTATCAATAGGACATTCAGGCAACAGGTATTGCGATTTATATTCTCCGTAATTTAAATTCGATTGTGCTGATACTTGCAACGCAAAAACTGACAATAATGCAATTAATACTATTTTTTTCATGATATTGATGGTATAAAAATTATTTACATATTACCTTAAAAGGACTGTTTCCGTGGATAGCAAACTTTGTTGCAGAACTTGGAGTCGGGATATTATCTGGGTGAATTGGATTTAGATTTTCGATGTATCTTTCTGTCATAAATACCTGGAAAGCCATTAATTTATAGCAATTATTTGTTTTGAATTCGTTGTATCTTTTGTCAAAAAAATATTGTTTATAGTGTAAATCTTCTCCACAAACCAAATAAAAATGGTCAGCATAGAAGGTAATATCTTTTAAGTAATTTTTAGCATACTGATTTATACTATTGCTCATATAAGGGTGTATTTCAGGAATTAAGACTTGCGTTATATAATTTTGATACTGTGTAGGATCTATGTTAAATAGGATGTCTTTATTGAGATCCAAAGTATAAGCAAGACATAGTACCTTATTATACTTTATACTATACTCCAAATCAAATATATGTGGGCGACCATTTAATGATAGCGGGATTAAATGAGTAGTAGTATGTGAGGTATTGTCTAAATTAATCACATTGAACTCCATATAAGTGTGATTATTTTGTGCAGTATGAGTTCCAGTCATGATAAAGTCAGTACTGGGATGCAATGCTGTTATTTCTGCTAAATAAGTATTGATAGCATAGGCAATAACAGGTCCATTTAATCCGTGATAATAATGATTAATTGGAGGATTTAACGAATTTTTATCGTAAAAGAATAAATGTAAACGATTAGCCGAGAGACTATTAGGACTAGTCCCAATAACACAAACGTATTTTCGGGTTTGAATAACATCCCAAAGATTATAATCCGCAATATTATATGAATTAAAGGAGGAGGTATTACTATTATAATCCAACATCTTATTGTCCTCTGTCAGCATTGCAAACTTTTTTTCTCCTAAGTTATTGTAGTAGACTAGCATTTTGGTCAAAGTATTTACCTGAGGGAATAACCAATTTCCGCTAAGACCATTGAATAAATCATTTATATGATAAGATGCCACATATCCAGACTGTGGGCTGTTAGTATCTCCACAGAAATAAATACTATCTCCCACTACACCAAAATCATTAATAGTTTTGTCAAAATATGCCCAAAATACATGACTTTGTCCACTGATTGTCATCTGAAATATATTTTTTGCATAAGAAAACGATTTAACGAGAGTTATGATCGTATCATTGCCTTTTGGTATAGATTTTATCGGTTCTCCCATTTTACGAAATTCTCTGATGGTACTTTCATTCGGCATAGCATACTGCTTTGTGCTGCACTGTTTTTAGAGGATAAGACTAATAATAAACTAATTATTAATAGATAATTAAATCTCTTCATGATATTAATTTTTTTAATAAAACTTAATTTAAAATTCTTGAGGTCAAAGATATAAAACTTTTTAATAACTACCAAAATAATTGAAATATTTCTTGAAAATAAATTATTCTTGTTCGACAACAATTTATTATTGTCGAACAAGAATAATTTATTTTGGCATTGTTATTTTAGTGTTTATGAAAAGGATATTTTTAATTTTTGATAGTGTCTTATTTTATCAAAAATTAATATTCTAATAGTAAAAGGCTTTTTTGTATTTGTCAAATAAAATTTCTGTATTTAATAAATATTCTTCTTTGAAAAACTCGTTTGTTTGACTTTACTCAATGTTCCAACTACTTATCCTTTTTGTAAAATTACAGAGCGAGAAATTATCGTTTTGTTGAAAGGTTTGTTTCTAAATTCATTATCTATAACCCAATTGCATGGCTTATAATTGATAAGGTATTCATTGTATGATGTTAGAAGAATAATAGTTTGGTTACAACTCCTTGTACAACAATCGTTGTGAGTATAAAATATTGTGTCTTTGTTTTTTTCAATGTTTATTTATTTCTTTATACTTTCTACTGCTGACCTAAATGAGAAAGAGTAAGATTTGTTTACAATGAAAAGCTGTCAAACGTGGTGGGGTAGTAGCTTGGGAAATATTTTCTTGCAACTAGTTTGAGCAATTCTTCATAAGAAATAGATTTAGCATTACCTAATCATTTATCTGCTAAAACATAAATGTTTTGTTTACTATGCAAATTGCCGTTTATTATAAATCCATCTATTTCACCTCGTCTAAGGATAATTGATATTGTGTGTTTGTTTCCCTTCAATCCTTTTTATTGGCACAAATATACTAATTCCTCTTTTGTTATGGATTCATATTCAGATAATATAGATTAAATAATTTGCTGACTTTTGAAATAATCTTTTTCTTATATTTCCCTGTTGTAAAAAGATAAGTAATTTTTTATTGTTTTCCTATTCTTTTCTACACAAAGTGGTAACATCCAAGAATAATTTTTTTTTGCACTCAATTGTCATGTGTAACGTAATAAATGACGACGAATAATATTTGTAAAATTGTAAGAAAGGATAAAGTTTTTTAAAGATTTATTTTTTGTTATCATTACAAAAGTCTTACGAAGTATCTGATATTCTCGTGTTTGTAACATTCTAAACCAATCAACAAATGAATATGAATCGTAGAATTTTATCCACTAATTGTTAATTGAACAATCTTATATTTTTTTACATTCATCATATTCATTCTTTATATATTTAAGTGAACAGTACCATTACTCTATTTATTTATTTTTTATTAATGGATTTTAATATTCCGATAATATGGTATTCTATATCTACCTTAACCAAAGAATTACCATAATCCTATCTGTAAAATGTGACATGTATTTACGGTCTTCCTTTACTAAATTCTTTTTTGTGTCAAATAGGAATTTAATCCATGTTGTATTAAACCCTATATCACGAATAATCACAGCATCAAACTCATAAATTTTTCAATTTATAATGTATTTAACTTATTTTGTTACTTGATACTAATTCTATTTAAAAGTATTAAATCCTCTTCATAAAATAATTTACTACCTCTTGAAAAAGATTTCTGTTTTGGCTTTTGCTTTCACATCCATTTATAACAGTCTATCTTAAAATGTCTGTGTGATTTCGTATTTCCAAGAAACTATTTTCTATCCAGAATAGCCTTTTGTAATTAATGATAGAAATAACAAAGTTTTACCTCAAGAATAACTGCAATAACTTCATATTGTGTTAATGATTTTTTGATTCCTCAAACAATGTTATTTAAATAGGAATACTTATTTTATACAAGTATTATTCAATTTTATATTCATAAAATTCTTTATTATTTTGAAAAATTTTACTTAGATCAGTGATAAATGAAATTTCGTAAATGTCCGTAACAATCTAAAATATTATTTAGTTACTGATAATAATCCTTTCTTAATTTGCCTTATTATTAGGATACGTTATTATGGCATGCTTAAAAATCATAGTATGACTAGAAGCAATAGCAAAATGATGTTTATGAACAATAAAAATATTATAACCAATACAACACCACACGGTACAGATAATAACATACTGTCAATTAATCGTTATATTACTACACTAACGCATGATAGGATATCATGTGAATAATGACATTACTTTAATAGATGACAACCTATCTAAAATAAACGGGAATACAGTATCCGCTCAGTACAATATCAAATTATTGAACGCTAATCTTGTTACCGTATTTATCTTTAAAGTTGCCAACAACAATGATAATAAGATCAATAATAGACCAAAACCCCAAACCTCCTAATGTTATGAGCATTAGAATCCCTGTTACTATTTTACCATTGTAGAAGCGATGAATACCTAATGAGCCGGCAAAAAAACAGAGCAGCAATGTAATTAGCCACCTCGTGTTTACACCTGATGATTTATTGATGTGGTTATTATCTGTTGAAGACTTGCTAATATCCTCATCTTGTTTAATACCACACTTTGGGCAATATGTAGCATTGTCATCCATAGCAGCACCACATTTTTTACAAAACTTCTCAAAACTGTACGACATAAATCAATTAATTTTAAACGTATTTTTTTATAATTATTCATTAGATATTTCTGAAATTAAATTATTGTGCAAGAATTTGAATATCCCGTCCGGATTTTTCCAACAATCCCCCGTCTATACTAAAAGACAATTCTTGATCATTCATATCTACAATCTTTATATCACCCCTAGTCAAAGCAGCAATAATAGGTGCATGTTTTTCTAGTAACTCAAAATGGCCATCAAGTCCGATAAGTTTAACGTCTTTTACTTCGCCTTCATATATCGTAGTGTCCGGTGTAATAATATTTATTTTCATAATGATGGTACTATATATTAAATGTATTTATTGCCAAATAAGGCTTGTTATTCATCAATAAAATATATTCTTGCATTGAATTTTTGTGGTACACAACATAATAAGATCTATAGAATCCATTATAGATGTATTTTGCCGTTGGTTAAATAAAAGTAGATAACATATTGAACATAAGTATCCCGGCATTATTCAATCCTTCCTTACATTATATACATTAAATAATATTTTAATTATCAGTCTCTGCTAAGATTTTCTTCCCTTTCTCGATAGCCTCATCAATAGTTCCCACCATCATAAAGGCAGCTTCCGGAAGATAATCAACTTCTCCGTCCAAAATCATCTTAAATCCTTTGATGGTACCCGAAATATCAACAAAAGCTCCTTTCATTCCCGTAAATTGTTCAGCAACAAAGAAAGGTTGAGATAAAAAACGCTGAACCTTTCTTGCACGATTGACTACAAGACGGTCTTCTTCAGATAACTCTTCCATACCCAAGATGGCAATAATATCTTGTAAGTCATTGTACCGCTGAAGTATTTGTTTTACTCTTTGAGCTGTGTTGTAGTGTTCTTCGCCTAATACATCAGCTTTTAATATTCTTGAAGAAGATTCCAGAGGATCCACTGCAGGGTAAATCCCCAACTCACTAATCTTACGAGATAAGACTGTTTGGGCATCTAAATGAGCAAAAGTTGTTGCAGGTGCCGGGTCGGTTATGTCATCTGCTGGTACGTATACTGCTTGTACGGATGTGATCGACCCTCTTTTGGTAGATGTAATTCTTTCTTGCATAGTTCCCATTTCACTTGCCAAAGTAGGTTGATAGCCCACCGCACTAGGCATACGTCCAAGCAGTGCACTAACCTCACTACCAGCCTGAGTAAACCTAAAAATATTATCAATAAACAAGAGTATATCTTTACCTTGTGATTCTCCTTCACCATCTCTATAATACTCTGCTAAAGTCAAGCCACTTAATGCAACACGAGCACGAGATCCTGGTGGTTCATTCATTTGTCCGAAGACAAGTGTACACTTACTATCTTTAAGCTTTTGCATATCAACCTTAGACAAATCCCATCCACCTTCTTCCATACTTTTTTTGAACTCATCACCGTAATCAATAACTCCACCCTCAAGCATGTCTCTAAGTAAATCATTCCCTTCACGAGTACGTTCACCAACGCCTGTAAATACAGATTGACCCGAATAATGCATAGCGATATTGTGTATCATTTCCATAATAAGTACAGTCTTACCGACACCAGCACCTCCAAACAAACCGATTTTACCTCCTTTGGAATAAGGCTCTATCAAATCTATAACTTTAATGCCGGTAAACAAGACTTCATTATCAGTTGATAGCTCTTCAAATTTAGGAGGGTCATTATGAATAGGGTATTTTTTATCACCTTTTACAGGGGGAATCCCATCAATAGTTTGACCTATTACATTGAATAGTCGTCCGTTGATATCCTTGCCGACAGGCATGGTAATAGGTCCTCCAAGGTTTTCCACATCTAACCCTCTTTGCAACCCATCCGTAGAATCCATAGCGATGCAACGTACAGTGTTTTCACCTAGGTCTTGTTGAACTTCAAGGACTACGAAATTACCATTTTCCTTTTGTACTCTTAGTGCATCGTAAATAACAGGCAATTTATCACCTTCATTGAAATGTACGTCTACCACCGCACCTATGATTTGTGAAATCTTGCCTTTGTTTGTTATTTCCATAGTTTTATTATTTATCTTTTGTAAAAAAATCACTAATCAATTTGCAAATTTACATATTTTTTATAAAAAGTATCCTTCTTTTCTCACTTATTTTAATAATTGTTGAAAACAATAGCTTAAAGGTTTGATATATTAGTTATTATTTTTAGATGAACTTATAAAAATGACATAATAACAAATACTATTATCAATATCCCTTCTCTACAATTTAATTTAAAAGATTAATGTCCCACTTTAATAAATCCTTTTCAAGAAAGGATTTATTAAAGTGGGACATTAATCTTTTCTTACACAGATATGCTTTCGTGAGGATTAAAGTCTTTGCTTATGCAATATAGATTCTTTTTTTATAATTGTTGTAAAAATTTATTCTGTTTTGGCGGGAGCAGTTCCCATTCGCTTTGCCATCTCTTCAACGATGAAAGAAGCTACATCGTCTGCATATGTGTTCATGCCAAATCCGGCATCGTAGCCCAATTCTTTTGCAAGCTCGTGGGTAATTCTCGCTCCTCCGCAACAAAGTATGACCTTCTCTCTTAAACCTTCGGCTTCTAACATCTCTACCAATTCTGTGAGATTTTTGATATGCACATCTTTTTGTGTAACGGTCTGAGAAACTAAAAGAGCATCAGCTTTCATTTCTATTGCTTTGGCAATAAAATCCTCATTAGCAACCTGACTACCCATATTCAAAGCTTCTATCATTTCATATCTCTCCAAACCGTAATGACCTGCATATCCTTTCATATTCATTATGGCGTCTATCCCCACCGTATGAGCATCAGTACCCGTAGATGCCCCAATAACGACTATTTTCCTATTGATGTAATCTTTAATATACTGATCAGTTGTTGGCATATCCATAGTGTGACTCTCTACCTTAGGAACATGAATAGAGGTATAATCAACGGTATGTATTGTTGAACCATAACAATTGAAAAATGTAAAACCTTTAGTCAGTTCTTGATAATAAACGACTAAAGGATTCTCAAATCCCATTTTTTTTAGTAATTGTTTCGCCGCTTCTATGCCTTCATCATTACAAGGCACAGGAAGAGTAAAACTTATTTGAGTTTTACCGTCATTTATAGTATCCCCATAAGGTTTAATTTTGGTCAAATCCAAATTAGTATCGAAATCTCTCTTTTCAGTAGAATATAATCCTGCACTCATTAGTCTTTTCCTCCTTTACCTTTCATTAACTCAATAAATGGATTGTAATAATTATTTGATTTTTCAAATACTCCACTCAATCCTTTTCCCCCGTCACGAGGACGTTTTACATCGCCGAAAATACCTTTTTCCAAAGCTGAAAACAATCCTTCGCTCTGCATCTTTTCAAGTAAATCTACAGCATCGTTAAGTACCTTTTTAGCACGATTTTGCATGATGCCATTTTCTTTAAATACAATATCGTCTCCGAAATGTCGCATGTTATTAAATATGTATCGTGCGTTCTCTATACTAACGAAACGATCTGACATGAAAGGTGTGTGAATTGCTTCGGTCATCATTCCTAACAGTTGCAAGCCTTGATGAGTCATTATACCGATTTGATTAAATAGTGCATCTTGTATTTGCCCCCTAAAAATATTTCCTGTCATAAATTTGGTGGGTGGCATATATTTGATAGGAGCTTTTGGAAATATTTCTCTGATAAGCTGAGCTTGTGCAAGCTCATATAAAAAACCATCCTCCAATTGTGGATCCATTTCAAAAGCATGTCCTAATCCCATTTGTTCCTCGGGCATACCGGCAGCAAAGGCTAATTGTTCATTGATAAAGTCTGATGCCAACACTGTATGAGCTTGATCGAACGCATCGGCAGTAGTTAAATAGTTATCTTCTCCTGTATTGATTATAATACCAGCAAAACCATTTATGATACGAGAGAAAAACTGATCAATTAATGTACGTTTCATATTAATGTCTCTAAACAATACTCCGTACAGTGCATCGTTTAGCATAACATCCAGTCCTTCCAATGCTCCCATCACTGCAATCTCTGGCATGCATAACCCAGAACAATAATTACAAAGACGAATGTATCTGCCAACTTCTTCTCCTACCTCATCAAGTGCTTTACGCATAATACGGAAATTCTCCTGAGTGGCAAAAGTTCCACCGAAACCCTCGGTAGTAGCCCCATAAGGGACATAATCTAATAGACTCTGTCCAGTAGTACGAATAACAGCTATGATATCAGCACCTTGGCGAGCACCTGCTTGTGCTTGAACGACATCTTCATAGATGTTACCAGTTGCTACTATGATATAAAGGTAAGGTTTGGGACCTTCACCGATCGTCTCAATATAATGCTCACGTTTTCTTCTTCGTTCAATAATTTGGTTGACTGAGGCATTAATATAAGGTTGCAAACTCTCTTGGGCTCTTTGTTTATCACCTTGAGGAAGTTTAGTGATATCCAAATTTTCGGTAGCAATCATTTGTGCAATCTCATTAGGGGTTTTTCCTATTTGCAAAACGGCATTACCCATCACAAACATAACGCCATCGTTTATTAAACCATTGTTCTTAATGTAATCAACTACCACATTTGGTAAAGGAACGTCATCCTGATTTACACCATCGATACCCAAAAGTCTGCAAATAGTTCTTTCGCAAGTAACAGTAGAGTAGTGGGATGCAAACTCTTCAACCTCATCCGATATTTTCTTTGCCAATTGTTTGCCTTTATTAACTTTACTAAAGTCAATACCTAATTTACTTTCCATCTAATTTATATGTATTTTTATTTCATTTTTATCGATTCGGAAAAACGAGCTGCAAAATTACAAAAAAAATAACTATTCACAAAATTGGGGGTATTCCGTATAATAAAAGATTGGTACAATTGTTACATAGTTTTCTTACTTTCGTATAGTAAACCAACTACAGATAATGAAATTATTACAGATTTGTGACATAAATAAATGAATTGATATACTTATAAGATAAATAATTTATAGGTAATTATTTCATCATATAAAATATATTTAATTTGTTGTAAAATAATTTAGTAGATTGATTAATTAAAGTTAATTATAATAAAAAAATAGATGAATTTAGGAGAAAAAGATCTATAGTACAGATTATATAATGTAACGTATTGAAAAATAAAATAAAAAACAGTTTATATAAGGTGTAACTTTGATTGGGTTGTCATTTTTTGCGAGAATGCGGGTAAAAAAATTAAAAGAAAGGTAGGCACTATCCGAGACTATTATTTATAATTTTTGAATTGTTGTAATAGATTCAATAATTGTAAAATAAAATGCAAAACTATATAATTTGAATAATTAAGCTATGAATTAAACGTGAGACAATCTTAAAGAAAAAATAGGAATACACCCCCAAATATCTATCATATATTACTAGGTCATAACAAATCTTCTTCGGAATTTTATAATAAGAAAATGAAGTTTATTTTTGGAGATTACTTATTGGTGGTTATTGTTTGGGTAATGACAATAGTTATGCCTGAATAAAGAATTTCATAGTATAAATTTGTAAAAAGACAGAACAAAATGTTAAACTCTTATTGTCTAATATAAATCTAACTGATATAAAAACTTATAACATAGATTAAAAAGAGTAAAAAAAGGTATAAAAGGAATATAAAATGGAGTGGTTAATGAGAAAAATATACCATTTTCCGAAAAAGACTTATCAAAGATAGGAAATGATAGGAGTAAAAAAAATAAAAAAAATATTTTTTTGTTTAGTGAAAATAGTTTTGAGGCAAAACGAATATATATAACCTTGCTCTATGCAATGCATGTAGATAAAAAATAAGTCTTTTATCAGTGAGAATTTATTAACTTTGCACATTGAATTTCTAAAGTCAAGAAAGAATTTGACAAAGTCAAGAAAGAAAAAATTATTGTCCCACTTTAATTTTGTAGAATGAGATAATATTTTTGTTATGTAATAAGAATATTTCTATTTTGATGATTTTATTTTAGTAAAAAGAATGACTGGGAACACAATGTTTGCGTCAACTTGTTTAAAAGTAGATATATTCTTCATATATTTTTCTTTGTTTTCTCTGATTTACGACAAATTTATTACCTTTGCAGATTATTTTAAGGAGAATATTGATGAAGTTCAGAAGAAAAGACATACTGCTCTTTCAAGAATACATAAAGGAGTTTAAAAATATAACTATAGTAACACATTATAACCCGGATGGTGATGCAATTGGTTCAACTACGGCATTGTTTCGTTATTTTAAGTTGATAATGAAGGATGTTCAAATAGTTATTCCCAACTATGTACCACACAATATTGATTTTTTGCTTGATAATGTGGATTATGTTGTGGCAGAAGCAGACTTTAAAAAAGCAAAGAAACGATTGCAGGAGACTGCTTTATTAATTATCGCCGATATGAATGAAAATTCTCGTACGGGAGATAACTTAGAGAAAGTATTGAGTGTATTGGACTGTAAAAAGGTTATGATAGATCACCATATAGCTCCGTTCCAATATGATATAAACTTTTCTTATGTGCACGCTTCATCAACTTGTGAGGTCGTTTGGAATGTTCTAAATCGTTTAAGTAATAAAAAAATATTCCCCATGGATATTTCCACATCGCTATATGTGGGAATAATGACGGATACGGGTTCTTTGAGTTACTCTTGTAACCATCCGGAATTGTACATGGTTATATCTAATATATTAAAGAGTGGGATCAAGGCAAACAAAATTAATCAAAAGATATTTGATACCTATTCCAAGGAACGTTTAGGTCTATTGGGTTATTCCATAAGCAAAAAACTCAGGGTGTTTGATAAACAGCGTGCTGCTTTTATTTATCTTTCCGTTGCAGAATTGGATAAGTACCACTATCAACCGGGAGACTTAGAGGGTGTTGTCAATTATTGTTTGCGTTTGGAGGGTGTAGATTTTTGTGCTTTGATAAGTGAAAGAGACAAAAAGATAAGACTTTCATTTAGAAGCAAAGATGAAAACATAGATGTCAATAAATTTGCACGTAAATATTGGAGTGGTGGCGGTCATGTGATGGCTTCGGGTGGCAAAAGCTTTCTTCCGTTGAATGAGGTAGTAAAAAAACTCACAGAACAGATATACAAAAAAGAGTTTATTGTAAAAGATTAAGCCAAAGAGATGAAACAGTGTTTGTTTTTTATACTATGTTCCCTTGCTTTTGTGAATTGTTCTAAGCATTACAACGAAGATTTTGCCGTGGGACAAGATGAACAGGCCAATAAAGAAATAAAAAATCAACAAAAGTTAGAACAATCATTTACTCAGGCAAATAAGATTATCAATTTGAAGGAAAAAGAAAATATATTCTCATATATAGACCGTAGAGGGTGGAAAATGAAAGAACAAAATGGGATTTATTTACAGATTGTTAGAAAAGGTGAAGGTTGTAGAGTAAAAGATAGCAGTATTGTGAAAATTGATTATGATTGTTTTCTGTTAAATGGTAGACGTTATGGCACAACAAAAAAACAATCTATAGCGTTCAATGTAAGAGGGGACACAAGGATTCCTTTTGGTTTGATGAGTGCTATGAAAAATCTGCAAAATCATTCGCAAGTTCGGATAATTATACCTTCAAATTTAGCTTTTACAATTTCAGACAATGGGGAAAAAATATCTCAAGACAATACCTTGATATACCTGGTGAAAATATTAGAAATAAAAGACAAATGAAAATAATATATAAATATTTTGTAATTGTAGTAATAATATTTGCATTGATTAGTTGCAGTAAAAATGAGGGTTTTACGGATACGGAACTTGGGTTTTCATTCAAGCGTTGTACTAAACATGATACTGCACCAAAAACAAAGAGAGGTGATATCGTTTTTGGACAGATGAAAATATTGTTAAATAATAAAAAAGAGATATTTTCTAACTATGGTTCTCCAGAAAGGCTATTTGTTATAGGTAAAGGTGGAGTTGGTTCAATAGATGAGTTTCTTTTAACATTGCATTTAGGAGATTCTGTTGTTATGATTGCACCTGCTGACAGTCTTACGAAATATACTGGTAATATGGAGACGTCACCTGGTGATAAACTGTATATTTATATGACTATCATGCAAATTATTTCATCTAATGAGTTGACAGGTTATCAGAAGGAGCAACAACGAAGATGGTTACAGGAAGAAGAGGCACTTACAGAGTATGTTTTGCAGCACTATGAACGAGCAGAGAAAAAGGAGAGTGGTCTTTTTTATCTTCAAACTAGGGAAGGGGATGGAGAAAGAGTGGATTATGGAAAAAGAATTTATGTTTATTATTCTGTAACCGATACTTCAGGAAAATTATACGACACTAATATAAAAGAAATTGCCAAAAAACATGGAGTATTTCAACCTGAAAAAAAATACTCGTCATTTGATTTTATTTTGGGAGACGATGCCCTTATTGCAGGTTGGACAGAAGGGTTATCTTATATGAAAGAAGGGGGACGTGCAGTACTAATAATCCCATCTAATTTAGCATATGGTGATACCGGATTTGGATTGATTCCCCCATATACACCGCTTATCTTTGATATTTCCATTGCCAAGGTAGATAATGTGGATTAAAATTGTTATATTTGTTGAAAAATAATAATCATTGAAAAATATTGTAAAATAATAATAAAATTTAGAAAAATAATGAAAAAGAAAATTTTATCAGTATTACTATTAGGTATAATGTTTAATGTAAATGCACAAAACAAAATTGAAGAATTTACAATAAGTAATGAAGGTGTATTATATAAGATTGAAAAAATTAATCAGGATGGGCAACGTATAAAAGAGGGAGATCTTATTATTGGTAGATTTTCAGTTTACTATGACGATTCTCTTATCTATGATGGAATGAATCAGAATCCTCGTCCCGTTTTTCCTGTAGTTAATCAAAATCATATATTTGAAGGTGATTTGATTGATGGTTTGAGGATGATGCATTTAGGAGATATTACAACATTTGCTTTTCCAACTGATACAATGAAAAAATACAATACAGGAGTCCCAGAAACAGTTGAGGCAAAATATGTATATTACAAAGTAGCTGTTGATTCTCTTACTTCATTAGAACAAATGCAAAAGGAGGAGCAGCAAAAGGTTATGATTGCTTTACAGAAAGAAAATAAATCTATTGAAGATTATATAAAGAATAATGGATGGGATAATAAAATAGTGGAAGGTATTTATGTAAAGCACTTAAATAAAGGAATCGGTACAAAAGCTAAGGATGGAGATAAGGTAAAGATTCATTACATTGGTCAATTGCTTGATGGTACTTGCTTTGATACATCTGTAGAATCTGTTGCTAGGGAGAACAATCTATATAATGTACAAAGAAAGTATGAACCATTAGAATTTGTTATAGGTAAAGGTCAGATGATTAAGGGATTTGAGATTGCAGCAAAACAATTAAATAAAGGAGGTAAAGCAATTGTTTTGTTACCGAGTTCATTGGCTTATGGTAATAGGGATATGGGGGTTATCAAACCTTATTCTCCCTTGTTATTTACAATAGAAATGATAGAAATTAGTAAATAAAAATGAACTATCTTAGTGTCTTTATAACTAAAATAATGATTATTAGAACCGAATTGGTAGATAATTGAAATAAAGAGGTAAAAAATTTTACTGATTTCAACATATAAAAAATTAATATGAGATTTTCTGTATAGTAAAGTAATGCTTTTATTGAATAATATAAAATATTGTTATAATGGAACTTAATTTGCAAAAACCAATAGTATTTTTAGATATTGAAACTACTGGATTAAATATAGGCAAGGACCGTATAATTCAAATAGGTATGATAAAACTTCTACCTAATGGAGAAGAACGGATATACAATCAATTGGTTAATCCTAAGATTCATATACCCGATTCTATAACACGGTTGACTGGTATAAGTGATTCTGATGTTGTGTCCTCGCCTACATTTAAGGATATTGCTAACGAGCTAAAAGATTTTATAGAGCAGAGTGATTTGGGAGGTTATAACTCCAATAAGTTTGATATTCCTTTGCTTGTGGAGGAATTTTTGAGATGTGATATAGATTTTACGATAAGTGGACGAAATCTTGTGGATGTTCAAAATATCTTTCATAAGATGGAACAACGTACATTGATGGCTGCTTATCGTTTTTACTGTCATAAGGAATTGGAAAATGCACATTCTGCTGATGCTGACATAAGAGCTACTGTTGAAGTCTTAAAAGCACAATTAGATATGTATCAAAACACCGTCTATAAGGACAGTGAAGGGAATGAATTAGTTCCTGTAAAAAATGATGTGCAAGCCCTATCATCTTTTTCTAAGATTTATAATTGGGTTGACCTTGCTGGGCACATTTATTATGACGATAATTTGGTTGCTTGTATCAATTTTGGAAAATATAAAGGTAGATCTGTTGCTGAAGTTTTTAAAGCAGAACCATCTTATTACGATTGGATGATGAAAGCAGACTTTCCCTTGTCTACAAAACGTGTAATCAAACAAATATATGAGTTAATTAAACTTTAACTTTAATATTATTTGTATGGAATCAACCAAATAAAAGTTTCACATAATGAAGATTTTGTGTATTGGTAGAAACTATATTGACCATATTGGAGAATTGGATAATCAATTGTCAAAGGATATTGTATTTTTTTTGAAACCTGATACTGCACTTACTAAGGGAGAGAAGGATTTTTATTTTCCGGTCTTTTCTTCAGAAATTCATTATGAATGTGAGGTTGTTGTGAAAATTGACAAAGCGGGTAAATGTATTCCTCTGGAATATGCAAAAAACTATTATTCGCAAATAGCAATTGGCATTGATTATACTCTACGTGATATTCAGAATAAGTATAAGGAGAAAGGACTTCCTTGGACTTTAGCGAAAGGTTTTGATTATTCTGCACCCATTAGTGATTTTATCTCTTTAAAAGATTTAGGTAAAGATATACAAAATATTGATTTTTTGTTAACAAAAAACGGCAAAATAGTACAACAGTCAAATACTTCTCAGATGCTAAATAGTGTAGATAGGATTGTGAATTATATTTCTCAATATATAACGCTTAAAACCGGAGATTTGATTTTTACCGGTACTCCCAAAGGAGTTGGAATAATACAAAAAGGAGATATTCTAGAGGGTTATTTGGAGGGTAAGGCGGTATTAAGACAGAATATTAGATAAAGGAATATTAAAATGTTATTTTATCAAATTAAAGTGAGACTTTAATTTAATAAAGTGGGACTTTAATTTAATAAAGCGGGACATTAATTTTGTGAAGAAGGATACTGATTTATTTCAATATTATTAGAATATCCTTAAATATGGAATCAAATATAACAATTGTAGTAAGGACATAAGAAATAAAAAAAGTAGAGTATGTTATTGTCATTAAAGATAGAAAACTATGCACTTATACATTCTTGTAATGTGAATTTTTACTCTGGTTTTACTGCTATTACTGGTGAAACTGGGGCAGGGAAAAGTATTATGTTGGGAGCCTTGACTTTGGTATTGGGAGGTAGAGCAGATACTCAAGTTTTGTTAGACAAAGAAAAAAAATGCATTATTGAAGCCGAATTTTCTATTAGCGAAGATATGAAAAGCATCTTTATTGACAATGATTTAGATTTTGAAAAGCATACTGTATTTCGCAGAGAGATAACTCCATTAGGTAAATCTCGTGGTTTCATCAACGATACTCCTGTACAACTTTCAATAATGAAAATGTTTGCTGATTATTTGGTAGATATACATTCACAAAGTGCGACAATAAATTTGAAAAGTAGAGATTATCAGTTGTCAATAATAGATTCATTATTGGATAATCCTTCTTTATTAGCATCTTATAGAGATTTGTACAAAACATACCGTGATATAGAGAAAATAATCAAAGATTTGCAACTGAAACAATCTCAGTTTTTCAAAGAAAAATCATATAATGAGTTTTTGTTCGAAGAATTGGAGAGTGCAAATTTGCAGGAAGGGGAACAGGAGGAGAATGAGACATTATTGGAATTAGTAACTAATGTGGAAACAATAAAAGAAAATATTATACGATCACTTCAAAATTTTGACAATGAACAAGATAATAATATTTTGGGATTATTGAGTGATACTAATTGTAGGTTGAATCGTATAGTATCTCATAACAGTAAATTATTTGAGTTAAACAATAGGGTAGAGTCTACAATTATAGAATTGAAAGATGTGTACAATGAGTTAAGTTCATTCAATGACGAACTTGATTTTGATGAAAATCAGATGATTGAATTATCTGATAGATTGAATTTAATATATACTTTACAAAAGAAACATAGTGTTCATTCTATTTCCGAACTTTTGAAAATTAAAAAAGAATTGCAAATAAAAATATTACAATCTGACAATATTGATTCTGAAATTGATAAGCAGATTGAGCTTAAAAATAAAATAGTTAAGCAATTGGAAGATATGTCTTTGCAAATTCATGAGTTGAGATTAGAAGCATCAAAAATTTTGAGCAAAGAAATTAAACCATTTTTACAATCAATGGCTATGAATGATGCTGTTTTGCAAGTTGAAATTACAAAAGAAGAAGACTTTAACATAAACGGCAAAGATAAAGTTAGATTTTTATTCAATGCTAACAGAACAAAGGACAATTGTTTGCGAGATATATCTAATGTAATTTCGGGAGGAGAGTTGTCCAGACTGATGTTGGCTATTAAATCCGTGACAGCAAGAAAATATTCGGTTCCAACACTCATATTTGATGAGATAGATACGGGTACAAGTGGGGATATTGCATCAAAAATAGCAGATATTATGTTGTCTATTGCTAACAATCATCAAGTTATTGTTATAACTCATTTGGTTCAAATGGCGGCTAAAGCTGACAATCACTATAAAGTATTCAAGGAAATAGTCAGTGAACAAACTCAGAGTAATATTTGTCAACTTGATATGCAGCAACGCATAGAAGAACTTGCCAAGATGCTTTCCGGAGATACAGTTACAAAGGAAGCATTGGCTAATGCAAGAATCCTTTTGAATATTTAGTGTTTTTTAATTAATGTTGGTTTATCGGTTGTTCCTTAAATTCTCTTTCTCTATTTAAAGTTTTCTCCTCATCATCACGAAGTATTCTTTTCGTATCAAAATCTTTTTGATTTTCGTAGAAATGTGTTTTGTCAAAGTACTCAATACTCCTAACCTCTGTATATTTTACTGCCCAAGAATCATACATTATCCTCTTAGTCCAATTAAAGAATTTATCTTTTTTCAATTCGTATGTATACTCTATTGATTTTGTATTCTTATTATTTACAGCTATTTCACTAATTACATTGAAATGCTCATCATATTCAAAAGTATATGTAAGCAATTTGATGTTCCTATCACTAAATACTTCTTTTGTTTTTAAAAATCCATTATTATCATAATCGTATGTCTCTCTACGTGTCATTTTATCGTTTCTAGACCAAATTTTTTCTATTGGCAAATTGTTAAATGCACGTTTGATAGTTAATTTTTCCTCATTTGCATTATTGTTGTAAGTAGTTACCATGGAAATAAGAGAATCCGCCGGACCATAGTAATACTTCATCAATTTATTTCCATAAACATTATCGCTGGTTACTAATCTCTCTACAAGCAATCCTTTTGTGTTATATGTGTTTTCTTCTTTCCTTTCAATACGATTCGCCCCTCCGCGACTATTTGGATAAGATACCTCTACCATCATTGATAAACGTCCAATATTATTGTAAGTATATATCGTCTGAGAGGCAATTCTACCATCTATTTCGTATATTGTTTCGCTAACAAGTTGACGACGTTTGTTATATTCGTATTTTGTCGTCCTATCTCGGTTACCATTTATGAAATTTACACGCTCTACTAAAAGCCTTTGTGCATTGAATATGAGTTGATAGTCCTCTATATATGAAATTCTTTGTTGTTTGAGACTAGAGTCTGAAACGAATTTCATATATCTTACACTCTTTGGATACCCCTGTAAATTAAAATCTGTGGTTCTATATGCTATATCTTGTGCCATTGAAAATAATGTACCAAAGAGTAATGCTCCTATAATAAACAATGATTTTTTATTCATATTTTATGATTTTTCGGTATTGACCTGCAAAGTTACAATAAAAGTTGATAACTCTGTGAGTTTTAATGTAAATTTAGAACATTTTTTCTGCTTTTTCAATTGCATCAAGTTTGCCGACATCCAACCATTTGCCTTCATGTATATATGGTTTTATTATATGTTTTTTTGAAAGTTCCAAATACATATCGGTAATAGAGAATACACCTTTGAGTGTTATATGGTTGAAAATATTTTTACTTACAATATGAATACCAGAGAAGGCATAAAGTTTTTCTTGTTTATACTTGCGGGTTACAATCTTTTGTTTGGTAGCTATATTTGTCCAACCACATAGTTCGTTCTTTTCGTTGAAAATGAAATATCGTTGAGTATTACGTTTTTGTACGGCTAAGAGACATAGTGGTGTAGTATTATAAAATTCCTTTTGCATGTCCATAAAATCAATATCACTTAAGATATCAACATTGTGCAATAAAATTAAATTGTTATCACCATAGATAACTTTTTGTTGTGTAGTAGAACAAATAGTGTGGGACTTTAATAAATTCTTTCTTGAAAACAATAAATTCTTTTCGAAAAAGAATTTATTGTTTTCAAGCTTTATTTCATTATGATTACACAATAAGTTTTTAGCATGTAGCAAACCTCCTCCGGTATTTAATAATAGTTCTCTTTCGTCTGATATAGCTATATCACATTCATATTTAAATTTTATGAAATTAATAAAATCTATCATCATATCAGGGAAGTGATGTATATTTACTACAATTTTTTTTATGCCACTATAAGATATTTTTTCGATGTTACGTTCCAACAGCGTTTTACCACTGATAAGCACAAGAGCTTTAGGTTTGTCGTTAGTCAATGGCAATAGTCTTGTCCCCAAACCTGCAGCAAAAATCATAGCTTGCATGATAGATTATATTTTTTTATGATTGATATTGTGAACAGGATACTCTATTCTAACATGATAAATACTTTGCAATTTCTTTTTTAGGAACTGTTTGATATTTTCTATATCTTCAAAAGTGATATTGGCATTGGAAAATTGATTATCTTTAATCTGATTGTCTATTATGTTATCTACTAAATTGGATATTGAAGATTCAGAATGTTCTTTCAAACTTCTAGAAGCAGCTTCAACACTATCCACCATCATAAGTACAGCTGTTTCTCTGGAAAAAGGTTTTGGTCCCGGATATGTATACAATGATTCATCAATATGTGAATTAGGATGTTCATTGAGTTCTTTATTATAAAAAAATTTGGTTTTGGAGTTCCCATGGTGTGTGCGTATGAAATCAATTATAGGTTCGGGTAGTTTGTATCTATGAGCTAATTTGATACCATTCGTAACATGTGATATGATTACTTGAGAGGACTCTTCATTTGTTAATTCCTCATGAGGATTGAGACCTGAGTTCTGATTTTCTATAAAATATATAGGAGTTATTATCTTCCCTATATCATGGTATAGACTACCTACTCTAACAAGGAGGGCATTTCCACCGATCTCATGTACTAAATCTTCTGCAATATTAGCAACTTGTATACAGTGTTGGAATGTTCCGGGTGCCTTTATTGATAATTCTCTAAGGAGTTTTGAATCTGTGTTGGAATATTCCATTAACGACATCTCGCTTACTAATGAAAATATTTTTTCCAATACAAATACGATAGGGAATGCAAATAAAAGCATAATAGCATTGGCAGCGAAGTAAATAAATCTATATATGTCTAAATTTTTGAAACTATTCTCTTGAATAAGTGTCATTGCTAAATAAATGATAGAGTAAGTGGCAAAGACTATTACGGCGGTTTTGAAAAATTCTACCCGTTTTTCTAAATGTTCAACTGATAATATTGCCATCATACCAGCTATTAATTGATAGAATATAAATTCAAAACTATTAGGTACAGAGAAACCAATTATAATTATGGTATCCCAAAAAACATATAAGGAAACTTTTGTGTCAAAAAATGTTCTTACTAAAATAGGGGTAAGGCATAGTGGTACAACATATAAATACTTTTGATTGATATGTAAAACTCCAACAGTGATACCAACCATTATTAATATGATAAAGAATATCAATATGATTTTTTTATTATTAAAGAAAATTTCTTTATCCGTGTTGTAGATAAATAGCACCATTGCACCAAGTGCTATAACAATTAGGAGATATTGTCCTGTTAAAGCCAAATATTTTTCTAAATTACCTTTATCCAAGTGGGTACCTTCGTATTCATTTTTTAAAGATGATAAAATTTGGTATTTATCCTGTGTGATAGTTTCTCCTTGCGTAATAATCTTTTGGTCTTTCAATATAAGTCCTTTAATTTTTGATATATCTTCTATTTGAGAAAATAGAATCTCTTCTGTTTTTTCATTATTGAATACGATATTTGGAGAGATTATTTTAATAAGTAGGTCGGCAATAGTGTTTTCTTCTTCATCTGATAAAGATTTATTTTCTTGTACATTATTATTGATAATTTTTTCTATGTCCTTAATGTTGTAAAACTCCTCAACATCTCGTTCATGAGCCAAGTTGTCATTGATAACTATGATAGGTCTATCGTAATTTTGTATATTGGAATAGTTAGATATGATCCCATGCTGAATAATACTGTTAAGAATCTTCGAAGTGATGGATATTAATTTATTTTTTTCGTTTTCGGACAAATGATTTTTATCGCTATATGAGGTAAGCTTTTTAACACTTTCTTTAATCATTTTGTCATTGGCAGCACTACTATAATCAAAATACAAAGTTTTATTTGCAATTATTTCTTTTTTTTCATCCTCTATCTCTTTTTCTGTTTTTTGGATAGCAAAATCAAAAGGTGCTTGTAGAGTTTCATGTTTCCAATATTGTCCTTGTTGAAATTCGTACTTGAATGAAGACTTTGTCGGCGTGATTAGTACAATGATTGCAGTAGCAATTAAAACCTGTAAAATACGATTAATTCTCAATAAATAATAATGTTTATTGTAATCCGTCAAACGTTTCATAGTAGTACTGTTTTTATTTTTCTTTTATTTTTTTTGTCAATGCACTACAAAAAATAAAGTCATTAAGCTCTTTATTTTCAGTTTCTAAAATATTATGATGGTTTCCTTGCCAATGTAGTTTGCCTTTGTGGATGTAGATAATATTCTCTCCAATTTCCATTACTGAATTCATATCGTGAGTATTAACAATAGTTGTCATATTGAACTCTTTTGTAATATCCATTATCAGATTGTCAATAAGAATAGAAGTTTGAGGGTCAAGACCTGAGTTGGGCTCATCACAAAACAAGTATTTAGGTTGTGCAGATATAGCTCTTGCTATCGCAACCCTTTTTCGCATACCGCCAGATAATTGTGACGGTAACATTTTGTTAATTCCTTTTAGATTAACTCGTTCCAAACAATAATTAACTCTTGTCAAACGGGCTTTTTTTCTCATATTGGAAAACATACGCAAAGGGAACATAATATTTTCTTCTACACTCATAGAATCGAATAGAGCACCCTCTTGGAAGATAAAACCAATGTCTTTTCTAACATCTATTTTCTGTTCCCTAGACATTGTTGCTAAAATTCTATTATTGTAGGAAATAAATCCTTTCTCTGGATTATACAAACCGGCAATACTCCTCAATAAAACAGTTTTACCACTACCGGATTTACCTATAATCAGATTGCATTTACCAGGTAAAAACTCTGTTGTGATATCTTGTAAAACCTCTCTACCTTCAAAATATTTATAAACATGATCTACTTTTATCATAGTACTAATTTATTTCTAATCAATACGTTGATGATTTAATGTGAAGAATCTTGTATCCATTGCAATAAAGTGTCGATTTGTGAGACTGTTTTCAAGAAACAATTTACTGTTTTCAAAAAACAGTAAATTATTTCTTGACATTAGTCTTGTTAAATTATAGTATGATTTTTTATATTCTATTATCATTATCCTCATTAGTTAAATAATTCGGTTATTAATATATTGAAAATCATTATTACAATAGAGCTTTGCACTACCGCTTTGGTTGATTGCTGTCCTACTTCAACACTACCTCCCTTTATGGTATATCCGCGGTAACAAGATAAGGTTGAGATAATAAGTGCGTTAATAATTATTTTCACCATTGCATACCAGAAATCTCTCATTACAAATTGCAACCTCAATCCTTCAATGTAGTCAAATACAACTAATTTTCCTAATAATAAACCTCCACAATAACCTCCTATAAGTGCAATAAAAATACTTTGAATTGCTAAAATAGGGAAAAATACGACACAAGCAATAATTTTAGGCATGATAAGGTAAGAAGCAGTATTAACACCCATTACTTCCAATGCGTCTACTTGTTCCGTAATTCGTTGGGTACCGATTTCAGAAGCAATCTTGGAGGCACATTTCCCGGCAAGAATTAACGAAATAATAGTAGGGGAGAATTCTAACATCATTGCTTTTCTGGAAACAAAGCCATAGATCCACTTAGGATACAAGGGATTTTCAAGATGTAGTAATATTTGCATCACAACGGCTGCTCCAACAAATACACTTATAACTGCAACGATTAAAATGGACTCTACGCCCAATTCTTTCATTTCAAATATAACTCGCCTTCTAAAAACTTTCCAATTTTGTGGTCGTTTAAAGGCTTCTTTCATTAAAATAAGATATTCTCCGAATGTTTTGATAAAGTTACTTATTGTTTTCAATCTTGATTGTCCTTTTATACTATTTCTATTTTAAGCTCCTTGTCTTTATTTTGCGACATTTTTATATTTATTTGACGTTTATTGGTACCATGATTTGCTAAAATTAGCTCACTAAGAGGATTCTCTATGACTTTTTGTATGACTCGTTTGATAGGTCTTGCTCCGAATTGACGATTGTTATCCATATCCAGAATAAATTGCTTAGCTCCTTTGCTAATATTTATTTTGTATCCAATTTCTTCAATCTTTAAACGCAAAGAATCTAATTCTAAATCTACAATGCCAAGCAAATCATCATTGTTTAACGTATTAAAGAAAACAATATCGTCAATACGATTGAGAAACTCAGGAGAAAATGTTTTATTTATATCTTTGTCTATGATATTTTGTTCCAACAACTGAGTATTATTTTCTTTTATTGAAGTGGAAAATCCAACTCCCGTACCGAAGTCCTTTAATGTTCTACTGCCGACATTAGAGGTCATAATTATTATTGTATTTTTGAAATCAACTGTACGACCCATAGAATCCGTTAGGCGTCCTTCGTCCAGAATTTGTAGCAAAATATTAAAGACTTCCTTATGAGCCTTTTCTATTTCATCAAACAAAACTATGGAATATGGATGTAAACGTACTTGTTCTGTTAATTGACCGCTCTCTTCATAACCCACATAACCTGGGGCAGAACCTATCAATCTAGATACATTAAATTTTTCCATGTATTCACTCATATCTATTCTTATTATGTTATCCTTTGAACCAAATAGATAATCTGCTAAAATTTTTGCTAAATACGTTTTACCAACGCCAGTAGGTCCAACAAAGATAAATGAACCTATTGGACGGTTAGGGTCCTTTAATCCTGTTCTTGCACGCTTTATTGCTTTACATACTTTACTTGTTGCCTCATCCTGTCCGATCACTTTTTTCTTTATAATTTCCTCCATATTTAAAAGACGCTTTGTTTCATCTTTATCTGTTTTTTCAATAGTGATTCCAGTCATTGAGGATATAACTCTTGCGATATCATCTTCATTTATGAAAATAGGATTCTTTTTTAAAGATTCTTCCCATTGTTGTTTAGCCACAATGTAAGAATCTTGCAATGCAGCAATTTGATTTTTGGTAGCATTGGCTTGTTCATACATTTGCTTTTTTACATATTCCTTTTTTTCTTTTTGGATCTTTTCAATATTGCTTTTTATCGTAGCTATATGTTCTGGAATAGATATAGATTTTACATGAGTTCTTGCACCTGCCTCATCTAATGCGTCAATAGCTTTATCAGGTTGAAATCTATCGTTAATATATCTGTCTGTCAGTTTAACACATGCCACAATGGACTCGTCAGAATATTTAACCTTATGGTAACTTTCGTAATAACTTTTTATATTGTGGAGTATTTCTATCGTTTGTTCTTGTGTAGTCGGTTCTATCAAAACCTTCTGAAAACGTCTCTCCAACGCAGAATCGCTTTCAAAGTGTTTACGATATTCGTTATTAGTTGTGGCACCGATACATTGAATTTCACCTCTTGCAAGTGCGGGTTTGAAAATATTAGATGCATCAAGACCTCCCTCAACATTGCCTGCACCTATCATAGTATGGATTTCATCAATAAAAAGTATAAGATTAGGATTTTTTTGTAATTCCATAATTAATCCTTTGAGACGTTCTTCAAATTGACCTCTGTATTTAGTACCGGCAACTACCGAAGCGAGATCTAAAGTAAAGATTCTTTTATTTTGGAGTGTGTATGGAACTTTTTTTTGTGCAATATGAAGTGCAAGACCTTCGGCAATAGCACTTTTTCCTACCCCGGCTTCGCCTACAATTATAGGATTATTCTTTTTTCTCCTAGAAAGAATTTGAGTAACTCTTTCTAGGATATCCTCTCTTCCGATAATTGGATCCAATTTACCTTGTTCAGCAGCTAAAGATAAGTCTTTGCCAAAATTATCCAAATATCTGGTAGAATATTCATCGTCCTCCTCATTTTCTTCTTCATTTTTATTCGGACTGGTAGGAAAGGTACCACTAGAAAGTCTCTTTTTGAGAATGGTTCCTAGGATACCATTATCATCCTCTTGCATAAAAATCTCAAATCTTGCTCCAATGTTGGATTTGCTTTGAGAATTTCTATCAAAGTCTCTTATATTATCTAAATTAACATCGCTTTCAAGCAATAATTTTGTGATACTATTATCTCTGTCCAACATAAGAATTGCGGCAAGTATATGTTTGGTACCTGATTTGGTTGATCCCTGAGAAGCAGATTCCAAGGCAGCCAATTTAAGTATCCTCGCAACATTCTCACTTAATGGAGTGGCTCCACTATCTGTTATGATATTGGATACAACCTTCTCGTTTCTGATTATAGTTTCTACTTTGTCTTTGAAAGCAGACAAATCATCAACGTATTTACTGATAATTTGATTCGCTATACAGGATTTTATCCTGAGCATTCCTAAAATTAAGTGTCCTGTATCAATATTAGAGCTTTTTAACCGTGTAGCCTCATTAGTGGCATTCGTTATTACTTCTTTGGCGTTGTCAGTAAAATTGTTATTCATAAGTTTTATCTAAGCAACTTTTTAATTTAAAATTGAACAATTGTGCAAAAGTACAAAATTACTTGAATATATTGGTCTAAATTGTTTATTTTATTTTCAAGTCATTGAAAGTATCTCTACTCACACATAACAAACAGATCATCTCTTTGGTTGAGGAACAATACCGGTATGGATTGTAATTGCTGAAGTACCCTTCTTTCTGGTAATCCAGTAAAAAACTCTATATAACTTTTATTCTTTGTTGTTTGAAATATACAAATATCACAATTGGTCTTTGTTGCATATTCCAAAGCTTGAACATCAAGTTTTGTTTTCCTGTTTATAGAATGAACATTCAAAGTCTCAATAGAAAATTTGCGAAACATTTTTCTCAAAAATCCTATATTGAGATTTAATTGTCGTTGTAAATAATCATCTTTGTATCGATGATAATATATATGTGTGATGCTGTTAGCAAAACGTCCGAAGTAAGATGCCCAAAGTATTTTTTCTTTACACTCTTTTAGAGCATTCATTGACAAAACTACATTATGGAAATAATTATTTGGTACATAAGTTTTAAAAACGAAGTAAGCAACTCTAGAAAAGTAAAAATCCTTTATTATATTATTGTAATGATTAGGGACTTTCGGTTGATTGCCGTCGTAAATTTTGGTCACGATAATGACGGCGTTGAGTAAATCCCCCAAATTATTGATTATATCTCTTGTTTTCCCTTTCAAAGCAACATAAGAATGGATATAAGGCAAATCAATTGTAGAATTGATTTGTTTTAATTGCTTTTGAGCTTGCGAAGTAGATATTTTAGTATATTTGGTATCGGAAATAAAAAGAAGAACCAATCCTTTGTGCAATAAATTACAGAATTTTATACTCCACTGTACCGTATCCTCATAGTCGTCCCAGTTGGTAATGTACGCTATAACGAATTGATCTCTGTATTCTCCTTTTTTGTATTTGTGCATCAAATTCTGGATTTTTTCTTCCACAACAAAACTAAAAATAATCCTGCTAAAGCACCACCTAAGTGTGCGAAATGAGCAACTCCATCGGATGTGCCGAAGACTCCATTGAATAATTCAATAGTACAATAGCCAATAACAAACCATTTGCATTTAATTGGCACAAGGAAATATAGATATATGTAATCGTTTGGGAACATCATTCCAAAAGCGAGTAACACTCCGAAACATATTCCCGAGGCACCGATAGTATTTAACCTATTCAAATAAGTATCCTTTGAAATTATTGCAATATCATTCAAATTGACGGAGGTATAATTCCCCAATATCAGATCCTTGTTCATAAGAAAATAAGTTAACTCTTGCATTAGGGCAGCACCTAATGCAGTTATTACGCAATATAGTAAAAATCTTTTACTACCCCATAGATTCTCCACCGTATATCCGAACATCCATATGGCAAACATATTAAAGAATAGGTGCGAGAAGCTACCGTGAAAGCAAGAGTAGGTGAGAAGTTGCCAAATACGAAATTTACTTGCCCCAAAATAATGAAGACCGAAGGCACTATTTAAATCTATACCTCGCGATTTCAGAACGAAAGTGAGAAGAAACAAAATAAAATTAATTATCAATAAATTTTTACATACGGGCGGCAAAATATTGAATCGTTGCGGTGAATAGTTATAATCATTGTTGTACATATTCTCTTTATTTAAAATAAATTCAAGTTGCAAAGTTAGATAAAAAATCATAAAAAAACACCTTGCAGCATCCCAATATCTTAAAAATAATTTAGAAATGGAAGAGAAAATTAATATATAACAAATTATCGGATTGATATGGCAATTTTGGAAATTAAAGTCCCACATTAATAAATTCTTTCTTGACATTAAGAAAATAAAGTGCAACATTAGTAAAACTAATTATAGTATCAAGGAATTGATATTTCAAAAATAAAATTGATAGAGGAGGGTATGTCTTTTATCAAACGCAGTTTAGCAATAGAATTGACCGATTAATAGGAAATTTTTAGATGAAACTTAAATATTTGGAAGTTTTTCTATTTCAAGTTTATTGCAAAATAAAAAAAAATCTTACCTTTGCAATCTGAAATATTATAAAGTTAGTTTGACTAATGGTAAACAGACATTTTTTACGCCAAAAGGTATTGCAATCGTTATATGCATACTACAAGGGAGGGGCTGAAAGTATTGAAAAACAAGAAAAGTTTCTATACGATAACATTTCAAAACTCTATGAACTGGAAATATATCTTTTAGCGACCATATTGGAGATTAGGGATTTGGAGGAGGAGAGAATAGAAGAAGTACAGCAAAAATTTTATCCTACGGAAGAAGAAAAAAATCCTAATTTGCGGTTTGTAAATAACAAATTCCTACAAAAACTTATTTCAAATGAGGAATTAAAGCGTTCAATAGAAAGATTACATATAAACTTTGTTTTAATAAGTGAGGTATTTCGTTCGCTTATGACACGTTTTCGTCAAAGTGATTCTTATATTGAGTATATGAAAAAGCAAGAGGTTACGTACGAAGAGGAAAGAAAAATAATTGTCCAATTATTTAAAAATTATATAATTCGTAATGAGAATCTTTATGAATTGATTTGTGAAAAAGGATTTACATGGGATTGTGATTATGAGTATGTTTGTCAAGTCGTTTTGCAGTTTTTAAAAGTTTGGGCGGAACATGAAAATGATAAAAAGGCACTTCCTTATCCTTTTGACAAATCAGAAGAAGATGTTACGGAGAATGATAGAGACTTTACGAGGAATTTGTTTCGTAATACTATAAATAATTTTAATGAATACGATAAGTATATAGAAAGACGTAGTCAAAATTGGAATAAAGACAGATTGGCATATGTTGATGTGTTGATTATAAAGATGGCAATGAGTGAGTTTATATACTGTCCGACTATTCCTTTGAAAGTTTCCTTGAATGAATATATTGAACTGGCAAAAGAGTTTTCCACGGATAAGAGTCGTCTCTTTGTTAATGGAGTTTTGGATAGAATTATTACGGATTTGCGTATTGATAATAAAATTCACAAAGTTGAGGATGAAGACGGACTTTATTTTGAAACAACTGACGAAAGTAAAAAAACATATTCATACATTCATACTGAATTAAGACGATGAAACAATCTATGTTGATATTGACCATTGGGACACTATTACTGTTGAATAGTGGTTGTAGTAAAACTAAATCTGATGATATTAATATATCCGTGATAGAAAATCAGGCAACAATTAGATTTGAAAACGATATTTTAGATTTTCATACAATCAATGAAGGAGAAAAAGTCACAGGAAGTTTCAAGTTTAGAAATACAGGCAAAAACGATTTGGTTATTTCTGATGTCAGTGCTAATTGTGGCTGTACCATCGCAGATTATCCTCGTTCGGCAGTGGCTCCTGGGGATGAAGGAGTGATATCTGTTACATACGATTCAAAAGGTAGCAGAGGTATGAAGGTACAAAAGTTAATCACTGTACTATCTAATACAAATCCTTCTAGAAATGTATTGAAAATCGTAGCAGATGTAAAATAACATAAGCAAAATTTAGAAATTAATAATAATAAATCAAACAAAAACAAAAAGAAAATGAACTTTTTAAATGTAATGTTAATGGCTGGCGGAACAAACGCCGGTAGTGGTAATTCAGGCACTATGAGTATTGTAATGATATTGGCAATCATTGTTATCTTTTATTTTTTTATGATTCGCCCTCAGTCAAAGCGTCAGAAAGAAGAGAGAAAATTCAGAGAGCAATTGTCAAAAGGAGATCAGGTAATGACCATTAGTGGAATGCATGGCAAAATTAAAGAAATTAAAGACACAACAGTAATGTTAGAAATCGCATATGATGTTGTTATAGAGATAGAAAAATCATCTATTGCAATGAATACTGCCCAAAACAATGCATCTATAGGAAAGAAATAGTAGAAAATTAACATTGAAAACACTTGTGAAGAAAGTATTTGAACAAGTAGTTTTGTTTTTCAAACGACACAGGCAGATAAATTCATTTATTATCTGCCTATGTGTTAGTTTGTTTTTATGGATATTTATAACTTACGGTCGGGATTATCAACATACTGAAACCTTTACTCTTAAGTTTGTTGAAAATGAACGTAAAGTAGACTACTTTACGCAAGATAGTATTATAACTGTGGGATTGAGGACAAATGGTTTTGAATATTTGTTCCGTAATGCGATAAAAAGTCCCCGAAGTATTATGATAGATGTAGACAAGCTCAATATTCCTTTATCTAAGGGGAAATTTTCATTACCATCTTCTGTATTAAAAACACAAATTCTTAAAAATTTAGGTTATAGAGGGGTAGATGTTTCGTTGTCTCCTTCAGTTATTAATCTTTCCTGGAATAGAGTTTATTCAAAAAAAGTAAAGATTTTGAACAAATGTGATTTCAAATGTGAGAAACCTTATGGTATATATTCAGAACCTGAATTGATGATAACAGATGTCGTAATAGAGGGAGCAAAAAGTCAGATAGATAAAATAAATTTTATCTCTACCAAACCAATAACTTATAAGAATATCAACAGAGATGGAATTTTTATTGTTCCTTTGGATTTGGATTTACCAAATGGAATAACATGTAGACTAACGAATGTACCTATAAAAATAAATACGGAAAAGTATACGGAAAATGTAATTATGTTGCCAGTGAATGTTATTCGCAATGAGGATTATCGTAATATTAAAGTTTTACCTAAGCAAATTAAAGTACGTTACCGTGTGGCCATAAAAGATTTTGTAAAAGTAAATGATAAGGAATTCAATGCTTTTGTTTTGTGTTCTGATGAAGCAATGACGAAAAATCATAAACTGAAAGTAAATTTAAGTAATGTGCCAGATTATGTTAGGATTGTTAATGTTTTTCCGCAAAGAGTTGAATACATCTTATTTAAATGAGGATTAATTTATACAATAGATGAGTAATTATTTCTCTTTGGTAATAGGACTTACAGGTTCAATCGGCTCTGGCAAAACTTTAATAGCAAAAGTCTTTAAACATTTGGGAGTACCAGTGTATTTGTCCGATCAAGAAGCAAAAAAGCTATATCTCCGTGATAATGTAATTGCACAAATCAAAGATATGTTTTCGCAAGAAGTGATGACAGATGGGCAAGTAAACAAAAGGAAGTTGGCAGAATTAGTTTTTAAAGATAAAAAACAACTGAATAAATTAAACAATTGCATTCACCCTTTGGTAAAGCAAGATTTTGAACAATGGGTTGGGAAACAGCGTGCACCATATGTAATAATGGAAAGTGCTATCATTTATGAAGCGGGTTGGGATGCTATGTTTGATAAAATAATAAGTGTGTCTACACCGATGAATCTTATGTTGGAGAGGGTACAGGTGAGAGATAATCAAACAAAAGAACAGGTTATGAGAAGAATTGCAAACCAAATCCCACCGGAAGAGAAAAACAACCAAAGCGATTATGTAATTATTAATGATAATAATCAATTAGTTATACCGCAAATAATAAAGGTTCATCGGAACTTACTCAGCATAGCAGAAACAATATAAAGGAAAATAATAAAGCAGTAATTAACACATCAATAATTATATGTTATGAAAAGGAAATTCGTATTCATGGTATTTTTATCACTCCTTGTTTTAGCTGCAACTGCACAGATAAGTACAAAACAATATCCCCGTTCTTTCAACCTTGAAAAAGTTAAATTTAATAATGAAAATACAATTGTTTTACCAGTACCTAATATTTCGGAGTTGTTATCTGAGGAAGAAAATATGTCAGATAAATTCAAACCCCGCCCATGTGCAGTCTTCATTCCTGTTAATGAGAATTTTTTTGATAGAGCACAAAAAATTTCTTTAATGAATGCTGACCTTTATATTCTAAAAATTTGTAGTGAAGGAGCTTTAGCACTAAATTTTTATTCAGATGACTTTTATATACCGCAGGGCTGCGAACTCTATTTATGGAATCCTAATAAAACGAAGACACTTGGTGCCTATACTATGGATAATAATACTGATGATGGTTATTTTGCCACGGATTATGTATATGATGACCAGATAATTATAGAATTTTATTGTCCTAAGAATACAAAAGAGACTGCCAAATTAAATATTGAGAAAATCGGGTACTTTTATCGTGATATTATTAACTTTGAACAAGAGAGTCTTTTGGTTGAGAAAAACATTGATGAGAAGAAAGATTTACCATACAAGGATTATCAAGAATCAGGCGATTGCAATGTGAATGTCAATTGTTCGGAAGGAGATGCTTTTAGATTGGCACAACGTTCTGTTGTCAGAATGTTTATTCCTATCAATTTATATGAGGGAGCTTGGTGCACGGGTACATTAATCAATAATACTGATAATGATCTCACTCCTTATATTCTTTCCGCCGCTCATTGTATTGAAGATGTTACTAAATCAACTTATTATTCCCAAATCATTTTTTATTTCAATTATGAATATAGTGGGTGTAGTGCCTCTTCCAAAGAACCTTCCTATTCTACCATTGTAGGAGGAGAATTGTTGGCATATGATAAAAATTATGGGAAAGGGGATTCGGATTATTTGTTAATGAAACTCAAAAAGTCTATTCCTGAAAGTATTAATGCATATTGGTCGGGTTGGTCTACGGATGTGAATTGGATAGATGGATGTGCAGGTATTCATCATCCGAGTGGAGATGTCAAAAAGATATCTACGGTAGATGGAAAGACACAAAGTATAAGTTATGACAAGGATATGTGGAATAACAATACTCATTTTAGAGTTAAATGGAAGCAAACACAAAACGGTTACGGTATTACGGAGGGAGGTTCCTCGGGAAGTGCCTTGTTTAATGCCAATCAACAAATCATAGGTACATTATCAGGTGGATCATCTAGTTGTGATGTTACTAATGATATGAAAATAGACTGGTATGGCAGATTTGATGTGATTTTTACCAGGATTCAACAATGGTTAGCACCTCATTCTATAAATGCCACCGAATGTGGGGGAAGAGAATTTAAACTTGGATTAAACGACATGGCAATACAAACTTTTGATATAAAGGTATTTCCTATTCCTACACAAAATAATATTACTATTGTTATAAATGATCTCAATAACAAAGGAGTTTTAACCGTTTTAGACAAAGTAGGTCGTACTGTTTATGCAATTGAGATTGACAGATATACAAATACGTTAGATATAGACTTATCTTTTTTACCTAAAGGTATATATTTTGTAAGACTTTATTCTAAAGGTAATTCCATTGTAAAAAAAATAATTCTTGAATAATGAGAAAAATCGTCAAAATTAGAATATCATTAATATTGGTAATGATATTATTTGTAAGTATTGCTTGTGCATGTTCTTCATGGCGTAAAAGCAGATGTGGAGAGTGCCCACGATGGACATCAGTAGAGACACCAACCTGTATACATCACATATAGCTTTAGTAGTTATATGGGAAAATTTGTAATTGCATATTTAGAATTTCATGATTTTAGAAAAGAAGTTATTTTATAAGGTACAAGTAAAATATTTTTTCCAAATCACGAAATTGTTTTCAAAAAAGAAAAAATTGTTTCTTGACTTTAATAAATTAAAGTGCAACAACAATAAATCCTTTTTTGAAAAGAAAAAAATATTTATCAATATGAAGAAATTGTAGTTAGTGATTGAAAATTGATTTATGTTATTTACGGAGATATTTATATTTATGTAAGAAATAAAAAAGCAAATAAAAATTAAATTTTTGTAATTTTTAACTTACATGTCAAAAAAAAGTAATACTTTTGCAAAAGTAAGTAGGTGTAACAGAGAAAGTAACTTATTTACGCATAAAATTATTAATATAACACATAAAATTAAAAACAAAATGGCAAAAGTACATATCTTTAACGCAGGTCCTTGCGTTTTACCGAAGCAAGCTACTGAGGCTGCAAGAAAAGCTATTGAAAATTTTGATAACACTGGTGTAGGTTTGTTGGAAATATCTCACCGTACTCCAGGTTGGGAAAAGGTGATGAGCGAAACTGTTAAATTGTGGAGAGAGCTTTTGAACATACCAGAGAACTATAAGATCTTATTTTTAGGTGGTGGTGCATCTACTCAATTCTTCACAGTTCCTGCTAATCTGTTAAATAAAAAAGCTGCTTATTTGCAGACGGGTGTTTGGGCAAAAAAGGCCGCAAAAGAAGCAAAATTGTTTGGAGAGACTCAGATCGTTGCAACATCAGAGGATAAGAACTATTCCTATATACCAAAAGGTTATGAGATTCCTAAAGATGCCGATTATTTTCATATAACTACTAACAATACTATTTATGGCACTGAGATAAAATACGACATGGATTGTCCAATCAATTTGGTTGCTGATATGTCTTCTGATATTATGTCTCGTCCTGTTGATATCAGTAAATATGCCTTAATATACGGTGGAGCTCAGAAAAATGTTGGTCCTGCTGGTGTTACATTTGTTATTGTAAGAGAGGACATCCTTGGAAAGATTACTGACCGTAAAAACTTGCCTGTACTACCTTCTATGGTTGATTACAGAACTCATATAGATGGAGAGTCTATGTTCAATACTCCTCCTGTAATTTCTATTTTCGTCATGTATCAAACATTAAAGTGGTTGAAAGAAAATGGAGGTGTTGCGTGGATTCAGAAAATCAACCAGCAGAAAGCTGATCTTCTTTACAACGAAATAGATCGTAACAAGATGTTTGTTGGTACTGTTGCTAAGGAAGATCGCTCCTTGATGAATGTTTGCTTTGTTATGGCTAAGGGTTACGAAGATAAGGAGAAAGAATTTATGGAATTTGCTAAGGCTAATGGTATGATAGGTCTGAAAGGACATCGTAGTGTTGGCGGTTTCCGTGCTTCTTTGTACAATGCATGTACAGTAGAGGATGTTCAAGCACTTGTTGATTGTATGAAAGAGTTTGAGGTAAAGAATGCTTAGTTAGTAATTTAGAATATTCAATGTCGGATGTGAATTTGATACAACAAACCGTTTATTTGCGTCTGACATTGGATATTTACTATTTTTGGATAACACATTAAAATTGAGGAATTAAGACATGACAAAAGTTTTGGTAGCAACGGAGAAGCCTTTTGCGAAAGCTGCCGTTGACGGAATTAGAGAAATAATAGAGAAAGCAGGCTTTGAGCTAGCGTTGTTAGAGAAATATACGGACGTTAATGATTTGTATAAAGCAGTTGAAGATGTAGAAGCTTTGATTGTACGTTCTGACAAAGTAACTAAAGAAGTTATTGACCATGCAAAGCAGTTGAAGATAGTAGTTCGTGCAGGTGCTGGATTTGATAATCTTGATTTGGAAGCATGTAATACAAAAAATATCGTGGCTATGAATACTCCTGGACAGAATTCAAATGCAGTAGCAGAATTGGCTCTAGGTTTTATGATATATATGGCTCGTACTAATTTTACTCCTGTTGCTGGTACAGAATTGCAGGGGAAAAAAATAGGTATTCATGCATATGGTAATGTAGGTAGACTTGTTGGTATGAAAGCTAAGGCAATGGGTATGGAAGTTATGGCTCTTGATCCTTTTGTACCAGCAGATAAAATAAAAGCAGATGGAGTTAAAGTTGCCAAAGATATGAATGAACTTTATTCTTCTTGTGATTATGTTTCCCTACACATACCTGCAAATGATCAAACTAAAAATTCTATTAATTACGACTTATTAAGTAAAATGCCTAAGGGAGCTTGTTTGGTTAATACGGCAAGAAAAGAAGTTATTAATGAAGCCGACATGGTTAAGATGTTGACTGAAAGAGAAGATTTTAAATATGTAACTGATATTGCTGCAACAAATGATGAAGAATTGAGAAAATTTGCACCTCGTTATTTTGCTACTCCTAAGAAAATGGGAGCTCAAACAAAAGAAGCTAATATGAATGCGGGTCTTGCGGCAGCTCGTCAGATTGTAGACTTTATTAAAAATGGTATCACTAAATTTCAGGTAAATCGTTAGTGACAATATCTCAATAAAGTGCTGTTTTATAGTATTGGAGTGCTACTTTAATTTTTATTAAAATAGCACTCCAATTTTTATTATGTTCTATTTGATAATTATTCTATACATTATTTTTCATAATATAAGGGAAAGGCTTTTTTTTGTCATATTTTGATAAATTCGTATCTTTGCAAAAAATAACAAATTGACCAAATTCTTGAATAAAATACATACATGTATATATATATATATATTGCTTATTACACTATGTGCAAGAGCACAAGATACTATCAAAAGTGTAAATTTGGATAGCGTTGTAATAAGAGGAGATTTTATTGAACTGAAAGAAATTGTTCATAGTGGAGATAAACTAAATACTAAGCAATTACAAATTATCAATGTGCAAAATATAGGAGATGCTAGTAAATTTTTGGGTGGTGTTTTGGTTAAAGATTATGGAGGATTGGGCGGAATAAAAACCGTAAGTGTAAGGGGTCTGTCCTCAAATCACACATCAGTTTTGTATGATGGAATAAATTTGTTTGACAATCAAAGTGGTCAAATTGATTTGAGTAAATACTCATTATCAAGTGTAAGTTCTCTTGCCTTAGCCAATGCTCAATTTTCTTTTTTTTTACCTACGGCGACTTCTTTGGCATCAGCATCTACGATCAATATTGAAACAAGAAAACCAAATATGGAGTCAAAAAAATTAATGGGTGATTTTTCTTTGACTTATGGTAATTTCAATTTGTTTAATAGCAGTCTGTTTTTAGCAAATAAAATTTCCAATAAAGATATTGTTACAATTTTAACAAATTTGATTAATACAGATGGTCGTTATCCGTATAAGATTCTATATGGTGATAATCAGAAATTTGTTACTAAAAAGTTAAATAGAGAAAATAATGATATGTTTTCTTCTAACATTGAAATAAATTGGTTTCGTTCCTTTTCTACGAGACAAAATATTAAAACAAAGGTATTTTATTACTATTCCAATAGAGGACTTCCCTCAAATGTTAAATTATATTACCAAAATTCAAAACAAAGATTATGGAATAAAAATTTTTTTGCACAAACTGATTTTACTTTATTATTAAACGATAAGCTAACATATAAAAATAATTTGAAATTTGACTGGAATTACACACGTTATATTGACCCTCACTATTGGAGTTCTTCGCAAGGACAGGATGATAATTATACACAGAGATTTTTTTATATGAATAATGTAATGAATTGTAGATTTAAAGAGAATCTATTTTTAGCTGTAACAAATGATTTAGCTTTTAATTCGCTTGACTATACGGTATTTTCTACTGTTCCTCAAAGATTTTCGTCTTTGACTGCCATTTTATTGCGTTTTAGTTATGAAAGATGGGTATTTACTACTAATGCTATTCATAGTCTGTATCATGACTGGTTCAATAGTTTACAAAAGAATTCTAACTATTTATCTCCATTTATTAGTATCAGGTATGAGAAAAATTTTTGGACATCTACATTTTTCTACAAGAATATTTTTCGTATGCCCACTTTTAATGAATTATATTATAAACGAATTGGGAATACAAATTTGAATCCTGAAATAACTAATCAATTATCTTGGGCTAATGTATGGTCATTTGATATTTCTAATTTTCGTATTCAACCTGAAATAGATTTGTATTACAACAATGTAAGAGATAAAATAGTGGCTATTCCTATAAACCAATTTATTTGGTCAATGCTTAACTATGGTAAGGTAGATATTTATGGTATTGATATTAAATTTAATTGTCTTTGGAGTATAAAAGCACGTGTCCAAACGAATATTAAAATTAATTATTCTTATCAGAAAGCCATTGATATGGATGAGTCTTCCTATACTTATAGACAAAACTTACCTTATATGCCGGAAAATGTTATCAGCATTATATATAGCTTTGATTACAAGGCATGGCGTTTGGGTTATACTTGTCTTGCAGTAGATAAACGTTGGTCTTTGCAAGAAAATATATCGGATAATATACTCAAATCTTATACCGACCATAGTGTAAGTTTATCTTATGATATTCAATTAAGGGATTACAATATAAAAGATATAACTTTCACAGCATCAGTCAATAATATATTCAATAAACAATACGAAATTATCCGTTCTTATCCCATGATGGGAACTAATTGTAATATGAAAATACGGTTATGTTTTTAAAATAATAATGGTTTTATATATTTTATACCTTATCTTTGTGCTATGACTAAACTCCTATGTATTTTCATAAAATTAAAGTGTGACATTAATAAATTATTTTCAAGAAATAATTTATTAATGTCACACTTTAATTTTACAGAATACCAAAATATAGTGATGTTGTCATCATTAATCATAATAATTGTTAGTGGTTTGGTATTGTAGTTGAGTTTTGATATCAAGATTGGTAAGTGAAAATTAATAAATAACAAAAAATAACAAATACAATGAACACAAAATTTTGGAAATTTAGTAAGTTGTCAATATTTTTTATGATGATGACAGTTCTCTTTGCCTGCAAGGATGATAATTCTTCAAAACCGACAAATGCTATAGGCGATGCAAACGGGTTATACGTACTTTGTGAAGGTGTTTTTCACAATAACAATTCCGCTTTAAGTTTTTTTTCTTTTGGAGATAGTATATCACGAAGAGATGTTTATTCTTTGATAAATTCGCAAGGATTGGGGGAAACGGCAAATGATATGATAAAGGTTGATGATGAACTTTGGATTGCTGTAACAGGCTCAGCAATGGTTACAGTAGTAAATTCAGAGAACGGACAACTGAAAAAGATGATACCTATACTTAATGAAAATAATGTTGATAGGCAACCTCGTCATTTAGTCTATTATAACAATTATGTGTATTTAACTTGTTTCGATGGTAATGTGTTAAAGATTTCTGTTAAGACAAAAGATATTGTCCAAGTATTGGCAACAGGAGGAAGAAATCCTGAGGGAATTGCCGAGGCAGAGGGAAAACTTTATGTAGCTAATAGCGGAGGTTTGGATAATCCTAATTATGATAGGACGGTATCGGTCATAAATACGGAAACATTCAAAGTTGAGCAAATGATTACTGTTATGGACAATCCTCAAAATGTAAAAAGTTATAACAATAGGATATATGTTGTTTCCACGGGAGATTATAGTGGGGTGTATCGTATGACGGTTATAGAGAAAGGTAAAAAAATAGATTCTATTGATGTAAATATTACGGATTTTGCGTTCCATAAAGGATTCTTATATTATATTTATAAACCCTGGGTTGGTGAAGGCATAACATTAAGTAAAATAAATGTAAATAATTTGCATGCTCCACCGACTAATTTTGCAACAGTTCCCAAGAATTTGCGTACTCCTTACCGTATCAGTATTGTTGATAATGTTATTTATGTATGCGATCCCAAAAATTTTACAGTTTCGGGTGAAGTTTTTGCGTTTGACGAAGAAATAGGTTTGATTTACAGTTTTCCGACCTCAATAGGACCTAATATTGTAATAAAAAAACGTCTTGATTTACTGGTTGATAATTAATAATTGTGATAAAAATGAATTGTGGTAATGATATTTTTTTGTACTTTTGCAAATCACTTAAAAAATATAAAGTATTTAATAATAATTTTTTTAATAATTTATAATTATGCAGAAAAAAGGAAATAAATACGGTACACACCGTGTGATTGAACCTAAGGGCGTTTTGCCTCAACCGGCAAACAAAATTGACAATAATATGGATGAGATTTATGATAACGAGATACTGATTGATGTTCAGACACTTAATATAGATTCTGCTTCATTTACGGATATTTATAATTATGCTAAATCTCAGGCTGGTGAAGGAGCAAGTGAGGAAAAAGTAATTGAGGAAATTAAGAAGGAGATACTTTTGAACGTTGCTTTGCAAGGCAAACACAGAAATAGAAGAACAGGATCAGGTGGTATGCTTTTAGGACGTGTTGAGAAAATAGGAGATGCCCTAAAAGGAAAAACAGATTTAAAAGAGGGAGATAAAATTGCAACTTTGGTGTCTTTGTCTCTTACTCCTTTGAGAATAGATGAAATATTAGCTATTCGTACAGATGTAGACCAAGTTGACATCAAAGGGAAAGCAATTCTGTTTGAGAGTGGTATATATGCTAAGATTCCGAACGATATGCCGGAAAAACTTGCATTATCTGCACTAGATGTTGCGGGAGCACCTGCCCAAACAGCTAAACTTTGCAAACCAGGAGATACTGTCCTTATTATTGGTGCAGGAGGAAAGAGTGGTATGTTGTGTTGTTATGAGGCTAAGAAGCGTGTAGGTGTAACGGGAAAGGTTATTGGTATGTGTCACAGCGAAAAGAGTACAAAACGTTTGCAAGAACTTGGTTTTTGTGATATTGTTTTTGCCGGTAATGCTAACGACCCTGTTGCAATGTTAGAAAAAATTAGTGATTTGACTAACGGTCAGATGGCAGATGTTACAATTAATAATGTGAATGTTCCTGATACAGAGATGACAAGTGTGCTTTGTACCAAGAATGATGGAGTTGTTTATTTCTTCTCAATGAGTACTTCATTTACAAAGGCTGCTCTGGGAGCTGAAGGTGTTGGTAGTGATGTTACTATGATTATTGGTAATGGCTATACCAAAGGACATGCAGAAATTACATTGCAAGAGTTGAGGGAATGCCCATCTTTGAGGAAAGTTTTTGAAGATTTATATGCTTAATTCTCTCAAAGAGATAGGTAATTAAAACAATGTGGTAGTTATCTATTGATTAGCTAAAATTAAAAAATGAAAAATGAAAACAAAAAATGACACTTTGATATACAAATGTGTCATTTTTTGTTTTTATCTCTTTAATAAATAAATTAAATTCTGAATTTATTGATATAAATTCGAAAGTAGTAGTGTGATATGCTAAGATCGTAGATTAAATAGAAATATTAAAAAAAATTTTTGAAAAATAGATTTCTCAGTATCTCTATGTGATTTTTGAATAAGTAAAGATGTATGATAATTAATACAGGAGGTCGTACAGATATAGTTAATTATTTCACACCCTGGTTGTTAAATAGGTTCGAAATGGGAGAAGTTTATAGTCGTAATCCATTCCAGCCTCAGCAGGTATTGATTTACAAACTTAATACGAAAGTTGTAGATTGTGTTGTCTTTTGTTCCAAAAATTATTCTCCAATACTGAAAGACTTTTATAAAATTTATAATAAATTTAATATATTTTGTCATTATACAATCACTTGCTACGATAAAGATATTGAACCAAATGTACCTGATATTGATTTTAGTATCAAAACCTTACAAATCTTATCTAAACAAATAGGTAAGCAAAAAATAGTTTGGAGATATGATCCTATTATTTTTACGAACAAATATACGTTGGAACTACATTGTCAAGCTTTTGATTATATTTCTCAATTTTTAAGTGGTCATATAAATTATTGCCTTTTTTCTTTTGTGGAGATATATCCGAGAGTTGCAAACCGAATTCCTGATATTATTTACCCTACAAATGATATGAAAAATATGTTTGTTAGAAAAATAGGGGAGATAGCAAGAAAAAATAATATTAGAGTCCAAACTTGTGCAACGAAAGAAAGTTATGAAAAATATGGAATTGG
This sequence comes from Bacteroidales bacterium, assembly GCA_052170555.1. Lineage (GTDB taxonomy): Bacteria > Bacteroidota > Bacteroidia > Bacteroidales > P3 > Scybalousia_A. The sequence continues at coordinate 74,657 of JBQNAI010000003.1, read as the reverse complement.
ACTTTCAGGTTGTGTTACCTCAAAAATACTCACAGATGCTTTAAATGTGAATTTTAAAAACATTAAGCATACCGGTATAAGGGAGAATTGCGGTTGTATTCCCATGAGAGATATTGGTGCGTATAATACTTGTCTGAATGGATGTAAATATTGTTATGCAAATACTCAGCCTCAAAATATTGAATATAATATTCATAAGCACAACCCCTTGTCTCCATTACTTGTAGGAGAACTTCAACAAAACGATATTATAAAAAAAGCATCGCAATATTCATTTTTACTTAGAGATACTGCGATGCAAGGAGAATTATTTTAATTTAATTAATGTGTTTATTCTATTTTTTATAACCGATTGTCTGGAAAAGAAAAACTCTTTGAAATTGGTTTAATTGGAGTAACGTGGCAATTTCCTTCTCTTGTTGTGCAGCATAACGAGTTACTGTTCCTAAATTACGGTTCATACCGCTAATTGCCAAATACATATTTTCACTGGCATAAGCACTAGACATCGCTCCGAAAACAAAAGCTCTATGATGGTCTTGTTTTACGCCAAATTTTTCCAAATCAGAGACAATAGCAATATTTGTTACTTTGCTTGCAAAACCATTAGGTTTATCAGTATCTTTTCTGTAATCTCCTTTTTTTATTAATTCCAATACATTATCCTTTGCGTTCCATTTATAAATGCCGTTAGATAAAAATACATATAAGTCTATATCCTGTCTATTCATTGCAGTAGGTATAGTACGTTTGTCATCGTGAGAATAACCGAATCCTGCCCATAAGATAGTAGATAAGTCTTGCAATGAAATATCTCCGTCTTTGAAACTACGGTCTGACTGTCTGATCGCAATGGCTTTTAATACGCTTTCTCCTCCTTCAGTCTCCGGTTTGGGTAAATTAATATTCTGTGCATTAAGGCTGAAAAATGTAGAAACAATGATAGATAAAAATGTCAATCTTTTCATATTGATTTTATTTAAAAATGTTGAAAATTAAACTACAAAGTTAAAATAAATTTTTAAATAAAAATCTTTAGAACTTCTGTTTTAGTGAATATATTCGTAATATTTTATAAAATCTTGTGTGATAAAGAGTACCAGCTATTGCCAAACCAAAAGAAAATCCTGCAAATATACTACATGATCCTAATTTGAGAATAAAACCACATATGTATGCACAAGGTAAAGCTATCAATAAATAAGAGATAAATGCATATAACATTGGTTTTACTACGTCGTTAATACCACGAAGTCCTGCTAAGCCTGATAGTTGTGAGCCATCTATCAGTTGAAATATTCCCGCAACAATAAAAAGGGTAGAGGTTATATGTATCACCTCCATATCTGAAGAAAATAACATTGCTATGTATTGTCCGAAGAATATAAAAATTAAAGCAAAGCAACCCATAACAAATAAAACTATTCTCCACCCCGAAAAAAAATGTTTTCTAACATCTTGAAAATTATTTCTCCCATAAGAATGTGAAATCAATACCGTGGTAGCAGAAGAAATGCCATTGGCTGCAAAAAAAGTGGTTGAAATCATTGTATTTATGATTTGATAAGAAGCAAGTGAAGCCGTGGAAATCCAACCCATCATAATTGTTATGCCAAACAATGCAAAAAGTTCAATAAATATTTGTCCTGCAATAGGAATGCCAATTTTTAGTAGGCATTTATGCATATAAATAGAAAGATTTTTCCATCCAAACCCTTCTAAATAATGTTTATATTTTTTATTTATTCTAATATATAGAAAGAACGCAATAGGGGATAACATACGTGCTATAAAAGTAGATAAACCTGCTCCAAAGATACCCATAGGTTCCAAACCTAACTTACCAAAAATAAATATCCAATTTAAAAATATATTTAAAATATTCATAGATATGGTGATTAGCATTGCAGCTTTTGTATTGTCAAGACCTTCCAAGAATTGTTTGAATGTCAAAAAACATAGCATCGGTATGAAAGATAAAGTTATAATAATATAATAAGGTTTACACAATTCTACTACATCTTGCGGTTGTCCCAATAAATATAAAAAAGGCATAAGTGTTAATAAAATACCTATTAAACCAATTGATAATAAAACATTTAAAGATAAGGAGTTCTCAAATAATTTGGTTAATATATGTGTTTTGTTTTTTGCATAATTTTGTCCGGTTAAAGGGGTTAAAGCTAATGATATCCCCATGCCTATGCCCAAAGCGTTAGCGGTTATTGCTGAAGCAAATGAGATAGCAGCTAAAGATGTTATTCCCAACTGACTAACCATCAGTGTATCTACTATTTGTACCAATTGTTGCCCCAAAGAAGAGAAGATGATAGGCAAAGCCAATTTAATGTTTTGTTTATAATAATTTTTTTGTACGATCATTTATTCGTTGTTCTGTTCAATTTAAAAAGTTGTACTTCTAATTTGTGTAATAATATGTTAATTACACAATGATTTATTTCATATATTATTCTGCAAAGATACAAAAAAATGTCCTAAATTATTTTTCCAAGTGTGATTTAAAATATTATAGATGATGTTGTTAAGCGATTTCGTATTGGTATGGTTATTTTCATTCTGACATTTTAATTGGAGACTCTTTTTTTTCTTTCTTTAGAATATTTCCGAATTTACTCATATCGGTGCATAACATATTAGATATGATAAGGTTTATCCTTTACAATCTTATAATTCTGTTGATAAATTATATAACGTGTTTAGTTATCAGTGATACATAAGTTCTATCTTAAGTTTTACATATTTGCAATATAATTACAATTGAGTAAACTAAAATGTGTGAGTAGAAGATAATTAAGATATAAAATAAATGAAATTAGATCATTTATAATTTATAAAAAAATATCTGGTTAATTACTAATCAGATATTTTTATGAATTTTCGTCTATTTACCTAATCAAGTAAATAAAGAAAACATATTTTTAATAAAAAAATTATTTAGTTGTTAATTTTTTTATTTCTGTATCATAAATTTGAAATTTTGCCTTATAATCTTGTTTTGTTGTTGCGTCAACATCTGTTCTTGCATTAAATATTGAATATATCAATCTCAATTTATTCAATGAATCAAAGTCATCATGTTTTACTTTAAGAGCACTCTCAAAGTAAGGAATAGCCTTTTCATAAATAGCATTCACTTCTTTCATTTTATTATCATACTCAACGACTTTATCAAGAGGAATAGCATCTGCCACTTTATGTTCTTTTAAAGCGGTATTGAAAAAAGCATTACCCATCCCTCTAAAAGCATCAATCTGATTTTTGTCGATAGCCAATGATTTGTTATAATACTCTTCTGCTTTTACAATATTACCCGCTTCTCCATATATTTTGGCAATACCATTCAATCCTATAGGATTTTCTCCAACTTTGGTAATCATTTTATTTAACAAATCATCTGCTTCTTGTGTTTTACCAGCCCAAAGATACGCAATAGTAAGTTCTGTGGTTAAAATAGTATTAGCATCAGTCGTATCCTCAACTGTCATTCTGACCCCTTTTTTCAATGCATTTATAGCTTTGATTGTATCACCTGCTTCCTTATTTGCTGCAAATATTTTAACATAAACATCGGGTCGCTTTGTGTCTTTTTTAGCCATCGCTCTATAATTTTCAAGTTCCTTGTCTGATTGCTTAAGCATACGATAACAGTCTGCTTGATAATACATAGCTTCATCTTCTAACTTATCATATTTACAATATCGGGCATCTTCAATAACTTTCCCCCACATTTGAGCTGCTTTTGTATAATCAGTACCGAGATTATAGAATTTACTAGTATAATATGCCTCAACGCCACAAAGATATTTCAATGCTTCCATTGAATTTCTCGTAAATTCATGGGTACCTGCTGTCTGTTCTAGCTCAATAGACTTTTTTAAAAACTCAATTCCTTGTTGGCAGATTTGTTCAATTGGCTCTTTGATTTCTTTTAATTGTTTTTTTACAGATTTTGAAGCATTCTCGTTGTTTGCTTGTTCAATAATTTGAGCATAAATTAATCCAGCGTAAGCCCATGTTTTAGCTTCATTTTTAGTACTCTCATGGATTAGTGCTTCATCAATATTTTTTTTTGCATATGCTAATCGTTCGTTTTTCATATCGGAATAAGCACTCTGAACTTTCATATTTTGAGCCTCAACTCCTGTGATAACCATAAACAACAGTGCAAATACTATGCTTTTTTTCATGATAATTTATGTTTTGTAATGTTATTATTTATTTTTTTGTTCCTTTGAAATGTCATTTTCTTGTTTCAGAATCAATGATTTCTGGTTCATTTATAACTTCTTCTTTGTTTGATGTATTGTTTTCACCATCTAATATAGCACTTTCATTATCTTGACAAGTCTCTTCGTGTTCCACCTTTGTAACTGCTGCAATAGTATCTTTGGTCTTTAAATTTATGAGTTTAACACCTTGTGTTGCTCTGCCCATTACACGCAAAGAGTTAACTGCCAAACGAATTGTTATGCCAGAACGATTCATTATCATAAGGTCGTCCTCATTGGTTACATCTTTTATTGCAATCAACGAACCAGTTTTTTCAGTTATATTGATAGTTTTTACTCCTTTTGTACCACGATTAGTTTCCCTGTATTCATCGCTATAACTTCGTTTACCATAGCCGTTTTCTGATACAACCATTATATTTTTAGTCATATCGTTTAGACAAACCATGCCGATAACCTCATCAGTGGAATCTGACAATGTAACAGCCTTTACACCGGACGCTCCCCTACCCATAGGACGAATTAATCTCTCGTTGAAACGGACACATCTTCCTTTCTTTGTTCCTATGTATATCTCACTACCCCCATTAGTTAACTTAGCTTCCAGCAATTCGTCAGCTTCACGTATTGTTAGAGCAATTATGCCCTTCGTTCTAGGTCGTGAGTAGGCCTCTAATGATGTTTTCTTTATTATTCCGTTCTTTGTACAAAGAATAATCATATTATTTTTTACATATTCTTCGTCTTTCAAATTACGTGTGTTAACAAAAGCTTTGATAGTTTCTCCTTCCTCTATTTGTAACATGTTTTGAATCGCACGACCTTTAGAAGTTTTATTGCCCTCGGGTATTTCATATACTCTCATCCAGTGAACTTTACCTTTATTGGTGAACATTAAAAGATAATCGTGTGTAGAAGCTATGTACACATGTTCAATAAAATCGCCATCTCTCGTAAGGGAACCTCTACTACCCATACCACCTCTATTTTGTGTTTTATATTCCACCAAAGACGTCCGTTTGATATAACCCAAATGGGAAACAGATATAACAACTTCTTCATTAGCTATCATATCTTCTATCACAAAATCTTTAGATGCATATTCAATTTCGCTTAAACGGTTATCGCCATATTTATTCTTTATCGCTAATAACTCTTCCTTTACAACCTGCATTAAAATGTTTACATCAGATAGTATAGCTTTGCAACGCTCAATAAATTCGGTTAGTTTGTTGTGTTCATCTTCTAGTTTGTTCCTTTCTAAGCCGGTAAGTTGTCTTAGACGCATTTCTATGATAGCCGAAGCTTGCAAATCTGTAAAGCCCCAACGTTCAATCATTGTATTTTTTGCCATTTGGACTGTTTCAGATGAACGAATTACATTAATTATTTCGTCTATAATGTCTAATGCTTTTAGCAGACCTTCAACGATGTGCTGTCGCTCTTCAGCTTTTTTCAATTCGTAACGTGTTCTTCGTTCTACAACTTCTTTTCTGTGATTAACAAATGTTACGATTATGTCTTTGAGATTAAGCAATTTTGGTTTACCATTGACAAGGGCAATATTATTGACAGAAAAAGAAGATTGTAATTCACTGTATTGATAAAGTTTGTTTAGTACTACCCTACTTATTGCATCTTTTTTCAATTTGTATACTATTCGTATGCCATCTTTATTACTTTCGTCTTTAATATCTGAAATACCTTCTATTTTCTTTTCGTTGACAAGTTCCGCTTGGTGTTTAATCATATCACTCTTGCAGACTTCGTAGGGGATGGATGTAACTATTATCTGTTCTCTATCGCTCTTATCATTATGCTCTATTGTAGCATGTGCACGGATAACTACTTTGCCTCGTCCGGTATGATAAGCCTCCTTAACGCCATCATAACCGTATATTATACCTCCCGTAGGGAAGTCAGGGGCTTTAATATATTGCATCAACTCATCAATACTTATCTCATTGTTATCTATGTATGCAATAATACCATCTATAGACTCGGAGAGATTGTGCGGAGCCATATTGGTAGCCATACCAACGGCAATACCATTTGAACCGTTTACTAAAAGGTTGGGTATTCTCGTTGGCAGAACTATTGGTTCTTGCAATGAATCGTCGAAATTGTTTTGAAAATTTACGGTGTCTTTGTCTATGTCTTGTAATAATTCAGAAGCTATTCTTGACATTCTTGCTTCCGTATAACGCATCGCAGCCGGGGAGTCATTGTCTATTGAACCAAAATTGCCTTGTCCATCAATCAAAGGATATCTCAATGCCCATTTTTGGGCTAAACGTACCATAGCTCCATAAACGGAAGAATCTCCATGCGGATGGTATTTACCTAACACCTCTCCCACTATCCTGGCTGATTTCTTGTGTTTAGTGTTGTAAGTCATGCCCATATCCCCCATTGCATACATTATTCTACGATGTACAGGTTTCATTCCATCTCTTGCATCGGGTAAAGCACGTGCCACAATTACACTCATGGCATAGTCGATAAAGGCTTGTTTCATTTGAGTTTCTATATCAACTCGCTGTACTCTTTCGTTATCTTCCATATTAATTTCCAAAATAATGTGCAAAGATAGGCAAAAAAAATTATTTGGCAATGAAAAATTGTCAAATTTTTCATTTAACTATTTGGATAAAAAAAAATAACTACACAGATGAATTTTGCAATTACTTACGTGAATTTTTACCATATGCAAAATTCGTTTAGCTTAGATCGTCTAAACTAAGTTGTCTCTAATAAATGCAAAATTTATTTCAGTCATTACTCATTCATTGTTATACATAAAAAATATTTTACGTATTGATGATTTTATGAATGGACAAGAAAATATATGGTATTTTGGAAGTAATAGTTTTTACTTGTTAGGAATATGGTAGACATGAATAATACATTTAAAGAATATGACAAAACTCTTTATTTCTGTTGAATTTGTTTTATCTTTTGAGTTAATAAGAATGCTAAAACTTTATATTCATATTGCAAGTTTCTGTAAAAAAATACTACCTTTGCAAAAAAATATTCAAAATTATGGGAATTGCATTCAATGTAAGAAAACCTAGACAATTCAATTATAAGCCTCGTTTCTACGATGCCAAAAAGGATGAGTTGGAGCAAATGAAGGCAAAATATGGTCCAATAGGAGAATCTTACAATCGTAAAATTAGTTTTCGTAAGGCGATGGAAGAGAAAAAAGAGAAGAAAATTTCTAAACCTTTTCCTGTAACAAAAATACTTTTGTTTGCCTGTTTGATAGTCTTTTTAATCTATTTATTAATTTCTTTTGTAGAAAAATGGCAATAAATGTACTCCCTGAAAACATAGCTAATCAAATTGCGGCGGGTGAGGTGGTAAACCGTCCGGGGAGTGTAGTTAAGGAACTGATAGAAAATGCAATTGATGCCAATAGTTCACAAATAACGTTGGTAATTCAAGATGCGGGAAGAACGTTGATAGAGGTTATCGATAATGGTTGTGGTATGGATGAAAATGATGCTCGTAAGTGTTTTTTACCTCACGCAACAAGTAAAATAAAAACGGAGAATGATTTAAGGAATCTTACAACGATGGGCTTTAGAGGGGAAGCTCTTGCATCAATTGCTGCAATAAGTCAGGTAGAGCTAAAAACAAAGAAAGAGGATTCTGATTTGGCAGAGGAGGTATTAATAGAAGGCGGTGAAATTAAGTCAATTAGTAAGACTACTTCAAGTAAAGGTACAGATATAAAAGTTAAAAATATTTTTTTTAACGTACCTGCTCGGCGTAATTTTTTAAAGAGTGATAATATTGAGTTGTCTCATATAAATGATGCTTTTATTCGTATTGTTCTTATTAATCCTAACGTAAGTTTTACTTATATGAGGGATGGACATACTATATATAAATTGGAAAAAGCAACATTTAGAAAACGTATTGTTGATATTTTTGGTAATCAATTTAATAAAAATATATTAGAAATTAAGGAAAAACTTGATTTAGTAGAGATTAATGGATTTATATCAACTATTAATTTAACTAAAAAGGGAAAGGGTTATCAATATTTTTTTGTTAATAACCGTTATATGAAAAATTCTTATTTTGCCAATGCAGTTGAGAGAGCTTACTGTTCACTTATTCCTCCTAAAAATTATCCCTGTTTTTTTATTCATTTGAAAGTTAATCCCAAGGATATAGATGTCAACATTCATCCTACAAAAACAGAGGTTAAATTCATAGATGATAAAATAATATATTCTATTCTCAATGCTGTTGTGCGAAAAGTGTTAGGACAGAATACGTTAAGTAACGCTTTATCGTTTGAAAAATCTCCAATTTCTTTTCCAAATCCGGATAAAAATTATATTGCCTCCAATTCTATGTTCAATTATAGCAATAGTTTTAATCCTTTCGCAAAGCAAAATTCAAATCCATCGTTAGATTTTTCTTCTACAGTTAACAAAGTTAAAGTTCAAACGGAAATTTCTTTTAATGATGAAAATATTATAACAAATTCACCTAATAACTTAGCAGATAATAGAGCGAAGTATCCATTTCAATTCTTAAATCGGTATATTATTTATCAGACTACTAACTATATTTTACTGATAAATCAATTTAATGCCTCAAAGAAAGTAATTTATGAGTTTTTGAATGGGAAAATATCTATGATTCTGCAAGCCGAGAAACTATTGTTGCCATATATACACAAGTTTTCTACTCTTGAAATTATTTCTTTGCAAGCGAGAATATCTTTATTAGAAAAAATTGGATTTGAATTTACAATAAATGAGGATAATAGTGTTAATTTCACTTCCATGCCGAAGAATATGACAATATCGTTTGCAATAAATCTGGTAAATGATTTAATTAGTGAAGATATTAACGAAAATGATAAAAATTTATTAATTGCAGATAGATTGGCAATTAAAGAAGGTAAGATATTATCTCAAAATGAAATACAAAGTTTAATTAATCAATTACTTCAATTGGAAAATCCCGAATTCTTACCTATGAATGAAAGAGTTTTTTTACGCATAGATAATGAATTTTTAAGTAAGTTTTTCTTTTAATGTTAAAGTATAAAGATGAAGTGACACTTCAGAAGATTAATATTTGATATTAAAAAAATAATGTGGGACTTTAATTATTTTAGATAATAAAAAAGAATTGGTATGTTTGAATTGAATATAATACATCAGACATCAATTATCACAAATTAAGTAGATATTTGAATAAATTAAATAGATAGTAACATTGAAATAACATAATGAAGAAAAAAATTCTAATAATATCGATACTTATGGCAACAACATTATTATCAGCACAGATTACAAAGCAAGAAATGAAGCAAATAGAGGCTTCCAATCCTTTGATAATGAAATGGAATACCCAATATCAGACACCTCCTTTTGACTTGATAAAAATAAGTGATTACAAACCTGCTATGCTTTATGCAATAGAGAAGGCGAAAGAGGACATAAATAATATAATTTCCAACAATGCAGACCCTACTTTTGAGAATACGGTAGTTGCCTATGAACGTAGCGGTAAGATTTTGGATAAAGTCTCTTCCATCCTATTCAATATGAATGAGGCTTGTACATCTGATTCCATGCAGTTGATAACTCAAGAACTAACGCCTTTACTTACAAAATATGGTAGCGAAGTTAGTATGAATCCTCAACTATTTGCAAAAATAAAAATGGTATATGACAATAGAGATTTCATAAAGTTGACCACAGAGGACAGAATGTTGTTAGATAAGGTATATAAAGGATTTATTAGGAATGGTGCTTTATTGACTGGACGTGCAAAAGAACAATTTAAGGAAGCAACTGAACAACTTAGTATTTTGACTTTGAAGTTCAATCAAAACATTTTGAATGACCAAAACTCTTTTGTGTTGAATATTACCAACAAAAAAGATATTGAAGGTATGCCTAAATATACATTAGAGGAAGCACGACAAGAAGCTAAGTCAAGAGGAATGAAAGGCTATGCTTTTACGCTTCAACAACCTTCATACATAGCAGTTATGTCTTATTGTTCAAATCGTGAAATAAGAGAAAAGATATGGAAAGCATATAATTCTATGGGCAATCATGGGGATAGTAACGATAATAAGCAAATTATAAAAGATATTGTAAATTTACGTTTAAAAATTGCTTCACTTTTGGGTTATAAGTCTTTTGCTGAATATGAATTGGAAGACAAAATGGCAGAATCTCCTACAAAAGTAAATTCTTTTTTATTAGATTTGTTACAAACAAGTATGCCCTATGCAAAACAAGATTTGAAAGCTGTTCAGGATTATGCCAATCAGCACGGTTTTATTGGTACTTTGAACCGTTGGGATTTCTCTTTTTGGTCGGAAAAGTTACAAAAAGAAAAATATAGTATATCCCCCGAATTATTAAAACCATATTTCAATTTGGAATATGTGAAAAACGGTATTTTTGAGTTAGCAAGCAAATTATATAATCTTGAATTTCGTGAAAATAAGTCAATACCAGTCTATCATAATGATGTACAAGTTTATGAGGTGTTTGATAAAAGTTCCAATAAGTTCCTTGCCATTTTGTATATGGATTATTTCCCAAGAACAAATAAACGACAAGGGGCCTGGATGACAAGTTTCCGTGAACAGAGTATGGTAGGCAATATAGATATTCGTCCATTCGTTCAATTAGTCACTAATTTTTCTAAACCTACACCCAAAACTCCTTCACTTCTTTCATTTGATGAAGTTACTACTTTCCTGCACGAATTCAGTCACTGTTTACATGGCATACTTTCTTCTTGTAATTATCAATCCCTTTCGGGAACTAGTGTAGCTCATGATTTCGTTGAAGGAATGAGTCAGTTCATGGAAAATTATGCATACGAAAAGGAATTTCTTGATATGTTCGCCGTACACTACAAAACAGGAGATAAGATTCCTACAGATTATATTGATCGTATTCGCCAGGCACAACAATATAATGCAGGATGGCTTTCTATTCGTCAACTGTTTTTTGGAATACTTGATATGGCATGGCATTCTATAGAAAAACCTTTTGATGGTGATGTGTTAACAATGGAAAAAAAAGCTAGTGAAAAAGCTGAACTGATAAATATGATTGACGGCTGTATGATGTCTACACAGTTTTCTCATATCTTTGCTGGCGGGTACGCTGCTGGATACTATGGTTACAAATGGAGTGAAGTTATTGCAGCAGATGCATATCAGGCCTTTAAAGAGCGAGGTATCTTCAACCCTTCTGTATCTAATTCATTTAAAATTAATATCTTATCTCGTGGTGGCACTAAAAAACCGATGGAATTGTATAAAGCGTTCAGAGGACATCAACCTACTAATGATGCTTTTTTGAAACAGCAAGGTTTTTTGGTTGATACTGATAGATAACAAGAATAATTTTGAATTTAACTTTTGCATTGAATTATAAATATTACTGTTAAAAAAGGTATAGTATAAAAATAATAAGTCAAAGATGATTAATGATAAATTTAAGATAGTGGCTGTTGAGCCGATAGGCATAAATGAAGCAAAGTATGGTGAATTGCAACGGATTTTTGCTCAATACAATTGTACTTTTACGCTTCATAATGATAGAAAAGAGGATGAACAGACTCTAAAAAAACGTATTGCAGATAATGATATAGTGGTTGTTTCCAATATACCAATAAAAAGAGAAGTGTTGTGTCAATGTCCTAATGTCAAATTGCTTGCTGTTGCATTTACAGGTATAGATCATATAGATGTTGAGTACTGTAGGGAACGCAATATAGAAATTGTCAATGCTGCTGGTTATGCAACTGAAGCGGTTAGCGAGTTAACTATTGGGTTGATGCTGGACGTTATCAGGAAGTTGAGCGAGATGAATGTTAATATAAGAAACAATGGAACAAGAAATAATTTCTTAGGAACAGAATTGAGAGGTAAGACTGTAGGTATAGTAGGTATGGGGGCGATAGGTAAACGTACGGCTCTATTGTTAAGAGCTTTTGGTTGCAATATACTTGCCAATTCAAGAACTCAAAACCTTTATTATTCAAGAGAAGGGATTACTTATACGGATTTGCCAACTCTTATGCAAAAAAGTGATATTATTTCATTGCATGTACCATTGACCGATGATACTTATCATCTTATAAATGCCGATTTACTTAAAATGTGTAAGCCTTCGGCGATTATTATAAATACGGCAAGAGGGAACGTGATAGATATGGAATTTCTTGCCAAGATGTTAAATGATAATCGTATAGCAGGGGCAGGTATAGATGTGTATGAAAAGGAACCACCGATAGATACTAACCATCCACTACTCAATGCTAGAAACTGTGTATGTGTCCCTCATATTGCTTTTGCTACTCGTGAGAGTTTTGACAAGAGAATAGAGATAGTCAAAGATAATATTATAAAATGGCTGACAAAATAATCAGATAATACAACAAATGACCTAATTATTTAATTAAGTATTGAAAGTGAATAATTCTTTCTTACCTGATTGTTGAATAAGTTCCCGTTTTGGCATTCATTTGATCAATCTTGGAGCTTCTTCATCGCGACTTTCTCAAATACCATGTAAAACCTTGACATGGTATATATCTTCTTATTTTTCAACAATAAAACTTATGAAGGCTTTTTCTCCTATGTCTCATTTTTTTTGCTGTCTAATGGCATTTAATACTCTTCATTGTGAACTTTTTAGAGAATTTATCCCGATGAGAAACTGAGCTTGTTTTTTTGACGACATTGCTTACTTCCCTTTCTTTGTTTATCGTTTGTGTTTGTCGTGTATTCACCACACAAAATATTCCGATTGTTATGGTGAAAACCAAAAATAAATTAATTTCTTCATGATTGTAAAGTTTTGATACATATTTAACATACTTATTTCTGATATTTTTATTACATATTTTTCATACAAAATATTTTTTATACTTAAAGAAACTAATACAATTGTATATTTTTTATTAGATAGTATATGTTTATCTATCAATATCAAGAAGGAATAAATTAAAGTCTCACTTTAATTTATTAATGTCCCACTTTAATCTAACCAAACCTATATATTTTATTTCAATGTCTAATTATATGTTAACAACTTGATAATAGTAATATTTTTAATGACAATATTCTTTAATGATTTTGAGTATTTCTTCGCCGTATTTATCAAATTTTTTCTTACCCAATCCTTTTAGGTTAGTGAATTGTTCTTTTGTTTTTGGTTTTTTATTCGTCAAAGAAATCAATCCTTTTTGTGATATGATGAAAAAAACTGGCATTTTTATTTCGTCCGCTTTAGATTTTCTCCATTGGCGTAGTATTTCAAATAGTTCAGTATCCAATACATCACTATTGGATTCTATTGTTTTTTGTTTGTTATTTATTGTTTTCTTTTCTTTATTAATATATTTTTCTTGAAATATAGAGCTTAATTCCAGTGAATTACCTTCAACAAGTATGGAATTTCGTATCTTTAAATAGGTTGATGATGAAAAAGTATCATCAAAAAAAGTGAGAATTCTATATTTTATTTCCTTTTCTATAGCAATATGACCAATTATGTCCTTAAATTCCGCATTATCGTGTTCATTATCTAATTCAATATTTAATAAAATAAAAATTAACTCGTTGATGACTGTAATTTTGTTTAGAAAATAAGTTTTACCATTTAAACATTTGTCAATACATTGTTTAATAATTTGAGAATTTAAACTGATTGATTTATCATATTTACTAATCCAGATTATGAATTTATCAGACACCTCCCCTATCTCTTTTATGTAGTTATTTATTATAGATAATATTTGCCTACTTTTATGGGGAAAAAGTTTTGTAATAGATTTCTTTGTTAGTTTGTCCAATCTCAAAAGATTGTTTGTTAGCGTTGTAAAATCAAAAATAGATATAATATTTTCAATAAGGAAGGATTGTTCTGCAATGTGCAATGTGGCTTGGTTGGGTTGATGCAGAGCTTGTTCTGAATTAAACTTTGTTACTTTATGATCCAAAATTATACTGGAAGTTTTGAATCTATCTGTTAGAATTATACCATCTAATGTTTTGCAACGGGAGAGAGCTACGTAAACTTGCCCATGTGAAAAAGCTCTATTGGAATTAATTATAACCTTATCAAAAGTTAGTCCTTGCGATTTATGAATAGTTACTGCCCAGGCAAGTTTCAGAGGAAATTGTCTAAATGTTCCTAAAATTTCTTCTTTAATAGCTTTAGTCTTTTTATCTATTACATAATGGATATTTTCCCAAACATATTTCTCTACAACAATCTCTTTATCATCCTTTTCACATGTTACTGCAATATAATCATTCTCCAATGCTTTTATTTTTCCTATTTTCCCATTATAATATCTTTTTTCCTTAATTTGAAAGGAAGAATCATTACGTTGAGAATCACTCTTATATTCATTGCCGTTAGAATAATCATTTTTTAAAAACATAACTTGCGATCCTACTTTCAAAGATAATTTCTCTCCATTTGGGAACATGCTTTGCGGAAAGTCACCTTCAATTTCTGCACAATAAGTTTTTTCTTTGCTATTTAATGCTTTAAGTTTTGATACATTTATGCCGTCTGCTTGATTATTATGAGTGCAAAGGACAATAAATCCATCGGGTATATGTTCTGCTACATTTGGTTGCCATCTTGCATTTAAATTTTCTATGATTTCTGGCGTAATGTGATTGTCTCTAACAGCATTAAGAATATTGATGAAATTCTCTTCTTTTTGCCGATAAATACGTTGCAATGTAATTGTAATATATTCAGACTGTTGCAAAGCAAGTGAGCCAAAGAAATAAAAAGATTTGTAATATTGTGACAATATCTCTGCCTCCGTCTCGCTGAATACTGGTGGTAGTTGCGACAAATCCCCAATAAGCAACAACTGTACGCCTCCAAAAGGTTTGTTGTATGAATTGTATCGAAAATGTTTTAATAAATAATCTACTTCATCAAGGATGTCACATCTAACCATTGAAATTTCATCTATGATTATCAAGTCCAAAGAGCGAATAAGGTTTATTTTTTGTTTGGTAAAACGCTTGGTTTGAGCTTTTGTATTAGGTATATAAATATGAAAAGGTAATTGGAAAAAGGAATGTAAAGTAACTCCTCCTGCTTGTAATGCTGCCACCCCTGTTGGGGCAAGTATTACAAAACGTTTGGATATTGTTTTTGTTAAATTCCGCAAAAAAGTAGTTTTTCCTGTCCCAGCTTTGCCGGTTAAGAAAATATTTTGATTAGTTTGTTCAATGTATTGGAAAGCAAGAGATAATTCTGGATTATCTTCATAATTCACCATATTTATATCACTTTTTCCCATTCTTAATTGAAAGTTTATTCTGAAAAATTTTAAAATTTCTCTCTCTAAGTTGTTTCACAAGGCATCCTTTTGTGTTTAATTTTCCAAACAATCCATTATCCCCTCTCACTAATAGTGATTTTATTAAGATGTTATTTTATTGTATATGGTCTTTTGTCGTGACAATTGTATATAATTTATACCTTGATTCCCTATTAGCGATATTGATAAAACTAATCTTGTACTTTAATTTGTTAGTATCAAGAGATAATTTACTAATCATGCATTTTAGTCTTACGGTATGCTATATTTTATTTTTTTATCAAAAAGGGCATAACTCCAATTCACACAAAGTCACACCCTTTAATCAGATATGATCAATTACTTATGACAATGAATACAAAAAACTTTGCAAAAGTAATCTTTTTAAGAAGATACCGAAACCTATTTCCGACTTGAAATAGGTATATGCAATATTTATGTATCTTTTTTTACAATACCAGTTACCAACAAACAAATACCGTGTTGGACGATTAACATCCAATTATCTTAAATGAGCATTGTTTATAAGTAATTCACCATTATTTCCTTTTGATTACCTTTTTGACTGCTTTTACTATGTCATTAGCCATTAAATGATAATGTTCCATCAGTTGCATTGGTTGTCCACTTTGCCCGAATTCATCATCAATACCTACAAATTCCATAGGAGTAGGATAATTTTTAACTAAAAGTTGTGCAATAGCATCTCCTAATCCTCCATTATGCATATGTTCTTCACAAGATACCACACAACCCGTTTTCTTTACGGAATTCAATATTGTTTCACAATCTAATGGTTTAATAGTATGTATATTTATTATTTCAGCACTAATACCCTCTACCTCCAATTGTTTGCATGCTTGTAAGGATTGCCAAACCAAATGACCTGTTGCAAAAATTGATACGTCCTTTCCTTCATTTAATGTAATAGCTTTACCTATCACAAAAGGCATGTTCTCTGGTATAAAATTAGGTACCTTAGGGCGTCCGTAACGTATATACACCGGTCCGTTATATCGTGCAGCTGCTAAAGTCGCTTGTTTCGTTTGATTGAAATCGCAAGGATTTAAGACAACCATCTTCGGTAACATCCTCATAAGACCTATATCCTCCAAAATCTGATGTGTAGCTCCATCTTCACCAAGTGTAATTCCTGCATGAGAACCTGCAATCTTTACATTAGTATCAGAATATGCTACACTCTGGCGTATCTGATCATAAGTCCTTCCGGTAGAAAATGCTGCAAATGACCCAACAAAAGGAATTTTACCACTCAATGCCATACCTGATGCAATACTTACCATATTACTTTCCGCAATGCCCACCTGAAAAAAACGATTAGGAAATTCATTTGCGAATAAATCCATACGGACACTAGGGGTTAAGTCAGCACATAGGACAACCACATCCTCATTTTCTTTTCCTGCTTGTAAAAGACCCTCAGCAAATCCGCTACGAGTGTCTTTTTCTCCAAGGATTTGATACTCTTTCATTTTTATTTTTTATTTTATTTTGCCAAACAATGATATGTTTGTTGTTTTATTTGATTCTATTTTTATTTCTTGTACAATACTTTGAGTTGTTTGCAATGAATCTCTACTCTTTGCAACAATTATATATTCTCCCGGCAACAAATCTAAGGTTTCTTTTAAACTACTTTCTTTGATGTTACAGACCCATTCCGTTTTTCCATTTTTCTTTACAAAAATACTACCCACTATATCGGTTTTATGTTTATCTATTTTCAAAGTGCCAGGCTGCGGTATTTCAATTATAGTCGTTGAACTTTGTGATACTTCAACCGAATCAATATTTAAACGAGGCAATGTCATAACTTCCAAGTCATACTTTCCAACAAGATAATTCTCTTTGCTGTTTAGTTGTTGGATATTGATACTTTCTTTGTTTCCTGATTTCTTTACAATAATGGGATAATTTTTTAAAGTAAAAGTTTTACTGTTATCTGTATATTTAATAAACAATATCCCTTGTGGTGTGGATAGATTGATTACAGAATGTTCTCCGGTGGAGAAAGATATGTTTTTTTTCTCAACAGGAGGAATAGTCATTGCAACTATATCATATTTTATCAAAGGGTCTATCTGTAAAGTATCACTTTTTCCATTTGAATTGAATGTATGGATAAATGAATAACGCAAAAGATGACTTTCCGAGTCATAAAACATAAGAGGAATATTAGTTTCAGTACTTTCATTTTTGACATTTAAAAGGTTAATCTGTACCGTAGTATTATGAAGAATCTGTTTAATAATAGTATTTAATGCTTTTGAAAAATCAACCTCTCCTTTTGTCTCGTAATATGTACCACAACTTTCATAATTGTTCTTCATCCCCTTGCTAATGCCAATGATAAAAGGCTTAATGTACTTACCTCGTTTTTGCATGGAAGAAGAAACTGTTTCTATGTCGCCATCACACTTATCTATATTATCAACAATCATTACAATTATATTGCGACTATTTCCATCCTTAGGAAAATCTTCTGCACTCCTCATTAGAGACCTGACAACAGAGCAAGTTCCTCTAGCAAGTAAGGTTTTGAGTTTTGCTTTTATGTTATCGCTGTTCAGACGATAAAAAGGAACTATTAGATGTGTGTCATCGCAATCGCCGACAGTATATTCTTTTTCATTACCAAATACTCTCAAAGCACATTCCACATTACTATAAGAACTAAGCGAATCTATAATGTTGGAAAGTAAGGTTTGAGTGATTCTAATCTTAGTATCGCTTTGCCATTTCTCATTCATACTATGAGAACAATCTAGGATAAACAAAATACGTGTTTTTTCTGTATTTTGTTTATAAACCATAGTATTGTCATTAGTCTGAGAAAACAAAATATAGGGCCAAATAACAACTACTAAGATGAATATATGTTTAGTAAATGAGAATTTCATACATCATTATCAATAATCACCCAAAGTCTCTTTTAGTTGAGATAATGCTTTTTTTGTCTGATCATCATTAGGTGCTTTACCATGCCAATTGTTATTGTCCTCCATAAAATCGACACCAAAGCCCATTTTTGTGTGCATGATAAGTACAATCGGTCGTCCTTTATGGCTATGCTGTTTACACTCTTCCAAGATGCGAAGTAACTCCTGCATATCATTACCGTTGCATTCAAAAACCTCCCAGCCAAAAGCTAAGAATTTTTCTTTTAAATTAGTAACACCGCAAATATCTTTGCATCTACCATCTATCTGAACGCCATTATTATCTATGATACTTATCAAATTGTCTACTTTGTTTGCTCCGGCAAACATAACAGCCTCCCAAATTTGTCCTTCTTCCAACTCTCCGTCTCCATGCAAGGAATAGACAAGGTTGGTATCGTTATAAAGCTTTTTGGCTAAGGCTGCACCTATTGCCACACTCATTCCTTGTCCAAGCGACCCTGACGCGGCACGAATACCTGGTAGGTGACTGTGATATGAAGGATGACCCTGCAAACGAGAACCTAATTGACGAAGTGTAGACAGTTCCTTAATATCAAAGAAACCTCTTCTTGCTAATGCACTATACCACACGGGAGCTATATGTCCTATTGACAAAAAGAACATATCCTCTCCCTTACCTTCACGAGAGAAGTGTTGCGGATCTATGTTCATCTTATCAAAGTAAAGAGCAGTAAACAAATCTGCACATCCCAAACTACCTCCCGGATGTCCTGAGGCACAGGTATTAATCATACGCAACACATCTCTTCGTATCTGTGTTGCAATGTCCTGTAAATCTTGTATATTTTTCATATTCATTTTAAATAAAAACCCATTAGTTGCAACCCAATCTCCATACTCTGAAAATAAGATGTGACAACCGTAAAATAAAGTGTGACATTAATAAATTATTGTCTGACTTTATTATTTACAAAGTACACTTTATTTACAGAATACTTGATTATGATAATAACTATCTAATTCTTTATTTTTTTATTTCTGTTTTCAACCTTTCGGTTAACATAGGTACTATTTTATTGATATCACCTACTATGCCAAGATCTGCTAATTGCATAATAGGAGCAAATTCATCTTTATTGATTGCTACAATAAATTCACTTGATTCCATACCTGCAATATGCTGAATCGCACCTGAAATTCCGCAAGCTATGTACAAATCAGGTCTTACTGTTTTTCCTGTCTGTCCAACTTGGCGTTCATGGTCTATTACTCCTGCATCAACCATTGCTCTAGATGAGGCAACCTCCCCTTTCAATACAAAAGCTAAGTCTTCTAGTTTTTTAAATCCTTCTTTATTCGCAACACCACGACCACCTGATACCAAAATCTTCGCCTCAGTAATATCAACCTTGGAATTTTTCTTGACAGTCTCTAGAACTTTTACTCTGAACTTATCTTTATTAAAGTTGATATTCACATCTATTATTTCACCTTTACGATTTGTATCCTTTGTCATCTTTTGCATAACTCCAGGACGAACGGTGCTCATTTGAGGACGATGATTAGGACAAACAATAGTTGCCATCAAGTTTCCTCCGAAAGCCGGTCGTGTACTCCAAAGTTCTTTATCCTCTTCGTTTATTTCTAATTTAGTACAATCTGCAGTTAGTCCTGTATTTACTCTTGCAGATACACGTGGTCCTAAATCTCTTCCTATTGTTGTAGAACCAATAAGCACTATAGAGGGTTTTTTCTCATTGATCAATTGAGATATCGCTTGTGTGTAGGGTTCTGTTGTATAGACGGACAAACTCTCGTCTTCTACCAACAACACCTTATCGGCACCATATGATATTAAATCTTGAGCTTGAGATTTTATGTTATTACCTAACAAAACTCCATATACCTCTTGCTCCAAGCTATCTGCTAATTCTCTTGCTTTTCCCAACAATTCCAATCCCACATTTTGTATCTTGCCTTCTCTTTGTTCAACGAATACAAATATATTCTTATATTCTTCTTTATTCATCTTGTTAAATTGTTAAAAAGTTTAGTAACATTTAATCAAATTCACGTTACGGTATCATAAATATTAACATATTTTTTGTTTATGTTACCTTTATGTGCTATTAATTAAATAATATGTTTTTCTCTTAACTTATCTATTATAATATTAACAGCATCCTCAACATCACCCTTAAATACCTCTCCTTTGGACTTAAGACCCTTGGCAAAGGATTTCTTAACATTTGTAGGAGATCCTTTCTTGCCCAATTTCTCTTCCTCACACTTAATATTGTCTATCGTCCAAGTTTCAATCTTTTTATCAAAACATTCCATAATACCAGACACTGACATATAACGTGGCTTATACGATGATGCTAATACTGATACTAAGCAAGGTAAATCAACTTGTACTGTTTGGTATCCGTCTTCCAATTGTTTTTTTATAGTTAGAGTTTTATTGCCATCAAACTTACAATCTTCTAGATAAGTAACCTGAGGAATATCTAAATGCTCCGCAATTTCGGGTCCTACTTGAGCCGTATCTCCATCAATAGCTTGGCGACCGGTTATTACAAAATCATAATTCAATTCGCGTAAGGCCCCGGCAAGTGCATAAGAGGTTGCAAGCGTATCTGCTCCTCCAAGTCTTCTATCAGTTAAAAGTATAGCACGGTCTACACCCATGGCCAACGATTCTCTTAATATTGCTTCTGCCTGTGGTAACCCCATTGTAATAACGGTAACGTGAGCACCAAATTCATCTTTCATTCTAAGGGCAAGTTCCAAGCCTCCTTTATCATCAGGATTCATGATACTAGGAACACCTTCTCTTATCAAAGTACCTGTCTTTGGATCAATCTTTACCTCAGTTGTGTCGGGTACCTGTTTAATACAAACTACTATATTCATTTCTATATATATTCTTTTAATTAAAACTTATCTGTCCTACAAGATCTGATTATTTTGTACGACATAACCATTATTTAAGTAAATGACCAGCAATAACCATTCTTTGAACCTCTGAGGTCCCTTCGTATATCTCTGTAATTTTAGCATCTCTGAACATACGCTCTACTGGATATTCCCTCGTGTATCCGTAACCACCATGTAATTGTATAGCTTTTGTTGTCATTTCCATAGCAACCTCAGCAGCATAAAGTTTAGCCATTGAAGCTTCTTTTGTATGAGGCAATCCCATATCTACTTTGTAGGCAGCATTACGAACCAATAATCTGGCAGCATTGATTTTTGTTTCCATATCTGCCAGTTGGAATTGGGTATTTTGAAACTGTCCTATAGTTTTTCCAAATTGTTTTCTTTCCTTTACATATTTAACGGTTTCATCCATCGCACCTTGTGCAATTCCTAAGGCTTGAGAAGCTATACCGAGGCGACCTCCATCTAATGTTATCATGGCTATCTTAAATCCTTTTCCCTCTTTTCCTAATAGATTTTCTTTAGGAACCTCGCAATTTTCAAATATCAATTCGCAAGTAGCAGAACCACGTATGCCAAGTTTCTTTTCTTTCTTTCCTATGGAAAATCCTTTGAAATCTTTTTCAATAATAAATGCACTAATTCCCTTTGTACCAAGACTTTTATCTGTCATAGCAAAAACTACGTACACATCTGCATACGAAGCGTTAGTAATAAATATTTTGTTCCCGTTTAGTATCCATTTATCACCGGTATCTACGGCTGTTGTTTGTTGCATAGCAGCATCAGTTCCCGCATTGGGTTCTGTAAGTCCAAAGGCACCTATCCATTCTCCTGATGATAATTTAGGTAAGTACTTCATTTTCTGTTCTTCTGTACCGAATATTAATATAGGCTCTGCACATAATGAGGTATGAGATGATACTACTACTCCCGTGGTTGCACAAACTTTTGATAGTTCTTCCACTGCCATAGAATACATCTGAGTCGTTCCTCCTTGTCCTCCATATTGCTTGGGAATAGGGATACCCATAATACCTATTTTACGCATTTTTTCTACCGTTTCCATTGGAAATCTCTCTTGTTCGTCAATTTCGGCTGCCAATGGCTTAACTTCATTCTCCGCAAACTCCCTTATCATTTGCAAAAACAGATTTTCTTGTTTTGTTAAGCTGAAATCCATTACTTTGTATTTTAGTTAGTTAATTATTTTTATTCCTTATAATATTCAAGTCTACAAACATTTCACAAAATTACTAAAATTTTGGCATAACAGTACAACAAAATTAAATATTTTTTCTAATTGTATAGTTTTTTATACACATATTTTTTATTGAACATATCATAATTTTTGCAAATAACCATTTTGATTTTTCCTTTTTTCATATCAAATTATTTTGGACCGTTTAAAACTTAGTTTTAGACCGTCTAAAAACTACTTTTAAACGGTCCAAAATAAAATATTTTTTAAGAAGAAAAAATTATAATCTCTAGTGATAAAATAAATGAGTGAGTTTACAAAATTAGTATCCAGATTTATGACATTGAATTTCTCTGTAAATTTCACAAAAAAAAATATGGCGGTCAAAATTTGACCGCCATATTAAAGTAGGTAAAGAAATTATTTTTTCTTTTTAGATGCTACGTTCTCACTAAGCTCTTTTCCTGCTTTGAATTTCACAACTTTCTTTGCCTTTACTTTGATAGTTTCACCTGTTCTAGGATTTCTTGCTGTTCTCGCAGGTTTTTCTTGAACAGAAAGGGTACCAAAGCCCATCAAAGTAACTCTTTCCCCCTTTATCAAGTAGTCCTGTGCTGTTGTAACGAAAGCATCATAAGCTTTCATGGAATCAGTTTTTGTCAAACCACTTACCTCAGACATTCTGTCTGCAAATTCTTTCTTTGTCATAATCGTTAATTATTTTAATAATGTTTACAATTGCAAATTTATAAAATTTTTTGGTTGTCTTACAAGTTTTTATATTTTTTTTTCAAAAAAGAATTAAATTTTTTTTAAATCTCCATTTATTCTCAATCCTTTTATTAACTCAGAGGAATTCATTCTTTTTTTTCCATTCAATTGTAAATCAATTAATTCTAATATCCCATCAGCACATTGGACAAAGATATGTGATTTTTCTTCAATCCAAAAATTTCCAATGTTTTTTTTAATTAATTTATTGTGTATTTTAGCTTCAAATATCTTAAATTCATATTCCTTTTTTGCCTCAGTATCATAAAATTTAGCCTTTGCAGATGGATATGGTGCCAATCCACGAACGAAATTTCTTATATTTTCGGTATTTTGTTCCCAATTTATATAGGTATCTTGTTTAAAAATCTTTGGAGCACTCTTACTTGGACCTTTCAAATCTTGTTTTAAGGTTTTGTACTCACCATTTGCCAAAATTTCAAGAGTATCAGTAATAAGTTTCTTGCCCTTTTGAGCCATATCGTTGTACAATTCTTCAGCAGTCATTGTATCTGTTATTGCAATTTGTTGTTGCAAAAGAATTTCTCCGCAATCTATCTGGTCGTTTAGCAAAAAAGTCGTTATGCCTGTAGTTTTCTCTCCATTGATTATAGCCCAATTTATTGGGGCTGCACCTCTATATTGCGGCAATAGTGATGTATGCAAATTGAATGTACCTAATTTTGGCATAGAATAAACAATTTTTGGCATCATACGAAAGGCAACGACAACGAATACATCAGCATTGAGATTTTTCAATTCATTTATAAAATTCTCATCTTTCATACTAACAGGTTGCAGTATCTTTAAACCCAATTCTTCGGCTTTGAGTTTCACTTCACAAGATGTTAGTCGCTTACCTCTACCTTGCGGTTTGTCTATATTAGTAATAACTCCTACGACATTAAACCCTGATTGGGTTAAATGTTCCAATTCTATTGCCGCTATTTCAGGTGTTCCGAAAAACACAATCTTCAATTTCCTCGCCTCCATAAACTAATTTAATATTTTTTCTAAAAATGTTTGTCTTACCTCTTTATCTAAAATTTGTTCGTATCTTGATTGGCTTAACTCCAAAAAAGATTGTTCTTGTTCTATACCTAAATATTTTCTGTTCGAAAGAGCAGCGGCTATTCCCGTAGTTGCACTGCCTGAAAACGGATCTAAAATCCATGCGTTCTTTTTTGTTGATGCTAATATTATATGAGACAACAATCTTAATGGTTTTTGTGTTGGGTGTTTGCCAAAAGTCTTTTCCCAAGTAGCAATTGCAGGCAATGACCACACATCTTTCATTTGTTTTCCCTTATTTAATTCTTTCATTTTCTCATAATTGAAGTAGTGAGGTGTGGATTTATTTTTACGAGCCCAAATAATAAATTCGGAAGAATAAGTAAAATACCGACAAGTTATGTTAACAGGTGGATTTGTTTTAGCCCAAGTAATGACATTTAAGATCTTAAAATTTAATTCAGTCAAAACATTTGCAACAGAAAAGATATTATGATACGTTCCACTAATCCAAATAGTACTGTCTTCCTTTAATTTCTCACGACATAAGGAAATCCACTCTTTATTAAAGAAATTAACATATTCTATTGAGCCTCCCTTATCCCAATCTCCTTTATTAACACTTGCAACTCTACCATTCAGACAAGTAATTCCGTTATTGGAGAGAAAATATGGAGGATCGGCAAAAATCATATCAAATTTGAAATCAAAATCTTTTAATAATTTCAAACTATCACCTTGCAATAAGGTAAAATTTTCGTCATTGGATTTAAAAAATGGAGTAATTCTACTCATTTTGTGGCACAGGAAGTCCTAATTCATATAAGGGAATATATTTAAAATAGTAATGGCAGCCTACACTTATGATATAGTCTAACACATCTTTGTATTGTGCATCTTTAAACCAATCATCAAGGATATAAATGTACTCAACCTTATAATTTAGTTCGGAGAAAAGTTTCATATATTGCTTTTTCTTGAAATCACATGTCTGAAGTTTCTCATCAACACTGCCCGCAACTTGTTGATGTTTGACCTCAATAATAAAAACAGTGTTATTGACAATCACATATATGCAATCATCTGGTAGAAGTTTCTTCGAAATATGTTTTTTCCAATCAATATTTTCAGATTCTAAAAACCTATAAAGTTTATGTTTCTTAAACAGGCGAGCAACTAAGTCATTTTTATAATAAACATAAGTTTCCTTTACTTCATATCCCTGTTGGCTATTCAAAAATGTAGCCAAATCAACTTTTCCTTCAAAAATAAGTCCTGTTTTTGTGTTACCGCCACCTATACCTTTGTAAATCATAGTTTGCTAAGTGTTTTAAATATGTTGATATGTCGTACTACTTTTATTATTGCTTATCATAAGTTCGTTTAATGCCCCACGCTTAGAAGCAATAGAGTTTATCATTCTGTTTGCTGACACTCTGCGAATGTGATATGCAGAATACAATTCATCAAAAAACATATCCTTTTTTTGTTCTGTATTCACATCAGAATTACTCAATACAAACAAACTGCCCTTTGACGAGATTTTATCACAGAATTTGTTCAAACGAATTTGATCCTCGTCATCAAAATTCTCTTTTGAGTATGCGGTAAAAGAAGATGTAGTTGCAATTGGTTTATATGGCGGATCAAGATAATAGAATGTATTCTTACCTGCATATTTCAAAGTCTGGAGAAAATCTCCTTGCAATATCTCAACTTTTTTCAACAATTCATGACAAGCAAATATGTTTTCCTCATCGCAAATTTTGGGATTAGCATATTTTCCATGGGGAACATTAAATTCTCCTTTGCTATTGACACGGTATAGTCCGTTAAAACAAGTCCTATTTAGGAATATGAACAAAGCAGAGCTTGAAATTACATCACCAACTTTTGAATTGAATTTATTTCTTTGTTGCAAAAAATACTCTTTTCTCTCTTCTGATTGTTTGGAAATGTAATTTGATTCTATTGTTTTGAGTAAAGCAATCAATTCTTTCGGATTATGCTGAATTGTTTTATAAACTCCAATCAAATCTTTGTTAATATCATTGATAACAGCACGCTTAATATTAGGATATTGTTGCAACAACCAAAACAGAACAGCCCCACCGCCTATAAATGGTTCAACATAAGTAATTTCTTTTGATGTAGAAATCCATTCAGGCAGCATTTTTTCTATTTCTTTTATCAATTGAGTTTTGCCACCTGCCCACTTAACGAAAGGTTTTGCTTGTTTGCTTGTCATATATAAGGATATACTTAGTATTGTTCTCTATAGATAGAAGAATAATTACAAATCTGCCATTTTAAGTGCAGTAATTGCCGCCTCTACTCCTTTATTTCCGAATTTACCTCCGCTTCTCTCTCTGGCTTGTTCTATGTTGTTGGTTGTAAGTACACCAAATATTACCGGAATCTCCTCCTCTAATGAAACTTTCATTATACCATGGGCAACAGCATCGGCAATAAAATCAAAATGAGGTGTTTCTCCCTTGATGATACAACCCAAACAGATTATAGCATCAAATTTTTTCCTATCTATTAGTACTTTTGTCCCATAAGGTAATTCAAAAGCTCCGGGAACATGTTCTATTAAAATATCTTTTTCGTCCGTTGCGTTCTCCAATAGTGTATTTATTGCTCCTTCAAGTAATTTGTATGTAATCTCGTCATTCCAATCGGAAACAACTATTCCAAAGGAGTATTTTTCTCCCGAAGGGACATCGTTTTTATTATAAGACGATAAATTTTTTAATTCACTAGACATCTTTTTTATTTATTTTATGTTATTTTTATCTTACCCTAA
This sequence comes from Bacteroidales bacterium, assembly GCA_052170555.1. Classification (GTDB taxonomy): domain Bacteria; phylum Bacteroidota; class Bacteroidia; order Bacteroidales; family P3; genus Scybalousia_A. The sequence goes on along the minus strand of JBQNAI010000003.1, from coordinate 47,384 downwards.
TCCTTTGACCTACTCTGAGATTATTATCTTTTAGGTTGTTAATCTTTACAAGGTCGTCAATCTGTATATTAAAACGTTTACTAATATCTTCAAGCGAGTCTTCGTCTTTTATTTTATAATATCTCCATGTACTTTTATCTTCATTATTAATCTTAACAGGTTGATTAGCTTCTTGTTCTTTGATAGAAATCATTTTATTTAATTCTTTTTCCGATATATATTTGGTACCATCCAACAGTTTATTGACTTTTGTCAGTTTAGTCATATATTCTTTTTTATCCTGTGCTGTTTGAGAAGCAGAAATACCAAAATATGATTTATCTATCCTAACAAGCTTAGTTTTTAAGTTGTATTTTTTCATATCAACTATCCATTCGGGATCAAAACAAGCATAAAGCAGACGGCACTCAAAGTGTAGATGTGGTCCAGTAGAATTACCGGTAGAACCTCCTAAGCCGATAATATCCCCTGCTTTTACCTTTTGTCCAACTTTTACCTTAATCTCTGACATATGTCCATAAAGAGTTTCCAAATTGTTGTAATGTCGGATAAGAACCATATTACCATAACCGCCATTGTATTTTGCAACCCTAACAACACCATCAAAAGCCGCATAAATGCAATCGCCGGTTCTCAGAGCTATATCAATACCGTTATGAGGTTTCCCCCAACGCCAACCGTATCCGGATGTTTTAATGCCTTTGTAAGGGAAACAAAAATTATCTGTTCCCCTTTTACCACAAAGTCTAATTGTAATTTCGTCTGGTATATCTTTAAGCGAAACTTTCTGAGATTTAACTTTCTCAGAAAACCAAGTATTTTGATATAATGTTGTACTTGGAATATCACTATCACAATGTTTTGGTATTAATTTCGCAGACATAGTATCCTTTTGGGACAATAGTAAATTGTTGTGGGACTCTGATTTTTTATTGTGGGACTTTATTTTTTTGTTTTCTATTTCCAAATTTTGTATTCTAATATTTTTGATACTGTCTTCTTGTTTTTTTATTGTATGTACATAATACAACGAATCCGCAATACGTCTATTGCGAGTTCTTTTGTCTTCTTGTATTGTTGAATTATAGTTTTGTGCTATCACATTATTGCAATATGAATATATAATGATAATTAGTAATATGTGTTTTACATAATATTTCATCTTAATACCAAGGCATAAATAACAGTTGTAATTATGGATGTAATTAGTCCGATAATAGATTTTTTTAATGTTGATTTTTGTACTGCAATTAGTAAGGATAACACCAATCCTAAGGATAACAGAGTAACACTTGTCAAAAAGAAAGATTTGGGGAATGAATGTATCCAAATAAATAAAGCAAGAGTTTGAGCAACAGTGGAATGCACGCTTACTTCCGTCAAATATGTCTCAATAATCATTAACCCTAAGGAAATAAATGTTATAATGAAAGAATTCAACGTCAAAAGATATATGGTGGTATCCGCAAAGGTGCGTATAAAAATAAAATTTATAACATTTAGAATTAGATTGAAAATAAGTAATTCTCTAACGGATATCCCAATTTGTTGTTTTTTTTGGTGCAATAAATACAAAAATGGTACTATCGTAGTGAAAAAGACAAACATTAGCAGGATTAACGCAAACGATTCAAAAGATAGATAGAAATAAAACCTATTGATGGGTATAAGACAAGCACTCAGCACAAAAAGTAGTGATGGTAAGGTCAGGGAATTGAACATCAGACTAAAAATAGCAGCAAAGACTTTTTCTAATGATGATAATATCATAATCAAGACAATATATTAAGAAATGGTTTTACGCAATCGTGCGACAGGAATGTTCAACATTTCTCTGTATTTCGCAACAGTCCTCCTTGCAATCGGATAACCTTCCTTTTTTAGAATATCCACCAATCTATCGTCAGTATATGGTTTTTGTTTGTTTTCATTAGCAATAATTTCTGTGATAGTGTCTTTAATAGTATCAGAAGATATCTGGTTACCTTCTTTGTCTTCTACAGCATGTGAGAAAAACTTTTTAATTTGATAAAGACCGAAATGTGTTTGTATATACTTTTGGGAAGCAAATCTTGATATGGTTGAAATATCATTATTTGTCATTTGTGCTATATCCATCAACCGCATAGGTTTTAGCTTGGTTATATCTCCATCAAGAAAATATGCATAATTGAATTTAATTATTGCAGACATAACCTCGGTCAGTGTTTCATCTCTATGTTGGAGGGCCAATATAAATTCATTTGCTGCTTCCATGCGTTCTTTGATAAATGCAATAGCATCTTGATTTTCTTTTTTCAATTTATTATCGTTCAAACTATCTAACATATTTACATAATGCGACGACAATTTCACACTCTTATCAAATGTTTTAGTTAATTTGAATTCAATATTCCCCCCATTATTCCACATCAGAAAGTCTGGCGTTACATATATATTTTCATATACTCCTTCACTTCCCGAATAGGGTTTGGGATTGAGCTGGCGTATTATACGTTCTGCTTTTTCTAATTCCTCTTTTGAACAAGACAATCTGCCGAGTAAAGCTACATACTGCTTATTTTTAAACATTTCGAACAAACGTTCATCCAATATTATTTGTTTTGCGATTTCTATTTCTTTGCCCTGGATTTTTGTTCGTTGTATTTGTAACGTTAAACACTCTTTGAGGCTTCTTGCACCTACACCTGATGGCTCAAAACTCTGTATTATATGCAATATTTGTTCAACTTGTTTTTGTGATATCTCTGTTGAGTGTGAAAAAAAATAATCATCAGCAATCGCATCGGTTGTTCTGGTGAGATAACCATTGTCATTAATGTTACCAATTATCTCTTTGCCTATCTCGTATTCTATTTCGGTTAAATTTATCAGACCTAATTGTTCCATAAGGTTCTCATACATAGAGGCTTCTTGTGAATTGAATGAACCAGGATCAACTTTGAATTGTTCTGTTTTCTTTTCCGTATTCTTTGTTCTCACTCTGCCATTAGTATCTGTCTTTATTTGAGGAATTTCCAGCGACTCTTCTTTCTTTTCTTGTTCTTCTAACAACGGATTTTTTTCAATCTCTTCCTTTATTCTGTCCTCCAACTGAGATGATGGTAATTGCAACAGTTTTATATACTGAATTTGAGACGGTGCAAACCTTTGGTGTATTTTTGTTGTTAGAGAATTCGATACCATAGCATAAATTTATTTAGATTGAATATGACAAATATTGTATTTTTGTTTAATCTATTACTTAGTATTGTATATTCAATGATTAATATTACAAATTAAAATGTAGCATTCTTAGGAAAACGAGGGAAAGGTATCACATCACGTATATTACTCATACCAGTAACAAATAAAAGTAGCCTTTCAAAACCTAAACCAAAGCCACTGTGAGGAGCAGTACCAAATCTACGCGTATCAAGATACCATTGGTAGTGTTTTATATTCATCTCAAGTTCTTGCATACGAAAAACAAGTTTATTATAGTCAGCTTCCCTTTCACTACCTCCTATAATCTCCCCAATTTGTGGAAATAAAACATCCATACCCCTGACAGTTTTTCCATCTTCATTCTGTTTCATATAGAAAGATTTGATTTCTTTGGGCCAATCAATTAAGATTACTGGGCATTTAAAGTGTTTTTCTACCAAATATCTCTCGTGTTCGCTTTGTAAATCCATACCCCAGCAAACGGGAGCCTCAAAATTTTGATTGCTATGAGAAAGAATATCGATGGCCTGTGTATAAGGAAGACGAATAAAGGATTCTTGTAATACGCTCTCCAAACGAGCAGTAAGACCTTTGTCGTACATATCGTTAAGGAACGAAATATCATCTTTGCAATTATCAAGAGCATAACGAACCAAATATTTGATAAAATCTTCTGCCAAATCCATATTGTCATTTATGTCATAAAATGCCATTTCAGGCTCAATCATCCAAAATTCCGACAAATGGCGAGGTGTATTGCTATTCTCTGCTCTAAATGTTGGACCAAAAGTATATATCTTTCCAATGGAAGTGGCTCCTAGTTCTCCTTCTAACTGTCCGGATACTGTCAAAAATGTACTTTGTCCAAAAAAATCTTTGCTGTAATCAATCTTGCCTTGTTCATTCTTAGGAACAGTAGTCAAATCCAAAGTAGTTACTTGAAACATCTCACCAGCCCCTTCACAGTCTGACGCTGTCACAATAGGAGAATGCCAATAGAAAAAACCCTTATCGTTGAAATATTTATGTATGGCGAATGCCATATGATGACGAATACGCAAAACAGCACTGAATGTATTAGTACGAGGTCGCAGGTGAGCAATCTCTCTTAGAAATTCCAACGTATGTCCTTTTTTTTGTAATGGATAGGTTTCTACGTCTGCAAGTCCATAAATCTCTATTTGTTTTGCTTGAATCTCTACGCTTTGTCCTTTGCCCATAGACTCAACTAATATACCATCTGCACATATACAGGCACCTGTGGTTATCATTTTCAATTTTTCTTCTGAAAAGTGTAAAACCTCCGCAACAATTTGAATATTTTTTATTGTACTACCATCGTTTAATGCAATAAATACTACATTTTTGTTGCCTCTCTTCGTCCTTACCCATCCTTTTACTTTAACATACTGTCCAATCAAAGACTTTGCTTTTTCACAAAAAAGCTCTTTTATCTCTATTCTTTTAATTGTTTCCATTATATGATTTAATATTTCTTCATTATATACATTGCAACATTATATTTCTTTTAATGTTGTGTCAAATATTTTTTGTTTGATATGAACTATAGATACTCTTTCCCTTTCTGGACTTCCACATCTGTCAAAAACTGCTTTACTCTTTGCTCCTCATCTTTCTTACAAATCAGAAGCACATTGTTAGAATCCACAATGATATAGTCATCCATACCTTGAATTACAGCAAGTTTATTGTCATCAATTGTAATCACATTATTAGACGAAGAGTATACCATAACATTTTTACCAGTTATACTATTGTCTTTTTCGTCTTTTTGTCTGACCTCATAAAGTGCTTTCCAAGTACCGACATCGCTCCAACCAAAGTCAGAAGGTATGACATAAACGTTTGAAGCTTTCTCCATAACTCCGTAGTCTATGGAAATAGATTGACAAGAGGTATAAGTCTCATTGATAAAATCAAATTCTTTATCAGTACCATACAAACCAAGTCCTCTACTGAATGCAGCATAAATATCAGCTAAAAATTCTCTTAATGCTTTATTTATTGCAGATAATGACCACACAAAGATACCGGCATTCCATAAAAAGTCTCCACTGTCAATAAACATTTGAGCCATTTCTTTATTGGGTTTTTCCGTAAAAAGTTTTACTTTTTTGAAATCACCTGCATTTTGTAATCCATCTACTTTATCAAATTGAATATAACCATACCCTGTATTAGGATATGAAGGTTTGATACCAAGAGTAATTAGTATATCATTATTTTGAGCAACCTTTAAAGCTTTGTGTATTATCTCTAAAAAAGCATCTTCTTTTAATATAAGGTGATCGGATGGTGCAACAATAATATTGGCAGAGGGATTGTCTTTCATTATCCTGAAATTAGCATATGCAATACACGGTGCAGTATTCCTCCTTGTTGGCTCACAAAGTATTCTGTCTTCTTTGATACCTTCAAGCTGCTCAATAACAAGATTTTTGTACATACTATTTGTTACAACATATATATTATCTTTTGGACAAATATTTTTAAAACGGCGATAAGTCATTTGCAATAAACTTTCCCCTACACCCATAACATCTAAAAATTGTTTGGGTTTTTCCGTACGAGACATAGGCCAAAATCTTGACCCTATACCTCCCGCCATTATCACACAATAGTTATTTTTGTTCAATTCCATCTCTTTAAGGATTAAAAGATTCTTAAATCATTTTACAAAATTAAGATATTTTTTTGTTTCTACAAAGAAATTTAACTAAAAACTAACTTTTAAAATACTATTCAATAATAGATATGTTTTTGTTATAAATACTTGTTTTATAACAATTATTATTAAGATAAAATTTACCTTAATAAGGGTTCTATTTATTTGTCTGGGATAACATAATATTTTTGAATTAATAAAACAAGATTTGTTAATGTCTGACATTAATACATTAGAGTGAGACATTAATAAATTGTTGTGTGAGATTGATAAATTGGGATATGACGTTACAATAAGACTATTAATTGTTGTACTCTAATTTATTGGATGTAAAAAAAAGTATGCAGAAATAATTAATTATTCCCGCATACTACAATAACCCTTTTAAAATACTTTACCGATACAACCAAAGCGTACCTTTCTGCCTATGTACTTCTCCATCAGTATCTTCGTACTTGATATAATAGATGTAAGTACCATTGTTTGCAGCCCGACCTTTGATTGTTCCATCCCAACCATATGTTATATCTTTTGATACAAATACTTGCATACCATTGCGAGAAAAAATTTTCATTTCAAAAGTTTTAACATCGCGATAAGCAGGTTTGAAAACCTTTACTTTATCTTCATTACTATTTGGTTGAAAAGCATTTGGCATTATCAACTTGTCATCAATAATCAAATCTGCTATCGGAATCTTGTTGGGTACTTGTGTGCTATTAGCAACTGCTATATTTTCATCATCATCATTTCTTTCATCTATTTTTGCTGTGTAAGTCTTTGTTATCGGATTTGTCATCGATACTTCTTTTTTTATTTCGTTTCCATTAGTTTTCTTTGTGACAGTATCCAATTTCAATTCACTATTGTTCAAGTTTTTTGTGTCATTGCTATTGTTTATATAATCACTTTGTTGTTTGGGTTTGCTAACTTCCTCAATGAAGTTATTGCTATTTTGTTGGGTTGTTGTTTTTCCTTCAGATAGCGACGTATTAGTTGTTGAAACAATCACAGGATTTGTTTTCCTGTTTACCATCTCATTGTTTGTCACGGTAGGTGCTAATATCAATGCTCCAATTACGGCAACTATCAAAAATCCTCCTGTAATAGTCATAAACTTTATTATATTGAAATATGGCTTACTTAGTCTTCTATAGATATGTTGCCATATTTTCCTATCAGGCTCTTCTTTATAATCTTTTAATCTTGATTTTAGTTGTTCAAATATTATTTTTTCCTCATCCATAATAGTAATCCCTCTCTATTTATTATAATTGTTGAAAATATACAATAGTTTCTTTTTTGCACGTGAACACATTGAACGAATAGTAGGTATTTCCAAATTTACATTTTGAGCAATCTCCTCCCATGATAGTCCTTCTATTTCACTCATTACCAAAATTATCCTTTCTTTATTCGCCAATTGTTGCAAGCAATCTATAAGTTGCTGATTTGAAAATTTGTCTAAAATCGTATTTTCATCAACAGGAACTACACTCTCTCCTATTTCTACCCTAGAATACTTATCTTTTCTATTGCGATAATAGTTCCAAGCTTCACGCATAAAGAATTTTTTAAGCCAACCTTCAAAACTACCTAAATAAGAATACTTTTCCAGTGAAGAATATAACCTAATAAATGCCTCTTGAAAGATGTCTTCCGCATCCTCTTTACTTTGTGAGTTTTTTCTACACACGGCAAAAAGAATCCCCGCATACTTATCGTACAAAATACGCTGACTTTTTTTATCCTTCCTTATGCACCCTTCTATTATTTCCTTGTCGTTTGTATGCATCTCTGAGAGATAGACACGTTTTTTTTTATTTTTTTGCAAAAGAGACGAAAAAATTTGTTTTTTTGCAATTTTTTCGTCTCTTTCTTGCCTTTTATTCTTTTTTTATAGGTATCGTAACATTCTTAGGTAAAAACATTTGCACATTCTTCCCAAACAATATCATTTCTCTAACAAAGGATGAAGAAATGGTGGCTTCCTGTTTATCGGCAAGCAAAAATACAGTCTCAATATTATTATCCAACATAGTATTTATATCAGATATGCTCTTTTCATATTGAAAATCTGCTGTATCTCTCAATCCTCTCAAAATAAATTGTGCATTCTTTTCTTTGCAATAATCAGTTGTCAAACAGTTATAAAAACCTATTTCCACATTTTTATAATGCTTGAAAGTATCTTCTAACCATTGTAAACGCTCTTGCAAAGAAAACATAGTTTTTTTTGACGTGTTCTCTCCTATTGCAACAATAATTTTATCAAACATCGGTAATGCTTTCTTGACTATTGATTCGTGTCCTTTTGTTATAGGATCAAACGAACCAGGAAACAATGCTATCGTCATATCAATATGCTCCTTTTCTTCTATTGGGTTTAGTACGATAATCGTTGTACTCTTCGTTAATCACATATACAAATTTGACTGATAAATATTGAGATTTGTAATCACGTTTCCAAGAGCGATAAAGCACATCTCCACTATTATAAGAATTAAAAAACTCTACATTCTCTTTTATTGGCAAAAGAGAGTATTGCCAACGTATATCCAGTTTTAGATTACGCCAAATAGTGAAACGAAAATCTGCAACAAAACTCAAATCATTCTTATTAAACTTATGATTATTTACATCCATCGGACGATCCATCCCATTAATCATCGTATCTGACAACGTCCATATTTCTTTTGTTGATATCAATCGTCCATATTGTAACCCTATGCCAAAGGTTGCCCCAGCTCTTTTGTCTGCATAATGAATTAGCAACGGAATATCTATATATGTAAGATCACATTGATATTTAAACGGGTCCAATATGTAAGAATTCTTAGCACCTCTTTGAGTTAAAAGTAATTCTGTTGATAATTGAAAACCTTCATCAGTTTTCTCTGCTATCAACGGCATCATAACTCCTACACCCCCCGTAAAATTTACGTGTTTGAAACCATACAATTCATCTCCATCAATTTGTGATATACACACTCCGGCACTCAGATTTGCTTTAAATAACTGTGATTTGCTCTCATGCGATAGTATCAATCCAAGTAGCAAAAAGATTATATTGATACCTGTTCTAAAATTTTTCATATTGTATATTGTTATAATGAAATGTAAAACGAAGAAAGCAAATTTTTATTTTTTGTCTGTTATTCTAAATAATAATTCTTTTTCTATCTTATCTTTACTGCTGATACTTTGCAATGCCCACAAAATTAGTGTATCCAAACGTTTTTCTTTACTCAAATGCCAATCAATATCAGAATTTCTAAGTTTGTTTGTTAAATAGTGAATAGTAATTGCAGCAGCTACGGAAATATTGAAGCTCTCTGTAAATCCAAACATTGGGATTTTCATAAACAAATCTGCATTTTCTATAGCTTCCTGTGATATACCATCTACTTCACTACCAAAAACTATCGCAGCTTTTTGATCTATACTTACATCTTGCAAATCCATATCATTATCATGGGGCATAGTGGCAATGATTTTGTACCCTGCTTGATGTAAATCATTAAAACATTGCTTAGTATTATTTCCCTCAGAACTGTATTTGCGAATATTTAACCATTTATTAGCACCTAATGATATATCATCTGTAACCGAAAATTTGTTATTGTTTTCCACAATTACGATATCTTGAATACCCAAGCAGTCGCAGGTTCTTAGTACGGCGGATGCATTTTGCGATTTATGGATATTTTCTATTACCGGCACAAAATAATCAGTACGTAAATCTATGACCGATTCCATGTTACGTTTTCTTTCATCTGTGATAATATCGCACAGCAACGAATAGTATTTTTGTTTGTCTAAGAAACTCAAATCCTTATAAGTCATTTTAAATCCAAATTAGAATACAAAAATACAAATATTTTTTGTATCACTCTCAATAAGTATTAATTTATACTTGCAATATAAACCAAACCAATCAATAATAATTGCTACATATTGACATAATGTTGTATTAAATGCCTGTGAGTATTAAGTTGTGCTTTACAAAGAATTATAAAGATCTAAGATTTTAGAGGCAATATCATTGTTGGCAAATTTCTTTATGTACTCTTTACTTTCATTTATTGAGGTCAAACGTTTACCTTCATCATTTAGAAGAATATTTATAGCATCCCTCATGGCTAGAACATCATATGGTGAAACATAATAAGTACCTTTTCCTCCAGCTTCTTCCAAACAAGACCCCTTAGTTGCAATTACAGGTAAATTATTGGCAATTGCTTCTATTATGGGTATGCCGAAACCCTCGTAAATAGAAGGATAAACAAATAGTGAGGCAAGTGAATAAATGATTTTTAGATCTTGATTATTTACGTCGTGAAAAAAATGGATACGAGATTGCAAATTATTGTTTTGAATATATCTCTCAATTTCTTTTTTGTAAGAGGTATGTTTACCAATGATCACTAAATGAATATTTTTATTTACTTGATTCATTGCCTTTACAACCAATAATATATTCTTGCGTCTCTCTATGGAGCCAACGTTCAAAATAAATTTATCCGGTAACGAATATTTTATCTTAATATATAGTTTTTCTTCTTCAGTTGTATGATACGAATATATATTATTGTAAGATTGGTAAATAACTTTTATTTTCTCTTCACTGACCAGAGGTTTTTTAGGGTTTTTATTGCCGAATCGCAAAATGTCTTGTTTGGTACATTCGCTGATTGCAATAATCTTATCTGCCTGTTTTAATGTAGAATAAAATTTGTGTTTATATATCTGTACATCTATGGGATTATAAAATTCGGGATGTGCTAAAAATATTAGATCATGGATGGTTACCACACTTTTAATTTCATTTGATTTGATGCCTTTAGGCAATTGCCCGCTAAGTCCATGAAATATATCAACTTTATCATCAATCAAGTTTTTGACGATACCTTTTTCTCTCCATAAATTCCTCAATAATTTTATTTTTTGAGGATTTGGGGAAACATATCTTATATCAGAGGAGGTATTTATTTGATTGCATAAATCCTCATTCCCTCCATCCGGACTATACAGTATAAACAAATATTTATTGTCAATATTTGCTTTTGCAAGGTCATTTATTAATGTCCTGGAGTAAGACCCCAAGCCTGTTTTATTGCATAGGGCTCGTTTTGCATCAAATCCTATTATCTTTCTATCAGTTAACATACAAATAAAAAGACAGAAATTTCAACTCATTTACGAATGAAACTTCTGTCCGATATCAATAAATATTTATCAATCAACTATTCAACAAAAAGATTCCAACCGTGTTTATCCTCTATTGTACCATCTTGAATACCTTTTAATGTGTGGTATAATTTTGTTGAAACTGGACCTGGTTCTGCTCCCCATTTATAAGCTTTACCTGTTTCTCTGTCTACTATTTCATTAATAGGAGAAACAACAGCTGCCGTTCCACAAGCTGCAACTTCTTCAAAAGTAGATAATTCTTCTACCGGAATAGGACGCCTTTCCACTTTCATGCCCAGATCCTCTGCTATCTGACACAAAGACATATTAGTAATTGACGGAAGTATGGATGAAGATTGAGGAGTTACATATGTATTTTCTTTAATACCAAAGAAATTAGCTGCACCAGCCTCATCTATAAACTCGTGTGTAGCAGCATTTAAATAAATACAGTTAGAGTATCCTTCTTTTGCTGCTCTTTCTCCCGAGACCAAAGATGCGGCATAGTTTCCACCAACTTTGTATTTACCTGTTCCAAACGGAGCAGCACGGTCATAATCTTTAGCTATTTGAAACCTAACCGGTTTGAATCCGGCTTTGAAGTAAGGTCCCACAGGACAAGCAAAGACCATAAACAGATACTCCTTAGCAGGATGTACTCCTACCTGAGCACCTGTACCTACCAGGATAGGGCGAAGATATAATGAAGCACCTGAACCGTAAGGCGGAATAAATTTCTCATTCAACTTAACACATTGCTTGCAAGCCTCAACAAATAACTCCTCGGGTGGTTCCGCCATCATAACACCTTGTGCTGAGGATATCATCCTACGAGCGTTTTCATAAGGACGGAACATTCTCACTTTGCCATCAACACCTCTGAAAGCTTTCATACCTTCAAATGCAGCCTGTCCGTAGTGTAATACGGTAGCAGCCATATGCATAACGATCTCTTCAGAGGAGGATACTTCCAATTCACCCCATTTGCCGTTGCGATAATAACAGCGTACGTTGTAATCCGTTTTGTAGTAACCGAATCCAAGGCTACCCCAATCTATATTTTCCATGTGTTTTATTATTTATTTGAATTACTGAATTAGTTTGTACTTAAAAACGTTTGCAAACTTACGACATTTTTATTAATTGACAAACAAAAAGGCTATTATTTATTTTTCCTATAAATTTTTGGTATAGTATGGAAATCACATTCAGTTCTAATTAATTTACACAAGTGCTCTTAATTATCAACCTCCTATATGTAGAAACTCTTCTTGGTCTTAGTGTATATAGGTAACGTTTGAATAGTTTGCGATATTATTTTAACTTCTTGCATAGATTTGATAAATAATTTGTTGCCTGCAATAGGTTCTATAACCTTATTTTCTTTGTGTGGACACTGCTGTTAAAAAAAAATTCTTGTCCTAATACCATCCAAATCTTCTAATCGTTCAAAAATAAATTCCTTAAAATCATTTGTTGTTGTTATAATACTTTATTTTTACGCATAACGGACAGTATATCCTTTTTTTATACTTTTACGAATCTTCTTTTCAATAACAGTATTTTTTTTATGACGATATTTTCTCGGCAAAAGGATTTATTAATGTCCCACTTTAATAAATTCTTTCTTGACATTAGCATATTGTTTTTGGGAATTAGTAAGATAACATGTGATACAATTAAGACAATACGGATGTTTGCATTCTAAAAAAACAAAGATGATACGGATGTGGTACCTTTTGATATAAAGATATTACATATAAAAAGAATTGCATTTGATAAAAGCTGAAAATATTTGCAATAAATACAAGTTTTTTTACGTATACAAACCATATAAGCCGAGTATAATGCAAAGTGTTGTACGATTTATTTTTTTGATATTGAAAATATGTTTTAAAATTCGTACTTTGCGATAGTTCAACCTAAAAACACAAACAAATATGTTAGGAAATTTTAAATATTCAAACCCTACCAAATTGTATTTTGGAAAGGATAGTCTTGGTTTTCTTAAAGAAGAATTGAAAAATTATGGCAACAATATTATGTTGTCTTACGGTGGAGGGTCAATAAAAAAGAATGGTATTTACGATGCCGTGATTAACATTTTAGAAAAAGAGGGGAAAAATGTTATTGACGATGGTGGTGTAATGAGTAATCCTACCGTTGAAAGAATGTATGAAGGAATGCACAAGGCTCGTGAGAATAAAGTAGATTTGATACTTGCTGTTGGAGGAGGAAGCACGATAGACTATGCCAAAGGCGTAGCTGCCTCCACTTATTGTGAAACAGACCCATGGCAAACTTATTATATTGAAGGGAAAAATCCAACTTGCAAAATTATTCCTGTTGGTAGTGTATTGACTATGGTCGGTACTGGCAGTGAAATGAATGGGGGATCAGTTATATCTAATCATAAAGAAAATTTCAAAGCAGGTAAAGTGTTTGGAGAAGAAAATATGCCGAAGTTTGCAATACTTAATCCAGAATTTACCTTCACTGTTCCTACATATCAAATGGTTGCTGGATTCTTTGATATAATGAGTCATATAATGGAACAATATTTCTCTAATTTTGATGACTCCACCACAGATTATTTGGCAGAAGGTTTAATGCGATCATTAATCCATTCCTCTTTGATAGCAATTAAGAATCCTGAGGATTACGAATCGCGAAGTAATATCATGTGGATTGCTACTTGGGCGTTGAATACTTTACTGAAAAAAGGAAAAAACGGAGACTGGATGGTACATATGATAGGTCATGCTATAAGTGCTCATACAGATGCAACGCACGGAATGACTCTTGCCTCGGTTTCTATTCCTTACTATCAATATTTGATAGATGGCATCTGTAAAAATGATAATAAAGGATTGCATCAATTCAAAAAATTTGCAGTTAACGTTTGGAATGTTGCTCCGCAGGGAAAGAATGACAAACAAATAGCCTTGGAGGGTATAGATTGTTTGGAAAGATGGATGAAGCAAATAGGTGTTGTCATGCATTCTTCCGTTCTTGGAGTAAAAGAAGATTTATTGGAGGATATTGCAAATAGTACAATCACGTATCCTACAGATTATTTCAAATTTACTCGTGACGATATCATAGAAATATTACGTCGGAGTATGTAATATTTCTGCAATAAATAAAACCAAAGCATGGGATTTGTTAATTGACACAGCAATTAACAAATCCCATGCTTTGGTTTGTATATTATTCGAAATCTATTTCAAAATCATTGCGTTGGACATCCTTTTCATCAATCATTCTTTGGATTTGTTCGTCCATCTCTCTACGTTTGCGTTGTTCTGGTGTCTCATGAAGTCGCTGATACCATTTGGTATTACCGAATAATCGCTCTATAAGTGTTTTTTTACGTTTGATGGTTTTTGTATCCTCAATTTGGCTATCCGAAGATTTTATATCCTCATTTTTTGCTAACACTTTACTGCCTACAGTTGCCAAATCTTTAACCAAATAATAAGACCTGTTGTTCACATTCTGCAAATCGTATGTCTCTATCACACCAACAAGCAGTTCTGGATACTTGGGGTTAGTCGCATATCCGGCTTGTTTAAGTCCGTTTGCCCAACCTTTGTAATCATTAATATCTAAATCAAACAGAAAAGCATATCTTTTCCCCTTAGTTAAGAAAATACTATGATCCCTAAAGGACTCCTCGGCAGAATCATACACACGAAAACAATCATTGCTATTGTCATCGTCTTTATATGTACGTTTACCCTGCCAAGTACTATGACATTTAATACCAAAATGGTTGTTACTTTCTTTGGATAAAGAACTACGACCACTACCCGACTCTATGATTCCTTGTGCTAAGGTAATGCAAGCAGGAATCCCGTATTGTTGTTCATTAGCTATGGCTATGTCTCTGTATTTTATTATGTAGTTTTCTGTAACTGTATTTTTATTTTGGGCAAAGGTCATTACAAATCCGAGAAAACTGAATATGAATAAGCAAATTCTTTTCATGAGTATATAGTATATGATTTTATTTTAATTAATTTTGCGAAATTAGAATAAAATTTGCCGTTTGGCGTACTTCTTGATAAGAAATATTCAAAAAAAATTAATAACATTATAAAATATTACGGATATGAAAAGAAAAAGTCTAATAATCACAACATTTTTAGTGATAATATTTTCAGTGATTTCACTTTCAACACAAGCAGGTATGTATTCTCGACGTCAAGCACGTAACACTATAGAGCAAACTTCTTATATAATCAATCAAGCTTATGAGATAGCATATTATTATTCTTATTGGCAAACCAATAATGTGTCAAGAGCTATGTATTACAACAATTACGCACAGGATTTGTATTTTTATGGAAATTATCGCAATGCAATACGTTATTCACTATTGGCAAGAGAGTATGCGTTGGATGTGATAGATAATTGTGATGATTATTGGGAGTTTTTTTATTACACTTATTTTGGGTGGAGTGCCCGTTACGGATATAATTATGAATTTGCATATTATTCGGGTTATATGGACGGATACTATGATGGCTATTATGCTCGCTATTGTGCAAGGCATAGCCATGATTATCGCAGAGACCCTCACCAAAATCTACACTCCTCATGGTATAAAGACAATGTATATAATGAAGTTGTGAATAGCAATTATGGTAATCGCAATTCATCTTCAGTAGCATTAGGAAGAGGAGAAACAGGACGTACAGGCTTCTCTTCAACAACAGGTTCTAATTCTTCAATAGGCAGAAATACCTATAACAATATAACGACCGATAACTATTTCTCACAAAAAGAAATATCAATATTGAAAGATACCCCTTCAAAAACAATATTGGAAAATGATTTTAAGAAAAATAATCCAAAGATAACCTTTTCCGATGCTAACTTATCCGACAATGCGGAAGTAATAAAGAGAAACAGTGCCAATGCTTCTGCGTTCACAACAAAAAATTCAAATACAGGAGGCATATCTCGTGTAATTACAGCAAAACCTAGCTCAATTACACTAAAAGACGGTGTAAAGATTACAGGGAGAAGTTCGGAAATTAAAGACATAAAACTAAATATAGATAGGGAATTCGATGCTACTCGTGTTAATCGTACTATGGAAAGACACAATACCAATACCACCCCAACGAGTTCACGTACTAACTTTACAAATCGTTCTATAAATAACACACGACAAAATAATAACAACACTAATCGTCAGATTGCAACTCCTGATAATAATAGCAATCTTAATAATCGTAGCAATGATTTTAACAATCATAATAGCAATATTAATAATCGTAATAACAATATTAATAATCGTAGCAACAATATTAATAGATCATTCAATACTTCTCAACCTGCATCTCCCAAAAGGACAACAACTATCAATAGAAACGCAAGAAGTAATAATAACACGGAAAATAATAATAGGGAAAAACTCAACAGTACTATCAAGCGTTCGGATACCCCATCAAGAAATTTTCCATCTCGTACTATCAATACAGAACCTCAAAAACAAGGCACTTTGCAACGAAATATTTCAAGATAGTTGTAAATAACCAATTTGAATAAATTAATTAGCCATCATTTGTTGAGGATTTATAAAACCAATATACAGATGATGGTATTTTTTGCTAACTATATATTATTAATTGACTTTTAAGTAAAATTAGGATGTAAGCCTAAAAAATCAAATACCAAGATTTGAGTATTGTTTTTTTATATTTGAATAATAATCTCATAAAAAAACTTATTTAAATAAGAAAAAGGAATATTTATTTACAAAATGAAAATGTCGTATAATAAGTTTTTTTAAATAAAAATATGATACATAAAAATTTTAAGGCATAAGAAATTATTAAAATGGCATTTTAGTAAAACAATATCACACATTAGTAAATCCTTTTCAAGAAAGAGTTTACCAATATCTCACTTTTATTGTGTCAATGCAATAGAAAAATGTAATTTTCATAAGCAAAAAAGACAAACACGCAAATATACTCATTTTTGAGTATTGTACGGTCTGTTGGATGTTTGTAATTTTGCACTGTAAAAAGAAAAAAGAAATTTTGGGTTAATAACTATGAAGGACATGTTCCTTTTATAAATCGCAAGGGAGGGCGCCGAGACGGTAAGCACTCCTTTATTTTTTATCTTTTTTCATTGTGTCTAATTTTTTCGTTTACTTACTCTATCTTTTTAATATCTGAATACTTTATTTATAATATTTATCTTAACATTTCTTAGTTTTGAACAAGTAATATTATTAGTTAATGTATTAGTATAAGTAAAACTATTGAATATTTTGTTTTTCAATATCTTGGATTAATGAATTAACATCACTTTCTATAATTGTAAGTTTTTCTTTGCAAATATGGATAAGATTAGTTGCCTTTTTTATATTATCACTTAATTCATCGACTTGCATCTGTGAGGATTCCATCTTGAGGATTATTTGTTGTAGTTGCTTGTATGCCTCTGTATAATTCAAATTTTCGCCTTTCATATCTTTATTTGTTATTAATCGATTGTGGAATAGAACTTGCCATCCATGGTTATTGTTTCTATCCTATCTCCTTTTGATATATAATTGATAGATTGTATTATACGTCCTTCAATTGAAGTAATTGTATAGCCTTTTTTCAATATATTGATAGGATCTAATGCTTTTATGTATTTTACATCACTATTTAGAGAATTCTTTTCTTTTTCCAATATATTTTTTACATTCATTACAATGATGTTTTTTATATAAGACAGATTTTTATTTTGTTCATTTATAATAATGTGAGACAATCTATTAATCTTTTGCTTTATTTGTTCTATATCTTGGTCAAAACTCTCCATTTTATCCAACATAAACTCCGCCAATGCGGTAGGTGTAATAAAATTTTCAAAAGATATGCTTTCGGCAACCGTTTCATTAGTGGAATGTCCGATACCGGTTAGCACAGGTAAAGGAAAAGTCGCTATTTTCCTACATAACTCATAATTATTATAGCAATGAAGTCCGATATCTCCCCCTCCTCCTCTGATAATCAGAACACAATCAAAATATTCTTTCACTTTTTCTATTACATTCAAGGCTTCTATTATCTGATGACTTGCATTGTCTCCTTGAAGTAACGAAGGGAAAAGATGAATAAAGAATTTGTATTTATCCGACTTATTGTCTAGAGTTTGAATAAAGTCATTATATCCCTTGGATGAGGGAACACTAATAACAGCTAAACGTTTTGGTAGCAGAGGTAAATTTTTGGTTTTGTTGACAGAGAAAATATTCTCATTTTTTAGTCGTTGAATACAATTGAGTCGTTCTTTTTCTAATTGACCCAATGTCATATTTGGGTCAATATCGGAAATAATTAAAGAAAGTCCGTAAAGAGAGTGGAAAGTCATACGGGCCAGGCAGATAATACTAATTCCATCTTTAATATTTTCGCCAACAATATGTCTGAATTTGTCATTTATTCTGTCAAAATCATTTTTCCATATGATAGCCTTCGTCTGTGCTACAATTACTTGCCCATCTTTTTCCACCAACTCAGGATAAGCATGACCCGAATAGGGATACAGATTGATTTTGGACACTTCACATTTTAACCAAAAGGGATGTGAAAATTGAGTTCTTACGCTTTCACTCAATTTATCTAAAACTTCAACTAACGAAAGTATCTCTTTATTTTCTTTGTACGTGTTATCAAACAAATTATCTGCCGTCATGTACCATACAATATGGGATTAATCTATGCAAAGTTACAAATAATTTCAATATTTTTACGTCTTTCGGCATTTTTATGCAAATATTCAATGAAAAATTTATATCTTTGCAACTCAAAATAAGGAACTATTAAAATAAAATAAAAATGCAAGTAGATAGAAGGAGGGAATTGTTTCCTAATGTTACAGACGAACAATGGAATGACTGGCACTGGCAGGTCAAAAATAGGGTGGAAACTCTTGAAGAGTTGAAAAAATACGTAAAATTAACGGAGAATGAAGAGCAAGGAGTGAAAGCGGCTCTGAAAACATTGAGAATGGCAATTACTCCTTATTACCTATCACATATTGACCCTAATAGTCCAAACGATCCCATACGTTTGCAGGCCATACCTACAATTAAAGAAACGTATCAGGCACCTGCAGATTTGTTAGACCCTCTTCATGAAGATGAGGACTCTCCTGTTCCGGGTATAACACATCGTTATCCGGACAGATGTTTATTTCTTATCACCGATATGTGTTCTATGTATTGCAGGCACTGTACTCGCAGGCGTTTTGCAGGACAGAATGATGCAAATGTTGCACAAGACCGTATTCAAAACGGGATAGATTACATTGCAAGGACACCTCAGATTCGCGATGTCCTACTTTCTGGCGGTGATTGCCTTATGGTTAATGATGAATTCCTTGAAAGCATAATAAAAAGACTACGTGACATACCTCATGTAGAAATTATTCGTTTGGGTTCTCGCACCCCGGTAGTATGTCCTATGCGTATTACTGATAATTTATGCAATATGCTAAAAAAATACCATCCTATTTGGTTGAATACTCATTTCAATCATCCAAATGAATGTACCGAGGAAGCTAAACAAGCATGTAGTAAACTTGCAGATGCAGGTATTCCTCTAGGTAATCAAAGCGTCTTGCTAAGAAGTGTAAATGACGATGTAAGAGTGATGAGAAAACTCGTACAAAGACTGGTTGCTATGCGTGTTCGCCCATACTATATCTATCAATGCGACCTAAGTATGGGGTTGGAGCATTTCCGTACAACGGTATCCAAAGGAATTGAAATAATGGAAGCTTTAAGAGGGCATACTTCCGGATATGCTGTTCCGACTTTTGTAATAGATGCACCTGGTGGCGGAGGAAAAACTCCTGTTATGCCACAATATGTTATCTCACAAGCACCAGGTAAGGTGGTATTGAGAAACTATGAAGGAGTTATTACAACTTATACTGAACCAGTGGATTATACACCAGGAGAATGCGATTTAGATTTCCTTAAGGGTGAAGAAATGGAGCAAGAAGGTGTACTTTCACTACTTGAAAACAAACGTATGGCAATGGAACCAAAGGATTTGGAACGCCACGAAAGAAATCGTAATCGTAGGTAATAAATATATATTATCAAACGCCGTTTTTGAGAAGATAAAACGGCGTTTGGGTGAAATAAAGTCAGACTTTAGGAAATTGTTTTTTGAAAACAATTCAAGGTAGTTGCATTTTTAATCAAAGAAAAGGAAATTTGTTTGGACTATTGAAGATAAGAAATGCCTTTTATTAACAGTCTGTTGAATTACAAAAGTATATCGTTTGTCGGTATGGATAAAAATGCCGGCAAGACGGAGGCTTTGAATTATGTGATTCGTCGTTTGAATGACTACAATAAGAAAATTTCGGTTACTTCCATAGGTATTGACGGCGAAACACTAGACCAAGTTACGGAAACATCCAAACCACGTGTTTTTTTGTACCCTAATTCTTTGTTTATTACCTCAGAACAACTTTATCCTAAGAAAGAAATAATTGCTGCCATTGAAGATATTTCTCATTATGGAACGTCTTTAGGTAGATTGGTAACAGCTCGTAGTAGATCTTTTGGCAACGTGATGCTTTCAGGTCCAACAGATAGTGTAAGGCTGAAAGAATTGATAGATATAATGACACAAAAAAGCGATATCTGTTTGATAGACGGAGCGTTGTCAAGAAAATCTTTTGCCTCTCCTTCTATCACCGATGCGATGATACTTTCTACCGGTGCTGTGGTATCAGCTTCCATTGAAAAGATTGTTCAAAAAACTCTATTTATGTATGATATGACCAAATTATCTGAATATGAAGATAATTTGAAAGGAAAATTATTGAACATCTCAAAAGGAGTTTTTGCAATAACGGAAAAAAATGAGTTAGTGAATCTAAAAATTCCATCAATGTTGATGTTACAAAAATATAAAGACGTAATATTTTCCGTTTCTAAGACTTTGTTTATACCGGGCATGATAACAGACAAACTTCTGGAACTAATAGCAACACAGAAGGATAAAAATAAATTTACACTTATAACAAAGGATTTTACACATGTATTTTCCAATGAATTGAACACTTACAATTTCTTACGGAACGGCGGGAATATTCTGTGTTTGCATCAAACTAAATTGTTAGCAATAACAATAAATCCGGTAGCTCCGCAAGGCTATAAATTAGATAGCGACAAATTGTTATCATCTTTACGTGATAAAATACCTTTACCTATATATAATATACGCAATATTGATTGATGCCTATGAATTTCAAAAAAGCAATAAATGAGAACTTACAATTCAAAGCTGTATATGAACATTTGGTCATTAAAACAGCAATGGGAAGAGATTTTTTGTTTAATTTGGAATTTTCCAAGGATAAAGATTTCTTAAAAAAACAATATGAATTGACTGAAAAATGTCAAACTTTTATAGAATCCATTTCTACAAACGATAAGATGTTATTAGAATGTATTTTATACGATATTCATAACATTATAGGGTCTATCAATTTAATTGAAAGAAATGAAAATTTGGATGATATAGGACTTTTTGAAATCAAAGCTTTTTGTTTGTCGTGTCAACAGTTAAATCAATCTCTGAGAAATTTGAATTGTGAAGAATTTGTTTTAGATTCATTTGATGATATTATAACTTTACTTGACCCGGAAGGAACAAAATCCAAACAATTCTATGTTTATAATGCCTATAATCCGAATATTTCAACCCTGAGATCTGAGTTTGAGAAATTGAAGCAAACAGATAGTCCTTTAGCTGCAAAAATATACAATGAAATTATTGAAATAGAAAATATTGTAAGGGAAAAAATTTGCACACAAATTCGTCCTGAAATATTAAGGTTGAGAAAAGCCATATCACAGATAGCATTGCTTGACGTAAGTATAGCAAAGGCAGAGTTGAATATTCTGATGAATCTTGTGAAACCGCAACTCAATGAAACAACAACAAGATATACCAAAATTTTTAATCCTATTATTGAAGAACATCTGCAAAAAAGAGGAAAAACTTTTCAAGCCATAGACATTTTGTGCAATACCGATACAATGCTGATAACAGGTGCTAATATGGCCGGCAAAACTATTGTTTTGAAAACGCTGGCACTGAATCAGTTGTTAGCACAGTTCGGTTTTTTTGTAGCAGCTGATAAGGCGGATATTTGTTTGGTAGAAGGAATTTTGCAATCTATCGGGGATAATCAAGATGAAAATCAAGGACTTTCTTCATTTGCTTCGGAAATTTTAACACTCAATGGAATAATTGAACAAGTAAAGACAATGAGACGTTATTTGGTTTTGGTAGATGAACTTGCACGTACAACAAATCCAATAGAGGGTGTAAAATTGTTAAACGGTTTTATTTCTACTATCAATATGGGCAATTCTATTTGTGTAGTTACCACTCATTATTCCAATATTACAGCAAAGTGTTTGCATTATAGGGTAAAAGGATTTATCAATAATAATCTCAAACCTCCTATATCTATAGATAATCTGTCTGATAATATAGATTATTCATTGATAGAGGACACAACTAACTCCACTCCTACCGAAGCTTTGAACCTTTGTCGTTTGCTTGGAGTAGATGGTGATTGGCTTATGAATTGTGAGTAAAATAAAGTACCAAAAGAATTTCTTGTTTTCAAAAAAGAATTTACTCTTTTAGGAAAATAATTTCTTGAAACGCCGTCTTATTTTTTACACATTTAATAAGATGATTTTGAAATCAGTATATAAATATATTTATAGTGATAAATAATTTATAAATATCAAAATATTTTAAAGTAAATTTGCAATTAAATTAAATATATTGAAAAAACAGTTTATGGAAGACGAGAAAGAAAAACAGATTCATCCTTTTGTAGATAAAAGAGTTGAAGACTATTGCGATAAACATCACTCTAACAATAACGAAATACTCAATGAATTAAATAGACAAACACATCTTAAATTTATTAAACCTCAAATGGTCAGCGGAGCCTGGCAAGGGGAATTTTTGATGTTGATTTGTAAGATTTTACGACCGAAAAATATTTTAGAAATCGGTACTTTTTCAGGCTATGCTACTACTTGTTTTGCTCTTGCAACAGAACAAGATTGTAAAATAGATACTATTGAAGCTATGGAGGAATACAAACCTTTTCTTATTGAACATTTCACCGATAATAATGTAATTCAAAAAATTAATATCATTATCGGTCAAGGTTTAGAGATAATTCCAACATTGCAAAATAAGTATGATTTAATTTTTTTGGATGCAGAAAAAATACACTATCCTAACTATTATTCTCTTTTAGTAGATAAATTGAATAAAGGAGGGATACTGATAGCAGATAATATACTCTGGTATGGCAAAGTGGCATTAGAACACTGCCAGGATAAAGATACTCAGGCAATAAGGCAATTCAATGATTTAATATCCAAAGATAAAAGGTTGGAATGTTGTATTATACCAATAAGGGATGGGTTGATTGTTGCCAGACGGCGATAACTGACGAGAAAAACTTGCATAAATCTCTAAAAAGTTGTTATCATTGATATGATATTTCAATTCCAGATCCGCTCCTATCATATTATATATACCATTATAGAAAATATCACCACCGATTACTAATTTATCATTGGCGTTGTAAGATATCCCCATATACATTGAGCCACTGTTTCTTTTACGCGGTGAACGGTCTATTAATTCCTTTGAAGCATTTATATTAAATATATTAGCACCGAAATAAAGAGTTGTTTTATTATCTAGCCGTTTGGAATAGTCAACTCCAAAAGTATTAACAAAAAATTTGTTTGCAAAATAATCTTGTCCAAACGTTGTAGAAGCGTGTAATACAGTGTGTTCGTCATCCTGTTTAGTAGATATAGGACGAATATCTCTTTGTGCAAAAAGATTAAACATAGAAAGCAAAAATATCAATATGAAAATCTGTTGTCTCATTACAATTTCAAGCCATGTTTAAACTTGTCAAAGAAAAATGAAATAGTGAAACTAATTACGTGGTGATGCGGAGAGGTAATCACGTCTTTGGAAAAATATTCAAACGAATTGTTATAAGGTTTGCCGTTTGCGTTGTAATAACGACTATATGCGGGATCTGTTGGATTAACCACGTTTTCATTTTTAGCCTTTGTTGTATAACGATAAGAAAAATCGTGATCATAATCGTAAAGAGGAGTAAGAGAATATTGATAATTGAACATAAACTGAAAACTCTTATATTCAAATCCCAATCCTACTTGCACACCGCCATCAATCCTGTAAGTACCTTCCGATAAAAAAGTATCATCATCATCAGACCAAAAAACGTTAGCTCCATGTACCGTATGATCGCAACCTATTAAATTATAAATACCCAATTTTTCGTTAATATAAGGTTTTTGTAGTGCATCATGAAATTTACGAGGGTCGGCACCTTCTCCGTAATGGTCATAAAAATGCGTCATTCCATTAACACCAACACCGAGAAACAATCCTCCCGAGACAAGTAAGTCAACATTAGCGATAGGATACTTATAAATCATTTCCAGCGGCAATTGAATGTAATGAGCATTGACGTCTATATTCACCTGCTGCGATTGAATTTCATACCCTTTCATAGTATAAACCAATCCTGTTTGTACATACCAACGATTCCACAATTTGAGTTGAGCAGTTATACCGGCATTGAACCCCAATTTGCTCTTCGTATCCGTAAATCCTATATATTCTCGGTTTATATCCCAAAACATCAAACCATTCCATATATCTAATCCATTAGCACTGGTCAAATCGCTGATATTTGCACCTAAACGTAAACCCAATCTAATCTTGTTACGATGGTCATCAGGACGACGAATAGCATTTTCCAAATATCTTTGAGCATTGAGATTACTTACAAAGACAAAACTTAATAAGAGAGTGATTATGTATTTTTTATATCCCATATTCTGTAATTTTAAGATTGCAAATATACGATAAAATTCATTTTAATTGTAAAAAATGATAAATTTTTACAGCTTTGTTTGAAATTTTATATTATCAAATTTGGCTAAATCTTCTTCAGTTAGAGCTAAATCAAATTTTACTTTAATTTTTGTAGGACGATGATTAACGATAAGCAATATAGCTAAGATATCAAATATTACTAATTCTATTTGTCTGCTTAAAAAAATAGCAACCAATCCAAACAAACACACAAGAACATAGCAAAACATTTGTTTTCTACAAATGGATAAATAAGAAACAAGTTTTGCAGACAAATCATTCTGCCTAATTTTGTTTAGTTGTCGTTTAGTATATTTATTTGCGAAAAATATTAAAATAAGCATAATAATCGCAATACCTACATTGCTCCAAAGCCAATCGTTATGTGTATAAGTTGCTGTATTTTCATAAATTAAGAAAAACAATAGCATCAATATAGCCGTAACAATAGAAACAATCAAAGCCGATATCCAAGAAATTTTAAGTATTTGTAAATATCTATCCATAAATTCTAATCTTTATCAGTGATAATATCATGTTTATTCACTTGCAAAGTTATGAATTTTTTTTCTTTTCTAATAATTATTTTCCAACAAGAAATGATTTTCTGTAACTCTTTATGCTGAATACCTTTTAATTTTAAGAAAATGGATACATTTAATAATTGCAAATAATAGTTCTTGACTTTAAGAAAATACTATGTGATATTACGATATTTTTATGGGAAGTTAAAAATTTTATTCGCCGTTTCATTAATTTTTTACGCCGTTTTATTGTTGTGTTTCAAAATAAAGTTGTAATTTTGCGAAAAGTTTTGCTACTTAGATGCTGCACTACTATATTGGTGGCACAAAAAATCCCCGAAAAACAAAGTTATTTTAGAATGAATGATAATCATTACAACCTATATATTAATAATAATGTATTATGTATAATAAAGCACAATTAGAACAGTTATCTTTGATTGAACTTAAAGCCATTGCTCAACAAATGGAGATACCTAAAAGTTCCAAAGTAACGGATATACAAGAATTAATCTACAAAATTTTGGATTTCCAAGCTGATAACCCTCAACAAGACACTGTAAAGAACAATGAACCGTTGGTTGCAACAACAAAAAAAAGAGGACGACCACGAAAAAATGAAAAAAAACAAGAGGAACAAAGGGAGGTAATAACAAATACGTCATCTTTGCAAAATCAACAACAAAACAAACGTCCTCGCACTCACTTAAAACCTAAACCAATAGCAGTATCAAATACTTCCAATACCAATTCGGTTCAACCTCCTACCAAAAGCGAATCTGCACCATTTGATAAAAAACAGATAATTAAAGATTTGAATATTTCTAAATTGCCGGAAAGTGCAAAAATTGATGAGTTGAATATTCCCGATTTTCAACCTAAGCGTTCCATAACAGCAAATAATACTACAAATAAAAACATTATTGCACCGGCACCTGCTATTGTATCGGTAAAAGGAGCAACTGAGGCCTCCAAAACAATATCCAACAAAAAAAATACTGCATCCGATAAAAAGAATAACGCGTCTAAAGAAGAGAATACATCTTCCATGGTTGCCAATCAACAAGCTTCACTTTTTTCACAAACAGGTACCTCACCCAATCAGGAAGTAAAGCCGATATTGGTCTCGGATGTGGAAGGATTAGTAGAAGCTGAGGGAGTGTTGGAGTTAATGCCTGATGGCTATGGTTTTTTGCGTTCAAGTGATTACAACTATTTGAATTCACCTGATGATATTTATGTATCTATATCTCAGGTTAAGTTCTTTGCTTTGAAAACTGGCGATACCATACATGGAATGATTCGTCCACCTAAAGATGGTGAGAAATATTTTCCTATGGTTAATGTTATGAGTATCAACGGCAGGACACCGGAGTCTATACGAGATAGAATACCGTTTGAGTACTTGACACCTTTGTTCCCAGAAGAAAAATTTCAATTAACAGGGCATCAGGGACAGAGTCTATCTACACGTATCATTGACCTATTTACTCCTATTGGAAAGGGACAACGTGCCATGATAGTCGCTCCTCCTAAGACAGGAAAGACTACTCTACTCAAAGAGATAGCAAATGCAATTGCTGCTAATCATCCTGACGTGTATCTTATCGTGTTATTGATAGATGAACGACCTGAGGAAGTAACGGATATGCAAAGAACGGTAGATGCCGAGGTTATAGCATCTACATTTGATGAGCCTGCCGAAAGACATGTGAAGATTGCTAATATTGTATTGGAGAAAGCTAAACGTATGGTTGAATGCGGACATGATGTGGTAATAGTCTTGGATAGTATTACGAGACTTGCACGTGCGTATAACACTGTTGCTCCGGCAAGTGGTAAAGTTCTCTCGGGAGGAGTGGAAGCTAATGCTCTACAAAAACCGAAACGTTTCTTTGGAGCTGCACGTAACATTGAGGGTGGAGGAAGTTTGACCATTATTGCTACTGCTTTGATAGAGACAGGGTCTAAAATGGACGAGGTTATCTTTGAAGAATTTAAAGGAACGGGAAATATGGAATTGCAATTGGATAGAAAATTATCTAACAAACGTATCTATCCTGCCATTGATCTGGTTGCCTCTTCTACACGTAGGGATGATTTGCTTTTGTCAGATAATGCTTTGAATAGGATGCTAATTCTACGCAATTACATTGCAGATATGAATCCTAATGAGGCAATGGATTTGATTAAAAACAGAATGTCGGTTACGCGTACCAATGAAGAGTTTTTGTTAAATATGAATGGTTAGAACGATAACCGATACCATATAATTTATTTTCAATACTGATAATATAACACAAAGAAAATGAATACCGAAGAATTGTTTAAGAAAATAGTTTCCCACGCTAAAGAATATGGATTTATTTTTCCTTCGAGCGAATTGTATGATGGGTTAGGTGCTGTGTATGATTACGGTCCCAATGGTGTGGAATTGAAAAATAATATCAAACAATATTGGTGGCGGTCAATGACTCAGATGCATGAAAATATTGTTGGAGTAGACAGTGCCATATTTATGCACCCTAAGATATGGAAAGCCAGTGGTCATGTGGATGCTTTCAATGATCCGTTGATTGACAATAAAGACAGTAAGAAACGTTATCGTGCTGATGTTCTTATAGAGGACCACATGGCTAAGATTGAGGATAAGATAAACAAAGAAGTGGCGAAGGCAAAGAAACGTTTTGGTGATGATTTCAACGAAGAACAATTTTTATCTACCAGTGATAGAGTAAAAGTTTACAAACAGCAAATTGAAAACATTGGAAAAAAATTTGCCGATTTAATGAATGCAAATGACTTGGTAGGATTGAAACTCTTGATAGAGGAGTTGGGTATAGTTTGTCCGATTTCAGGGACAAGAAATTGGACCGAGGTAAGACAATTCAACTTAATGTTTGCAACCAAAATAGGTTCGGTATCAGAGGATAGCGACACCATATATCTAAGGCCCGAAACGGCACAAGGCATTTTTGTCAATTATCTTAATGTGCAGAAGACTAATAGAATGAAAATCCCATTTGGTATTGCTCAAATAGGTAAAGCGTTTCGTAATGAGATAGTTGCACGTCAGTTTATATTCAGAATGAGAGAGTTTGAACAGATGGAGATGGAGTTTTTCTGTCGTCCAGGTACGGAAATGGACTGGTTCAACTATTGGAAACAAGAGAGAATGAACTGGCATTTGGCCTTGGGCATACCACAAAAGAAATACCGTTATCATGACCATGAAAAACTAGCACATTATGCTAATGCTGCGACAGATATTGAGTTTGAATTTCCTTTTGGTTTCAAAGAATTAGAAGGTATTCACTCAAGAACCGATTTTGATTTGAAACGTCATCAAGAATTTAGCGGGAAGAAAGTCCAATACTTTGATTCGGAAATAAATGAAAGCTATACACCTTATTGTGTAGAGACATCTATCGGTTTGGACCGTACTTTTTTGGCTGTTTTTTCTCATGCATACAAAGAAGAACAACTAAAAGACGGCTCCATTCGTACGGTACTCAATTTACCTAAACAGTTAGCACCTTACAAGGTTAGTATCCTTCCGTTAGTTAATAAAGATGGGTTACCGGAGATGGCACACGGCATATTCAACGACTTAAAATTCTCTATGCGTTCTCATTATGAAGAAAAAGATACGATAGGTAAAAGATATAGACGACAAGATGCAATAGGTACTCCGTATTGTATAACAATAGACAATGATTCGCTTACGGATAACAGTGTAACAATTCGGTTGAGAGAGACAATGCACCAAGAAAGAGTCAATGTAAATAATATCAAATCCTACATTTCAACACATTAATGTTTCAATTAAAATATTAAGCCTTGATAATATCGTAACAAACAAGGGGTGTCTGGAGAATAGATACCCTTTTTATTTCTCCCACCCTACCAATCGAATAATTTACGAGGTAGGACATTTCTATCGTATTCTATTTCTTCTAAAAAAAGTCCTTGTGCTTTGGCAGAATATCCTGCTTTACTCCTATCCTTTGCTTCCAAAATTTTTGCGAAATCATCAACAGTAATATTACCTTTGCCCACCTCTACCAACGTTCCTACAGTTGCCCTAACCATATTACGCAAAAAACGGTTAGCTCTTATGGTAAAAATCAACATCTCGGCTTTTCTTTCCCAATGTGCATAAAGTACTCTACAAATATTTGTAAGCGTTTGATTATCACCTTTACTCAATGAAGTAAAGTCGTCAAATTGATACATTATTCTTGCTCCGGTATTCATTTTTTTTAGGTCCAATTTGTGTGGGACAAACCAAGAAAAATCAGAAAGAAAAGGTTGTTTAGCTGTTGCTATATAATAGCGATAGGTTCTGCTAAATGCGTCATAACGGGCATTGAAATTATCGGGTACTTTTATTATATGATTGATTCTTATGTCATATGGCAAATATGCATTTATCTTCCAAAGCAGCCATTCTAACTTGTCAGTTGTCAGATTGGTAGAGTCAAAATAAGCGACATAATTTTTGGCATGTACTCCCGTATCGGTACGACCGCAACCTAACACCAAAATATCTTCTTGCAATACATTTGAGAAATATTCACACAAAACACCCTGTATGGTAGCTACTTGGTTGTCTTGTCGTTGCCATCCGTGATAATTTTTCCCATTATATTGTAATATTAATCCCCAACGCATTTTGTTTGATCTATTTTGTCCTGCAAATATACGAATAGTTTTTATAATAAAACGGCGTTTTAATAAATTAAAGTCAGAGATTAATTATTTATTGTTACGAAAGAATTTACCCAAATGTAGTCGTAATTTGAACAGATGCAGTTTTGCGAAAATAAATAATTAGTAAGTGAAAAATATTGATTAATTTTGCATACTAAATTGATATTGCAATGGATGAGAAAGAAATATTAAGAGATAGGATTATTCAAGTATTACGAACTATCTACGACCCGGAGATTCCCGTCAATATTTGGGATATGGGATTGATATATAAGATAGATATAAACGATGATTACTTTGTATTGATACAGATGACACTTACTGCTCCCAACTGTCCTGTGGCAGAGGATTTGCCTCAGATGGTAGAACAGAGCGTAAAAGAAGTGGATGGAGTAAATAACGTTCAGGTACAACTGACCTTTGAACCCTCTTGGGATATAAGTATGATGAGTGATGAGGCCAAGTTTGAATTGAACCTGATTTAATCAAGCGTTGTTTATAATAGTGAAACGTTTATTGAAAAATCCATTGGCTATCATCTCATTAGCAGTTATCATTATCTTTGTAGTAATTGCCGTGTTGGGATATGCCATAACTCCGGATAAGACTCCTTACGCCAATGAACAGCATTTGGAAATTGCAGTTAAAAAACCGGGATTTAAAATCAAGATGTTGCAAATCTATTCCCCAAATACCCTAAAAGATGATAATACAAATACTATCCAACGATGGTTCCACAATATGTTTTTCGGGACGGTTTGCTCTACAACTAATATTCCTATTTATGACTATAAGATAAATAAAAACAATACTTTAACTTATGAAACTTATACCTCTGACACACCTAACGAAGGAGAGAAAATAACTTTGAATAAAGACATAAAATATAAAATCGTAGACAAGACATATTATTTGGGAACCGATAAATATGGCAGAGATTTGTTATCGCAACTTATGATAGGTACAAGAGTATCGTTGACTGTTGGTTTTATTGCAATATTTATTGCACTTGTAATTGGCGTTACATTAGGTAGCATAGCAGGTTATTACGGAGGTGCAGTAGATAACATTATAATGTGGGTAATCAATGTCATATGGTCAATGCCAACAATATTACTCGTCATTGCTATAACATTTGCCTTAGGAAAAGGATTTTGGCAAGTATTCGTTGCCGTAGGACTTACCATGTGGGTAGATATCGCTCGTATGGTAAGAGGACAAGTTATGAGTTTGAAAGAGAAAGAATTCGTCCTTGCAGGAAGAGCATTAGGATTTTCGGATTTCAGATTGATAACCAAACACATCCTACCTAATGTTGTAGGATCCGTAACAGTTATAGTTGCATCCAATTTTGCTACTGCCATATTACAAGAAGCCGGATTGTCCTTTTTGGGTATTGGTGTTCAACCTCCTATACCCTCATGGGGAAGTATGATAAAGGAAAACTATGGTTATATAATCCTGGATGCCGCTTACATGGCTATCATACCAGGTTTGGCTATTATGATATTGGTATTGTCATTCTTTTTGTTAGGTAATGCGATTCGTCAAGCAATGGACATAAAACAATCTTGACATTTATAAACAAAATGGTATATGTTTGCAATTAAATAATAGATATATTAATGTATCTAATACCATGAATGTATGTTATAAATGATACATTCATCTTACGCAACACCTTTCTATTTTCCAACTCTATGCAACTTATAACTTATCTTGCAAAAAAAACATTCTATTTAATTTCTATTACAATTTGTTTTCCTATCTTGTATCCTAACAGTTGAGATATACTGTTTTCTCTTACTGCAAGTTCCAAATGATTGGTTGCCGATACGGTTAATAGTATTTTGTTTTTCATAGTTGCATCAGCGTATGATTTGGAAATTTTATTTATTTCGCATCTTACATCAGCTAAGAAGGTGAATTTTCTTCCTGCCAAAATTTTTTCGAATGTTGGGTAATCTATGTTAAGATATGCGTTGCCATAATCATCAATATAGATTATCTGACAAATAATTCTATCTTCTTTTATTATCGGTAAAGGAAAAGATTGGTGAGTCATAAAACCCTCTAATCTATTACCTATTCTATCTGTCCCTTTGTCCTCAACAATTATCCTGGTTATTTTAACAAATAAATCCAATACGGCAAACGTGTAATAATTGCTATCCGACAATACATTGGAACAATCTGTTATCTCAACTTGTTCATCCTCAAAAACCATACTTGGCAATCCATTATCCGTGCATATGAAATACTGTTCTTTGTATTTTACCACAATAAAAGACTTGGATATTCCCTCGTATGTATTAATATCAATTATATGAATGGTTCCTTTGGGGAAGTTCAGACATGAGTTTTTTATTACAAAAGCTGCCGGACGTGTATCGAATTTCTGAATGGAATGGCTTAAATCTACCACATTTACATCGGGAATAGTGGAATATAATATACCTTTTATCTGACCGTTAAACCAATCCTTAGTCCCCCAGTCCGTAGTCAATGTAACAATCTGCATAGAAATATGATCTTTTTTGGTTTTCTATATTTTTTGAACGTGCAAAATTAGTAAAGTTTTCAAGAAAAATAATAGTTTTATGCCGATTTTATGGAAATTTTTACTACTTTTGCAACCCGTATTGAGATAAATAATGAAGTATAACTAATAAAAAAAGGTTAAAGTCATGTATGATAAATTTCAAAAATATTTACAGCAAGAGATTCAGCAAATAAAAAATGATGGTCTTTACAAAAGCGAAAGAGTTATCATTACTCCACAAGCTGCTGCCATCAAAACAAAAAACGAAGGAGATGTTTTGAATTTCTGTGCTAACAACTACTTAGGTCTTGCAGACAATAGAGAATTGATAGATGCTGCTAAGCAAGCCATGGATACAAGAGGTTACGGTATGAGTAGTGTCCGTTTTATTTGTGGTACCGGAGATTTGCACAAAGAGTTAGAAAGACGTATTGCAGAATTCTTTGGCACAGAGGATACCATACTTTATGCTGCTTGTTTTGATGCCAATGGAGGTGTCTTTGAACCATTGTTCAATGATCAGGATGCCATCATTTCAGATTCTTTGAATCATGCTTCCATTATAGATGGTGTAAGACTTTGTAAGGCTAAACGTTTGCGTTATGCTAATGCTGATATGAATGAGTTGGAGCAAAAATTGATAGAGGCCAAAGATTGTAGACACAGAATTATTTGTACAGATGGTGTATTTTCAATGGATGGTAATGTTGCACCCGTTGACAAAATTTATGAGTTAGCAAAGAAATACGATGCTTTGGTTATGGTAGATGAATCTCATTCTGCCGGAGTTGTCGGAGCAACAGGACGAGGTACTACCGAGCAGTATAATCTTATAGGGAAGATAGAGATTATTACAGGTACTCTTGGTAAAGCGTTTGGAGGAGCTGTGGGGGGATTTACTACGGGTAAAAAAGAAATAATAGAGATGTTGCGTCAAAGATCTCGTCCATACTTATTCTCTAATTCCATACCTCCTATGGTAGCAGCAGCAGCAATCAAAACATTTGATATAATAACAAGAGATAATAAGTTGCAAGATATTTTGCACGAGAATACAAAGTATTTTGTTGAAAAGATGAAAGCGGCAGGTTTTGATATCAAACCGACGCAATCCGCAATATGTGCAGTTATGTTATACGATGCACCATTATCTCAAAAGTTTGCCGCCGCTTTATCGGAAGAGGGTATATATGTAACGGGATTCTATTATCCTGTTGTGCCTAAGGGTGAGGCTCGTATTCGTGTTCAAGTGAGTGCAGGACATACAAAAGAACAGTTAGACAAATGTATTGCTGCCTTTACTAAGATTGGTAAACAATTAGGGGTATTAAAATAAAATACGATAAACAATGTTCAATGGCGGATACTATTTTAATTAAAGAGTTATTCGCTATTGAACGTTTTGTTTGATAAATATTTCAATAAATAGAATGAAAAAAATATTGGTATTAGGTTCGGGCGGACAGATTGGCTCAGAACTGACAATGAGATTAAGAGAAGTCTATGGGGGAAGCAATGTTGTGGCAACTGATTTGAATCCCGATAGATTAACTGAAGCTATACGACAATCAGGTCCGACAGACAAAGTAGATGCTTGCGATACTAACCAGATAGCACAAATAGTAAAGAAATATGATATTGATGCTATTTACAATTTGGTTGCTATCCTTTCGGCAACGGCAGAAAAGAATCCTATGCTGGGTTGGAATGTAGGTATGGGAGCCTTAATCAATTGCTTGGAAGTAGCAAGAGAGAATAAATGTGCTTTATTTACTCCATCGTCTATTGGTGCTTTTGGACCAAATACTCCGCTTGACGGTACACCACAAGATACCATACAGCGTCCCGGTACCATCTATGGAGTAACAAAAGTAACAGGAGAATTGTTAGCAGACTATTATTACAAGAGATTTGGCGTTGATACCCGTAGCGTACGTTTTCCTGGACTTATTTCTTATGTAACGCCTCCAGGTGGCGGTACTACCGATTACGCAGTAGATATCTACTATGCAGCGGTAAAAGGTGAGGATTTTGTTTGCCCACTAAAAAAGGGTACGCAATTGGATATGATGTATATGCCGGATGCTTTAAATGCTGCAATTAATATTATGGAAGCAGATGCAAGCAAACTTATTCATCGCAACTCATTCAATGTTACAGCTATGCACTTTGACCCCGAAGAGATATATAATGAGGTAAAAAAGTATTATCCTAACTTTAAAATGACTTATGATGTTGATGCTATCAAACAAAGTATTGCAGATAGTTGGCCTAACTGGATGGATGATTCTTGTGCTCGTAAAGAATGGGGCTTCAAACCTGAATATGATTTGCAGAAGATGAGTAAAGATATGATAGAAAAACTGAAAATAAAATTTAATAGGTAGCTTATTTTTTTTATGAAAGTTGAAAATAGGTGAGATTAATCTCACCTGTTTTTGGGTTGTCTTCTATCTGTTTTATGAATAACAAAGTTAAAGGATATTTCTTTGGAATAATTGCCGCAATTGCTTATGGTACCAATCCTTTGGGTGCTTTATTTTTGTATCAAGACGGATTCAATCCCACGAGTGTTATCTTTTATCGTTTTATTTTTGCAGTTATCATTCTTTCAATTATACTTAAAATAAACAAAGTACCATTTAGAATTGATCATTTTGAATTTAAAGTTCTTAGTAGTTTGGGGATTATCTTTTCTGCATCTGCTTTGACTTTGTATACTTCTTTCAAATACATGGATTCGGGTATTGCCTCTACCATACTGTTTGCTTATCCGATAATGGTAGCTATCATCATGGCATTATTTTTCAAAGAAAAAACATCTTTAACAACCATACTGTCCATTGTTTTGAGTGTTTCCGGTATCGGGATGTTATATAAAGGAGATGGAGACGTCAAACTTTCAACATTGGGAGTTATACTTGTCTTGCTATCATCCTTAACTTATGCTGTGTATATTGTGATTGTCAATCGTTCCAAAATCAGTATGACACCATTCAAGATGACTTTCTATATAATGTTATTTGCTGCTATAACTACTTTTATCTACTCATTATTAATGCCTCAAAATCAAATTATTAGTATACCCTCGTGGAGTTCCCTGGGATGGTGTGTTATGTTAGCATGCATACCCACAATAATAGCTATGACTTTTTTGAATATAGGTATTTTTTATGTTGGCTCTACTCCTACTGCCATTATGGGAGCATTGGAACCTGTAACTGCTGTAATAATTTCTCTGACAATATTTGACGGATTCTTCACTTTACGATTAGCAATGGGCATATTACTAATTTTAATTGCCGTTTTATTAATAGTAGTCGGCAAAAAAATTGTCAAATCTTGAAATTATACCCAATATTATAAGTATTTTTTAACATCATTGAGTGTAATCGTTTGGTCGCAAAGTATCATCAAACGCTCAACTATATTCCTCAATTGACGTATGTTCCCTGTGTAATTAAGAGTTTGTAAAAACTTTATGGCATTTTTTTCCATCTTTACCTTTTTAGTATTACTCTCTTTGGCAAGTAAGCTCAAAAAATGTTCAACCAACAAAGGTATATCTTCTCTCCTATCGTTTAGGTCCGGCACTTTTATCTCTATAACATTGATTCTGTGATACAGATCCTCTCTAAAACGACCTTCTTCTATCTCTTGTCGCAAGTTCTTGTTGGTCGCAGAGATTATTCTAACATCTACCTTAATATCTTTTTCACTGCCGACAGGTAATATTTTTTTCTCTTGAATGGCTTGCAATACTTTACTTTGCGTATTCATAGACATATCGCCTATTTCATCTAAAAACAAAGTCCCGGTATCAGCTAATTGAAACTTCCCTTTTTGTTTGGCAATAGCTGTCGTAAAAGATCCTTTTTCGTGTCCGAATAGCTCACTTTCTATTAACTCATTAGGAATTGCAGCACAATTCAACTCAACAAACGGTTTTTTATTGCGAAGCGATTTTTCAAACAACATCTTTGCCACCAATTCCTTGCCAGTACCATTTCCACCTGTGATTAGTACTTTAGCTTCTGTCGGAGCTACTTTGTCTATCATTGCTATCATTTTTTTTATCAAATCACTCTGACCGATAATAACAGTATTGGATAGATCGGATGTTTGTTTCAAAGTTTTTTGTAGTTTATATTGTTTTGGAATATTATTAGGGTTTTTGTTTATATTGGATTTTGTCACACTAAGAGCTTTATTTAAATCAAAAGGTTTCTCCAAATAATCCACAGCACCTTTTTTCAAACATTCAACTGCAGTTTCTATCGTACCGTGTCCGGATATCATTACAACAGGTGAAGAAGAATATTGACTGTATTTATCCAAAAATTCCATACCATCCATTTTTGGCATTTTTATATCACAAAAAATCAAATCAACATTCCTATCCCTCAACATATCAAGAGCTTGCTTACCATCAGATGCCTCAAAAACAGTGTAATTCTCTAATTCCAATATATCTTTCAACGCTCTGCGTATAGCTCGCTCATCATCCACTATAAGTACGCTGTACATAAACTTAGTTTTTTTGTAATTTATCTTATTTGATTACTCTTGCAACCCAATAAATTCAGTACATATAACTCAATAATCGTTATTGCAATATCAAGCATTTTAGTTTAATTTTATAATATCGTTATTGCAATATCAAAATTAATTAAAAAATGTATTAAACATTCAATTTATGGTAGGCAATAAACCACCTTTCTGGTAATTGTCCTCTGCCGGCAGCCTCATAATCGGAATAAAGACACGGAACAATATAATGACGAATATATTTTTGTTTCATTAAATCAGTACATGGTACTTTTATCCACCAGCGGTCGCTCTTTTTGGATTTGTAGAACGTTATCTCATCTTCCAAATTAGTTGTTAATACTTTGAATGTTAAATAATTATCATCGTCTTCGGAAGGATAGTCATTTTTACGCCACAACACTCCTTCAATGAAATAGTATATGGCATGAGCTATAATTTGTGATGTCCTACCTCCTAAATCTTCCAAAACATTATTACCGAAGAATCCGATAGAGGTTAATTTGTCACTCA
This sequence comes from Bacteroidales bacterium, assembly GCA_052170555.1. Classification (GTDB taxonomy): domain Bacteria; phylum Bacteroidota; class Bacteroidia; order Bacteroidales; family P3; genus Scybalousia_A. Next base: position 9,455 of record JBQNAI010000003.1, on the reverse strand, counting down.
TACCTGCATAATTAACTATTTTGCAGAGTTCCTCTCCATAAAAACCATGTGGAGAAGGACTACTCGGTGCATCAGAGGCTCTCAGACAATTAGTATCTATTATCATCAGATCTGCATCTCTGATAATGGGTTCGCATTTACCTAAATTGTTATGTATTACTCCCAATCTAAATCTCTCAAAATGCAAGTCATCCAATAATTCCAATGCCTTATAATCAACAAAATATGTCTGATACCCTAAATGGGTATAATCAAATAAATAGTTCGGTTCGCTACATAGTATCTCATGCAGAAAATTTTCATCACTTACGGGGTCCTCATCACTTATCAAATCAAATTTTGCATCAATACCCATCATATTTATTATTTGAGATACATTGACATAACCCTTGTACATACCTATTGCTAAATCGTTGCTACCACCTATTACAACAGGAATGATACCTTTTTTCAATAAGAAACCTATTACCTCTCCCATTGCAAAATAAGTGTCATTCAGGGTATTACCTATTCGTAAATTGCCTAAATCTACCATCTTCAAATTTGTAGCTTGAGGCATCAATTGATAGAAAAATCTTCTTACTTCATCCGGATTGTAGGCACAACCTTGTTTTTTCAATGACCCTCTATCCTCTTTAACTCCTATCAATGCTATCTTAACCTCTGCATCAATATCCTCCAATGGCTTGTGTTCGCTATTCACAAACATCTTATCCCCCCAACGTTCGTACCCCTCTCCTTTTACAAACGCTATGCTACTTAGTGATATTGGTTCAAAATAACTCAAAAATTCTGTCCTATTCATATCTTTATCGTTAATTAATTCGTTCTATGTCTGCTCCTATTGCGTTTAGTCTTTCGTCTATTCGCTCATAGCCTCGGTCTATCTGCTCTATGTTGTCTATTATACTAATACCATCGGCACTTAACGCAGCTATTAACAATGCCACTCCTGCCCTTATATCGGGAGAAGACATCTTGATGCCTTTTAACTTGTATTTCCTTTCGTTACCAATAACGGTAGCACGGTGAGGATCACAAAGAATGATTTGAGCACCCATATCTATTAGTTTATCAACAAAAAACAAACGACTTTCGAACATTTTCTGATGTATCAATACGCTACCCTTTGCCATCGTCGCCACAACCAAAGCAATACTTATCAAATCCGGTGTAAATCCAGGCCAAGGTGCATCGCTAATCGTCATAATAGAGCCATCCATAAACTTATCTATTTCATAAAGATCTTGTCCAGGAATAAGTATATCATCGTTAGCATGATAGATATTGATACCCAATCTTGCGAATATCTCAGGGATTATACCTAACTCCTTGTAATGTACTTTACGCATAAGTATCTCGCTTTGCGTCATTGCAGCCAGACCGATAAAAGACCCTATCTCTATCATATCAGGTAGTAATGTATGTTCGCATCCGTGCAACCGTTCTACCCCGTAAATGGTTAAAAGATTGCTGCCTACACCTCTGATATCTGCTCCCATAGAATTAAGCATATTGCATAACTGCAATATATAGGGTTCGCATGCGGCATTGAATATTGTTGTAATACCTTCGGCCATCACAGAGGCCAACACCATGTTAGCTGTACCCGTTATACTTGCTTCATCCAATAGCATATATGTCCCCAACAATCTGTCAGCGGATAGCTCGTATGCATGTTTTTGTTCATCATAAGAGAATTTAGCACCTAAACTTACAAAACCTGAGAAATGAGTATCCAAACGTCTTCTACCTATTTTGTCGCCACCAGGCGTAGGTATGTAAGCCGTGCGGAAACGACCTAACAAGGCTCCTACCAACATTATGCTCCCACGCAAGGAAGATGCCTGCTTACGATAAGTGTCCGTGTATATTTGACTCAAATCAATATCGTCCGCTTGAAAACAATAGGAGTCGTTGCTCAATTTCTCAATCTTGCAACCTATCAACTTCAAGACATCCATCAATTTATTGACATCTCGTATGTTAGGTACGTTGTTTATTACCACTTTTTCTTTGGTTAATAATACGGCACAGATAACTTGCAATGCCTCATTCTTAGCACCTTGTATCTGTATTTCACCTTTCATTCGCTTTCCACCTATTATTCTAAACGAACTCATAATACTAACACTTATTTGGAGTTATTCTTATTTGCAGATTGCTGTTTTTTGATATTGTTATTTTTTTTCTTAACAACATTGTTATTTTTCTTGACATTATTTTTGTTATTTGCCGAAAACTGAGTCTTTTTACTCAACATATCTTTCGTAGTCCGAAAACGGAAATCTTTACTGACTTGAAGTTTACCATCAGATAAAGCTTCTAAATGTTTGAGTATCACTTCATCGTCACAAGAATTTATATTCCATTGCAAATGTGCTTTTTTCAATTCATGAGCCATCTTATCAGTCAATATTTGCTTCTCAATACTATCCGCCATCGAAGATATTTTTTCTATCATCCTCTGATTGAACTTACCGTAAGTCTTCATACGAATATTATTTTGACTATATTTCAATGAATTAGGTTTCTTATTTTTTTCTTCTTTTACAGGCTTGTTGTAAGGAGAATTAATATTTAACTTATAATCAGATATGAGAAACAGGTGTTCCCAAAGTTTTTTCATATAATTGGGGGAGTCTTTCCCGTTAGGATTAACATTACTCATAGCAATGATAATACTCTTAGCATATTGATTTCTCTTTTCTTGATTTTCAATGGTTAAGCAATATTCCACCATTTTTTGAACATTTCTTCCGTATTCGGGAACCACAAGATGACTACGTTTTGTGTTATATTCCATATATATTTTTATTACTTTCTTTTTATTTTCAATTTAGCGAATTTCAATATCAAGGTTTTCATATTTTCATAATCTTCAAATAATACTTTTGCTCTTACATCCCCTTGTTCTATGTAAGTATTCACTATTCTGCCTTTGCCGAACTTATCATGCCATACCTCTACGCCTGCATCCAAATCTCCTAACGGAGCTAAATACCAATCTTTCTGCTCTTGTTTTTTATTTAATTTGAGTTGAGGACGATGATCTGTCAAACTATTTGATAATAAAGATGATATGGATTTTTTAGGTCGCAACGAAAACATTTGTTTTTTAGGAGTATTTATTTCTTTTTCGTTGTTGGTTTCATTATCATTATCCTCAATATTCAAATACTTACTATCTATCTCTTGAACGAATCTACTTGTCTCAGAAATAACAACTTGTCCGAATTTGTAACGCAATTGAGCTGAAGTTAGTATTAGATGTTTTTTTGCTCTTGTAACTGCAACATAAAAGAGTCTACGTTCTTCCTCCAGACTTTCCTCAGAGGCGACGGTCAAATAAGAAGGAAACAGATTTTCCTCCATACCACCGACAAAAACTGTGTCAAACTCTAAACCTTTAGATGAGTGAATCGTCATAAGTTTCACTTTATCTGACTCTTGTTCCTGCTCAACATCTATTGCAGACATCAAAGAAACTTGTTGTAAGAATACGTCCAAAGTCTTATTCTGAATGGATATTTCCTCTCCTGTTAAAGCATCAACTATATTCTGTTGTTCATCCTCTACAAAGGACTGTACGGAACCTATCAACTCATCTATATTGTCCAATCTGTCCTTGGCATCATCTTTATCTAACTTGTTCAATTCGTTTATTATACCGCAACGATCAATCAACTCACTACCTAATGTATAAGCATTATCCGTTTGTACTCTTTGCGAGAAAGTTTCTATCATTAAGCAAAAACTATTCAATATAGTTACAGATTTGTTAGTTATGTTATAAGGATTGTATATTTGAAGTTGCTTAGAGGTTTCAAATAAAGAGAGATGTTTTTGATTCTTGGTCAATTTGAGTTTATCTAACGTAGTTTGACCTATTCCCCTTGGAGGGTAATTAATAATTCTTTCAAAAGCCTCATCGTCATCGTTATTCACAACCAAACGCATATACGCCACACAATCCTTTATCTCCTTTCTGCCATAAAAAGGTACGCCTCCATAGATTATATATGGAATATTCTTTAAACGTAAACAATCTTCAAACGAACGGGATTGTGAGTTGGTACGATAAAGTATAGCTACATCATTATAACTTTGTCCATTGGATACCAGACTCTGTATTTTATCTACTACATATCCGGCCTCTTCCCTGTCGGTGGGAAACGTTCTGTATACAACCTTATCGCCATCCGTATTATCTGTATAAAGATGCTTACGAATCTGATGTCTATTATTAGCAATCAAACTGTTAGCTGCATTAATTATATTTTTTGTTGAGCGATAATTTTGTTCCAATTTATATATCTGTGCATCGGGATAAGTGGTATGGAAGTTCAGTATATTTTCTACGTTAGCTCCTCTAAAAGAATATATACTCTGTGCATCATCTCCGACAACACATATATTACGGTGATAGTCTGCTAACTTCTTTATTATAACGTATTGAGCAAAGTTAGTATCCTGATATTCGTCCACTAAAATGTATTGAAATCTTTTTTGATATTTTTCCAATATATCTTCAAAATCTCTTAGCAAAACATTCATATTGAACAATATATCGTCAAAATCCATCGCCATTGCTCCTATCAAACGTCTTTGATACTCAGCATAAATTCTGTGAGTCAAGGGGATATTGGCTTCAATGTCAGCTTCTATCAAAGTAGGATTATTTTTGTAATCCTCGGGTGAATACAATGCACATTTGGCTTTGGAAATACGTTTTAATATCTTATCTTTATGATACAGTCTATCGTCAAGATTCATATCCTTTATAACGGAAGAGACTACTCTTTTGGAGTCATCATCATCATATATGGTAAAGTTGGAAGCATAACCTATTCTATGACCGTCAATGCGTAAGATACGAGCAAAAATACTATGAAAGGTTCCCATCAATATGGCCTTAGCCAACGGACCAACTAAACTAACTATACGTTCTTGCATCTCCTTAGCTGCTTTGTTAGTAAAAGTCAGTGCCATAATTGAATAAGGAGATTTTCCTAACTCCAGAAGGTGGGCAATACGATAGGTCAGAGTACGAGTCTTGCCACTACCTGCACCTGCCACTATTAGTATAGGTCCTTTTTGTTGTTCAGCTGCCTGTCTTTGTATGTCGTTAAGCGAGTCTGTTATCATTATCAATTGGGTAGAGTACCTATTGCAAATTATTAATTATTTGTTAATTATATTATTTAAATCAAGCTTTTTTAACAATCTGTTATCTTTTTTCTAATGCAAATTTATACAACTGCAATTAGGTATGAGGATTATTAATATCATTGAGATTTTCTTCAAGTTGTTTGTTGTGCATGCGAAGTATGGAATTCCTAATACTTAAAGGATTTTTGCATTCGTTATACTCAATAAAAAAAATTACCAGTATTAGAGATATTACACCAAAGAACCAGTCAGGATTAATATTATCGGATTCAATATCACCACGAATAATTAACCATAACTGCAACGATGCAACAGTATTGTTAAGTATATGAAACAACATACTAACCCACAATCTCCCGCTGTACTGATACAACAACCCTAATAGCAAGCCCAATATCAAACGAACAAAGAAGTTGTCCATATCAAAATGTACAAGAGAAAAGATGATGGATGTTACAATCAATCCCATAGGTATGCTACGACTCCACTGCAATATGAATTTTTGTAATAAACCTCTGAAGAAAAGCTCTTCAAATACACCGGGCAGTATAGCAAGAACGATAATAATTTTGATTAATCCACAATAGCTTGTATCTCTTACTAAATCGTATAGTTGTTGATCTTGTCCGTTATCAACGGATACGAAATTTACAATAGGAACACTCAATACAAATAAGACAATACCATGCAATAGCCATCGCCAACTAAATCCTTGATACAATATGTCGGTTATCTCTTTGGTTTTGCCAAACAACAGCCAATACAATACAGCAGTACCACCGAACAACAACACGGTAGATATTGCCTGAGCATATAACAAACCTTTGTCTAAGTAATGAACTATTAGAGTGGTAATCAATGAAAGCATCAACATCGCAATAAATAGAATTGCTATCATCATAGACCTACGCCAATAGCTCATAGGGTTATCATAATTAAATATTCGCTGTTTCATATTGCAAAGGTACGATATTTTTTTTCGTTATGCACCTTTTTTGTTAATTAAATTAAAAAAATAAAAGCGAACGCAAGGATACGAACGCAGGAATACAACAATACTCTTTGTGTATCAAACAGTACTCCTTATTATTAAATATATATTATTTACTCAAAAAAAAATACCACCCCGTCTCAAAAGTAATAATGCTCAATCATCCAAGCTTAGCTATCAATGGACAAATATTTTCTTTATCATTAGTACTCTTCGTCATTGAAGAAAAAATCTTCTTTGGTTGGATAGTCAGGCCATATATCCTCTATGGAATCGTATACGTCTCCGTCATCTTCTATCCCCATCAAATTTTCCACTACCTCCATAGGAGCTCCCGAACGCATGGCATAATCAATCAATTCTTCCTTCGTTGCAGGCCAAGGTGCATCCTCAAGGTGAGATGCAAGTTCCAATGTCCAATACATAGTTTTTTATATTTAGTTTAATAAATTCTTCTTCCCCGTTTGTAAATCTCCCAAAACGCTCTTCTAAACGACAACTATATTTGTTTTATTGTATGGATATCTATTTTTTTTGTGTGATTTATTGTTTTTTTCTTGTCAAGGATACATTAATTGTTGATTATAAATCAAGTAAATCAATACTAAATCTCTTAAACCAAGTAAATAAACATCAAATTCTTTAGGTTTTTTATTAAAAACTAAAAAAAAGATTGCCTAAGACATATACAAAAAACAATAAGTGTGGAAAAATCAAGACAATATATCCACTATATGCAACTTTTATCATAGCTTTTTCCTCTTGGTTTAACTCTCCACATATTGTGTTGGCTTCATTAATGAGGTGTTTGTATATTGTTTCTTAATCTATCATCTCTCCTTGTGCTTCAAATCCCCAAAAGTGTATTCTTTTAGATTTTTCTTAAACATAATGTAGCGTGCCATAGTGAAAAGATAGTCGCTCAAACGATTCATATATTTGAGTGTTATCTCAGGTTGCGGATAAGTGTCGTTACATTCTACGAGCAGCCTTTCGCAATGGCGGGTCTGGGTAGTAGCTAAGTGAAAAAGTGTTGCAGTACGAGATTGTGACGGAATTATAAAGCTTCTTAATGGCGGTATAACTTGGCTCATGTGGTCTATCTTACGCTCCAGAAAATCCACATCTGCTTGTCTTACATCGCTCAGTTGGCTCAATAGCTCTTCTTTCTCGCAAGCTACAATACTTTCTATTGAGAATAGAGTATATTGTATTGTTATTATGTCCGATATAAGGTTATTGTCTTTCAGGTGTGAAGAACAAAAACCAAGCATGCTAACCAAATGGTCAATCTCCCCATATGTCTGTACTCTTATATCATACTTCTTTACTCTTGTTCCGCCTACTAACGAAGTAGTGCCATCATCACCTTTTTTTGTGTATATCATTTGCGTTACTTAGTATTTATAAGTTTTTTTATAAGTTTGATTGATTCATATTATAAGCCATTATCTATATTTTTGCGTATAAATAAAGATTCTTTGCATATCATATTTTTTCAATCACAAACATCAACAAATCACATGTATTATTTATTTATAAATATAAGGTGTCCTATGCTATAGGATGTATATTCTCAACAGCTTTTATCTCAGGCAAAGCATCTTGTATGGCTAACTCCACATTCTGTTTGAGTGTCATCATAGCATATGGACAAGAACCGCAGTGTCCTTGCAATTCCACGTTAACAACCTTATCTTCTGTCAAAGAGACGAAAGCTATATCACCCCCGTCTTGTTGCAAATAAGGACGTATCTGCTCTATGGCATCTTTTACCTGCTCTTCCAATACTTTTCTTTCCTGTGTTGTCATAACTCTTTGTTTGTATATTGTTCCTGTTTTTTATTCTTTATCAAGTATATATCGGTTTGTAATACGAAGTCCCCTATTGGAAATACTTCTTTTTGTTTATCTGTTTGTTTTTCCTTTGGGGGCTCTATTGTCTTTTCTGTTTGGTTATTAATAATATTTGTTTTTACTCTTTAATTGTCTTACACTTGTCAATTATCTTGTCAGCCAATTGCATAAATGCCTTTGCCTCTACGGAAGTGAACTGCATTGCTATCGGATTGCCGTTGTCATTTGCCAACGAGGTCTGCTCACTAATAGGTATTTGTGCCAAAAGCTCCAAGTTCAACTCCTCAGCCAAACGTTTGGCACCATCCTTACCGAAAAGATAGTACTTATTGTTTGGTAATTCGGGCGGTGTAAAATAAGCCATATTTTCTATCAATCCCAATACGGGTATCTTTATGTTGTCATCCGTAAACATATTAACCGCTCTGCGTACATCTGCTACAGCTACCTGTTGCGGTGTACATACGAATACGCTTGCAGTAGGATGAAAGGATTGTATCAATGTTAGCTGTATGTCTCCCGTACCCGGTGGCATATCCAATATAAGGAAGTCTAGCTCACCCCAGCAAGTCTCTGACAGTAACTGCGTCAAAGCATTGGAGGCCATCGGTCCTCGCCACATCAAAGCTGAATGCTCATCAACCATAAACCCAACACTCATAAGCTTTATGCCGTATTTCTCCATCGGTATCATCATCTCCACTCCATCCTGTTCGGTCACCATCACCTCACCCTTCTCAATGTTGAACAACGTAGGTATGCTTGGACCATACACGTCAGCGTCAGCAAGACCTACACGGTATCCTTGTTTGGCAAGCGATAAGGCAAGATTAGCACTTACAGTGCTTTTGCCTACGCCACCCTTTCCACTACCCACAGCAATCAAATACTTGATTTTTCTCATGGAAGCGTCTATTTTCTCTTGTTTTTTCTTTTGTTCCTCAAATGGATTCATCTCTTTTTCTGTTTTTTTTTAGTTCGTTTAGTTGCCTATTTTTTTATTCTTTCGTACTTGCTTTGATTTATCTTCTCCTATTTTCTATATTAAAATTACTATTTTCTATATCCAATTTATTATTCCCTATATTAAAATTACTACCCCCTGTATTAAAAATTATTGTTTTCTTTTTTCTAATATTGTATATCTCATTACTTTTTAAAAAAAGCATTCCTTATATGTACACCGCTTATGCCTTATCGCTGGGCACCGTACTTAGACACCCTTATATTTTATTTTTTGCAAAGATAGTATAAATAATTTTATTCAAATGGTCTTTTCACATTATTTTTTTTGAAATTTAAAAAACCTTCTTCGCAAAACAATTTACCTTCTTCGCACCTCAATAACCTATCTTCGCATCTCAATCAGCAGTATTCACACTTCAATAAAAAAGCTTCGCAAAATAATTCTCCATATTATAAGTTTGAAATCCCA
>JBQNAI010000002.1:0-327102 GCA_052170555.1 Bacteroidales bacterium | reverse complement strand
ACTCTTTACGTTACTTACAACATAAGGAACACTTACAGAACACCCTCCAACAGTGTAATGCTTTACGATTGTATCACTATGTCCTACACCAACACTAAACGTCTCATTATGAACGCCTCCTAAAACATCTGTATAACTAGAGGTCTGTAAAGCGCCTTCACAGTAGGTTAGCTTGATTGTATCTATAACACTCTTTACAATTTTTATATTAAGAGTGAGTGTAGCATTACAAGCATTAGTAGGGTTATAAATAGGAGGGTATGTTACTCCTAAATCCTTGCCATTTTGATTTTTAAGGTTTAAAACTAATGTACGTGTATTGTTGCCATTGTCTGTTGCATAATCTCTAATGTAAGTCCCTTTTATACTCAAACCCTTTAAGATATTTGCACCATCATACACATACACGTCAGTAGATTTGTCCAAATCTGCTTCACACAATGTTAAAGCAGAGGTCAAATTATCCTTCGGTGTAACATATATAGTTATCTTTAATTTATCACATTGTTTGTCTGTAACTACAGGATAAATAACGCCATTAATCCTATTATTTACGTTTTTAGCACTTAAATCTATTTCAAAGGATGCTTCTCCATTGATCAGAGCATGTTGCAAAGCATTTTTCGTTATACTTGTACCTTTGTATATATCTTCTCCGGTATATTTATAAATAACGAAATCTTTTCCTTGACCAAAATACATGGATTCGCATAAAGTGATTTTTTGTTCTTCTATTTTTGGAATAACATACAAATGCAAAGTCATCACACTATCACATCCTAAGGAAGAGGTCAAAGTTGCTGGATAAACACCAGAAGAAGTATATTCTTTTCCAGCGAAAGTATATTTCTCTCCAAAACATATAGTATCGTATTTATGGAAAGCAGAAAAATTATTTTTTACTGATGCCTGAATAATAAGGTCTGTTATTTTTAATGTCTTGGAAGAAAAGGAGCCTCCACTTCCGTTATATAATATTAGCAACTTCATGCCGCCAGCATTTTTATATGCGGTAATTGTTGCTGAATCATCTATAATGTAAGAAACTTTAAGAGAATTTCCTGTTTGAACAAAAGCATCTTTATTTTTTACGACGTCTATTATAGTGTACTTCTTTAAGGCAAGCATTGAATTGAAGTCATCTAAATCATTTAAAGAGGATGCATCATTTTTAGGTAATAAATATATTTTAGCGTAATTGTCAGATTCCTTAGTAGTGGGATTTGTTACAAGGAAAGAAATATTTATTTTATCTACATCTGTTCCTGTAATATCTATAATTCTTGATGCAGAAACAACCTTATTGTTTGCGTTATAACTTTTATATACGGTTTTCAAAACATTAGTTTCGGGACTGAGAAACTCTTGCTTATTATTCTGTGAATTATTTATTGTCCAACCACTTGCATCATTTTGATTGTATAATTCATACATGGATTGCTGGACCGTAACATCAAGATGTAGGGTTCTAATACAATCCTTATCCCCAACTTTAATCTGATAAGATCTATCTCCTTTTAGAGAGTCTCCTGCTTTTAATTTTTTTACTTCGCTAACAATAGAAGATACATCGGCAGATGAGTCAAACAAATCTTTGTAATCAAATTTAACAATATCTTCAGGACAAATTGTTTGAGTTAATGTCGTATCATCAGGTCCAACAAATATGTTATAAATTATTTTACCAATACAATTATTTTCACCTTGAGGAAATTGTTGCCTTATTTTTTCAGAAGCATCTATTGTAGTTATTTTACCAAAAGGTAAATTAGTTAAAGGTAAGACAGCAGAATAGACTCCGTTAGTATATTTTAATGAAGACGGAATATCTCCTTTGCAATACGACAAGTTCATAGTACTATCTTGTTTAATTACAGTTACATTATATATTACTCTAACAGTACATTTGTCTCCATCACTACTTGTTGTCTCATAATATTTCTCAATACTCTTAGTCCCACCTATCGTTAATTCACTATCTTTAAATATTTCTACTTTCGGGTTATCTGGAATACCTTTGTATTCAACTTTTTTCTCATCTTTTTCACAAAACACATAATCTACAGAAACATTCTCAGGTAAAACCGTGCATTGGAAAGTAACCTTTGGATTACACTTATTAGAGTTTTCAAAAATAGGAGGGAACTTTATTAAAGATGTAGCACCGGCAGTCTCAGTTATGGTTTTATACCCACTTCCATTGATATCTCCAAAAAAATCTTTATCAACGACTAAACCATTAAATATACTATTGGGGTTAATGTAAGTATACTCATAATTAGGGTCTTTTAGTTTATCCACACACAATGTAACTTTAATGGTAGTGTCTATAGGAAAAACAATTATATTTATTTTTACCGTGGGATCACACTTCAAACTTTCTGGAAATTTGATAGGAGAAGAGGGATCGCTTGGTTTTGCTTCCAATGTAAGTTTACCTGCTGATAATTTGGAAAAAACTGAATGGTGTATTGTCAAACCATTAAATACGCTACCCGTTTTAGTAAATACATAATTCGTTTTAATTTGATCACTACAAAGCACTATATTCAAAGTCGTATCCTTAGGGATTATCACGAAATTAAACGTTACTCCTACATCACATTTGCTTTTTGCTATAGCATCAGGAAAAGTTATCTTATTATTATTATCTTTGGTTTCTCGTATTTTGACTATACCTCCTTGCGTGAGATGGTTGTAAACACTTTTATCTACCTTCAAACCATCGAATATATCTCCTGCTTTTTTATATACATAATCTGAATTTATCTGCGATAAACATAAAGTATCGTTGATAACAGTATCGGGAGGCATTATCATAAGTTTAAATACCATCTCTCGCGAACACTTCACATCATCTTTTGTATAATCTACCGTTAAATGTTTTTCTAATATTTTACCTTTGTATGCTATTAAAGTATCTTCAGGTATAATATAAAAGGGAGGATCAATCGCAATTCCCACAATAGCAATATCATCTGCCAATTGACAACTGTAGCCATTATTAATTTCCTCCCAACAGAGAGTTTTTTCCACCAGTTTTGTCGTAGTTGGAAGTACTGTCACTATCAAATGAACTCTGCCAGGACATGTTCCCGATGGGTATGTAAAATCTACATCTCTTATTGTGGTTCCAACCGTTTTAAAAGTAAATTCACTTTGAGTGATTGGTACAATATTCTCCCATTTACCTTTAATAAAAGAGTTGGTAACCTTATAAGTTGCTCCCTGACATAACACAACAGAACGTTCTTCATAAGGACGAGAATTTACTACTACCTTTACACGAATAATACTATCACATCCTGTTTCCTCCGAACGTTCATCGGAAAGGATATCAAATACCTTCCCTTTATCCTCATCAGTAATTTTTCGACCTCCAACAGTTTGAGTTTCACCTTCGCAAAATTCAACCAACATTGTAGTATTACCATGTACATCGTGCCACCTTCTCGGCTTATAACAAATAAGCTTAACTTCTATATCTCTTGTACATTCGCCAGTTAAATACGTATCTTTGATTGTTACAGTATCTCCATTTTTTAGTTTGGTTCTTTGTTCATCTGTTATAATGATTGTCTTTATTGTCTTGCCTAATTCTTTCACATCATAAGTGGAAACATCATAACATACAGAATCAACTATTTTCAGAGGAGTCATATTTTCTTCATCTTGTGCTATTGCCATATAGAATGCCACTGAATCACATCCCGTCAATGCTGATCGTAATATTTCCTTCCACTTAACAGTATCGCCCTTATTTAGTGTTACAGTACTATCGGTTATCCCGTCCTGTTGCTTTACAGTTACCTGTTGACCATCACAAACAATTATAGTATCATAAAGCCATGCACGCCCAACAACCTTAACCTCGTCTATAACAATTGACGGTTTAACCCATTCTTCCGTAAACGTTATTTTACAATTTTGCCACTTGATCCATATATATTTCCCTTTTGTTAGGGGATCATCTATTGTGACAGATATATCATGCCAATTAGTATCTCCAATATATTTTTTACACAACCGAGTATGTTTTGCTCCATTGTCCGCTACCCATTGCAAACCAGGAACTGTTCCATCTGGTTTATTAGCATCAGATAAGTAAATTTCTACATAATCATTCGGTGTACTAAGATTTAAATCATATCCTCCTACTTGAAGTCTTAATTTTATTACAAGTTGTTTGGTAGTATCAGAATAGTTCAATTTTTTATAAGCCCAAGAAAATTTGTCCTGAAGACATCGTTGAGCTCCTGTTCTATACTGACCAAATCCATACTTTTGTGCTTCAATTGCCAACTTCCCATTATTTATTTTCCAATAATTATTTCCTGGATCCGGTGCATATTTAGGATCAAGTGGTGGGTTATCAAACTCCCATCCTGATGTACCAATAAAAGAATCATCTGCTACAGTATCTATTTTTATTCCACTATACTTACTGTGCACAATAAGGTTAAGCATGTATATAGTATCATAACAATTGCCTTCATCATTCAACGAATAGTAATAATACAAACCCTCAGTACTCTTCGTTCCACCATTATTCGCATCAAACGGATACCGATCGTAGGTTTCTCCTTCGCATATATAAGCAATTATAGGATGTTTTACTGGTTTCTCTGTAGAACTATGCTTCAATACCAATACATACACCCGATTATGACAAGGAGATTGATTGGTTCCTACTCTATCAGAAAAATAGGTGCCTGCCTCTGTTAAATTGCTAAACTTATTTATTACAGACATTTTAGCCTGAATGGATAAGTTATCAGCAGATAATTTTGCTAATATTGCCGCATCATTATTCACCGAAAACGCATCTCCCATGCATATAGACCTCTCAAAATAAACCGTATCTGTTGATTGAGGTATCATTTTGAATATACCACCTAACCTCCAGGCTGAATCACTGATATAATTACCATATGAATCACAAGGAATTATCAGTTTAGTACTATTATTTTTAGTACTAAATGTCGTACGTTTGTACTCACAAGACTTTGGATGAGGTTTATTTTGCAAGTGTCCGTCCTCAACAAAAAAGTATGATTTACCGGGTTCAAGCTTTGTTTGTGTTGTTGGAGGAATACTTGCATAAGATATCACAGTATCTATACCATACTCTTGAAAAGCAGCATAACCTATAGAAGTAACATGGGAACCTATAACAACTTTATTAAGATGTGCATTATATTTGGGGTAAATGTAAAACATTTCATCCCCAATAGTCTGAACGCTCTCTCCAATGAAGATATTTTTCAATTTACCACAACGCATAAAAGGATGACCATGATAAAAGAAGTGATAAATTGTCCCATTAGGTCCCATAGCTTTACCCTCATAACAAGCATCCTGCACTGCATTTTTAGCATTATAATAAATAGTTGTAGTATTTGGTCCGCCAATGTCATATGTACGGAAAATCGTAGTTTTAGGCGATGTACTATAATTATCTTCAAAATGGGTTTCGTCTATACCATGTCCCAAAACCGTAACATCTTCACCAATAGTTATGGTTTTTAGGTTAATCATATAACCCAATCCTATTATCTTACCAGAGGGAAGCGCTATCTCTGTTATATTGGAACACCCATCAAAAGGATAATACATCTCAGAGATACCGTCTGGTATATCTATCTCCGTCAAACTTATACAATTTTCAAAGGCTAATTCCTCTATCTTTTGTAATCCGACAGGTAGATCAATATGCGTCAGACCTACGCACCCTGCAAAAGCTTTTTGACCTATCACTTCCACATTGTAAGTAACACCCCCATGTATCACTGTCGGCGGTACGGTAATATTGCCTACATACTTGGGATTTTTCGCTATCACTCTCAAAGCCGAAGTCCCATCAATTATTTCGTACCTAACACCATTGCTCTCAAATTTTGTAGCTTGAGCAATTGTTTCTGTGGAGGCGAACATCAACAACCCTACAATAAACAACATGTTCACAATGGATAGGATTGCCCCACGACATTTATTCATCATACTATATATATTACATCCATTAAAAATACACAAAAAAGCCCGCACACAATAACCAAACAGTGTGCCACTACCTCGCAATTTCACCATACTTATCACTATAATACTCTTTATAATCAAACAAGTATACTTTTTACATTCCCCTTTCCATATTACTATTACACCTTTGTGTAAAACAGGGAGCGCAAAATTACAAATAATTTTTCTTATATAGCAATATTTTTTGTAGAGAATGTATAAGAATAGTAATAAATAGCAATTTTATTCCCCTAATTTATTGTCTATTTTCCCTAATATATATAATATCCCGAATCAATAAAACCCTAAATCCACACTGAAAAAATTTTTTTAAATAAAATAAATTCATCTTTACAAATACCACCTATTTATTCTCCACTATCATATTAAAAACATCTCACTCTATTAAAATAAAGAGGAAAAAGAAAAGATTCTTTCTTGACTTTAAAAGATTCTTTCTTGACTTTATTAACCAACTGTACAACAATAGTTATTTTTTATCTTTTATCATCTTCGCATCTTAACACAACCCTTTCTTAATCAGCAGTCTGATAAAAGTATCATCAAAACAAATAATTCTATAAAACCAAAAAGAGGTTCCCTTTTATAATATAGATAACCTCTTGGAAAGTAAAAAACTTCGCATTATTCTACACATTGAACCGAAAGTGCATAATATCTCCATCCTGTACAACATAATCCTTACCCTCCACTGCAATCTTTCCTGCTTCCTTACATGCAATCTCGCTCCTATACTTGACATAATCATCATATTTGATAACCTCAGCACGAATAAACCCTTTCTCAAAATCGGAATGAATAATACCAGCACATTGAGGTGCTTTGTCACCCTTATGAAAAGTCCAAGCCCTCGTTTCTTTGGGTCCAGTAGTCAAGAAAGTTTGAAGGTCAAGTATAGTGTACGCTGCTTTTATCAACCTATTGACCCCACTTTCTTTAAGCCCTAAGTCCTCTAAAAACATTTGTTTTTCTTCAAAATCTTCCAACTCTGCAATATCTTCCTCTGTCTTTGCTGCTATAACAAGTGTATCAGTATTTTCTCGCTGAGCCATCTGTTTGACTCTATCCACGTATTCATTACCTGTCTTACAAGAGGCTTCATCCACATTGCACACATATATAATAGGTTTTGCAGTTAGAAGGCATAACTCTTTAGATATCTGCATCTGTTCCTTAGTATCAAATGTTATATCCCTTGCATTCTTACCTCCCTCTAACAACTCTTTGTAAGTTTTTAAGACTTCCAAGATATCCTTGGCTTTTTTATCTCCGCCAACCTTAGCAAGTTTTTCTATCTTTGCGAATCTTGACTCAATGGTTTCAAGATCTTTAATTTGCAACTCCAAATCTATTATTTCTTTATCCCTAATAGGATCTACACTACCATCAATATGAACAATATTTTCGTTATCAAAACAACGCAAAACTTCAATGATTGCGTCACACTCTCGTATGTTACCTAAAAATTTATTCCCCAATCCTTCACCTTTAGACGCCCCTTTGACCAAACCAGCAATATCTACTATTTCTACATTAGTAGGAACAATCTTTTCAGGGTTATCTATTTCTGCAAGGATATTCAACCTTTCATCCGGAACTGCTATTACTCCAACATTGGGTTCTATCGTACAAAAAGGAAAATTGGCTGCCTGTGCTTTTGAATTGGACAGGCAGTTAAACAGTGTGGACTTACCCACATTAGGTAACCCCACTATACCACATTTAAGAGACATAGCTAAAACAATGAAGGTTGGTCTATTTGCTCTCCTTTTTTCTCAGACTTTGCAGCCTTATCTTTTGTCGCTTTCTTCTCTTCTGTCGTAGAAGATACTTCTTTGATAAACTCATCCATATTAACTTTTTTTACCGCTATTTTCATATTACTTTTCAAAACCTCTGTAATCTGTTTATCAAATAAATAGTTATAAACCTGCTTCGTTTGATCCTTTTCATTCAACATATTGTAAGCTACCGCCTGCAAATGTTCCTCTCGTTCCATACGCTGCTGTTCTGTCTCGTCCGGCATAACGGGGAAATAAGAGGGAAGCAACTCGGTCTTGTAATAATTCAGAATATCTTCGTCCTTAATCTTGATATTATTTGCCTCTGCGATCTTAGTCTCCAATATCTGCCAACGAATACCATCTAAATATTTATTAAACTTTTCCTCTATATCCTCTCTCGCTTTCTCGCTCTGAGAAGTTGCCAACAGCCAACGTTTCAAAAACTCTTCCGGTAAATCAAACTTCACATTCTTCACCAAGTCCTCACTAACCTTATTCAGAAAATAGTTATTACTCTCTCGTTGGTAAGCATTCATTAAATCTTTTTTTGCTTCCTCCCTAAAAGCTTTCTCTTCCTTGATATTTTTGTTTTTATACACTTTACCAAATAACTCTTCATTCAATGTAGCAGGAGTCATACGCTGTATACTCATAACAGTAAACTCACAATCGGCAACAAACTCCTTGGATTCGTCCTGTTTTTTGTGAAGAAATGTAGCTAACTGCGACAAATCTTTCAACGCTTTTGATGGTTTGAACACTATGGCACTGTCCTTTTTCTTACCAATAAATTTATCTCTTATCGTTTTCAACGTAATTCGTTCAATATACATCGTAGTATGTATATCAATACCTCCCTCTTTCCTTTTGCCATCCTCCGTCAATTCAACAAGATGACCATAAACCATATCCTTTTCACCTACTTGTTCAGGAGTCTCTACTTTACCAAAACGTATACAAGTATCCTCCACAAATTTATCTAACATCTCTTTCGTCGGTTCTATTTCATAGAGTGTTGCCTTTTTCTCGTCTAACTTCAACTCAAAATCTGGTTGCATCGCCACATCAAAATAGAACGTAAAATCTGTATCTTTTTCAAAATCCGCCTTAGGAGTCTTATCCTCATTCGCTAAAGGAGACCCTAATACTTGTATCTTATTGCTCTCTATGTATTTATATAAGTTATCCGACATCAATCGTTCTATCACCTGTGCCTTTACGGATACCGCATACATCTTCTTTACCATTGACATTGGTACTTGACCCGGACGAAAACCCGGAACAGACATCTTCTTTCTCTGTTCTTTCAACTGCTTTTCTACTTCCTGTACGTAGTCGTTTGCTTCAATCTCAATCTTCACTAAAGAGGTCAATACCCCATTATTTTCTTGACTTAATTTCATTTTATATATGTTTTGTTTATTTATTTTCTAAAAAAGAGTTTGCAAAGTTACAAATAATTATCTTTCAGGCAAAAAAAATCAACTCCTATTTACTAAAAACCAAATCCAAAAGTCTTAATTTTTTCTTTTATATCATTGCTAATTTCTTTATCGGCAAAACTCTTGTGTATATGTGTACGTCTTGCTGCAAAAAGCCCAATACCTCCATCAATATTAGTATAGATAGGAGTGTAATTCAGTGAATTATTTGATGCACTGTTGATAGAAATATAATCGAACAAAGATAGATCTCCCGCAGATACCTTTATTTCAAATGGAGATACCCCATACCAATTCAGATTAGTCTTACCTTTTAGCTTAGTCCTCATCCCCGAAAAAATAGATGCTGTATCTACTGCAGTTTTCATAGAAAATCTAATGTTATTATTAACTTTACTAGCAACAGGTATATCTATATACTTGATTATTCCACCCTCGGTATAGTTGAACCGTATACTGACTGCAAATTGTTTTGCTATACTCTCCATAGATGATTGTTCATACGAGTGAAGATTAGACCAAACTATCCCCATAGTACCTTTGTCCTCTGTAAAAGTAAAGGAAGTAGTCTCTATTGTATAATTGCCCAGAAGCAAGGTCTTTGCGTTTGCTTGCTTGCCCGTCTTCATGTTGGTAACAACAAGTTGATACAATTGATTGGTTGATAGTCTACCTTTAGTTGTACAATAATATACGGGACAATTAGTATTAAAAAAAAACTCTCCATTATTTTTAGCTCTAGTTGTATAAAGAAAATCATATACTGCAACTACCGTAGAAGTATCCCATATATTGTATGCGTAAAGCTTAACATCCAATTCATCTGGAGCATAATAAATACTGTCTTTATTTTTTGCAAATTCATGGGCATTGCCATTCCCTAAAAAACATCTCTCCACACGAACATAAGTAGTATCATCGTCTTGATCTAAAAGACAATATATCATCATCTTTTCTTGCCAATCATCGTTAGGATCAAACTCCGCATCACAAGCAATCAACATGACCAAAGGCAATGTCAATAACAAGTAAACTATCTTTCTCATTTCTAATCGTTTTTTTGAGTTGCAAAAATAAGTATTTTCTCCTATATCCCAATTTTTTTGTTTAATTTTGCGTTTTCAACCGATTAAACTACTGATTTATGAAATACCAACAAGATTTACTAATAACGAAGAAAGAATTCCTCAATCCGACCAATTTCCTCCTACGCTTGCAAAGTAGCAAATCCCTTTGTCCAATATTACCTGGGCAATTTGTTAATATATTAGTTGAAAATGTACCGGAACGTATGCTCCGCCGTCCTATAAGTATTCACGACGTAGATTACTCTTCTAATGAAATATCTATCATCATACAGAATATTGGCAAAGCAACAGAGCAATTATCCCTAGTCCAACAAGGGGATAAACTCAACGTTGTCTTCCCTTTGGGCAATGGTTTTCCAACACAAACAGCTAACCCTCTGCTGATAGGTGGAGGCGTAGGTATAGCTCCTTTATATTACCTCTCAAAAATATATCATAAAAAAGGTATAAAACCGACTGTACTTATCGGTGCAAGAACAAAACAACAGCTATTCCTTATTGAAAAATACAGACAAGTCGCAAATGTTTTTGTAACGACAGAAGACGGTAGCAGCGGAGTAAAAGGACTTGTTACAACACATCCTATATTAAGTAAACCATTTTCTGCAATCCTTACATGTGGTCCAACTCCTATGATGAAAGCAATTGCAAATATTGCACGAACAAAAAATATTGATTGTTTTGTTTCCTTAGAAAATCGGATGGCTTGTGGAATTGGTGCTTGTCTGTGCTGTGTAACGAATACGATAACGGAAGGTAATGTATGCATATGTACGCGTGGACCAGTCTTCAATGCAAACGAAATAAAATGGTAATAATTTATGATAGACAATAGACTAAATACAACCGTAGGATCATTGAAATTAAAAAATCCTTTACTAACTGCATCAGGAACATTTGGTTTTGGTACAGAATATGAAGATTTTATAGATATTTCTACACTTGGAGGTTTTGTAGTAAAAGGTACAACAGGCGAACAACGTGAAGGCAATCCATATCCCCGTCTTGCTGAAACCCCAATGGGAATAATCAATGCAGTAGGATTACAAAACAAAGGAATAGAACATTTTTGCAAAAAAATATATCCACAAATAAAAGATAAAAATGAAAATATTATAGTAAATGTTTCAGGATCTAGCATAGAAGAATATTGTAAGGTAGCCGGAATGATTAATGATTTAGAGCAAATCCCTGCAATAGAGTTAAACATATCATGCCCAAATGTCAAAAGAGGAGGAATGGGGTTCGGAGTTAATAAAGATATGGCATCAGAAGTTGTTAAAGAGGTGAGAAAAGTATATAAAAAACATCTAATAGTTAAACTTACGCCTAATGTTACTAACATCGTGGAGATAGCACAGGCAATAGAAAAAGCAGGTGCAGATTCTCTTTCACTAATAAATACTGTCTTAGCAATGGCTGTTGATAGCGAGAGGCAAACACCATTGATTTCTACTATAACTGGAGGATTAAGCGGTCCGTGTATAAAACCTATTGCCCTAAGGTGTGTTTGGCAAGTCTCACACAACGTTAACATTCCCATAATCGGAATAGGAGGAATAATGAACGCATCAGACGTAATAGAATTTATGTTAGTCGGTGCTGCAGCTGTTCAAGTCGGTACTGCAAACTTTATAAATCCAAGTGTATGTTCTGAAATTATTACAGGTTTATCCGACTATTGCACTCGCCATCACCTAACTAATATAACAGAGCTCATAGGCAAAATTTAACATTTCTATAATGGCAATAACAATGTTAGTACGCTTTTCTTATACGCCACCATCTCTTCCCTAGCATACCCATCCGTTTATTCCAGGTAGGAAAATATTTTGTATATACTTTCTTCCAACCAGATCATCAAAGGAAATATCCCATTGTAGAAATATCTTAACTAATTGGCTTGCTATTTTTTAGTTGTAATGTGGAAATTTTGCGTATCTTTGCAGCTTACAAAAAAACACTATTTGAGAAAAACAGAAAATAATTATGAAAAATATATTGATAACAACAGATTTCAATGATTTAAGTCTAAATGCCTGCTTGAAATTCTGTAAGTTTATGTTCAAAGACTCTGATACAAACTATTCCCTATTACATGTCAGTGAAGAAGTCGGTTTTTTTGGCAAACTCTTGGGACAACAAGAAATAGATCAAGAGGTACAGGAATTGCATTTTGTAGAACTTAAAAAAAATATTAAGAAATTTTATGAATTAGACATTACTCCATTTATCCGCAAAGGTAGAATTACGGGAGAGATAAACCGATTTATCAAAGAAGAAAACATTGATCTGTTAGTTGTAGGGACATCTAATACCGGTCTTAACACTATCGGGGCTAATACTCACAAACTTATTCGTACCTCGGAGATACCATTGATGACTGTTGCAGTTAACATAGAGCCTAAACCTATAAAAAATATTCTTCTTCCTTTAGAACTAAATCTCTCTTCTAGACAGAAAGTCCCTACTGCTATAAAGTGGGCAAAAGAATACGGAGCAAAAATTACTATTATAATAGGATCTTGGGACGGAATAGAAATTGACCAGCGTAGACGGTTGGAATATACAGCTTCACAAACGGAAGAATTCATAATATCAAAAGGTGTAAACTGTGAAGTTGTAAAAATGCCAACATTATCTCAAAGTAAAGATTTTGCAGACGAAACTATAAAATATATAAATACTCCTGAAAATGGTATAGACCTATGTATAGTGATGGGACGGGATATTACAACAGACTTCGCTGCTGACCCGCGGGCACAAGATGTAGTTCGCTTTTCAAAAGTCCCTGTTTTATGTGTACCTTTGAAAAAATCCGGAATGAGTATCGCATTTCTGTAAATCATATCCATAAATAATTTTGATACTTTAAAGTTAATCACCTTTAAATATTATTCTTAATATGACGAATAGCAGCAATATAATTATAGGTCACATAATAGATGTGGTAGCAAAAAGAATTATTGATGGAGAATTGCATATCAAAGAAGGAATCATAGAGGATATAATTATTAAAAATAATATCCCCAAAACTGCTCCTTACATCATGCCCGGATTTATAGATTCTCATCTGCATATTGAGAGTTCTATGCTTCTGCCATCTGAATATGCAAAGGTGGCAACACGACATGGGGTGATAGGATGTATATGTGATCCTCACGAGATAGCAAACGTTTGTGGTCTGCATGGAATAGATTATATGATTAAAGATAGTAAAATAATCAATTTTTATTTTGCTTTTGCTGCTCCATCTTGTGTCCCAGCAACATCATTCGAAACATCTGGTTTTACTATTGATAGCAACGATATTCGCAAACTGCTTTCAAAGGATGAAGTTTTTGCTTTGGCAGAAATGATGAATTTTCCTGGGGTCATAAATAATGACAGCGAAGTAATCGCAAAAATAGAAATTGCAAAGCAATTGCATAAACCCATAGATGGGCATGCTCCTATGCTTTCGGGAAAAGATTTACAAAAATATATATCGGTTGGTATATCCACTGACCATGAATGCTGTTCCTTACAAGAAGCTGAAGAAAAAATAGGACTTGGCATGAAAATCCTCATCCGTGAAGGAAGTGCAGCGAAAAATTTTGAAGCTTTGTGTCCATTGATTGAAAAATATCCACAACATACAATGTTTTGTGTAGATGATATTCATCCGGACGACCTAATTGATGGCTATATTAATAAACTTGTCAAACTTTCCTTGAAAAAAGGATACTCCATTTGGAATATTCTACAAACAAGTTCCTTAAATCCTATTTTGCACTATAATTTACATATTGGTTTATTGCAAAAAGGGGATTCTGCTGACTTCATAATAGTAGATAATTTACATGATTTCAATGTTCTTTCTACCTTTATAAAAGGTAATTGCATTTTTGATAAAACAAATAATTACAATACCTCTGTAAATTTAGCAGATAAAAAATATGATCTTCCGAATAATTTTGCAGCACCGAAAATTGATGAAAAAGATATTATAATAAATCCACAATCCCCTAGAATCAAGGTCATTAATGTTAAAGATAAAGAATTATTTACAAAGAATATTATTTGCACTGCAAAAGTGGAGAACGATAATATAATCGCTGACACCACGAACGATATACTTAAACTTATAGTCTATAATCGCTACGTGACAAGTAAACCTGCTATCGCTTTTATCAATGGTTTCGGTTTGAAAAATGGAGCCTTGGCATCAACAATTGCTCACGATTCTCACAATATTATTGCAATTGGGACAAAAGATTCTTTTATTGTCAAAGCTATTAATGAACTCATCGAGAACCAAGGAGGAATATGTGCTACCGATGGTAAAAATACAGAGATTTTATGCTTACCTTTTGGAGGTCTTATGAGTGATAAATGTGCTGAATTCGTAGCAAATAAATACAAATCTCTAAATCAATTCGCTAAACATTTAGAATGTAATCTTAATTCTCCTTTTATGACTATGGCATTTATGGCACTATTGGTTATTCCAGAATTGAAATTATCAGATAAAGGACTATTCGATGTCAATTCTTTCACTTATACCTCTCTTTTCGCAAAATAATCTAATAATTTTTTATTCATGAGATATCTTTTTAGGCAATATCCAATATTTTTTGTAAAAAAAATGTAATTTTGCAACCCTTAATACCTTAATCAATGAGCTCAAAACTTCAAGATATTACTTTATGCATATCCGATGAGATGGTAACCTTTGAGAAAATGTTCAAAGATAATTTCTTTTCGGAAGATGCTTTGCTAAATAACATTCTTGCGTATGCAAAAGATTTGAAAGGAAAACGTATACGTCCGTTAATAACTTTCCTCACAGCAAAAATATTCGGTAATATTACAGAACAAACTTTTAGAAGTGCAATTATAATAGAATTGCTACATACAGCTTCACTTTTACATGATGATGTTCTAGACAACTCAAAACTGAGGCGAGGTAGCCAGACTATAAACTCTCTTTTTGGTGATAAAACAGCTATTCTTATAGGAGATTATATATATGGGAAAGCTCTTGCAACACTCAAAACAAAAGAAGATTTTATTCTTATGGATATTTTTTCTCGTATTGCTTTGCAACTACCACAAGGAGAGATAAAAGAAACAAATATTACAACAAATAAGGATATTCAACTACATTCTTATCTAAAAGTAATTTACTACAAAACAGCTTGTTTAATAAAGGCAGCAACTGAATGTGGTGCAAGAACATGCCAAAATTCTAATTTAGATTTGGATTCATTAGCTCTATTAGGAGAAAATATAGGAATTGCTTTCCAAATTCGTGATGATATATTGGATTATGATATAAATAATCTAACAGGAAAAGGTATTGGTAATGATATTCGCGAGAAAAAAATCACATTACCTTTCATCTATTATTTACAGACAATAGATGACAAAACGAAAGATGAAATGATGAATTTGTTTTTTAGTGATAAAAAAACGGACAATGATATTCAATTAATACTTGAAGCAGTTATGCAAAGCGGTGCCATAGACAAAACTGTCAGTTTGCAAAAAGAATATTCTCAGAAAGCTCTCCAAACTGTTGATAGTATGCCTTTGAATGACTATTCCATTAGTCTTAAAGCTTTAGTAAAATATTTGACGATCCGAGATAAATAAAATTAACATTAATCAACAATAAAGTTTTAATATTATGAAAAGAATTTTTGTTTTTATTGCAATAGTTTGCTCAGTTTTAGTCTTGAATGCACAAGACGCAAAAATAGCAAAAATAAACTTAAAAGATATAAATGGTAAAATAATTAATACTGAAAATTTCTCTAATGACGACAAACCTTTTGTGATATGTTTTTGGGCAACATGGTGTCATCCTTGCTTGGATGAATTAAACACTATTGCAGAACATTATTACGATTGGCAGAAAGAGACCGGCATCAAAATATATGCTGTTTCTATAGATGACGCTCGTACAAAGGGAAAGGTAAAAACACTTGTTAGCAGTTCAGAATGGGAATATGAGGTCGTGATAGACGAAAATTCGGACTTCAAAAGAGCAATGGGGGTAAATAATCCTCCACATACATTTATTGTTGGTAATGATGGAACCATTCTTTGGCAACACGCAGGCTATACCGAAGGAGATGAACAAAATACATTTGCAAAATACAAAGAGTTTTTGAACAAGTAATTTGTAAATACAGAACTTATACGATTTCTATGGTTATCTAGAATTTCTAACAGTAGTATATAGCACAGTTGTATGAAAAGAATTTTTGTAATATGGGGAGTTTTGTCATTGAGTTTTGTGGATGCCAATGCTCAAGGGTTATTAGATGGCAAAGTAACAGGTAACTTCCAAACGGATGTCCAGATATCCAAAGAAGATAAGGACATTGGTGCTAAAAAAGTGGATGAAAAATTGCTCAATAACACTTTTGTCAATATTCTTTACTCTACAGGTAATTTCTCGGCAGGTGTAAGATTTGAATCCTACCTAAATCCTATTTTAGGATTTGACAATCAATACAAAGGAGCAGGTTTTGCATCTCGTTGGATTTCCTACAAAAAAGATTTTTTGGAAATAACTGCCGGAAATTTTTATGAACAATTTGGCAATGGTATTGTTTTACGTACATACGAAGAAAGAAATTTAGGATTGGATAACGCAATGGACGGCATAAGAATAGTCGCACGCCCTCACAAGGGAATCATCCTAAAAGGAGTTGCCGGAAAACAACGATACTATTGGAATAATATTTGGGAAACAGACAATGGACTTGTCAGAGGTTTAGATGGAGAGTTCTCTTTGAACGAAATAATTAAAAACTGGGATAATTCGCCAGTTCGTTTAATAGTGGGTGGGAGTTTTGTCTCTACTTATGAAAAAGCAGATATTCGGTACACTACACTAAATGGCAATTCATACAAATTAAATCTTCCTGAGAACGTAGGTATAGGGGCAATGAGATTTCTCTTTGGTTATAATGCTTTTGCCTTATCGGGAGAATTTGCTTTCAAAGGTCAAGACCCTAATGCCGTTAACAACTATATTTACAGAAAAGGTAATGCACAACTAGTAACTGCTGAATATACTGTAAAAGGATTAGGTATTCGCCTGGAGGTAAAACGTATAGATAATATGTCTTTCAAATCAAAGCGAAACGAATCAGGGAATATGCTTAATATCAATTATCTTCCTGCTATTACTCTCAACCATTCTTATTCCTTGATGGCAATGTATTCTTATGCTACACAAATCAATGGTGAAATTGGGTTTAGTGCAGATGTTATGTATAAAATTCCTAAAAATACTTTCTTAGGAGGTAAATATGGAACAAGCATTAAATTAAATTATTCTAATATTCATTCAATAGACATAAAACCTATTGATAATTACAATTTAAATCAATCCGGCACCAAAGGGTATAAGTCAAGTTTATTCGCAATAGGAAAGGAAAAATACTTTACTGAAATAAATTTGGGAATAAATAAAAAATTTTCCTCCAACTACAAGATGAATTTTATGTATTCTTATCAAGAATTCAATCCTATTGCATATGGACATGCCGGCAATCCTATGATTTATGCACATGTTGCAGTTGTAGACGGCACATATAAACTCTCCAAACAACAATCAATCAGAGGAGAAATTCAAGCTTTGTTTACACAACAAGATTATGACGAATTCGCAAAAGGTAATTGGCTACAATATGGTGGAGAATATAATTTTGGAGGGCATTGGTTTGTTGCAGGTTTTGATCAATGGAACTATGGAACAAAACAAGGTGACAAGATACACTATTATAATTTTTCTATTGGTTGTACATTTAATGTAACAAGAATAAGTGTTTCCTATGGAAAACAACGACAAGGCATAATGTGTATAGGAGGTGTTTGTAGAGAGGTACCTGCAAGCAACGGTTTGTTTGTAACCGTGACCTCAAGTTTCTAATCGAAATATTAGATATTAGTATTTACAAAAATAAAGTGCCATTTTGCAAAATTAAAGTGCGGAGTTAGTAAATTAAAGTGTGAAATTAATTTACTGAAAAAGATACTAAAAAATAAAAACATAAAAAATATCAAACAATTAATAGTAATCATGAAAATTCTTAGATACATAACACTGATCATTTCTCCTTTGTTTTTTCTTGCCTGCGATAATTTGGACGAGAAAGAATATGTTATAAAAATAATAGAAACAGAAACAGAAACAACTCCTATAACAAAAACACAAAATACTCAATCTATTTTGCTGGAAGATTATACGGGATGGAAATGTGTAAATTGCCCTGCTGCCGCTACACTACTAAATCAATTGCAATTAAAATATAAACAAAAACTTGTTGTGATGAGTGTTCATGCTGGACCATTCGCCAAACCTCAAAAAACTAATAACTTCTTGGATCTAAGGACAAAATACGGTGAAAAATGGAATGAAGAATTTGGATTAAACAATTATCCCATTGGTGTAATCAATAGGTTGGATAACGGCACAAATTCTTCTAAGGCCATAAAAAAAGAGGAATGGGATAGTAGAATAGAAAATCTTCTGACCTCAACCCAACATCTTATCAATATCAACTTAGGGGCCAAACTTCAAGGAGATAAATTTTTGGTAAGTACACAATGTATTGCTTTAAAAGATATTGACTTCAAAACTTATATTTCCGTTCTTGTCTTGGAAGATAGTATTATTGGGAAACAACTTGACAACGACCCTACCCGTCCTGAAATAGAAAATTACACTTTCAATCATGTTCTACGCTCAAATGGAGTTATTGATTATCCTTTATCTGATAGTATTTTACAAAATCAAACTATTCAAAAGAATTATAAAATTGACATCGATTCAACTTGGAATGTAAAACATTGTAAAATAGTTGTATTTATCACTAAAGCAAATAATGGAGAAGTTATTCAAGTAAATGAAATTCACATTGAGTAAATCATTTTTTGCATTTTATCTTGCTATATAAAAAAAATAGCTTATTTTTGCACGACGAAATATGTAAAAATTTAATTTGTTTGGTCCAAAATAGTTAAAGAAATGAAAAAAGTATATTTATTATTAGTTGTTTTGTTGAGTGCAATGGTAATAAGTGCTCAGAGTGTAGTTCTGTTGTATAATGATGAACCCATAGAAGGAAACGAATTACCGATATTCTTAAATCCTACTGCAAGCATCAATGTAAGTTTTATCCATATTCAAAATAAATTGGATAAACCTCTAACTCTTAAAGTTGAAATAGATAAGGAGGGTATCTCTGCTGGGAATGATTTGCAAATGTGCTTTGATAATAATTGTATTACAGGAACAGTATCTGACCCCGTAACATTAAACGCTAATGAATTGTACAAAAATTTTGATTTGCTTTATACCTATGAAAATGGTTCAACATCTTATGTTTTTGTAAAGTTCATTGATAATGGCACGGATGAGGTTTTGAAGACATTAAAAGTCGTCTATCAAATTGAGACAGCGACTTCTGTTTTACAGAACGGTAAAGACGTAAGGTTATCCGTTACTGCACAACCAAATCCTGCAAGTTCATCTGCAACATTCATTTATTCAGTCCCGAATTCTTACAACGATGCTAAGTTAATAGTGAGGAATTCTTTGGGAAGTATAGTTAAACAAAGTGCAATCAAGACAGGAATCATTTCTAAACTGAATACAAATGTTTCAGATTTGCTAAACGGAGTTTATTTTTATTCCATCATTGCTGATAGCAAGGTATTAGTCACAAAGAAATTAATAATTAAGCACTAAAGTCTTAATTTTCCTCTATAGTTTGGAAATGGTATAATAAAAGAAAGAAAAGCACTGTTTGTAGACCTCACCAATACTTTTCTTTCTTTTATTGTGTCCAGATGCTTATTCTATGCACTACATAATTACCCTGTCTAAAAGACCACACAAAACTTTCTCTTCTCTCTGCCAATTCAACTCCTTTTGAGCTAAAAGGCAGTTGTTAGACAGTTCATTTAATAGACTATTATCTGACACTATTTGGTTAATTTGCAATGCTAATTCATTAGGGTCATAACTTCGTAATTCTATACCACAATGAAATTTTTCCTCAATCTGTTTTATTTCACTAAGAGGTGAATATAAAACAGGTGTGGCAGCGTTTATATACTCAAAAATCTTATTCGGTAACGATATAGCATAATTTTTATTAGTAGGCTTATCTATACAAATACCCAATGTTGCTCCTTGCGTATAAAGCATCATATCTTCAAAACTAATCTTGCCCATTAATTGTATTTTTTCTTGCAAACCATTCTCTTGTACCATTATGTGAAGTTTCTCAAATATATCTCCATCACCGCAAATCAACAACCTAGCATTAACTTCTCGCATCGCAAGAATTAATTCTTCTAGACCTCTATCGATATTGGTTGACCCCTGCCAAATAATATAGTTTTCAGTAATCTGAATTTGTTTCGGTTGCTGATTACTTTTCTTATAGGGAGGAACGTTTCTAATAATGACAGCATCAACAGAATATCTATTTTTAAAATATTCTTTGATAGGCTCACAAACAGTAACAACATACTTCAACTTCGGTACAATCATTTTTTCTATGGCAAGCCAAAATCGCTGTTGTACAGAACCAGGTTTCAATTCCGCTACAAAACAAAACATTTCATGGGAATCAAAAATAATAGGTTTGCGTTTTATTTTACTTACCATATAATTTGCTAGAAGAGTATCCAAATCATTTGCCCAAAAAATGTTTGTTTGTCTAAACAACAGTACAAAAAATAATCGTAAATTCAACTCTGCATAATAACCAAAATTCTTTTTAATCCAAAATTTCAATCGTATAACTCTCAAAAATGGATATTTAATTTCAAAATTAGAGTATTGATTCTTCCTTTGTAATCTAGGACTTTTACAAACAACCGTAACATCATACCCTAAAGAAAACAAACTTTCACAAGTTTTCAATACCCTATTATCATTATACAAATCATTACTTACACTTACTAAGATTTTTTTCATACTTCACCACTCTTCCTCTTTGACGTAGGCTTTGACAATATTTATTCTCTTTTCATTACACAAGTTTTATAACGCTATTTACAATTATCCAAATATAAGTTATCTACGACTGCAAAGGTACAAAGTTTTCCTAAATTGTAAATATCTAACCCTATAATTTGATATTTTACTTAATTTTTCTACTAATTGAAGTATAGAAAAAGTTTATATAATACATAAGTAAATGAGGAGTTCTGGAATAGAGAGACATGGAAATAGTTAGAAAATACTTATCTTTGCAAATCATTACTTACTATGTAAGTAATCAAAATATATTTATTAACAATAAAAAAACTAAATTATGCAAAAAAATCAGTTTTTCAAGGAAAAAACTTTTCGTTTCAAGCGATTTGAAAAAAAGGGGTACAGTGCATATAATTCTATGCATAAAGCAATAACAATAGGTGTAGTTTCCGTTATGACCCTTGCCACATCAGTAAGTAAAACAAGCAATGCACAAACGGTAGATAGCGATTCCATCGTAATATATAGTACATTGGAAGAGGTAAATATCAAAGATGAGTTATCTTCTCCTCTGAATCAAGCAGGTAAAGTTATAACAGTTATAACAAAACAAGAAATAGAACGACTCAAACCCCAGAGTGTTGCTGAATTATTGAGTTTTACAGGAGGTATTGACATACAAACACGAGGTGCCCATTCAGTCCAATCCGATATCTCTTTACGTGGAGGCAATTTTGACCAAACAGCCGTACTTCTTAACGGCATAAATATCTCCAACCCTCATACTGGTCATTATTCTTTAGACATTCCCATCAATATCTCCGATATAGAAAGAATAGAAATCATCAAAGGACCTTCTGCTATCGTTTATGGAGCAAGTGCTTTCTCGGGAGGTATCAACATAGTAACAAAAAAAAATATTGATAAAACTCTCGGCATCTCTTTTGAAACAGGAGAGCATGGTTTTATCAATTCCGAAATCAGCACAGCTTACAAATACAATAACATTGAGAACTATCTCTCATTGGGATTTAAAAACAGCGAAGGTTATATAGCAAATTCCGACTACAATATTTATAATCTATTATACCAAAATAGAATAAATTTTAGACATTCCAACAAACTGGATTTTCAGATAGGATACAATAAAAAAGACTATGGTGCAAATACTTTCTATTCCGCAAAATATCCAAATCAATATGAAAAAACATCTTCGTTTCTAACATCTCTAAAGGGGTTCTTCAATATTAGTCCTAAATTGTCTATTGTTCCTAGCGTTTATTATAATCTTCATACAGATAAATTTGAATTAATAAAAAATCAATCCAAACCTAATTATCATAAATCTAATGTTCTGGGAAATAATATGACTTTTTCTTACAACTATAGATACTCTAATTTGAAATTCGGTTCAGATATACGATTTGAAGAAATTCTTTCATCCGTTTTGGGGAAGCCTTCACAATTATATGGTAAACATTACGATCACTATCAAAACAGAACAAATTTTTCTTACTTTATTCAGTGGTCGTATAATTATAAACGATTCAATTCCATAATAGGATTAATGAGTTTCCAAAATACTTTATTTAGCCAAGACGTATTAAAAATTTATCCAACTATCAATATCAATTATTCTATTAACAATCAATGGGAAATTTTTGCAGCTTTCAATACCTCGTCTCGTCTTCCCTCCTTTACAGAGCTATATTACAAAGATGCAGTACATATACCTAATCCAATGCTACAGCAGGAACAATCCGCCAGTTTTGAAATTGGTACAAAACACCTAAATCGTATTTTTATAACATCAATAAATGCGTATTATATGTCTGGAAATAATATGATAGATTGGGTAAAATATAACGCAACTGATACAAAATGGCAATCACTGAATATCAATAAACTAAACAAATATGGAATAGACTTTGACGGGAAACTATTCTTGGGTGAGATATTCTCTTTTTTGAATGAGGCTACGACATTGCAGTTCACCTACTCTTTTATTCATCAAAAACAAGGAAAGATTAATTATATTTCTGCATATGCCTTGAATTATCTACGACACAAAGCAACAAGTCAAATTTCTCTACCCATAACAAATAAATTAATTTTGAATATTGCTACCAAGTATTGCGTTCGTGAAGGGTCATACGTAGAATATGTTAACACTATCAAAGGTACTCGCAAAGAATTTGAACCATTTTTCATAATGGATTGCAATATCAATTATCACTGGAAACATTTTGATGTCTATATCAATTGCACTAATGTCTTAGATAAAAATTATTTCGATATAGGAAATATTCCTCAACCAGGCAGATGGCTAATAGGGGGAGTGAAATATTCGTTATAAAAAACAAATCAAACCATCAAGATGGCATTCTACAAAATTCTTTCTTGACATTAATAAATTCTTTTCAAAAAAGATAAAACTCTTGTCAGAAAAGAGTTTTGTAGAATAGCACTTCCCTCTCATATCAATATCTAATAACCCTTCCTAATCTCTTTCTCACAAAGAATTCGAATATGAAGATTTATTTCTTATAGATAAATCACTTCAAATATTCAAATTTGAATATTTGAAATACAACCAGTATATTAGTAATCTATAATGAGATTATTGTTTTTAGCAACTTACAATCCGCGTGGCTTACGAAGTATTCCTTGCATTTTATCTTTTATAATATACTTACCCTGTTTGTCTAACTTATAACATTTAAGCCACCCCCCCATACACTCAAAACTGCCTGGTTCTTCGCTTTTACCAGAATAGAAATAATCTCCCATTTCTTTTTCTTCCACTTTTCTACCAACAAATATGGTATCAAATTGAAATGGTGTGATAAGACACTGAAGCCAAACCTCATCACTCTCTTTATCTTTGATTTTTTTAGTAGTAATTGTTTTATATACTACAGTACCATTAGATTTATATGACTTACCATAAAATTTCAGCCCACTATTTCGTTGATGTGGATCAAGAAATACTCTTATATCTATATTAGGTTGTAATGTATCTTTACTCAAACAAGTATTATAATCCGGCTTTGAAGAAGTATTGATAACAATATAACCAGCATTGATAATATATTGCTTATTATGAGGAACAAGAAAGTAATTATCTACCAAATCATCAAAAGACATTACATCTTTTAAAGTAATAGTATAATCATTCTTAATAGTATCTTTCGTATGATGCAAAAACTCTATTGCTCCTTTTGGTATACTCACTACCGTATAAGAAGCTTTCATGATCGTATCTTGAGATGGAAAATCATAATCTATAAAAGAACCTAAACAATCCTCTTGATCCTCCTCTACTTTTACGTGTACTTTCCCTCTATAATCTATACCCTCTGTCAAAAATCTTTTGTCTGCATTTTGAATATTGATCCAGCGAAAATCGAATGGCATTTTATACTTAATATAGTACTCTTGTTTGCCATCGCAAGAACTAATCTGATACGACGGTGTGCGTTTAATTATATACTCGGTTTCCTCTCGGGAAGAAAAATACTTAAAAACCATTACAGCTCTATCTCTTGCCAATGTTGTTGTCTGTTCCGTAACAGAATCTCCATCGTCATAACCGGTAATGGTTATTTTATAAAAACGATTATTCTCTTTATTAAAAGCAACCATATATACACTGTCAAGTTTATTCAATCCCTCCTTAGTATAATATGCACTACCTTTATCAAAATTAATGTATGCCTCCATTGTCGCAGGGAACTTTTGTACATTTTTCTTTCTTTTCTGTGCCTGTGCACTAAAAACTAACACAGATAAACATATAAATAAAACTATATTCTTCATCTTTTTCTAAAAATTAATTTTGTCTATTATATCATCCGTTGTCAATCCTTCGCTCTGTGCTGTGTAATTAAGAACTATTCTATGCCTAAGAACGTCTTTACAAACAGCCATAACATCTTCTATATCCGGAGAAAACTTCCCACGTAATGCTCCATAGCATTTAGCTCCTGATACAATATACTGACAGGCCCTCGGACCAGCCCCCCACATTAAATATTTATTTGCAATCTTATTTTCAGGATTATTTACCCTCGTCTTTCCAACTAAGGAAACTATATAGTTATACACATTATCACTAACAGGTATTTGACGTATCAGTCGTTGAAGCTGCAATATCTCTTCTTTTGATATTAGTTTTCGTACTCTATAGTCGTAATCTGTCGTAGTTGTTTTCAGTATTTGAATTTCTTCATCAAAATTTGGATAGTCCATCACAAGCATGAACATAAAACGGTCTAATTGTGCCTCTGGCAAAGGATATGTTCCTTCTTGTTCTATGGGATTCTGAGTAGCAAGCACAAAAAAAGGCTCATCCATTTTATACGTATTCCCTCCAACTGTAACACTATGTTCTTGCATTGCTTCCAGTAATGCGGATTGTGTCTTAGGCGATGTACGATTTACTTCATCTGCTAGAAGAATATTAGTAAAAATAGGTCCTTTAACAAATTGCATCTGTCTTTCATTAGACAAAATCTCTGTACCTGTAATATCACTCGGCATAAGGTCTGGAGTAAACTGTACACGACTAAACTCGGCTCCTATTACTTGTGATAACGTTTTCACAAGTAGTGTTTTTGCTAAACCAGGAACTCCCGTTAATAGACAATGCCCCCCACAGAACATAGCAGTTAGTATCTTATATATTATATCGTGCTGACCTATTACAATCTTACCTATCTCTTGTTTAATACTGCCACATTTAGAGGAGAGGTCCTGCAACATTTGAACTTTATCCATAATGCCTATCCTTTACAAACAACAATTTAGTATTCTAAATTCCAAACTCTTATTTTTTATTCCATTTCAAAGTAAAAGAACAATTGATATACTTATCATTCAATTTAATATAAGTTCTATCTATCATTCGCTTTGCCCAATTTCTTATAATCTCTGTCTTCTTTTGATTAAGTGCTATAGATTGTAATCTATCAAAATCATCAGTAAGATTGACTTTATGAGCAACAACTCTTTTTTTAACTTTGATAAGTCTATATGCATGTGAAAATTCACTCTTAAACTCGATTACATCTGTATAATCACCTTCGTTCAATGAAGCAAAGTCTACATTATCCACATTACCAATAGTTGTATTTATGGCATCCAACGAAAATATTGCAGAGGCATTGTTACGATTTATTATTAATCCTCCATTAATTTTACCATCATCTTCTGAATATTTAATGATAGCATCTTCAAACGATATTTGATTTGCATCAATCAATGCTTTAATGGAATCAAGCCTAACCTTCGCATTATACAACTGCGTTGCAGATACTTTTGGCATTAAAAGTATGTGACGACAATTAACTCGGTCTCCTTGCCTGGCAATCATTTGAACAATATGATACCCATATTTTGTTTCAAATACAGGCGAAATTTCGCCTGGCTGCAAAGAAAAAGCCATACTTTCAAATTCAGATACCATATCTCCCCTAGAAAAAAAACCAAGTTCCCCCCCACTCTTAGCAGAAACCTCATCATCTGAATAAAGCGAGGCAAGAGTAGTAAATTTGGCACCTTTAATAATTCTCTCTCTTATATCATTCAATCGTCGTTTAACTTGCTGTTTTTCTTCTTCGGAAACATGCGGAAGAATAACTATCTGCGACAACTCATACTGATCTTCAATATTGGGAAGTGAATCTTGAGGTATTTTTTGGAAATAGTCTGCAA
The DNA here is from genome assembly GCA_052170555.1 of Bacteroidales bacterium. Taxonomy (GTDB): domain Bacteria; phylum Bacteroidota; class Bacteroidia; order Bacteroidales; family P3; genus Scybalousia_A. The sequence goes on along the minus strand of JBQNAI010000002.1, from coordinate 300,044 downwards.
CCTCTTTTGGTGTAATAGTTATATCCCCTATTATCTTATTTTGAGTTTGCTGTATCATTAGATTCTCTTTGATTATGTCATGAAAATACTCTCTAATTTGAACCATAGTTTTATTCATCTGCTTTTCCAATCTTTCCTGAGAACCATAAACTTGTACCATATATTTCAATCGTTGTGACAATTCGTTTTCTATATCCGTCTCCGTAATTACCACAGAGTCTATCTCAGCCTGATGAAGCATAAGTTTGTTTAGAAGCATCGATTCTAAAATATCACAACGTGTCATATCACTATTTTCTGCCGAAGACTTATTTTGTAAATATGTGGTTTCCAAGTCTGATAACTTAATCATGGATGCTCCAACGACAGCAATCACTCCATCTATTTCTTGATATTTCTGTGCAAATGAATTGATAGAAAATATTATCAGTAATAAAACAACAATTTTTTTCATTTTTTAATAACTATTTCTTTAAAGCATCTAATTTAGTATAGTCTATACTGATAGGATAGTGCTCCCTAAGTGAATCTATCCATTGCTTTTCCAGCACTTGTTGGTAATCACTCGTTACAAGACCCTTGCAAGCTTCAAAAGGTTTAATACTAATCGGCATTATCTCACTAACAACTATTACAATAGCACGATTAAGTACAGAACTTGAATCCATAATATAACGAGGTAGCACCTCTTTTTTTAACTCATCAATCTTAGTAAATACATTTGAATCAATAATACCATTGATACCTTTTTCAAATCTTCCCCATATGTAATTAATAGAAGATTTAGACTCTTTGAAATATTTAACATCTATGATTCCTTTAATTTCATCATCAGACTTTCCTTTTTTCTTATACTTCTTTATCTGTTTAAAGATTTTATCTGCATTAACACGTGAAGGAATAGACCAAATAGTAGCATCTACCCTCTCTGTATAAAGATACTTAGATTTATTCTCTTGATAATATCGTTCTAGCTCAACCGTATCAGATAAAGATTTTGTCCAAACCATACTATCTGTTAAATCAAAAATGAGGACTCCATCTTCAAACTCTCTAATACTTTTTTGTAATTGCGGATATTTCTCCTCTATGTGTTTAGATGCATATTCTAATACACACTTATTAGAATAATTCTCATATTGCTTGTTGATATAACTCTGAATATGTACTGGCGTACGTTTTGATTGCGTTTCAAAAATATAGTTTAGAAAATCCCACGAAGTGAAAGAGTCCTCTCCGATGGAAAACAAGGATTTAGTTCGTAGATATGAAAATTCTTTATTGCTGTTTATATCGGGAAGCTGCCACGTAGCAGAGAAGACAGAGTCAGACACAAATTGAGATAAACGACTCAGTAATTTACTATCACATTTAAAATGATAATATTGCTTAGATTCTGCAATAAATTTTTCTAAGGCAAAATACATACGTTCGTCTTTTGACAAACGATCATATATTTGAGATTTTATAAATTCAAATTCGGGGATCGGAGTAACATCAATAAACTTCACAATATGCCAACCAAATCTCGTTTGAAAAGGCCGTGAAGTAGTCGTTGTAGGGTTGCCCACATACATATCTATGTACTCTGGAGGTATGGTATTAGGTTGTTGATTTGCAAGAATTCCACCTTTCATTCTTGTAAATGTATCATCTGAGAAACATCTCACCACAGAATCAAACCCAACAATAGCAATCTGATCATAAGCCTTATAAATCAAATCCTTCGCTTCTTGTTCAGAATGATTTTGTCTGCTTACAAAAATATGTGCTAATGAAATTGTTGAAAATGTTACAGGTACGACTGAAGTTAGTTTAATGATATGGTAACCAAATTGTGTCTTACAAAATGTAATACTACCTTTAAGAATCTCATTATGTAAACTTTGTTTTTCTATAAGTGAATAGACAGCATTTTCAAAAGGATATATCATTGTCATTGAAGTAAAATAACCTAAATCTCCATGGTTTCCTATTCCTGATGTAGAATTTACTGACGGATCATCAGAATATTGGTCGACCAGACTTACAAAGTCTTCTCCTTGTAATGCTTTTTCGTAAACCATTCTAGCCTTTTGATAATACAGTATCGTATCTGACGGTGCTGTATTGACAGGAACAGAAATCAAGATCTGAGATGCTCTAACCAAAGTGCTCATTCTATCATATGCTTGCACAACCAAGGAGTCCATAATATGAGGATTATTAATATAAGGCTTAATTAGAGAATTTCTATATTCCTCTACCTGTCTAATTGTTGAAGGATCTCTATCCAAACCAATATCATGAGCTTGCAGAAGTTTTAATTTATAATTCACATACAAATTAAGATATTCATTAAGAGTAGTATAGTCTTTCGTGTTACTTAAATTACGCTCATACATTTGCATAAACTCTTCTACGGTTACAGTGTCTCTATCTGCAATGGTAAACAAAATATCTCCATTTTGCCCTTGTACCAATTGAATAGCAACAAAGTAACATAACAACGATATTATAAATCCTTTGATTGTTTTCATATTTTAGCGAGAATAATTTGGAGCCTCCTTTGTTATCGTTATATCATGCGGGTGTCCCTCTATAAATCCAGCATTAGTAATCTGTATGAATTTAGCTTTACGCAACTGTTCAAGATTTGCACTCCCTGTATAACCCATTCCCGCCTTTACTCCTCCAACTAATTGATATATCGCTTCCACTACAGAACCTTTGTAAGGTACTCTACCAACTATTCCTTCCGGAACAAGCTTTTTAATATCTTTTTCATCTCCTTGGAAATATCTGTCTTTACTTCCATTCTGCATTGCATCCAAAGAACCCATACCTCTATATGCTTTATACTTCCTTCCTTCCATAATAATAGTATCTCCGGGCGATTCTTCCGTACCAGCAAGCAAAGATCCAGCCATAATTGTCCCGGCACCCGCCGCCAATGCCTTAACAATATCTCCAGAATACCGAATACCGCCATCAGCAATAACCGGAATATTACAATCCTTCAAGGCATTACAAACATTCAATACAGCAGTCAATTGAGGCATACCTATACCCGCTATAATTCTTGTAGTACAAATACTACCCGGTCCTATACCGACTTTAACAGCATCCGCCCCTGCTTCTTTCAATGCCAAAGCAGCTTCTGCCGTCGCAATATTCCCGACAACTACATCTATATCCGAATACCTCTTCTTAACCTCTTTAACAGTATTGATAACATTTAAAGAATGTCCATGTGCCGTATCTATAACTATGGCGTCAACTCCAGCCTCCACAACAGCACTAATTCTATCATACATTTCCTTGGTAATTCCTATACCCGCAGCAACACGAAGTCGTCCCATAGCGTCCTTACACGCGTTAGGACGCTCTTTAAGTTTGATTATATCTCTATATGTTATTAATCCCGTCAAAAGACCGTTGTTATCTATAACAGGAAGTTTTTCTATACGATGTTTTTGCAATATCTCAGCAGCCTGAGCGAACGATATTCCTTGCTTAGTTGTGATGACCTCTTTAGTCATCACCTGCTCAAGAAGTTTTTTAGTATCTTTCTCAAAACGCAAATCCCTATTAGTAACTATACCTACCAACTTGCCATTACCTTCCACAATGGGAATACCTCCAATATGGAGTTGAGTCATCATATTCTTGGCATCCTTTACAGTTGCCGTCCTTGGAAGCGTAGAAGGAGAAGTAATCATACCATTTTCACTTCTTTTAACCTTCAATACCTCCTTAGCCTGACGGTCAATAGTCATATTCTTATGCAGAACACCTATTCCGCCTTCCTGAGCAATAGCAATAGCCATATTAGCCTCTGTTACAGTATCCATTGCTGCAGAAACAATAGGAATATTTACCTCAATGTTTCTCGAAAATCGGCTCTTTACCTGAACATCTTTAGGTATAATTTCAGAGTATGCCGGTACCAACAATACATCATCATAAGTTAATCCCGTACCTATTATCTTATTTTCTATATCCATTGTGTTTACTAATATTTCGTGCAAAAGTACGGCTTTTTATTTAGATGACAAAATTTTTTATTACATTCTTATCCTCTTCAATATGTATGTTAATCAGAGGTTATTAAAGATTAATAAAACTGCATTCTAATATTACTTTCTAATAACATATAGTCTATTTTTCTTTTTATACCTAACATATTTGTTATTACATATAATAAAAATAAAATGCAGCTTTGAATTAATTAAATTTGCATTTTATTTTGTATTTCCTACACGCCATTTTACATCTCTCAATAAATGTATCTAGGGACAAACAACCCAATTTGTTTTTTCACGACATATGGTAGTTTTTGCCATATCCATCGCAATTGTTTATTATTCTTAACATGTTTTATCTTTCTTGAGTAAGACCAATATAAAGGTATTTCTTCTCCTTTGTAATGTCTTTGATACTCATGCACAGTAGAATTGCGACGGATTAATCCAAAAGAGTAATAAACAGAATTTTTTTGTTGTGCCACTGTCATCATCGCATGATGAAGAGCATAAGACGTATAATGTTTGTTATATTTACTTAGTGTTGCCAACAATTCATTAGACATTACTCCATTGTGCATATCATTAAGTGTAGATCCACCAACGATTTTATTACCTTTATATGCAACAAATACGATAGTTTTACCCGTCTTTACAGCATTCTTAATAATTTGTCTCCCAATCGGGATACTTAGCTTCTCTTCCATACTCAACGAATATGCATGATAAAAATCTCTTATCAATCTCTTACTTATGCCATTTTTGATTTCTATTCCATCCCTATATGCTTTACGAATCTTTCGTCTTATATTTGAAGAATATAATTGCATAATATCATTTTGTATAGTCAAATCTTTCCAAATAAACAACTTATCTGAACAAATATACGGTGAATGAGCTAAAGTATCTCTTATTTCCCAAGGTTTCTTACTTGTAGATATGATATTCCCTTCTTCTGTTTCAAACAACATAAATGGTGCTACCAACCTATCTGTCGGTTTGCTTTCAAAAACACCCAAAGACATATAAGGCATACTAACAAAAGTATGCCAGCATTTACACATCAAAATAGTCTTACGTACCCCCTCTTTTGTAGTGTAGGGTATGCGGAAGATTTTTTTGGAATATATCGTTTCAAAATCTTTTATAAAATCATCGGCATCAGCAAACTCTATCATAATACTACAAATTGAACGGATGAGGAGATAATGTCATACGTGCTAATGGATGATAATCACCTTTTAGTCCAATAGGCTTAGAATTTCTTATAGTACTGACTATATCTATACAATTTCTTGCATCTTTGAGTGTAAATCCAGCCCCTGCAAGTATTTTTTTATAACTTTCAGTATGTAATTCTGTAAAACCTCCCGAAAACTCTATTTCTTCCCCTTCGCAAGTAATCTTCCTATACGTACGTTTACCTTCCTTTTTTATTTCTTCAGGTAATGTATTTTCATTTATAGATAAAAAATATCTCACCCTTGCTCTTTTGAACCGAAGAAATCCAGCAGCTCTATCGTGAGTATACACATGAACGGTGTTTTCCTCCACATCTCCAAATATCCAAGAAAGCATATCATAGAAATGAACACCGATATTTGTAGCAACTCCTCCAGATTTACTTACATCTCCTTTCCAAGAAGTATAATACCATAATCCTCTTGAAGTAATATAAGTCAAATCCACATCAAAAATTTTATCTTTCGGTGCAAAGTCTATTTTTTTCTTCCATTCAATGATTGCAGGATGCAATCGCAATTGCAAAATATTGAAAACTTTGTGTCCAGTTTGCTGTTCCATTTGCTCCAAAGCGTCAATATTCCAAGGATTCAATACTATTGGCTTCTCACATATAACATCACAATCGTTTTTCAACCCAAAACGAATATGGGAGTCGTGGAGATAGTTAGGAGTACAAACCGTAATAAAGGCAAGTTTCTTTTCTGTTCGTTTAATTTTGTCTACAAATCTATCAAATCGCTCGTATTCGGTGTAAAACGAACATTGAGGGAAATATGAGTCCATAATACCAACGCTATCGCTCTTATCCAAGGCAACAATCAACTCGTTATCTGTATCTTTAATAGCTTTCAAATGACGAGGTGCGATATATCCGCCCACACCTATTATAGCAAAATTTTTCTTTGTCTTATCATTTAAATAATTCATACTTTATCGTTTTATAATTTGGATACCTCTTTTATTTACATCCGCAAAGATACAACTTTTCTTTAATTCATGATATGCAAAATATACATATGTCCGCTACATATGCACAAAAGACATAATGTTTTGACTTCAATAATTGCTATACACTTATATTTTTCTGACTTCTTTAAAAATTATCTCAAAGATATTTAATCTAAAAATATCATACCATAGATTAACAAAACTCTTTCTTAAAAAGAATTTATTAAAGTCAAAAAAGAATTTATTAAAGTGGGACTTTAATTCGGTCAAAATACATCTCTATTTACTACTACGTAATTCATTATGAATAACCTGTAAATATAGTAGAATATTTCTATAAGTACATTGCCATTTCTTGTTGCATATCTCTGGCTTTCTCCCCGGCAATATCTGCAAATTTCTCGCTACTATCAGCGAAAATGATACCACGCGAAGAATTCACCAACAATCCGCAATCTTTATTCAATCCATACTTACAAACTTCTTTTAAACTTCCTCCCTGAGCTCCGACACCTGGTACAAGCAAGAAGTGTTCGGGTACAATCTTGCGAATATCAATAAAATTTTCAGCTCTGGTAGCTCCGCACACAAACATAAGGTTATTTTTTGTCCCCCACTGTTGCGTTTTAGTTAAGACACTCTCAAAAAGCTTTATCCCCTCTTTATCTTCCATCATCTGAAAATCGTCACTTCCCTTATTACTTGTCAAAGCCAACAAGATAACCCATTTATTTTCGTATTCCAAAAACGGTTTTACACTATCTTCTCCCATATACGGAGCAACAGTCAAAGCATCAAAGTCAAAATCTCCTTCTTTTGTAAAAAAAGCTTTGGCATATTGCTTACTTGTATTACCTATATCCCCTCTCTTTGCATCAGCTATCACAAAACATTCTTTATTTTTCGTATGCAAGTAATCCATTGTACGTTTTAAGGAGACAAGACCTCTAATCCCATAACTTTCATAAAAAGCCAAATTAGGTTTATACGCAACCGTATAGGGTAGTGTCGTATCTATAATTCTTTTGTTAAACTCAAAAACGGGGTCCTCGCTATCCAATACACTTGCAGGCAACTTTGTTATATCGCTATCCAATCCCACACAAAGAAAACTCCTTTTCTTATTAATCAATTCTATTAATTCTTTTCTATTCATCGTAATTTATCTTTTATGTTTTCTATTCAACAAGTCTCTTAAACTTTTCATAAATCTCTTTTGCAACCCTATCCCATTCACATTGCTTTTGAAGTTCTGTTTGCATACTTGTAACTCCCTTATCCGTAAACCCACAAGGATTGATATAAGAAAAATATCTCAAATCCGTATTAACATTCAATGCAAAACCGTGCATAGTTATCCCACGTGAAGCTTTAACCCCAATAGCACATATTTTGCGAGCTTTAGTTGTTTTTGCATCAATCCAGACTCCGGTAGCACCATGTAATCTTTCACACTTAATCCCATAATCTAGCATAGTATCTATCACACTTTGCTCAACTATATTAATATATTCCCGAATTCCTATGCCAAATCTATCAATGTCTAAAATAGGATAACCTGTTATCTGTCCCGGTCCGTGATACGTTATATCTCCTCCCCTATTGGTATGAATAATTTCAGCACCTATCTTTCTTAATAATGCATCTGTTATCAAAAGATTTGAATCCTTCCCATGCAATCCCAATGTATATACGTCATTGTGTTCACACACAATAAAGTCCTGCGAAATATCAGTATCCCCTTTAAGTTTCCTATTTATTTTTTCATTAAATAGTAATATTTGTCTTTCAAGTGCCGTACGATAGTCTATCTTCCTCCAATTAATATAATTAATCTCCATAGTGTTTGCTCATTACGATTTTGCAAAAATACGTAAAAAAACAGTATCTTTGCAAACCATAATAGCAATTCCTATGTTTAAAAAGATATTGAACACATTGTTTATGAAATTTTTCACAGCTGCATCAGGCTTTGCAATAATTATTTTAGTTTCGCATCTACTAGGAACAGCAGGCAAAGGACAACAAGCAGTGATAGCTTTCAATATCAATATTATTATGCTTATTTTTACTCTTATGGGAAACTCCACGTTGGTGTATCTTGCTCCACGTAAAAAATTTTCAGAACTCCTTATCCCCTCTCTATTATGGACCTTTCTGTGTGCCGGAGTTATCTCTCTTATCTGCCAATTGGGATTGTTAGGTACTTTTGCCGGTACGATAGATACACAAAAATATTTTCAACAAACCATAGGAATTTCGGTACTTGCTTCCATAACGGAGATAAATTACTACTTCCTTTTGGGTAAGCAAAAAGTTATTCAGGCAAATAACTTAAAATTGGTATACCCATTAACAAACGTCGTTCTTATAGTAGGAATGTGGCTACTTAATCGTTTCAATACTATCGGACAATATGTATTCTCTTTATGGATAGCTTATATTTTGAGTTTTTTTTATGGAATACTTATCTTAAAAAGAGAATATAAACAATTGTATTTACTAAAAAAATCAGAATTCATAGAGAACACTAAAACTCTTTTCCGTTTGGGAGCTATCAGACAAGTAGGAGGTATAGCACAGACAATGGTTTATAGAATATCTTTAATGCTTATGATTCTATTTTTCGGTAAAAAGGGAGAAGCATTCAATGGAATATATTCCAATGCAACATCTATTAGTGAGGCTATTCTGCTGTTTGGAACTTCTTTGGCTCTTGTTCAATACTCCTCTCTATCCAATACACAGAGTAACAAAGAAGCAAAAGAACTTACAATAAAAATGACAACAGTTAACGTAGTTGTTACGGCAATAGGATTGTCAGTCGTCTGTTCGTTACCTAAAAACTTCTGGGTTTTTCTGTTCGGTCAAGGGTTCGAACATGTCGGTTGGTATATACGAATACTTGCCATAGGAATATTACTATTAAGTTCTACAAGCAACATAACACAATACTTCGCTTCACGAGGAAATTTTTCTATCACCGCATCAGCATCAGTATGTTCTCTCGCAATCAGTTTTATTTGTGGGTATATTCTAATACCCTTATATAATATAACAGGAGCTGCAATAACAGCTGTTGCTGCATATACAACAGGATTTTTAATTGAGTTTGTTTATTTTTTGAAATGGATAAAAAGATAATAATCATTATTATTGTTTTCACTCTATTTTCTATTTATTCATACGCTCAGGCAAGATATGAATATCAACCACTGACACAATCTCAACAAGCAGATATAGACAATCTTATTTTATCAAAAAAAATTTCTTCTTTCATAGTTAAAAATCGTATTCCTATAGGACCAATAAACCTTACCAATGTTGTTAATATGGTTTCCTACAATCCCATAGAGGGAACACGAATTCGTATCAGTGCAGAAACAAATAACAAAATGTTCGTCTCCAGTAATTTTCTCAAACATCGTTTAGCTTTATCTGTAATGGGAGCATATGGTTTAGAAGACAAAAAAATAAAATATGGAGTCGGTGTTTCATTCAATTTTGCCAGCAATTCTAATGATGTCTATTCTTTTCCGTGTAGTACACTAAGTTTTAAATGGGAAGATAATAGTTATATGCCCTCCTATGATAATTATGACGCAGCGTATCTGTCATATAAATTTACAGATAGATTTTATCTCGCAAATAAAAAACAACTTATAATCTCTTTCATCAAAGAATACTCCTCTACTATCGCTTTTCGCCCATTTGTCAGTTGGCAAAAAATAGATTCTTACCATCTTTATAACAACAATATAGTAACGGAATTACTTGATAATAAATACAACTATACCAACAAATCCATAGGTATAGAGTTTTCTTACCAAGAAAATCGGAAGGATACAAACTTTTTCAATACTCTCAATTCGCGTTTTTACTCTATGCCCACCATGTTAAATATAAATTACTCTTATAATATGCAATCTTACAAACGAGATAATCAATACCACAGAATGGAAATCTCAGCACAACATCGCTTACTTTTCAGCCCACTAACTTTGGATATCAATCTAACAGGAGGTATATTAGTGGGAAAAAGCGATCGTTATATGTATTTTACTCCTAATTATATGACAAACGCCATTAGCAATACCCTAGGATTCAATCTTTATTCCTCTGATAATACGATTTTCAAGGAATATATACAGACATTTACACAAATAAATTTCGGAGGAATGATACTTGATAACCTAAATTTCTTAAAAAAATTTCGCCCAAACGAATTTCTCAATATCAAAACATTATTTACAATGAAGGGAGAGCCTTATTGTGAATTTGGTATCGGGATCGATCATATTTTTGCAATTTTAGGAATAGAGTTTATCACAAGATTAAGCAAAGAAAATCCGTACAATATGCCGCAATATGCGGTAAAAGTTAGATGTAACTTATGAAAAAATATCAAGTGCAACCTTAATTGAACAGTAATTCCTTTTCAATAGATTATTTTTTCATCCTGATAGAATAAAGTGGTTGATTAATCTTTTTTTGAAAATCTTTTTCTCAATACAAGGAAAATTTTTCATTAAAGTGAATGGAAAAAACATACAAATTACAATATTAATACACAAATTTCTTTAACTTATCCTTATTACAACAAATTCTGATATGAATTTTGTGATAGTTTATATAAAATAATTATGTCTTAACATAAAAAACTATGACCGCAAGAGAAATTTTTCTTTTACGAATACAAAATTGAAAATATCCAATGTAAAAAAAATAATTTTTGAGATGGAATAATTACAATTTTCTTTGGTAAGCAAGTCTTTCTTCTCCATTAAGCAAACGTATGATTCCACAATATGTAAAACCATATTTTTCTAACAATTTTTGCATAATATGATTGTTTTCATGAGTATCCATTCTAATGTTATTTGTAATTTGAAAACAATAATTGAGAATTTCATTCATCACATTTGTGTATTGGGGTAACTTTCCCACACGATGAATTACAAAATAATTATTATCTTTGTCCAACCAATTACCTTCAAATATGCGATTGTAAGTAATATCAGGTCCTTTCATAAAACTAAATACGGCAATAGATATATTATTGTAATCAACAATGTAATGATTTCTATTTTTTATGTCTTCCACAATAGTATCCTTATCTGGGTATCCGTTAATCCATTGAGTATTATTACCATTACAACGCATAATCAAACGTGCCGTATCAAGAATATGCATTATAGCATCAATATCTTCTTTGTTTGAATGTCTAATATGATACATTGTTCTGGTAGATATGCATTTTAGAAACATCTATTTTGACAGCAAAATTACAAAATTTCTCTTTCCCTGCGAATTTTAAAAGATTCTTTTTGTTATAATTTATTAGCGTAAAATCAAAAAGCGTAAAAAGAAAATAATTTCAAGAAAGAAAAAATCCTTTTTTGAAAACAATTCACTAATCTCTCACTTTAGTGTTCTCTAATGGCATTTTATTTTTAACAATTCAAAAAGTATTTGTAATTTTGCAGCATATTATGTTTTAACTTTAAATTTTGATAAAAGTATGACACCTCTTGTTAGTATAATTATGGGCAGTACTTCTGATTATGAGATAATGGAAAAAGCTGCCACATTATTAGATCAAAACGACATTCCTTTTGAAATAAATGCTTTATCGGCACACCGTACCGCAGAACAGGTTATGCAATTTGCACGGTCAGCACAAAGTCGCGGAGTTAAAGTTATAATAGCAGGAGCAGGTATGGCTGCCGCTTTACCAGGAGTTATAGCCGCCGAAACTACATTACCAGTCATAGGAGTTCCTATTAAAAGTAGTCTTGAGGGTATGGACTCTATCCTCTCCATGATTCAGATGCCTCCTGGCATACCAGTAGCAACCGTTGCACTGAATGGTAGTGTAAATGCTGCAGTATTGGCAATGGAAATCTTAGCTTTAACTGATTCAACCATAAAAAACAAAATGGAATTGTATAAAAATTCATTAAAAGACAAAATAATAAAAGCTAATGAGGAATTGAAATCAAAACAATTTAAAAATAGAGTATGTTAGTTATAGGAATAACGGGTACATTAGGTGCAGGAAAAGGTACTGTAGTAAATTTCTTCAAGGAAAAGGGATTTGTGCATTATTCCGCTCGCGACTATTTACGTAAAAGAGTGGAGTCAATTGGGTTAGAACCCAATAGAAACTCTTTCACAGAAGTAGCTAATGCCATCAGAAAAGAAGAAGGTGGAGACTTTATAGCAAAGGGTCTGTTGAATCTCGCTCTCAAAGATGGTAAAAATTGTGTTATTGAGAGTATTCGCAACGTTAAAGAGGTAGAATATCTAAGAAATAATTGCAATTTTATATTACTTTGTATAGATGCAGATATAAAATTAAGGTATAAACGAATTATTCTAAGAGACAGTGAAACCGATAAAGTAGATTTCAATACTTTCGTAGATAATGAAAGAAGAGAGATGGAGTCTTCGGATACTAACAAACAAAATTTAAGAATAGTGATGAAGATGGCAGACTATGTTCTGGATAATGGGAGAGATATTGAATTTTTACGTAAACAAGTTGAAAAAATTTATGACCGACTACCAATAAATAGACGACTTAGTTGGGACGAATACTTCCTTGAAGTTGTAAAAACAGTCGCAAAAAGAGCAACTTGTAATCGCGGACGTTCTGGATGTGTAATAGTTAAGGATAGACAAATATTGGTTACGGGATATGTGGGTTCGCCTACAGGATTGCCACACTGTGATGATATAGGACATCTATTAAAAAAAACAATTAATGAGGACGGAGATATAAGTACCCACTGCGTTAGGACCGTTCATGCAGAACAGAATGCGATATGTCAAGCTGCAAAAAAAGGTATAGCTTTGGAGGGAGCAACTCTTTATTGCACAATGACACCTTGCAGAACTTGTGCAATGATGATTATAAACTGCGGAATTAAACGTGTAGTCTGTCTACACAAATACCATAGTGGTACTGAAAGTGAAGAAATGTTTGAACAGGCCGGTATCACCGTTGATTTTGTTAGTAAAGAAATATTGAAATACTAAACATATTGTTTAATATTTCAAAATATTAAAGGCATTAAATAACAGAAAGGTTAGAATACCGTACGATTTAATTCCTTCGCAATACTATTTCTGATACTTAAAAGAGCAAAAAATCTTTCTATAAGAGTTTCTTCATTTGGAGTCTGTTTCATTTGGAGTTTGATTTCTTCCATCATAACAGAAAGTTTATGGAGTTTCACTGAAAGTATTGTATATTTAATATCATTATCTATCACTTGTTGAGAATTGACATCAGGGACAATCATTCCGTATTTAACCCAATTTTCCGAAATACAAACTTTGGAGGATTCCATCAATAAGGTACTTAAAAGATTATTAACTACAGCATCGTTTTCTCTCATTATATCTCCAATAGATAAAACACGACCATTCTGTTGATACTCTTCCATATATTTATCAATAATTTGTTTGTATAGAGGTTGTTTGAAAACAATCTCCGTTGCAACAATGTCAGAAAGAATATATTCACCAGCATTAAATTGTCGTATTTCAGATTGGTTATTTACTAATACAGGTTGGTTAGTCGGCATACCAGTATAATTAACTAAAATTCTCAACAAATTCCTTTCCAAATTCTCTTCTTTAGAGGGGATATCTGTTACCGAGATCTGTTCAGCATTTTCATGAAGTGAATTGTCAGGTAATTCTTGTTGAACATTGTGAAAACCTTGCTTGACATCAATTGATTGATGTCCCTCTTTATTTTCAGTATTTACAGAAAATTTTTGTTGTTGCCCTCGTTTAGTCTGTCTATTTGAAAGGTATGCATTATGAATTATCTCTCTATTGAGTTGATCCATCAAAACATTCTCTCGCATATTCAAAATTGTAGAACATTGTTGGACATAAGTGGAGCGTTCTATCAAATCAGGTATCAAAGATATGGAATGAATAATATCTTTAACCAATGTAGCTTTTTTTATGGGATCTCCCTTTGCTTTATCTAATGCTAAATTAGTTCTATATATAATAAAATTTTGAGCGTTATTATTTAGAAACTGTTTAAATTCGTCTTGAGTATGCCTACGTGCAAAACTATCAGGGTCGTCTCCATCGGGGAATAAAACTATGGAGATATGCATACCTTCTTTTAAAAACATATCGGTGGCACGTATGGCAGCATGAATACCAGCCGCATCGCCATCGTACAAAACAGTAACATTATTGGTATAGCGTTTAATCATGCGAATCTGTTCCTCCGTTAACGCCGTCCCCGAAGAGGCAACAACATTTTTAACCTCATTCTGATTCATCATAATTGCATCTATATTACCCTCAACCAAATAACAAATATCACGTTTTGCGATTTCATTCTTCGCAAAATTCAACCCGAATAGGGTTCTACCCTTTACATATATAAGACTTTCGGGACTATTGACATATTTTGCCTTTGTTTTATCTTTATTCAGGATACGAGCAGAAAATCCTAACACTCTACCTCCTATATTATACACAGGAAAAGTAACACGTGAACGAAACCTATCGTAAAAAGAACCATCTTTTTCACTTTTCAAACAAAGACCGCTTTTTATTAACAATTCCTCATCATATCCAGCTTTTAAAGCGTACTGAACAAAATCATTACCTTGTTGTTTTGCATAACCCAGTTGCCAAGTATCAATAGTTTTTCTTGTAATCTGTCTTTCTCTGAAATAAGACATACCTATACTTTGACCTTCTTCCGAGTTGTATAAATTATCATGGTAATAATGGCAAGCGAGTTCATTAATATGATACAATTTATCTTTTTCATCACGAGATTGTAACTCTTCTAATGAGAACTCTTCCTCTTTAATTTCTATATTGTATTTATTTGCAAGCCAGTGCAGAGCCTCAGGATATGTATAGTGCTGATATTTCATTAAAAATCTAACGCTATCTCCTCCTTCCCCACAACCAAAACATTTAAAAATACCACGAGAAGGGTTAACATTAAAAGACGGAGTCTTTTCTTCGTGAAAAGGACAGCAAGCAATATAGTTGACACCACGCCTTTTAAGTTCTAAAAAATCTCCAACAACATCCTCTACCCTAACGGCATCCATAATTCTATCAATGTCCTCTTTACTAATCATAATTGCACAACTTTTTAGACAAAGGGAAAAAGACAATAATTACTCTCACCTTGTAGTAATTTCCCCTATATTGGCGGTGCAGGACTCACAGTTACCATTGCAATTTTTACACTTCTCCTTTTCCCAATCAAATGCACAAGTATGGGAAAACTTACCATTTCTTTGTAAAAAAACCCTAATCCCCATAAAAAATCCACAAAGAGCAATCACACTGACTGTAATTCCCAATATCAATAACAACTCTTCCATCCCTATTCTTTAATAAAATGAAATCTGTTTGCAAAATTAAACATTTTTATTAACTCACAAAAATAATTAATTACATTTTATGACAATTTTTTATAAAAAAATATTTGGTCAATATAAGAAAACTTCGTAATTTTGCAATCTCTATTTCGGAGAAATGCTGTCTTTGTAGCTCAGTTGGTAGAGCAATTGACTCTTAATCAATGGGTCCAGGGTTCGAGTCCCTGCAAGGACACTTTTTTTAGTGCCACTTTAGCTCAGTTGGTAGAGCAACGCATTCGTAATGCGTAGGTCAACAGTTCAAGTCTGTTAAGTGGCTCGTAAGCAAGAATATTGAGTCCTTATCATTTTAAAATGATGGTATATCTATAATAGTCAATATCTTAACTCTATGATTGACAAAACTGAAATCAAAAGGCTTTCCAATAAATACTTTGATGAGATAGTTACTTATCGGAGGCATTTACACAAATACCCTGAATTATCCAAGCATGAGAAAGAAACTTCAAAGTTTATTTGCAATAAGTTGAAAGAATGGGGTATTGAATATGACAATCATATATATGGTTATGGTATTTATGGATTTATAGAAGGCAACAATCCTCGAAAATGCTGTATTGCGTTACGTGCCGATATGGATGCTTTACCTATAGAGGAGAAAACAACATTAGAATATAAGAGTATCAACAAAGGTGTTATGCATGCTTGTGGACATGATTTACACATGTCTGCTTTACTTGGCACAATAAAAATACTAAATGAATTAAAAAATAATTTTGAGGGACGGGTTATGTTCATATTCCAGCCAAGTGAAGAAGAATACCCCGGTGGTGCCATCTCCATGATAAAAGCAGGACTATTTGATAGAATAAAACCTGAAGCGATACTTGCTTTTCATTGTACACCTGAATTGCCTTGTGGACATATTGCCATTAGGGAAGGTAAAATGATGGCATCCACAGATGAAGTTTACATAAAAATCATCGGCAAAGGAGGACATGGGGCGACTCCTCATTTAGATGTAGATCCAATAGTTGCTGCTTGTCATGTAGTTACTGCATTACAAACTATTGTATCTCGCAATGCAAATCCAATCATGCCAACAACTTTTTCTATCGGAAGATTTATTGCAGAAGGAAGGACAAATATAATACCTAATGAGGTAAATATGGACTGTATCATTAGAACTTTCGATGAAAATTGGCGACAACAGTGTCATGCTCTTATAAAGAAGATAAGTCAACAAACGGCAATGGCTTTTGGATGTACTGCTGACGTATTTATTGACAGCGGTTACCCTTTTGTTTACAACAATCCGGTACTTACCTCCTTTGTTCAAACAAATTTAGAAAATTTATTAGGAAAAGATATGATACAAGATGCAGATATGAGAATGACAGCCGAGGATTTCGCCTATTTTAGTCAGATTATCCCTGCATGTTATTTTAGATTAGGAACTCATATTGAGGGAGAAAATATTTATAATCTTCATTCCTCCCAATTTAATCCCAACGAAAATGCTCTACTTTATGCTATGCAAAGTGAAATTTTCCTATCTTTGAAATATTTAGATAAATAGCTTTATCTAAACCTCTTGTTTTGACAAGCAGATAAGGATATGAGATGTTCTTTACTTTCTTTTGTCAAATAATTTGTAACTTTGCAAACTCAATACATAGAAATGATGGAAAAAATACAAATGGTAGACTTGCAAACTCAATATAAGAATATAAAAAATGAAATTGATGGTGCAATTAGTAATGTTATAGAGTCTGCAAGTTTCATAAATGGGAACCAAGTTCAAGCATTTGCTAAGAATTTATCAGAATACCTAAATGTAAGGTATACGATCCCTTGTGCAAATGGTACAGATGCTCTACAAATAGCATTGATGTCTTTAAATTTAAAACCAAATGATGAAATTATTTGTCCGGATTTCACTTTTATTTCTTCTGCGGAAGTTATTGGTCTTTTGAAGCTTCATCCTATATTGGTAGATGTTGATGAAAATTCTTTTGTCTCAACTCTTAAAAATATAGAATCTGCAATTACAGTCAAATCCAAAGTAATTATTCCTGTTCATTTATTTGGTCAAGCTGCAGAAATGGAAGCAATAATGGAGTTAGCTAGAAAGTACAATCTTTATGTAATAGAGGACACTGCTCAAGCATTAGGTTCGGATTACATCTTTTCAAATGGAACTCGTAAAAAATTAGGAACAATAGGCAACATTGGTTGCACATCTTTCTTCCCTAGTAAAAATTTAGGTTGTTTTGGGGATGGGGGAGCATTATTTACAAATGATGAGGGACTATTTGAAAGAATAAAAATGATAACTAACCACGGTAGCAAACAAAAATATTATCATACAATCATAGGTTGCAATTCCAGGTTGGATACTTTGCAAGCTGCAATCCTTAATATAAAATTGAAATATCTAAATAAGTATATAGACTGTCGTAGAAAATCAGCACATTATTATACCTCACATCTAAAAGATGTAAATGGAATAGTCACTCCTTACGAAAATAAATATTCTGTTCACACGTACCATCAATATACATTGAAAATATTAGATAATAGACGTGATGAATTGAAAGAATATCTAAATAGTAAAAATATTCCTACAATGGTATATTATCCTATTCCTCTCCACGAACAAGAAGCATTTAAAACAATCGCACGGACTCATTCTGTTTTGGAAGTCTCTGCAAAATTATCTAAGGAGGTACTTTCTTTACCCATGCATTCGGAACTTTCACAAGAACAGCAAGATTATATAATAAATTCTATTAAAGAATTTTTTAAGAAAAAAATCAAATGAATATAACCATACAAGATAAAGTTTTTGTTAAGTATATATCACAAGAAGAAATTAAGCAAATTACAACAAGTCTTGCGTGTAGGATTAATAAGGATTATGAAAAGGTTTCAGAGATTCTTTTTATAGTTGTTTTGAATGGAGCATTTATGTTTGCAGGAGATTTATTTAAGCAGATCAAAGGCTTACATAAAATATCGTTTATAAAATTCGCCTCCTACAATAACGTAAATTTTTCAGGTGAGGTCAAACAATTGATAGGTCTCAATGAAAGTATAGAAAACAAAGACATAATAATTATTGAGGATATCATAGATACAGGCAAAACTATGAGCGAATTTTTGAATAGAATAAAGGGAAAAAATCCTAAAAGTCTTGAAATTTGTAGTCTAATGTTCAAACCCAATAGATTTAAAGGCAATTATAAAGTCAAATACATAGGAAAATCAATATCAGACGAATTTATCATTGGTTATGGCTTTGACTTAGATGGAGTCGGTCGTAATTTACCAGACATATACCAACTTGATAATTAAATATTTGTATAAGAAAAAAAATAATTCAATTATAATATTTATCTTGATTTGCATATAAAATGAAATAACATAGATGCAAAGGATCACTTTGAAAGATTGATAAATTAAAGTGTGAGAGTAATAAATTGTCTCTTGACTTTAATTTATTACTTTCAAAAAATATTCTTGCTAATTAGCATATGTGCTGCGTTTTTACAGTTAGAATTCAAATCAGTCTTATTTAAATAAAATTTATTTTTTTACTTGAAAGAAGGTATTTTATCAGAAAGAAATTTTATTCATGTAATAACAAAAAATTTTATATACTCCTTCCGATGATTATATTCAAAAATTGATAACAAAAGACATCTTCTCATTGTACATTATAACTATAGCTAAATATAGCTATAATACAATAAATCAATCATCAATATAGAAGAAAAGAAAAGAAATTCAAAAAAAAAACAAAAAAAATTTGCTAGTAATAAAAATTGTAGTAACTTTGCAATCCTAAATCAGCCTCTACGGAGAGTTGGGTGAGTGGCTGAAACCAACAGTTTGCTAAACTGTCGTACCCGTATGGGTACCGGGGGTTCGAATCCCCCATTCTCCGCTAGTTTGGAGAAATGGACGGGAGAGAGTTCTTTATAATAAATTCGGGGTATAGCGTAGTCCGGTCATCGCGCCACATTTGGGATGTGGAGGTCGTAAGTTCGAATCTTACTACCCCGACTTAAGAGGGATAGAATGGTCTAATAGCTCAGTTGGATAGAGCAACTGCCTTCTAAGCAGTAGGTCGAAGGTTCGAATCCTTCTTAGATCACAAAAGAGAAAGTCTTTGTAACTCTAATGTTTATAAAGCCTATTTAATTAAATAGAACTATATATAATGCCCTAATGTGTGCATGTCGTCACAATTCTTTGCAAAAGGGCAGTCAAAAATCAATAAAAAAAGTTTATTTCTTTGCAAAAGCGTTGCAAAAACACGCAATAACTTTGCATTATTTTGCAAATTCTTCGCAAATGTAGAAAACGGGTCAAACGCTATGGGAAAAATTAAATTGATTCTTGACAAGAGGAGAATACTCAACGACAACACCTACCCCGTAAAACTCTATTGCAACATATCGGGTAAAGGTAGCATAATTCTCGGTACAGACGTTTATGTCAAAGACGGTTGTCTGATTAACAACACCGTTATAAATATTCGTAACGCAGAAGTATATAACGCAATCCTCACAAAGAAACTTTTTACTATGGAGGACATATTACTCAAAATGAGGATTGACAATGCTTTCAGTACTCTATCACTTGATGACATCAAAAGAAAATCCGCCGTGCAGTATCTGAATATGACTTAGTAGATAAAACGCCTACATTCCTTGAAGTCACAAGGAAATTCATTACAACAAAGCAACAAGAAAAAACAAACAAGCCTACAAGTATATGCTTAAAAAATTATAACTTTGCTATAAACTGAAATTGAAAACAGACAACATCTCCATAAATACTATTTCCATCATCTTTCGTAATATCCGTGCAATATTCAACTATGCAATAAGCGAAGAAATCATATCTTCGGATTGTTACCCATTCCATAAATTTAAGATAAAGCACGAGGCAACACGCAAACGCTCTTTAACTCTTGAACAAGTTAGACAACTCATAGCATTACAACCCGAGAACGAAAAAAAAGAGAAATTAAGGGATATTTTCCTATTGATGATATATTTAATAGGTATCAACGTAAAAGACTTGTTAAACGTCAAAGAAATAGTAAATAACCGTATAGAGTACAAAAGATTTAAGACGGGCAGGCTATATTCAATAAAGATAGAACCCGAAGCAATGGAAATAATCAAACGTTACAGAGGTACAGAATATTTGCTTGACATTCCGTACCGCGAAAACTTTACCAATCACCTTGACAATACATTAAAGAAACTCGGTAAAATAAAATATGGCGAATACAACAAAAAACTAATTACTTCTATTGAACCGAAACTTTCATCGTATTATGCTCGGCATACTTGAGCAACGATAGCAGCCGAATTAGAGATACCAAAGGAAACCATAGCCGCTGCACTCGGACACGGGGGCAACTCCGTAACGGACATCTACATTGACTTCAATCAAAAGAAAGTTGATGAAGCCAACAGAAAAGTTATTGATTATATACTCGGCAAATTACCAGCAAGTTAAATGTGATTTCCTGCGACAATAAAAACTAACTGAATAATAGCATATTACAACTGAATGTGATTTCCTCTGCAAATAAAATAGCAAGTTACAGGCAAGTTAAAATCCACGAAAACAGGGGAATTAAAAAAGGTCAAATTTAGCCACTTTATGAGTTATCACGTTAAAGAAATGGAGATTTTTTAACACAAGAACCATTTTCGTAAGGACAGAAAAATGGTAGTAAACAAAAAATAAGCCACTATCTTTGATAATGGCGAGCCGTAGTATTTTCCACCTACGGGGATTTTATTTAAAGTACTTTATGTTATCACCGATACTACTCTATGATTTCTTATCGTCTTCAGACGATTTTTCTGAAGCAAAGTTTATCGCAGGTAATATTATTGCAGGAAAACCTGCATTTACAGACAAATTTGATACAAAACTCCTAACAAAAGGATAAACTATAGCAGGTGCATTAAGTTTAACAAAATGCGTCTGTAGAAACTCTATATCAATTTTTGTATCTACAACAAAAACAGCCTGACATTCAACATTAATATGTATTCCAACATTTGTCGCAGTTTCCACTACAATAATTATTACAAACGCATTATCTACTCCTTTAACTAAAGCGGATTGTGTCGTAACATTGGCTGATAATTCCACATCCTTTTGTTCTAACTTTTCCTGAGGCTCTGCTACAAGAGAAGATTTCGGAAATATAATCTGCTTTAATTGAATCTTTGCATTATCCATAACTATGCTGCTTTTTCTAATCCAATAAAAATTCCGCTAACATCAAAATTGTCAGACATATTTATCGTAACGTTTATTTGGGCTTGAGCATACGATGTTGTCAATACATCTCTGTCTACTTGCTTAATTTCATTATAAGATTCTATCAATCTTTGAGCAAGTTCTTCTTCCGAGAAACCTTTAAAGATATTATCTATCTTTTCCGCTAACTCTTTTGTAAACTTTATCATTATACCCTCTCTTTCTCTATTATACGTGAAAAACGGTTTATATCTTTCTGCGAATAGATTACATATTGAATTCTCTTACGTGGATACAAAGGCTTGTATTTGCTATCTAACTCTCCCTGTGGAATATCTGCATATCTAATCCCTGTAATATTTAACTTCTTAAAAATTTCATTTTTCATTAAGTTAAAAATAGTACTCAATCTATCCTCACGTTTTATTTTTAATTTTCTTTTATCAATAAGGTTATCACAAAAATTTAGCCATTCATTAAACTTTCTATCTGCTTCTTCAGAATACACAGTATCAAGACAATTCTCTGTATTTAATTCGGCTTCATAAACATCATAATATTTATATCTTTTCACCGAAACCCATCTCTCTGCAAAATCCATATCTTGCCAAAAATAATACCCGGTACCCAACCAAGCACTATTGTCAGAACAATATAAAGGTTTATATAATTTGCCTAACTCACTATTTGCCGTATGATAACCGATACTATTCATTTCGGTTTGCAAAGTTACAAAGTTTTACAAGATTACAAAAACTTTTTTGTAAAATATTATAAATTTTATAAATTACAAAACTGACAAAATCCACTAAAAACCACCGATTTCGGTAGGTTTAGTTACAATAACAAAAGAGGCTACAACGTAAATTGTAACCTCTAAAAGCAATATGAAAAAAGAAAAATCACTTCAATAGAATACTTTTGCTATACACTATACGAGAATGAGGATTTTTACTTTTGATTGTCTGTTGAAATCCTTTCGTTCCGTATTTGAAAAACAGAAACTTTTTAGGGATTCGCTCAACAACCTGTATCAAGGTATCAAAACAATATATTTCACCTGTATATCTGTTATCCTCAATACATCCATACATCTGAAACCAATCATCTGCATAGTCTATGCATTGCATAGTGTCAATAATGCTATCACGTATAAAAATACTGTCATACACCCTTATAGTATCCACGTGATATTCGGATAACAATCCGCTTTCACTATAAGATTGTAGCCTTTTCAGTTTTATTTGCAATGCTTTAACTTCTTCGGCTTCTTCGCTGGCAATCTGCATTAACTCATCTTTACCTACTTGCAACGACTGAACCTGTGCAATATAACTTCCCTCTTTATCTTGCCAAGTCTTCATCTTTTGAGATAGTGCAACTTCATTTTGTTGCAACCTTGCATTATCTTCTTTCAAAGATTTGTTTGTGCAATATTGAACAACGACCATTACAACAAGTATTATCAGCAAACAATGGCTGACACTTTTAAGTAATTCTTTCATTATTCGCTTACTTGTTTTTGAGTGTTATTCTTCAATGCCTCAATTATAGCCTCTTTCAAGGTACTTGCTAACTCTTGCTTATCAAGTACCTTGCTTGCAACTTGTTCAATCTTTTGCAGTTCATCACGTGTCTTTTCGTCTGCTTTTTCTCTAATGCTTCGCCATTCAACGATACAAAGAAAGATTCCGACAGTACACGTTACAATAGGCACACCGTAGATATTGTCCAAATGGAATAACTTATACACTTTACTGAAATGTATAAGTATATCTACGCAAGCACCAATAAGCATACCACCCTCATATGAAATAAATTTACTCAAAGAACGCTTTAAGGCAAGCGAACTTCTTACCTCGCCACGTATCTTTGCTTTATTTACTCCGCTAATTAAGTCTATAATCATAGCTATCAATACTATTGAACAGGCAATCACAATTATAGATAACATCCCGCTAATACTTCTTAATATATCTTATTTCTTACTTAAATTTTTTAATGGTTAAGGTAACGCTAACTCAATATAAAAAAGATTAAATTTTTTCTATTTGTAGAATATGCTCACAAATAAATACCTCAACTCTCTAAGAGTTAAGATATAAACAATGCAAATGTTATCATATCAGTAAATGACAAAAGACTACGAAGAAATTTGGTAAAAACCTTAAATATAATCACTATTGCATAAAAACGAACTGCAAAAGATTAACTCCCATTTGCAAAGCCTTCATGTGACGTTCCTCTGTATCACCGTGTACGGAGGTATCCTCCCAACCGTCTCCCAAGTCCGTTTCATAAGAATAAAAACAAACCAATCTTCCTTCCCAAAATATCCCATAGCCTCTGGGAGCAAGGTTATCGTGCTCATGAATCTTTGGCAAACCATTAGGGAAGTTAAATTTCTGGTGATATATAGGGTGAGTAAATGGTATTTCAACAAAATCCTGTTCGGGAAAAACTTTTTTCATTTCTCTTCTTATAAATTTATCTAATCCATAATTATCATCTATATGCAAAAAACCTCCTCCCAAAAGGTAATTTCGCAAATTTTTTGCTTCATTTTCTGAAAATACTATGTTGCCATGCCCTGTCAAATGCAAAAATGGGAAAAAAAACAATTCGGAAGAACCCACATCAACAGTAGCATAATCATCCGAAAGCTTAGTTTTTAGTTGTTGATTAGAAAATCTTATCAAATTGGTCAAAGATGTGGGATTGGCATACCAGTCTCCCCCCCCGTTGTATTTCAATAACGCTATAGTGTTAGTATTTTGTGCAACACAAAATACTAACATACTTATATAAGAAAAATATAAAATAATTTTCTTCATTGGTTTAAAAAATGAATATTACTTATAGCATACAGTGCTGCAGTCTCTGTCCGCAAACGTTGTTCTCCCAAAGAAATAAGTTTGCACCCTGTAATTTTTGCTTGGGAAATCTCAGAGTTAGAAAAATCCCCCTCCGGTCCGATAAATAAAATAACTGAACTATTCGGAGAATAGTCGTCCTTGATCATTACTTTATTTTCATTGTTACAGCAACAGAGATATCTCTTTTCTTCATTCAAATTATTAATTAGTGTAGAGAATTTTGTCAAATCATTCATTTTTGGTTTGAAACACTTGATAGACTGCTTCATTGCAGAAACAAGTATCTTATCCAAACGCTCCATATTTATAGTTCTACGTTCCGAATGCTCAGTTACGATAGGTGTTATTTCGTCTATGCCTATCTCCACAGCTTTTTCTAATAACCATTCCATACGATTAATATTTTTAGTTGGAGCTATTGCTAAATGTATTTTGTATGAGCGTTGTTGGTAATTATATTGAGTTTTAACAAGTTTTACTGTACATCTCTTAGGAGTAGCTTCCAATATAGTACACTCAAAAAGCCCTCCTTTACCATCAGTAAGGAAAATATCATCCCCCTCTCTCATTCTCAATACTTTATAAATATGAAAACTTTCCTCCTTATTCAGCGTGATTGACTCGTCTATAGAACAACCATCAACGAAAAATAATTGCATTTATGTTACAATGAATAAAGTAAACCTATTGAAAAGAAAGGATTAAGCATCTGCGGTGAATCATGACGATGATAGTATTCGTAATAGTCTGAATCTAGATGAAATCCTTTATATTCGTCTGCGTATTTCATCTGATAATCTACTCCTACTTTAATTCTCATACTCCAATCTTGCGAAAACTCATATGTATAACCGACTATAGCACGAAAAGTAGGTATTATATGATTTAATGATACATTGTTTTCATTTAGTTGAATGGAAACTATATCTACCTCCTTGCCAAATTGGACTAAATATTGCCTTTCCAATTCAGAGGTAGATGAAGGACCTATTTGGTTCAACGAAGCATCTCTTTCTCCAAGCATCAAGTTTATTCCTCCTGCTACACCAATAAAAATATTACTTGTTTTGAAGTTAAAATACATATTTACGTCCAATAACAAAGGTATCTCTGTAAAAGACTTGTAAGAATCCCATCGTTGATTAAGTTCATGCCCAATAACAGTAGTATTAATGTTAGATCCAAAATAACGAGATACACCAAAATGCCCACCAAATCCGAAAGATATTCTACTGTGTATAATACTCGGTCTAATTTTATATTCATATCCTGTATTGAACCCAAAAGCCCATGGTGTAGTACTCTTGAAAGCCTCCGTCAAAACAGGTATTGTTTCTACATTAAAACAAAGCAAATGCTCAGATATGTCTCTGTTCCAAATACCTTTACGCCAATCCCCCGTGGCAAAAGACATCAACGTCATGGATAGTAAAATACACAAAAACGTTCCCGAAATAATCATTTTTTTCATTATCCTCTTTAAAATTAATTATTAGTGTAATAAGTCCATTTCAACTTTCAAAATTACAAATAATTATTTTAATAGCAAATTATTTTAATAAGAAAATTTCAAAAAACGGGAAAATCGTACTTTTATAAATCTCAGAGATTCGGCTCTACTTTTATCTTTAATATTGAAAGGCAACTTTATGTTGCCTCTACTTTTTCTTATACTATAGGCAATAAAATATTGCAAATTCATTTTTATCCTGCATTACAATTGCTCGGACAACCATAGTAAATTGAAAATTATTAATTTGTTCCGTTTTCGAAGTTAAATTTTTAGCCAAAATATTGCCAGGAGAATATAAAGTTTTACAAAGTTATGACAGTAAATTTATTGAAAGTCACCATAAAAAGAAATAAGGAGCTGATTACTAGCCCCTTATTGTTGTCCCATCTAGATTCGAACTAGAAACGACAGAACCAAAATCTGCTGTGTTACCATTACACCATGGGACAGTGTTCGTATCATCCAAATACGAGGTGCAAAATTATAACAATTTATTAAATTGGCAAAATATTTCATATTTTTTTTCAAATTTTCATATCTTTGCAGTCTATTTTGGAGTTAGCAAGTGAATGGGATAGGAAAAAATATTATATTAGAGGTTAGAGATTTAAGCATATCATTCAAACAAAATAATATTTGGAATGAAATAACGCACAATGTGGAATTTTCTGTCTACGAAGGAGAGATTTTAGGCTTAGTGGGGGAGAGTGGTAGTGGCAAAAGCGTATCCTCTTTAGCAATAATGAACCTATTAGATAAAAGAATTGCAAAAATAAGTAGCGGACACATTATTTTTAATGGCAGGCATAAATCTATGATATTTCAAGAGCCTATGACTGCCTTAAATCCCGTAAAAAAATGTGGTCATCAAGTAGAAGAAATGTTGCTTGCTAATACTCCTTTATCTAAGCAGCAGGCAAAAGAAAGAACATTTCAATTATTTGAGGAAGTGCTTTTATCTAATAAAGAAAGAATTTATAATTCTTATCCGCATTCTCTATCCGGAGGACAGCAACAAAGGATTATGATTGCTATGGCTCTAAGTATAGAACCTCAACTTCTTATTGCAGACGAACCCACTACTGCACTAGATGTCACTGTTCAAAAAAACATACTCGAACTTTTAAAAGATTTACAGCAAAAACACAACATGGCTGTCATATTTATATCTCATGATTTAGGTGTTGTTCACAAAATTTCCGACAGAATCGCAGTTATATACAAAGGTAGAATTGTAGAAACAAATACCGCTGAAAATATTTTCAACAATCCACAGCATATATATACTAAAAGTTTGATTGCATCACGTCCCCCGCTAAATTATAAACCTAAACGGTTGATGACAATCAATGATCTTATGCAATCAAATGACAATTTGGTGAATAAAATATCATATTCAAAATATGAGAATTTAACGCTAATTACTAAAATACGTAATCCGATATTGCAAGTTAAGAATTTAAAAGTTGATTATGTAATAAAACGAAATATTTTTGGTAAAGCAATACAATATTTTCACGCAATTGATAATATAACTTTTGATGTCCAGAGAGGAGAAACACTGGGACTTGTGGGTGAGAGCGGATGTGGTAAAACGACAATCGGACGTGCTATAACAAGATTGACAAATCTTTCATCTGGTTGTATTATCTTTGAAGGCAAATGTGTTAGTAATTTGACAAAGTCGGAAAAACATAGTTTAAGAAAAGATATTCAAATTATATTTCAGGATCCTTATTCTTCGTTAAACCCACGAAGAACTATTGGTTCTTCAATTGAAGAACCAATGTCGGTATTTAATCTTTACAATGCAGAAAAAAGAAAAAGTAAAACGTTAGAATTACTAGATAAAACAGGGCTTAATGCAGAATTTTATTCACGTTATCCTCATCAGTTATCAGGAGGACAACGCCAACGTGTAGGCATTGCTCGTGCATTGGCTCTTAATCCCAAACTCATTATATGCGATGAAAGTGTATCGGCATTAGATGTTAGCGTTCAGGCACAAGTTTTGAATTTATTAAATGACCTGAAAAAAGATTTTGGATTTACATATATCTTTATTTCTCACGATTTAGGTGTCGTCAAATATATGTCGGATAGAATAATCGTTATGCAAAAAGGAAGAATAATCGAACAGGGTGAATCTCAAGATATTTACATTAATCCAAAGGAAAAATACACTAAAAAACTAATAGATTCTATCTGTACGTAAAATTATATACCAAATCATACGTATCAATTATTTCTACTTATGGTTTTAGTCACCATATCTTGAATTCATTGTAAAATGAAAACAGAAACAAAAAATTATATCACACTTTACTAATATAAATATTGAAATAAAAGCAAAGAAAGTTAAAAATATCGTTTTTATTAAAATTTTTTAAAACTAGTTTAAATATTGTACCTTTGCGACATTAATAATAATAGATGGAGTTAACCTATTATGAGAAAAATATTTGTATTCACAGTTCTATTTTGCACATTATCCCTACTGACAGTAGCACAACATACAACATCTGACCAGGCTATAACAAAGGCTATGCAGCTTGTAAGTCAGGAGGATGATGAAAAAGCAATAAAAATACTTAAAAAAACGATCAACGACGATCCGACTTATGCACCATTGCATATTTTTTTAGGAGAGATATATTTCAATAAAAAAGATTTTGGAAATAGTATTGCATATTATGAAAAAGGAATAAATATTGATTCTAATTATGATATGAATGCATATTATCGCTTGGGAGTAATGCATAAACAAATTGACAACTATGAACAATCTAAAAAATATTTTTCATATTACATCCATAATCAAACAAAAAAAGAATATAAATTTAGAGTTGAGCAATGCAAATACAATATTAAATGCATAGATTTCATACTTGAACAATTACAAACGAAAAAAGATATTCTCCCGATTAATTTAGGAACAAATATCAACGACACTGTTTATCAATATTTGCCGACCCTTACTATTGATAACCAGCTCTATTTTACACAACGAGAAAATGATCAAGAGGATTTTTATTTTGCAAGCAGCAAGCAAGAACAAATGCAAAATACGGATGGAGTTTTGCTACAAAGTTTTTGGAACAAAAAACAAAAGCTCCCTTTTCCTCTCAATACTAATGCAAATGAAGGAGCAGCAAGTATATCTCCCGATGGTAGATACTTATATTTCGCAAAATGCAATACAAAAGACGGATTCGGCTCATGTGATATTTACCGTAGAAAAAGGATAGGAGATAGTTGGAGCGAGGCTCAAAATTTGGGAATAAATGTTAATTCTTCTGCTTGGGAGTCTCAACCAAGCATAGCATCAGATGGGCGTACATTATTCTTTGTTTCAAATCGTGAAGGAGGATTTGGCGGTAGTGATATTTGGTATACTTATCTTAGAGATGATAGCACATGGAGTAAGGCCAAAAACTGTGGAAATATTATCAATAGCGGTGGAAATGAAATGTCTCCCTTTATTCATCCTTCTAATAGCACATTATATTTTTCTTCCGATTCGCTTGTAGGTATTGGTGGACAA
The DNA here is from genome assembly GCA_052170555.1 of Bacteroidales bacterium. Classification (GTDB taxonomy): domain Bacteria; phylum Bacteroidota; class Bacteroidia; order Bacteroidales; family P3; genus Scybalousia_A. The sequence goes on along the minus strand of JBQNAI010000002.1, from coordinate 270,234 downwards.
GATATTTATTATTCAAAAATAATTAATGGGAAGTTTCAAAAACCTATCAATATAGGATATCCAATTAATACCAAAGCTGATGAGACTTGTCTTGTGGTATCTGCAAGTGGTAAATTCGCAATATATGCAAAAGATAATCCGCCCAATAAAATGGACTTATATGCTTTTGAGATGGAAGATGAAAAAAAACCGACCAAAGTTATATGTTTAAGGGGCAAAGTGTTCTATGACGACAGTAAAATAGGAAATGAAGCCATTTTTGAAATAAGAAACTTGCATACCAACAAACTCATAACTTCTACTACTTCAGATAAAATTTCCGATACATATACTTTAGCCCTTGTGACACAAGAAGACTACGCTATGAGCGTCACATGTAGTGGCTATCTGCTATATAGCGAAAATTTTTCAATCAAAGATGATAAAGATATTATAGATAAAGACTATATAGACAAAGATATTCGTATGCAATCTATAAAGGAGGGGAAAAGTGTAATATTAAAAAATATTTTTTTTGCTACCAATTCTTTCGAGTTGAAAGAAGAAAGTAATGTGGAATTAAACACTCTACTCAAACTTATGAACACTAATCCTAATATAAGTGTAGAGATTGCGGGGCACACGGATAATACAGGTAAAGAGGAATACAATCTCATACTTTCACAAAAACGTGCCAATGAAGTAAAAAAATGGTTGGTGGATAAAGGAATTGATACCAATAAATTAAGTACCAAAGGATATGGGATGCAAAAACCAATTGCAGATAACTCCACGGAGGACGGAAGACGACAAAACAGACGAACGGAGTTTAAAATACTGAAAGTTAAATAATCAATATATAATAACAAATATAGACAATGGTAGAAAAGAATATAAATCTAAATGATATAGATCAAAGGGAATTTTTTGGAGTTAATGAAAAAAACCTTTCTTTCATTGAAACATTGTTTGAAAATTTGACGGTATCTGTTAGAAGTAATGTTATGAAAGTGAAAGGAGAGGAAATAGAAGTAGAAAAATTCCTTTCTTTCTTTGTAAGGCTAAAATCCATATATAAAAAAACACCTATAATTTCAGGCGAATTAATAATGGCTGCATTCAACGATGAAAAGATAGAAAAAGAAAGTGATGCACAAGTATTGGTTTATGGATCCAATGGTCAAAGTATAAAAGCTCGCACTAAGAATCAGCAAAAAATGATAGAGGAGATAGAAAAAAAGGATATGCTATTTGCCATTGGTCCTGCGGGTAGTGGGAAAACTTATACAGCCGTGGCATTAGCTGTCAAATATCTGAAAGAAAAGAAAATAAAACGTATCATTCTGACACGTCCTGCGGTGGAAGCTGGAGAGAATTTGGGATTCCTACCCGGTGGGCTGAAAGACAAATTAGATCCTTATCTACAACCATTATACGATGCCCTAAGAGATATGCTTACCAGAAATAAACTTGATTATTTAATTGAGAACCACACCATAGAAATAGCCCCTCTTGCTTTTATGCGAGGACGCACTCTTGAGAATTGCTTTGCTATTTTGGACGAGGCTCAAAATGCAACTCAATCTCAACTTAAAATGTTTTTAACTCGTATGGGAAATTGGTCCAAATTTATTATCACAGGCGATCCTTCGCAGATAGATTTACCAAATAAACAATATTCAGGACTATTACCAACAATCCATTTATTGAAAAATATCAAGGATCTTTCCGTCATTACACTTAACGAAAAAGATATTGTAAGAAATCCTCTTGTAACAAAAATCGTCAACGCTTTTGATAAAAAAGAAAAAGTTAAAGAGTGAAAAAATCAAATTAAAGTCCCACATTAAAAATTTAATGTGGGACTTTAATTTGATAAGATGGCAATCTAAATTTACAATACCATACGAAATGTTTTCTTATTGTTAGGTTCTTATAATTTCTACTGATGAGGTTGTATTATCTTTCCTTTTTACTCTTATCTGAGTAGATATCCTCTCTTTCAAGTCCGAAACATGCGATATGACTCCTACTCTTTTCCCTCCTATTTGATGCAACTTTTCCAAAGTTTCTATAACTAAATTGAGATATTCTCCGCTAAGAGTCCCAAATCCTTCATCAATAAACAATATATCACAAAAAGAATTATTTGTACTCATTTTTGAGAGACCTAAGGCAAGAGATAAGGATACCATAAAGCCTTCGCCTCCGGATAAATTAGTAGCGGGAGAAATTAACCCTCCTTCAAATAAATCTTTTATAAGTATTGAAAGTGTATCTTTTTGGGAACATAATTCAAAACGTTCAGAAAATCTATGCAAATAATAATTAGACTTATCCAACAAATCATTTAGAATAAACTTTTGTGCAATTTTACGAAATTTATTACCATCTGACGTACCTAATTCATTATTCAACCACTCCCATTTGTCACAATCTTTTTGTAAAACCTCTCTTTCTTTCATTTTTTCAGAAAAAATGATAACATTTTTCTCATTTTCTTTCAAAATATTTAGATGTGCTCCTATTCTTAATTGAATATCTTTGTAGTCTTTTTCCTGTTGTTCCTTTATTTTCTGTAAATCTTCTATATTTTCATTTTCTTTCACTTCTATTTCTTCCTGCTTACATATCTCTAACTCATTATTGATATGATCCAATGCCCCTTGAAGTTGATTACGTTGCTTAATATTACTTTCATGTTTAACCTTCAATTCCTTAACAGAAAGTTCCGTATAACTATTGAGTTGTTCAATATCCTGTATTTGAATACTAGAGTTTTCCTTTAGGAAAGCGTTAATATTACTTTCACAAAAACTGATATTACTCCTCAATGAATCAATTTGTTTTTTCCATGCAAAGAAATCATCTCTCATTTTCTTCCATTCATTTAACAAATCTTTTACTTGTTGTGTAACAATACTTTCTTGTTCCCATTTTACTGTAAATTCATCCAAGTCTTTTTTGATATCAATACAAGAGTTTATCAAATTGTATTCATTCTTCATTTGCTCTTTTATCAATAACAAATCTGTCCTTTGAGATTGTAATTTTGTCAATTCTGTAACTAATTTATTTGCTTTCTCTATTTGTGAGGATATATTTGTAATCTTCCTTTGAGTATTCTCTACTGCATGATCCAATTCTAACGAATTTTCTTCTAACATCAAAGGCAAGGACAAAGAATTGCACAGTTCTCTTATTTTCAATCCCAAATCATCTATTTTCTTTTGGTATAGAGTCTTTTCTTTGTTCAGACTTTGAATCTCTTTTTGCAATTGATCAATTTTATTTACTTTTTTATTTTTCTCATTTTCGGTATCATGCAACTGTTTATCAATCCTTTTGATTTCTTCCTCCAAAGGACTTGCTATTTTCCTGAAATCTTCATCTTTGAAAACCTTATCAATCCTTTGACCACACAAAGGACATATGTCTCCTTCGGAAAGTTTTAATCGTGTTTTCTTTGCCCACAAATCTAATGACGAAGCAATTTTTTCATATTGCATCTTAGCCTTTTGATATTCTCCTACAAGTGTGTTTATCTGGATTTCAATATCTTGCAGTTGTTTATCAATATTTTTTATGTCTTTGTTATCGTTTTCTATTTTCTTTACAATATTGTCTATTGGTAATTTATTTTGTTGATACAAGGCAATCGTACTTTTCAAAGCCACCAAGTTTTCTTTTTCTTTGATAAAAACTGTCTGCTCTTGCGTTAATGATAATAGATTAAAATTACTATATTCTTGTTGAGTATTATCAATCTTTTGCTGTATTATGTCTATAGATTTATCTATATCTTCATAATTGTGCCTCATCTTTTCATTGCTTTCAATATGATATTTTAAACCACTATTTAGCAATAAAAATTTGCTCTTATAATTATTTACTTTTTGAGATTGCTTTATTAAATCTCCTTTATAACGATTTCTTTCACTTATCTGACTCCTTAAATGTATAGTATCACTCCACAAGTTAATAATATTACATTCCTTTTTACATTCTTCACTATTTAAATAATCGTTACTTTGTTGTAACTGTTTTTCTTTTGCAGCCTTATCTGTAAGAAGAGAAAACCATCTTTTTAGATATTCAATCTTTTGATTCAAAATATTGATTGCTAATCTTTTTTTTTCATCCTCCTCTTTATCTTGTGCAATTTTTGTTCTGATCAGTTTTTCCTCTTCCTCAGATAATAACTTTACAGATTCCAATTCTATTTTCTTCTTCTCTAATTCTTGTCTTTTTTGTTTTGAAATAGCAAATATATTTTTCCCTATTTGAGAATAAATTTCAGTTTGTGTAAGTTTTTCCAATATTTCTCCTTTTTCTTTCTCACTACTTTTAAGAAAACGTGTGAATTCTCCTTGCGAAAGCATGCAAGTACGACAAAATTCTGTGAAAGTCATTCCTACACAATTCAAAATCTCTTTTTGTACCTCTGCCTCCTTGACTAAGGTTATATTTGTCGCCTTATTGGTTAATTCCCACGTTGCTTTTTGTAAGTTTCCATCAACCTTACCATGAGATTTTTTCACGCCCCATTTAGCAATATGAATATTGTTGTAATTATCCTCAAATTCCAATGAAGTATAAGCCTCTACCGTATTTCGTCGTAGCAAAAGACGAGGGTCAGCAACAGAAATATACGAAGCATTGCCTTGCTCATCTTTGTAAGTAGTGAAACCGCTAACTTTTTCATCACTCCTGCCATTGATACGTGGCGTAACTTTATAAAGGCACAGACTAATAGCATCTAAAATAGTTGTCTTCCCACTCCCAGTTTCTCCTGTGATAAGAAATAATGGCTCATTTTTTAAGATATCTCCTAAAAAATCTATTTCAGCATGCTCAATTGAAGCTATATTGTGTATTATCAACTTTCTAAGTATCATATTAATACTGATCTTCTGTGAATTCCATTGCGTAAGTAATCATTTCCTCAAAATCTTCGCCTATATCTATATTTTTTTCTTTCATATATTTTTTAACAATCTGCATAACAGTCATATTTCTAAACTCTTCTACTGTCATACTTTGAGATTTATCTTCATTAATTATTCTTTCAGGTCTATTAATATTAAAGGTGCAGAAATAAGCTCCAATACTTTTACAAAGACTAATTGAGACTTCTTTACTATTTGATGGAAGAAAATCTTGTACCTCAACATTGAAACGCAAAAAACAATTTTCTAATTCCTCTTTATGGTTTTTGACATACCCTAATACTTCTCCCAACTCTCGGCTTTCCTTTGGAATGGTTTTCAATTGCATATGATCTTTAATCTCTACAAATTGAATATTTGGTTTATTCCCTCTCTCAACCTCAACAATAGAAACGCCGTGAGGATACTGCTCATTAAAAGAAATACTTATAGGACTACCACAATATCTTGCTCTATCATTAGAATTTTTTAACGTTTGTGGAAGGTGTATATGCCCCAAAGCAATGTAATCGTATACTTCTCCCAATTCTTCTAACGGGAAAAATTCCATATCTTGCACATAAGTACTATTACTTCTAATTTCGCTATTTGTTACTGCTAAATGACAAGAAAGAATTACAGGTAGATTATTTATATTTATTTGTTTGACATACTCCTGTATATTTTTAAATAAATCAGGATGATTTCTAATGTAAAAGTGGGGAATAGCAACTACATAACCAAGCAATTTATTATTCCTATTTCTTATTTCTATAATATGCTTAGCAAAATCTATTTCCTCTTGTTGTTTGTCTATACTACCAACAATAAAAACGTTAAAACACGACCATAGGCTACTATCTATTTCTAACTTACTGGGGGAGTCATGATTGCCAGCGATAACAACAGTAGTCATGCTTGGACAAGAATTATGAATATCAAGCATTGCATCTGTATACATCTTTTGTACATATGCTGAAGGGGATGATAGATTGTATATATCTCCTCCAATTATCATACAATCTGGTTGTTGTTGTACCACAATATCTTTCAATTGTTCTAAAAAATATTGTTCACTTTCATTGCGATCATAACCATACAGCATATTACCTAAATGCCAGTCAGAAGTATGAAGAATTTTCATAGCAATATTACTTTTACTTTTAGAAATTCATATAAAATATGTGTATAATTTGTTGTGATTTTTTATATAAAATCTGTTATGATAAGGATAAATTAAAACTTTTTTACGTATTCATATAACCATTCGTAAATCATTTCTTCATACTAAAAGATCCGTTTCTTGTACTGAACAAAGGACTTTGAAAAGAATTTATTGATCACACTCCTTATTCCATCAAAAAGATATTTTTTAAGGCAATGGTGTATACCATGAACCATTATCTTAAATAACTATGAACTTCTTATTAATAAGAACTATTGATACTATTATATTGCTTTTTTGTGACTCCCTTTTAAACGTATGTTATTTAATCTCTTTTGAAAATATCTCTAGAATAAACTTTCTCTGCAACATCATCCAAACAAGAGTCGTATCTATTGGCAATTATCGCTTGACTTTGCTTCTTAAATTCTGCAAGATTATTAACGATCTTAGATCCAAAGAATGTACTCCCTTCCTCCAATGTAGGTTCATAAATAATTACCGTAGCTCCTTTTGCCTTAATCCTTTTCATTACCCCTTGAATGGAAGATTGACGAAAATTATCACTATTACTTTTCATTGTCAGACGGTAAACACCTACAACACACTGCCTCTCCTCATTAGGATTATAATCCCCCCTATCATAGTAATTATAATATCCTGCTTTCTTCAATACTTGATCTGCAATAAAATCTTTCCTCGTTCTATTACTTTCAACGATCGCACTCATCATATTTTGAGGGATATCAGTGTAATTTGCCAATAATTGTTTCGTATCTTTAGGTAGACAGTATCCTCCATAACCAAAAGATGGATTATTATAATGCGTACCAATACGAGGATCCAAACAAACACCTTCAATAATATGCTGTGTATTCAATCCCTTTAATTCGGCATAAGTATCTAACTCATTAAAATAGCTTACGCGCAAAGCAAGATAAGTATTGGCAAATAATTTAACTGCTTCTGCCTCTGTAGAACCCATATAAAGTATAGGTATATCTTCTTTTATTGCCCCTTGTCTGATAAGATTGACAAATTGTTTAGCTTTAGATTCTAATTCTTTATCATTTTGATCATATCCAACAATAATTCTACTTGGATAAAGATTATCATATAAAGCTTTACTCTCTCTCAGAAACTCAGGGGCAAATATAATATTTTTAGTTTTAAACTTTTCTCTCACACTTTGAGTATAACCGACAGGAATAGTACTTTTAATAACCATTATAGCATTAGAATTAACTTGCATTACTTTGTGAATAACATCCTCAACAGCAGATGTATCAAAATAATTCTTAACGCTATCGTAATTCGTTGGTGCCGCAATGACGACAAAATCGACATCCTTATAACCCGTCTGCCAATCCAATGTTGCCCGCAAATCCAAATCTTTTTCTCTAAGATATTTTTCTATATAATCATCCTGAATAGGTGACTTTTTGTTATTAACCAAATCTACTCTTTCGGGAACAACATCCACAGAAGTAACCTTATTATGTTGTGCTAACAGCACAGCCAGACTCATTCCCACATAGCCTGTTCCTGCCACTGAAATTTTCATAGTTTTTTCTATTTCAATTATTAATTTAAATTTACTACTTTTTTATTTTATTTAAATTTAGGGATTAAAATAAAGTTCAAAAACATAATAACATTGAGGTTTCTCTAAACATTATAAGAACTTAAAGAAAGAAGTTTTTGAATTTTATTTTAAAGGATTCTTATCTGATTGATACCACTGCATAAATTTTTGGATGCCTTCATGTAACGAAATACGCGGTTTATATCCTGTATCTTGCTCCAATTTAGAGGTATCAGCATTAGTTTGATAAACATCTCCTGGTTGCATTGGTAAAAAAACTTTTCTGACTGACTTCCCACAAACCTGCTCTATCTCTGCAATAAAGTCCATCAACTTAACAGGATTACTACAGCCAATATTGTATACCTTGTAGGGAATATTATTCACACACTCCTCAACTTTAGGCTCATTATCCAAAACCTTTATCGTTCCTTCAACAATATCATCAATATAAGTAAAATCCCTTATCATATCTCCGTTATTAAATACTTGTATTGTTTCATTATTCTGTATTGCTTTTGCAAACAACATCGGAGACATATCAGGACGTCCCCAAGGTCCATAAACAGTGAAATACCTTAACCCTGTCATCTTTATTGCGTACAATTTACAATAAGCGTGGGCCATAAGTTCGTTACTTTTTTTTGTTGCGGCATACAAACTAACAGGATTATCTACTTTATCATCCTCAGAATACGGAACCTTTTCATTCAATCCATACACACTGCTTGACGAAGCATACACCAAATGTTTGATATTATAATTTCTGCAACGTTCCAAAATATTAAGAAAACCAACAATATTGCTATTCAAATATGAATATGGATTTGTTATAGAATATCTCACACCCGCTTGTGCTGCAAGATTAATCACCTTATCAAAATTATTTTTCTCAAAAATCTCATCCAAATAATTTTTATCTTCAAGATTCATTCTAATAAACTTACCTTTAGCAAAAATATTACTATGCAACACCTGACCAAAAACAAAATTATTATCCTGCTTTTCGAACCCAAGCTCTTTGAGTCTGCCATATTTAAGACGTACATCATAATAATTGTTGATATTGTCTATACCAACAACATCTTCACCTCTTTCCAACAACCTATACATCACGCGAGATGCTATAAACCCCGCAACCCCAGTAACTAATATCCTCATAACTTTTTTTACTAACTATTTAATACGTATTTTCTCACCTTACCATCATATATAATCTTTACCACTTTATGTGGCATAAACCTAAAAAGTAATCGCATTATAGGATAAATGTAAACTAATGTACATATCCCATATATGTGTAAGATTCCTTTCATATAAATTTTAAATTCATTAATTGCTTTACTTTTATTTCTTCTTTTCAACATATTATCAGAACGTCTAAACAGTAGAGTAATAGTATCTAAGTTAGATATATTGTAACCATTTGCCAATGCATCAAACCATAATGCTATATCCTGAGATGTTTTATATTTTTCATTGTATTGTATTTTTTTGAAAATATCGGTTTTCATCATTACTGTTGGATGTGCAAGTGGCGATGCTTTACAGATATACTTTTTAACATCCTTGTAATTGGTTGGGAAACTCCTTATAAATAAGTTATGATCTAAAGTAAACTCTTGTATCTTCCCTCCAACGATTGCAATTTCTTCATTTTTTAATAAAAAATCATGTTGTAACCGAAATCTATCAGGGCATGATATATCATCACTATCCATTCTCGCTATCAAATCAGTATGAATATATTTAATACCTTTATTCAAAGACTTCGTTAAACCAAGATTTGTTTCATTCTTTAAAATAACTAAAACTTCTTTAAGTTCCTCTTCCCATTTCGCAATAACACCCAATAAGTCACTGCCTAATGGTCCATCCTCTACTAAAACTATTTGATTAGGCTTGAGTGTCTGGTCTGTCCAAACGCTTTGCAATGCTCTGTCTAAATATTCAGCCTTCTCTACTCTATAAACAGACATTAATACTGATATTGTCATCTCTTCTCAATATAATTGATTATTGGTAATTTTATCTAACTCCAAAATTACAGTGTCACTTCTTTGTATTAGATAGAATAAGTCTACTAAAATAAATCTTATTATTGTTTTCATAAAAATTTAACGAATTTGTCAGATTGAGTTTCTTCCCCATTTTTAAACGAAAAATTATTTTTATAAATATACTCTATTTGTTATAGTACAATAGCTTAAATACAATTTCTTTTTTATTTTTTTATTATCTCCTTACTAATTTGTTCTATATAAAACTTCTTGTCACAATGGATACATTTAATATAGGCTTTTATCAATAAATACCCCGAAATAAATCCATTATATACTATCTTAGACACTACACTCCTAATGATACTTTGACTCCATTTTGCATATCCAATATAAGAATAAAAAGAATTGGCGTGATAGATAGTATTTACAATGACCTCCGCAGCCTGTCTGGTTAATCTTTTATTGGAAATACTATTATTTTGAAAAGTCCAAAAATATAATTTTTGTTTAGATACGGAAATATGTTTGGCAAAATAACCTACCATAAACGAAAATAAAACATCATTACCTTTTGGCACTTCTTCAAAATATATATTGTATTTGCATACAAACTCTTTTCTAACCATTTTATTCCATGGAACCGTAATGCGATATTTTATTCTATCCAATGCTAACATTGTATTGTCATAGTTATCGTAATAAACAGCAGTTTTATTGTATCTACGATGAAGAGTATACTCACCATTATCCAAAATACCTGTAAACCCAAAGTATAATACATCAATATCTTTTTCTTTATATTCATCTAATGTATTTAAAAATCCATCACGATAAAAATCATCTGCATCTGTAAATAATATCCATTTACCTGTTGCTTTTTTTAAGCCAATATTTCGTGCATATCCTGCTCCTTTACCTTCGGTAGTTCTGACTAACTCTACCCTTTTATCATTTTTAATCTTAAATTTATCCCAATCCACAAGAGCTTCATCACTATTATCATCCACAACAATAATTTGTATATCATCTCTTTGTGGAATAGAATCTATACAACGTTGTAATAATTCAAGCGAATTTTTATGTGGAATAATAAATGAATATATTATATCGTTCATTTCTCTATCTGTTTTTTTGCAGACACTGTCCATTCAATATTTTCTTTAACAATTTTTGCCGGAATACCAGTAACAATAGAATTTTTTGGAACATTATGTGTAACGATAGAATGTGTTCCTATCACAGCTCCATCTTCAATATCTACTCCTTTTAGAACAGTAACCCACGCTCCAATCCAAACATGATTGCCTATATTAATATTTTTGGGATTATTTGTCCGTTGTCCTGTTGTTCTATTGTAAATAAAATGAGAATCATTGTTTCTAATTAAAATATGGTTAGACAGCATACAATCTTTTCCTAAGAAAATATGCTGACTCTCCTCTTGCACTTCAATTTGACAATGATGCGTCATCGTAGTATTGTCTCCTATTTTTATTGAACAATTATTTCCAAATATATAAAATTTACAATTCTTTCTTATTTTAACATTTTTCCCTATTTCAATCCTATTATTACTACCTATTATTTTCACATATAAATTTTCTAAAAAACATCCTTTATCTGCTATGAAATAATTATTCTTACCTACATTGTAATACTTTATCTTGACCCCCCCCCATAAAGGTTTAGTTATCTTTAATCCTCTCCTTGCATAGATAGAAATAAAAAACATACCTATCTTATATAGGTAATAGTTTTTTTCTAAAATTGATTTTATTACACGCTTGTCCATACGCTTGTCCTCCTTATAAATAATATATTAATGTTTTACATTATAGTTACTAATATAATTGTCATATAATTTCGCATTTTTGAACAATATAATCCAAAATATTGCAAATCCTATTAAAGCAATAGAAAACAACACATCCTCACCCAATCCTACAACCATCATAGAAAGTAATACAGGTAATGTGTAACTATTATATCCTTCATATTGTTTTTTTAGTATAAAATGAAATTTTATTGTTTTTACATAGATTGTGTAGAAAAAAATATATATGGCAATACCAGCTTCAAAAACAAGATGCATATGTGCAGAATCTAATGCCATATAATCGCTAGAAGCCATACTTTCGGCATCTCCTATAAATAATGCCATAGGAGTTATTGTATTTAAGAACTTAAGCGTAAACATTGGGCGTCCCGTAAATATTAAATCCAATTGTGGAAAATAAGGAGAAATGTAAGCCGTAAAAATAGTAACTCCCAGAAGGAAAATCGGAATGCAATATAGTAGAGCTTTTCTTTCTATAAGACTTCTTGTTGCCTTCGTATGGAATAACACATGAAATAAAACTAAAGAAAGACCCCCAACAAAAGATGTCTGACTACCGGTCAATAAAAACACTATATAAGGGATAATTGAAAATATGATTATCATTAAAAGCTTCTTAATTTTCCCATATAACAATATATATAAGTTCAACGAAATAGAGAAAACAAGTAACGATAATCTATTATAGCCCACTCCGAAGCTATGTCTCTCTCTCTCTTCCCCCAGTGCATTATGTGCCGTATGAGAAGCATCGTCAAAAAGACCGGTTTGTAAGAAATATAAGATACAAAGTATTACAGCTATACCTGCAAATACATTTATCTTTGATATTAATTTAATGTTCGCTTCATAAGACATGAAACATAGTAACAGTACTAATATTATCCTCATAGCCCCCATGTTAAAGAATAAATCAAAAACCATAAATATAAGGTAAAAAATATATTCTTTTTGATTCTGCACCTTAGAATTGAGTATAACTATTGCATAGATAAATAAATCTAATACCAGTGTATTGTCCCCAAGAATTACATTAAACAAATACCTGACAGAAAATAAAAAAAATACTAAATAAACTAAAGTTTGTCTACTCACGATAATCTTATGTGTTTTTTAAAAGGAAGAAAGTAAAAAGAAATTACTTTCTTCCCGGTTGTTACAATGTCTTATCCGTCGGCAACTTTATCCAGCTACCAAACTTTTCATCCCAATAAGGCGGATTAAATCCTCCAAAACCAGAGGTGGGATAAAATGTTATCTCTCCGAAATATATTTTGCCATCAACTTCATAAAAATCAATCCTTGAAAAGCTTTTATTTTTTGCTAATTCTTTTGCAAAATCCCACATCTGTTCATAATTCTGAGGTTTTTGAGGCTCAACATCTGCAAAAGGATAGCAATACGGTTCGTGAACTGGTTGATGAATCCAATCCTTATCAAAAAAATCTATACACATTTTAGATTCTCTTCCCGAAATAACCTGGCAATATTTCGGTTCGCCATTAAAACAGAAAAATTTATAGTCGTGCAAATCATCTTTGCTCGTAGCATCTTCCATATATTTCTCAGCAAGGATACGATGAGGAATGTCTTTATAGGGATATTCTCTCCCATTTCTGTAAATATCCTTTTTCATTTCTCGTTGCAATTTCTTAATTGCTGCCTTTCTGTCAAAGGTATCCTTGTCTTTGCAAATAACTACTCCGCTGCCACCACCACCGTGTGTGGTCTTCAGTACGAACTGCTTGGGCAGTTTGTCCCACTCTATTTGCTGCGGTGTGTCCCAAACCCCAAGCGTGGGAATGATATATTGCTCGCCAATAATGTTTTTAACATACTCTTTGACCGCATATTTATCCACCATTTGAGTGTATTCGGGTTTGCGGTTATAGAGTTTGAGCCATTGCAGTTTCTCGGAAAATGTCTTGGGGTCTTTCAAATTTAACCTCCTAAAGAAATGCAAGAAATACAGTATCTGCAAGTACAATTTGTCCGGTATCGGCAGGTTGTGGCACAAAAGCATAAACGCTGATGCTATTATTTTTTTCATGGTGTTTTTAACAATTTTACTTTATACATGTTGTACGTCTATATCAGCTTTACGGAATGTGGCGTTTTTGAATTCGGCTTTCAATTCCGTTGACGGTTCTGATATGACCCAAAAATAAACTAAAGTTTGTCTACTCACGATAATCTTATGTGTTTTTAAAAGGAAGAAAGTAAAAAGAAATTACTTTCTTCCCGGTTGTTACAATGTCTTATCCGTCGGCAACTTTATCCAAGAACCTATTCTATACTCCCATTCTTTTGGCGAAAATAAACTAAATCCACTCCCGCAAAAAAAGGTTAGTTCCCCGAAATATATTTTGCCATCAACTTCATAAAAATCTACCCTCAATTGCGGGATGTTCACTGAAAGTAATGATGCCAATTGTTTCATTTTTTCAAAGTTGCAAGGAAGCTCCGGCGTTTTAGGATTATTAAAATATCCCTTTTGATTGAATGGTAACAATTTTTTTGTGTCGCAATCAAAAAAATCCTCCCTCAACCCTGAAACCGTATTCCTATCCGAAGTTATATACAACATCTTCACTTCGCCGTTGAAACAATAAAATTTATAGTCGTGCAAATCATCTTTGCTCGTAGCATCTTCCATATATTTCTCAGCAAGGATACGATGAGGAATGTCTTTATAGGGATATTCTCTCCCATTTCTGTAAATATCCTTTTTCATTTCTCGTTGCAATTTCTTAATTGCTGCCTTTCTGTCAAAGGTATCCTTGTCTTTGCAAATAACTACTCCGCTGCCACCACCACCGTGTGTGGTCTTCAGTACGAACTGCTTGGGCAGTTTGTCCCACTCTATTTGCTGCGGTGTGTCCCAAACCCCAAGCGTGGGAATGATATATTGCTCGCCAATAATGTTTTTAACATACTCTTTGACCGCATATTTATCCACCATTTGAGTGTATTCGGGTTTGCGGTTATAGAGTTTGAGCCATTGCAGTTTCTCGGAAAATGTCTTGGGGTCTTTCAAATTTAACCTCCTAAAGAAATGCAAGAAATACAGTATCTGCAAGTACAATTTGTCCGGTATCGGCAGGTTGTGGCACAAAAGCATAAACGCTGATGCTATTATTTTTTTCATGGTGTTTTTAACAATTTTACTTTATACATGTTGTACGTCTATATCAGCTTTACGGAATGTGGCGTTTTTGAATTCGGCTTTCAATTCCGTTGACGGTTCAAATTTGATATACTTTCTTTTGATTGTATCTGCGTTACAATCCTTGATATCTTTGACGGCTCTAGCCATTATTGCTGGCGAGAACGTTCCCAGTCCGTCTATTTTAACATCCCAACCTGCTTCCAATTCGTCTATGATAATATCTGCCAACGCTCCCAAGAAGTTCTCGGCCTCTGCAACAGAGATTGTGGATTGTTTGGCGATTTTTTGTGCTACGTTCTTGGTTTTAAGCATACCGTGATTAAGCAAAGAGGGCATAAATCTGTCTTCTTTAACACCTTTAATGGTAATGGAACGTTTAACGATAATATAATGCATATCTGCCATAATGTTTCCTCCTTATAATTTAAACGTGTTTTCTATCAATGTTTTTCTCCGGTAGGACCTGTACGTTTGCAAAACGTTTGGCCAGCTTGGGCGACAATCTGAAATTGACTTTTGCCCGTTTGATACAGCTTGCATCCACTTCTTTGAGGATAGGCACACTTTTAACCGCTATGGACGGAGTAAAAGTTCCTAAGCCTTCCATATTAACACTCTGTCCTGACAGGACTGATGCCGCCAATTGTTTTCCGAATTCTTTGAACATAATCTTAGCTTCGGCTTTCTCTATACTCATTGCGTCGGCCAATCTGTTTGTTATGTCCTCAGTGGTTTTTGTGCCTTGTTTTTTCAAGGTGATGCAATAACGCTCTTCATCCAAACCCGCAAGTTTGATGCGTCTTTTCTTCTTGTAATACTTCAATGCCATAATTTTTTTTCTTTTTTTTGTTGTTAATAATTTTTTTACATTTTTTTTTATTTCTTTTTCTTCTCTCCTTTTATTTCTTTTTCTTCCCCTCTTTTTACTTTTCCTCTTCTCTCTTTTTTTTCTTCTTTCTTCTTGCTTTTTAATACCCTTCTTCTCTTGCCCCCTCTTTCCTTTTAATACTTCTTCTTCTTTTTTTAATATCCTTCTTCTTGCTTCTTGCTCTGCTCTCGTCCACTTACTAACAGCTTTTCTTCCCCTCTTTTTACTTTTCCTCTTCTCTCTTTTTTTCTTCTTTCCTCTTGCTTTTTTTAATGCCCTTTTTCTCTTACCCCCTCTTTATTCTTGTCGCTTCTTTCTTCCCTCTTTTTTATTGCCCCCCTCTTTCTCTTTTATTGCTCCCCTTTGTTTGTCGCCCTCCTCTTGTTAATGCCCCACTGCTTTATTATATTGAAAAAATCCTCTTGTTAGTATAAAAAACTCTTCGCTTTCTTGTCGCAATACTTATGTGTTACACATTGTAATACTTAACTGTTACTACTTACAATACTTATGTGTTGCAATGCGTAACACTTAAGTATTAGAACCCTTTCGGGCGAACAACTTTCCGGAATTTGAGCTCATTTAAAAAACGCCTGAAGTAGTGGGAAACGCGGAAGTTGCAATTAACCTTAACGATGCTGTCAACGTCCATCGAGCTCTTGTCGGCTCGGGCTTTGGACTCTATGCTCGGGTGGAAAACGCCGAGCTTGCCGAACTGTACGCCTCGCCCGTAGGCTAACTCGGCGAGCATCACGTCCTGCATCTGACCAATGGCAAGCAACATCTCGTGCTTGGACAACGTGCAGGCCTTGGACACTCGCTCGCAAAGCTCCTCGGTAGTTAAAACGGATTTCTCGTTCAACCGTGCAATGTAACGTGGCTTAGATCCCCCTTGCATATCATTGAAACTCTGTTCTTTTACGTAATATTCCAACATAATATATAAAATATCAAAGCTTACCCTTGAAAATCCTCCGGGCAACAATCAGCCTGTAGATAACCTCTACCAAAAAGGAAAGAACCGTTAAACTCACAAAGGCTGTAACGGTGTTTAACCTGCCAGAGAAAAAATATAAGCATAACAATAACAAATACACAACCGTGGTAATAATGATCGAGTACAACAAATACTTGTTATAACCCCTCGCTATCAGTAAACATTGTGCTATATACACACTTATTCCCAAAAAAATAGGTGCCAAAAGATAAAGACGAACAGGTAATAGGTATATGTGCTTGCCAACTAAAAAGTAAACAATATAAGGTAAAAAGATATTGACTACAACAACTAACAATATTAAAATACCTAAAATTAGTAGCCCAATCTTTTTGAATTGCATATCGTTTTTATCCCTTGCCATCTTGGGAAAAATTACTGTGCGAATAATATCTATAGGCTTATTTATCAAGCCCGTCAGCTTCGAACCAACGTCATAGGTTACAACATCTCCCATGCTAACCATACCGCCCAATAAAAGGTAGTTCAACTTATCTTTTATCGTGCAAATGGCATCGGTAGCAAAGATAGAAGAAGCGTCTTTGATGTAAAACCTCATGACTCTGAAAGACGGTATACGAAAGACTATCTTGTGCTTAACAAATATTACATAGAACGCCGCAATACCGCCCAATAAATATCCAACAGAATAAAGCAATGGTACGTATACATAATCAGACGCTCTTTTTATTACCAAGAAAATAAGACCTACAAACACTAATTGAAATATCAGTTGTATTAACGTTATGTATTTCATCTTTTCTATGCCTTGAAAATAGTATTGCGGAAAAAGAATATTGGGTAAGGTTAGAAAAAACGAAAAGAAAAACAAAAGAAAATGGGATTTATATATGGAAATCATATTCACAACACCAATATAGCCCACAAAACTCAATATCCACAAAACAAATTGAACACACAAAATAGAAGATATTATTTCAGAAAGCTTATCCTTGTTGTCTCGGTTCAAAGAAATATGTCTTGCACTGACTGAAAAAAATCCAAAGCTAACTATAATACTACAATAACTGGAAAGAATCTGTGCCGTTATCACTAACCCGTAAAGCTCCTGACCCAAAACTCGTGTCAAATAGGGAAACGTAATCAATGGAAATAGCAAATTCAACACTTGAAACAAAGCAACGTATGAAAAATTTTCAAAAATGACTTTGTTCCTCGTCAAAAGATGTAACACATATCTTATCTTATCTCTGAAAAATGACATCTTTATTGCTATATATCTTTATACATCTGCTCGTAGTACTTAAGATAATCTCCATTAGTCACTGAATCCAACCAGGATTGATTATCCAAATACCATTGTACGGTTGTTTCTATTCCTTGTTCAAATTGCAAAGACGGTTCCCACCCTAACTCCTTTTGCAATTTGGTAGAATCTATCGCATATCTTAGATCATGCCCAGCACGATCGGTTACATAGGTAATAAGATCCAAATCCTCTCCGTCTTTACGCCCAAGCAAACGGTCTGTTGTATTGATAAGAATTTTTACAACGTCTATATTTTTCCATTCGTTAAAACCACCGATATTGTAACTCTGACCTATAGTCCCTTTATGAAAAATAAGATCTATCGCCCTGGCATGGTCTTCAACATATAACCAATCTCTGACATTCTCTCCCTTGCCATAAACAGGTAAAGGCTTCTTATGCCTTATATTGTTAATAAAAAGAGGAATAAGCTTCTCAGGAAATTGGTAAGGACCGTAGTTATTGGAACAATTGGTAACAATGCTCGGAAGTGAGTAGGTATCACAAAAAGCTCTTACAAAATGATCACTGCTTGCCTTACTTGCACTGTAAGGACTATGAGGTTGATATTTCGTTTGCTCGGTAAAAAAAGTATCACCGTATACAAAATGATGATTGCAACTGCTTGCCCGTGTCTTGAAAGGGGAAACAAGCCCGCGTTCATTACTTATGCCCAAGGTCCCGTAGACTTCATCTGTAGATATATGATAAAATATTTTGTTTTCGTACCCATCTTTCTTACTCTCCCAGTAAAGTCTTGCAGCTTGCAACATGGAAAGTGTTCCCAAAACATTTGTCTTGGCAAAAGTGAAGGGATCTTTTATACTTCTATCAACATGACTCTCTGCCGCAAGATGAATAATGCTATCAATATCCTTTTCACAAATAATTTTATAGACAGCATCAAAATCACAAATGTCACACTTGATAAAATGATAATTAGGCCTATTTTCAATATCTTTTAAATTGGAAAGATTGCCAGCATAAGTTAATTTGTCTACATTATATATATTGTAGTCAGGATACTTATTTACAAACAACCTAACAACATGCGATCCTATAAAACCAGCCCCTCCCGTTATTATAATATTTCTGTTCATCAAATTATTTTCATTAAATATTGTCCGTATTGATTATTGATCATAGGCTTTGCAAGCTCCAATAATTCTTCTTTTGTAATCCACCCTTTTCTGTATGCAATCTCTTCCAAACAAGCTATTTTAAGACCTTGACGCTTCTCTATAACCTCAACAAAAATAGAAGCCTCACTAAGACTTTCGTGAGTCCCGGTGTCAAGCCACGCAAAACCTCTACCAAGTAATTGAACTTTGAGTTGATTATCCTTCAAAAAATTTTGATTAACAGTCGTTATTTCCAACTCTCCTCGTGCAGAAGGTTTGACTTCTGCCGCTACATCAATAACCTTATTAGGATAAAAATAAAGCCCTACAACAGCGTAATTACTTTTAGGACGTTGAGGTTTTTCTTCTATTGAAAGAACATTACCTTGCGAATCAAACTCCGCAACGCCGTACCTCTGAGGATCATCAACGTAATAACCAAAAACAGTTGCTTTGTTATTTATATTAGCATCTTCTACTGCTCTGGTTAGCATTGGTACAAAACTTTGTCCATAAAATATGTTATCACCAAGTACTAAACAAACATTGTCCTGCCCTACAAATTCTTTGCCTATGATGAATGCCTGTGCCAATCCATCCGGAGATGGTTGCTCGGCATACTCAAACTTAACACCATAATGACTACCGTTTCCCAATAATCGTTTAAATCCCGGTAAATCCTGCGGAGTAGAGATGATGAGAATTTCTCTTATTCCTGCTAACATCAAAACCGATATCGGATAATAAATCATCGGTTTATCGTACACGGGTAACAACTGTTTACTAATTCCTTTTGTTATTGGGTATAACCGAGTCCCACTACCACCTGCAAGTACTATTCCTTTCATTTTTAGTCTATCTTAACTCGTTTTTTACTTCAAAAAACATATAAACGAAGATTATTCATACATATTAACCCAGATCCCCTTAAATAGTGTAACTATTTGAGAAGCAATGAAAACATGCTATATTCTCTCCGAGACAGGAACTCTTGTTAAAACACATCCTCCCCACAAATCCTACAAGGAGGGAAAAAATTCTATTTGGAGAATGCAAAGATAGTACTATTTTTATTATCTCCCAAAGATTTCATCAAATTTTTAATTGATTCACATTGAAAATTTTATTTATTTGTTGCCAAAAATTCGGAAAAGACTTTGCGACACATTGGGGATTTTCTATTGTTATGCTCTTGCAAACAAAAGCAATAGCACTTAAAGACATTGCGATTCTATGATCATTATAAGTCTTAAAGAAATAAGTTTTGTTCTTCCATTCGTTAATGTAATCACGTAGAGAGTTATCTATTTTTTGAGGCATTTCGTCATAATGAAGTCCCACATTATTTTTACAAAGTGAGACTTTATTATTATCAAACACAAATCTATTTAGATCAACTTCTTTTATAGTTTCTATTATCAAAGAATCTTCCTGCATTTTACACCTATCCCCTAACTTATTTAATTCTATAACCATATTTTCAAGTCTATTTGATTCCTTAACTTTCACACTTGCAATATTTTTTATGCATACTTGTTTCCCTGAAATATAACTTGCCACAGCAACTGGACAAAATAAATCAGGGTTTTCTAATAAATCAAATTCTAAATATTGATTATCAGATATTAACCTTTCATTATAAGACAATAAAACTCCAATTTCATCAAATATAGTTGTTACTCCAAATACTTTAAAGAGCTTTGCACAAATAGAATCACCTTGTAACATACTTGTTTGCAAGTCTTTTATTCTAATATTATTTAATTTACCTACAGCAACATACAAGTAAAAGAAGGAGGCAGAAGAATAATCTTTTTCGACACTTACTTCATGAAAAAAATATCGTGATGACCTGCAAACAAGAGTATTATCTATTGCTGTAATATGCCCCCCAAATATATTAACTAGTGCGATCGTCATATTAACATAAGGCATAGATGTCTGTTTATGTGGCAAAATAAATGTAATTCCACCTTTTATATACGGAGAGATGAGGAGTAAAGCACTGATTATCTGACTTGTTAAATTTTCTTTCAATTCTATAACTTTATTCCCTAACAATTTTTTACCTTTTATTACTATTGGAAATATCTTTTTATTATTTGTAATAGTGATATCTCCTCCTAGACTGTTCAATATATTAATAAGAGGGAGTAATGGTCTATCTTGCATACGATTATCCGCCTCCAAACACCACGTCCCCTCCCTTAATGAAAGTAAGGCCAAAAGAAAACGTAATGTTGTGCCAGCATTTTTACAATAAAATGTATTACTAGACTTGTTTTCAAGCTCTTGAATAAATGTATGCAACATTTGAGTATCGTCTGCAGTAGAGATATCCCTAATAATAGAGGAAGAATTACTCAAACTTTTGATTATAAGCAATCTATTTGCTATACTTTTACAAGAAGGTATTTCTAGATTATACTCTTTCTTCTTACTAAGATTATTTCTCAAGGTAATAGTATCATAAATCATTACCCTTCAATATTATAATCATTAATCTTTCTGTAAAGAGTCCTTTCTGATATACCCAACTCCTTAGCTGCAGAAGCACGGTGTCCTTTATTTCTTTTTAGAGCAAAACTAATCATTTGAATTTCCATCTGTTCTAATGTCATTATTGGAGATTTATCTTCCATTTCTATGATTTGTTCTTTTTCTTCTGCATCATAGCTATTATTATTCAATAATGATTGATTAATATGTTGTAAATTTGATTTTTGATGCTCCTCAGAATTATCTAATAGCAAAGTAGCAGAAGGATTTATACGATTTATCAAAGTAGCAACAACATTTTTTAATTGGTCAACATCATTACGCAAATTTTTTATTTCCTTTTTATGCTGCATTATAGTATAGAGAGCTTCATCTTGACCATCAGCATAATTGTCTTGTTCAATAATTGCAGGTAATGTAGTAATTGGTGGGATATATTGACGTAAAATATCTACATTAATCTCTCTATCTTTTTCTATTATAGATATTTGTTCTGCTATATTTTTCAGCTGTCGCACATTCCCTTGCCATGGATAATCCTTTAAATATTCTCTTGCTTGTGTAGTCAAAGAAATATGAGGCATATTGTATTTTTCAGCTTGGTCTACGGCAAAACGTTTAAACAACATATAAATATCATCTTTCCTTTTTCGCAAAGGAGGAATAGTTATTGAAATTTGATTTAATCTGTAATACAAATCTTCCCTAAATGTCCCTTTTTCAATAGCATTAATTAAATTTACATTTGTAGCAGCTACCACTCTAACATCACAATGCATTGTTTTACTACTTCCCACTGGCAAATATTCTCCACTTTCCAATACACGTAACAGTTTAACCTGCATATTCATTGGCAACTCTCCCACTTCATCTAAAAATATAGTACCCTTATCTGCTTCTGCAAAGTATCCTTTGCGATCTCTATCTGCATTAGTAAAAGAACCTTTAAGATGACCGAATAATTCACTTTCAATTGTTCCCTCAGGTATAGCTCCACAGTTAACAGCGATATACTTACCGTGCTTGCGAGGAGAGTTTGTATGTATAATTTTTGAAAAAACTTCTTTACCTACACCACTCTCCCCCATAACAAGTACACTCATATCCGTAACTGCAATCTCCACGGCAATTTTTATTGCATGCATCAAATTAGGGTCATTGCCTATTATTCCAAATCTTTGTTTAATTGATTGAATATCTGCCATAAATATTTTCTTTCTACATCAAATACCTAAAAGGTAATAAAATCCATTCTATAAACTTGTCTATATTAGGCCGCTCTTGCCAACTACCATAGTCAAAATCCGTGCTATATTGTTCAGTATAGGAATAGTGTTTTTTTATTTGCTCTATGATAGATTTTTCTTTACCAACAAGTGCTATTTCGTGCTGATAGCGAAAACTTCTATAATCAAAATTGGCTGAAGATAAACAAAAGATTTCGCCATCTATCATCAGACTCTTAGCATGCAAGTTCGCAGGAACATAAAATTTAAATTTAACACCAGATTTATACAAAATACCTGTATAATGCCGACGTAAAATATCTACAACTCTCACATCAGAATTATAGGGTACATGAACAGTTACACTAACCCCCCGTTGTGCTGCATCCATTAATTCTTTACGTAGTGTATGTCCTGGAAGAAAATAAGGAGTTTCAATTACAATACTTTCTTTTGCAGAACGAATCAATTTTTCATATTTTGTTTTTATCCTTTGTCTTACACTATCAGGGTATTCTTGAATAAATATCCAATCCCCTACATGATAACTTTTGTTGCTTGCTACCATGGGGATATCATATTTATTATATGACCGAAACGAATCACGGAAGCTTCTTCTGAATATTGTAAGTAATTGATGGTTTGTTGTTCTTAGATTCAATTCTCGCCAAGATATACTGTAAACAGTAATATTTGCGGAGCCCATATAAGCAATTTCAGAATCAATGATAAGTAATTTTCTGTGGTTACGACAATGATTTTTTGCCAAAAGTCCTCTTGTCAAACGTACTTTTCTATACAACCTAATTTCAACCCCAACCTCTAAAAGAGACTGGAAGTATGACAAATCTCTTCCGGTACCCCAGGCATCTAAAAGTAGTTTTATCGTTATCCCCTCCGTTGCTTTCTTGTACAAAGCTAAAAGAAACTTATCTCCCATAGCATCTCTACCAAAACGAAAAGTTTCTAGAAAAATCATACGCTTTGCTTTGCTGATATCATCCAACATCGCATCATACATTTTCAAATTATCATCAAATATGATATACTTTTCGTTTCTTTGCTGTACCATACATTCCCTTTGATAAATACGATTGACAAAGATATTAAAATAATTCCATATGACAAAATTATCCCTCAGTTTTTCGTCTGTATGATTTTACTATCTTGTTTTATAAAACTATTCTGTATTTATAAAACAAATATCAAGAATGTAAAACTTAATCATACTAATATTAAAGATCTTCAACAAAAAATATATAACATATATACTCCATTAACATAACAATTTATAGGAATACACATTATAGATTTTGTAATAAACATTATCTCCATATCAAAAACCTAATTCTTGTTGTTAATCAACTATTAATCTTTAAAATTGTTTTACCTTTGCGAATAATTTTTTGAAAGAAAGAATGAAAAAATTAATTTTAATTACATTTTTCACGATAAGTTTTCCTTGCTTTGCTCAAGAAAAATTACTAACTAAGAAAATAGTAACCAAAATACAGATTACGGAAAACAAAGTAAAGTCGTCCGAAACTAAAGATAGCATTACGTATGATTATATTGTTAATAAACGTTTCTTTTGGGAGGCTATGGATGAATTATTTTCAGATTTGAAAAGTGAAAAAATTTACTTAAAAAATTTCGATGGAGATACCATTCCGTGGAGTATTATGTTTGACAATCTAAAAAAAGCTCTTGAAAAAATAGATTTGAAGAAATATTCAAATAAGGAGGTAGAAAATATATTGGAAAATGAAATCCGTGCTATCAAATTTATGGAAGAATGGACTTATGATATCCAAACGATGAACATAAAAAAGAAAGTAATCGCATACTGTCCATTAATACAACGAGATTCTATTACTTTTATCAATGAAAATTTAGAATCCCAAACCTCATTTGAATATGAAATTGGCTGGATTTGGCAAACTAGTGCAAAATCTTCTGAGGATACATTGTTAATTACCCGCAATATTCAATATACAATACCAATATATAATCCTAAACCTTATCGTTGGTGGGACAATAACTTAGAAGCAGAGTACTCTATTCCTTTTTTTGAATCCTTAATTGGAAAAGCTGATAATAAAAAAATACTTTGTTATGAAAATCCCGATGCTATTGAGCCTTTTTCTTTATCAGAATTAGAAAATCGTAAAAAACATTCTATTTATACCACTATTTACACGACAAACAAAGAAAATGTAGAAATAGAAACCGATACAGTTATTAGTTTAACTTACAACAGTGATGACATTGACAATCTTCGTTTTGGAGAAGAGATTATCTATGATAAAAAAAATCATAATTTTACAAAGAAAGTAAATTATTACGCACCCATCATTCGCATTTTTAATTCTAATGGATTATTTCTAGGCTTTTATCCTTTGTATTATATAAGAGCACAGTAAAAAAATGAAAAGAATATCAACAATTGTATTTTTTATTTCAGTATTCGTTCTTGCTAATGGACAAAGAGCTGATTATAGTATTGAATACGAAACTCATAAAATAGGGGTTTTCAACCCTGAATGGGAAATTTCTCAATCTTTAAATCCCCAAAAATATGAACATATTACAGGCTATTTCAGGGAAGAGTTGGCAAGAATAATTCTCAATGGAGTAAAACAAAGAAAAGTAAAGATTTACGATGAGAGAAAAAGAGAATTGAATCTTGACAGTATAATAAACAAAATTATTTCTTTTGAAGAACAACAAGGTAATTATCTTAACAAAAACAATGTGTTGGATTATATTGTTCCTTATATTTCTGCTTATGATTTTGAGGAAGCTGTTACTTACAACTATAAAGATCTGAGCATTGATAAAAAAATTATTTCCTATCAACCATATATTGTCCATTATAAATCGTTTAACAATGAAGGTAAAGACACCATACAGTTGCCATTATTTTGGATTTTCCCCAAAGATACGTTGAAAGATAAAAGCAAAGATCATACAGACAAAGATATTGTTACTATTCCAGATACGATTTTGAGCGTTTTGGAATTGAAATACCCCGTTAAAATGCCCTTTACTTTAAGTATTTTTGACCAAGTACAGAATAAAAAAATTCAGGTTTTTCATACAGATGGTAAGGAGTTTAATTCACCCAAAGAAATAGATGACTTATTTGTACAGAAAGGCTCTACATATGTATATGACGAACAAACAGGCACAGAAAAAGAAATTAATACATATTCGGATATAATACCTGAAGATATTTCTGCAATAAGAATAGCAGAAATTTGGGCGATCAAAACTCATAATCTTGAAATATTGAAATCTGTTAAATATTTTCTACCATTATATCCCTATGATGAAAAAATGTTCCGCCAATTAGGAATCAGAATAACTTGTAAAAAAAATTTGAAATAAAAAAAAACGTGAAAAGAAAAAAGCTTTCAATGGAGCAATTGGGCAGAATTTCAGTAGAGGAATTCAAAAAAGGAGAAAAAATACCGATAGTTTTGATATTGGATAACATTCGTAGTATGTCAAACATCGGATCTATTTTCAGGACAGCTGATGCTTTTCGTTTGGAAAAGATATTTTTATGTGGAATCACTGCAACACCTCCTCATCGTGAGATAAATAAAACGGCACTAGGAGCAACTGAAAGTGTAAATTGGCAGCACATGAAATCAAGTATAGAGTGTGTAAAAATGTTATGTGAAAAAAATTTCAAGATTTTCGCACTTGAACAAACAGAAAATTCTATTATGTTGCAAGATTTCAAGATTTGTAAAACTCCAATAGCAATTGTATTAGGTAATGAGGTCGATGGAGTAAATCAAGAGGTAATAGATCTGTGTGACAATGTTATAGAAATTCCCCAATTTGGAACAAAACATTCATTTAATGTCAGTGTGTCTTGTGGGATTACTCTTTGGGAAATAGTAAGACAAATAAAATATTAGAATTTAATTATTTGCAACAAAGACATAAGTAATTAAAAATTTCTCCCTTAGTAAATTATTCCTAAACAAATCTTACAGATCTACACAATGCACATTCTTTATTAAAAATACGTAAAAACATTTTATTAAAGTCCCACTTTAAAAATTTAAAGTGGGACTTTAATAAAATGATGTGAGACTTTATTTTTTACTTCATTGTAATACCAGTAACAAATACTACCCATGTTAAATCATCTTTGTTTATTCTTTAACATAGGTACAAATTTAAAATTACCGAAAGTCTCCGCCACTGTCTCAGTTGTAGAAATCTTTGTCATTTTATACATCGTATGTTGTTCATCTCCAACTGGAATTATCATAACTCCGCCCACTTTCAACTGTTCTATTAAATCCTTTGGGACAAAGGGAGCCCCACAAGTTACAAGTATTTTATCAAACGGTGCAAATTCTGGTAGTCCTTTGTAGCCATCTCCATAAAAACATTTAGGATGGATATTTATTTTGTCAAAAACTTTCAGAGCAGCATCATATAAAGGCTTTTGTCTCTCAATTGTATAAAGACGTGAGGATAGTTTATACAATATAGCAGTCTGATAACCACTCCCTGTTCCTATTTCTAGTATTTTTTCTCTATGTTTAACATCAAGTAATTGTGTCTGGAAAGCTACTGTTGAGGGCTGCGAAATGGTTTGTTCACAAAGAATCTCTATTGCACGGTCCTCATATGCTATTCTTTCCAAAGATAAATCTACGAACAAGTGTCTAGGAACTGTGCCTATTGCATGTAAAACTTCTTCATCAGTTATACCCTTTGTTCTAAGATACTCAACTAATTTTTTTCTCATTCCTTTGACTAATAGCGATTCCTGTAACATAACAATATTTTTTTGCGATGGAATTTTAATGATTGATTATTTCTATAGATTTATCTGTAATTATACCATAGAGGTTTTTAGTTACTATTATCTGTTCATTCAACCTATCGGGATACATTACTATAAATTGACACTCAAAAGACAAGATTACTCTCTTTCCTGCTTGACAAATAGAAATATATGGCAAAATAGAATTGTAATTCATCCTATCATTTTTATCTTTTGTATAAGCAATAACAGGAAAACTGTTCATAGGAATTTTATTCCCGTTTTCTTCCCTATAAATGTCACATCCTAAGGGAATATCAGTACGCTTTTCCACAAAAATATAGGAAACTATCGAATTGTTTTTGTTTTTTGTATTCGTGGGTTGAATAAATATTTTGCATTCCAGCCCATCTTCACTAATAGAATCCCTCACAGAATACATTTGCCCCCAACTGGAATTACATACTAAATAATTGATAGCAAATAATCCTAACAACAGCCCTCTTAAGGTGGAGTTTTTCATATGGAAAAAAATCTCTTATTTATTGTTTTGAGTAGGCGGAGTGGTGTAATACTTTAATCCTTGATTATCTGTAATAGATAATTGCGTACCATCCATATCGTATATTTCATATCCCAAAGGTACTCCTTCGGATGAAAAAAACTCCCACTTACCAACCTTAATCCCCCTCTTGTATTGACCAGTCAATATCCTTTGTCCAGATTCCGCATAGACAACATATGTAGAATCCTGCAAGCCATCCTGGTAATAGTGAATAGAATTCACATTACCATTCTCATGCCATGATATTGCTTCTCCTTGTGGAATGTTCCCTTTAAGAAACACTCTTTCCATAAGCCTAAAAGAATTGAAGAAACGGTAAAATATCTCCCTTGCACCCCTCTTTATAGTTATGGAGACAGGAGTTCCTTCTTTTGAAAAAGCAATATTTAACAATTTATCCTTATCATCTACGAGCAAAGAGTCTTTATTAAAATAAACCCGCCACAACATCCCTTCTTTGACTTTGGAAAAATCCGCTTGAGCGAATAAAGTCCCATCTTCATAGTAAAACTTCCATATCCCCGAACGCTTTTCTCCGTTAAATCTACCTTCCAATCTGATTTTACCATTTTTATAATAATGTTCTTCGTAAGTTTTTATTGTTTTACCGTTTTTTTCTTTAGTATATTCAATAATAAATGGTCGTCCATCATCATACGTTGCCATAATTTTCTTCTCTCCTTTGGAACAAGATAAACTCAATATTAAAATAGTACAAACAAATAATACTTTCTTTAAATACAACATAAAATTAAACTACATTAGTTTGACATTCTGTTTGCAAAATTACAAAAACTTTTCCTCATATGACATTAGAGAAATATTTTATCGTTGTTTTGATACTTTTCTAATTTTTCTTTTTTACCTTATACATATAATCATATGATATTTTTACTCTTCTTTTAGTTTTAATCACACTTTCGTATAGTCTAAATTTCCTTTCTTTTTACCCTCAAGGTGTATCAGTGTATTATTTTGGCACATTAGATTTTTTATTATCTCACTTTATTTTTTTTAAGTTCTACTTTAATAATATAGCTTATGAAACATCGTAATTTATATATGGAAAAGATATTTTTTATAGTAATATAAACTTAATAATATATAGCTACAACTACTTATTATAATATTGAGTAATAATAAATTAAAAGAATCATTATTTATGTTTTATAAAAAATTTCATAAAATATTGATTACATATCACGAAAAGTTTATACTTTTGCAAGCAGTTATTAACCTTAAAATTTTTATAAAGAAATGGCGTACAAAATTTCAGACAGTTGTGCTGCATGTGGTACTTGTATAGACGAGTGCCCGAGCGGAGCGATCTCCGAAGGATCTATATACAAGATAGATTCGGATAAATGTGTGGATTGTGGTACTTGTGCAGATGTTTGCCCAATGGAAGCAATAGCTCCAGAGGACTAATGCAAATAAAAAGAAAATTTAGAGAGTAGCCCTGCAGTTTTTGACTGCCAGGGCGTTTTTTATCAAAATAAGACTCATAGATAAACAAAATTGATATGACAAACGAAGAATTAGGTAAACAAATCCATAAAAAAGTATTATTATTAAATGATGTAATAAATAATACGCATGAAGCTTTTTTTCTTATGCGAGAACAAGCAAGGCAAATCATGAAATACATGTCATCACAATACCGAAATGAATTTGTGTTTGAGGATAAAAATCAAAACGAATTCGAAATTAGATTCGGCTCAGACATTTTGGTTTTCATCATGCACACCAATGTGTTTGAATTTTCACGCAATCACGAGGTAATGCGTTTACCGTATATCCAACAAGATAAAGATCGGTCATTTTGTGGAATGATTAATATCTATAATTTTCTTACCGATTCTTTTGATTACAATCGTGATTACGATTTAGGTTACCTTATAGGAAGAGTTTTTATCAATAAAGATGGTCATTACTTTGTTGAAGGCAAAAGAGAGGTGGGCTTATTATACACAAGTTTCAATACGTCTTTAATTAATGAAAATAGCGTAGCAGATATTATCCGTTCATCCATGGAATACGCTAATAATTTTGACCTTCTAACACCCCCTTTTGATGAAGTTAAAGAGATCTCAGTAGGAGAAATTCGTACTACAGCTGCTACAAAAAATAAAATCACAGCTAAGCGACTAGGGTTTGAATTTCAGCAGGATAAAGATTAATTTAGCTCTTTTTTGACAAAAATTTGTTAAAATGTTTGGTCAGTATGATGAATTGTTGTAATTTTGCAGTCCCAAAAGCAGAGTGAAGCCCCGTTCGTCTAGTTGGCCTAGGACGCCAGATTTTCATTCTGGAAATCAGGGGTTCAAATCCCCTACGGGGTACTGGGTAATGCCTGATTTTTTTCAGGGAGAGAGTAGAAGGAAATTAAATAAAGAAAAAGAAAAACGTAAATAGGAAATGGCAAATCATAAAAGTGCGTTAAAGAGAATACGTCAGAGTGAAAAAAAGAGATTATACAATCGTTACTATTCTAAAACGATGAGACATGCTTTGAGGGATTTTAGAGCAATCACTGACAAAAAGGAAGCGGAGGAGAAACTACCTAAAATGATATCTGTGATAGATAAATTAGCTCAAAAATCTATTATTCACAAAAATAAAGCCGCAAACTTGAAATCAAAGTGTACAAAATTAGTCGCTACTTTGTAATAAAAGTTTTGTTGCACTAGTATTAATAATTTACTCTTCCATTTTTGTGGTGGAGTTTTTCTTTTTTATTCATATGGATATATCAACGTCTATAGGATGATGGTTTTAACCGATACTCATTCACATATATACTCTAGGGAATTTACTGAAGATATTTCTCAAGTGATAGAACGGGCATTATCTAATGGTGTAAAGAATGTGTTCTTACAGACTACAGAGGAAGAATCCATAGAACCAATGTTACAAATCTATGAACGAAATCCACAAATGTTTTCTCTTTTCGTGGGATTGTACCCCGGTAGTGTCACTTTTAATGTTGAAAATCAGCTAAGTCGTATTTATCCTTACCTAAAAGATAATCGTATCAAAGGAATTGGCGAGATTGGTTTGGACTTATATTGGGATAAAGATTACCTTGAACAGCAAGTTTTTGCATTTGAAACTCAAATGCAATGGAGTAAAGAAAATAATGATATACCGGTATCTATTCATTGCAGAAAAGCTTTTAGGGAAATCTTCTCTTGTTTCAATCATCTTAATTATCAATCTTATAATGGTGTATTTCATTGTTTTAGTGGTGATATTCGTCAGGCTGAAAAAGTAATAGAATTAGGATTTATGTTGGGAATAGGAGGTGTTGTTACATTCAAAAATGCACACATGGCAGAAGTTGTAAAAAATATAGGGCTACAACATATTGTATTAGAAACAGATGCACCCTATTTAGCTCCTGAACCTTTTAGAGGAAAAAGAAATGAACCTTCTTTCATAAGACATATTGCCGAAAGAGTTGCTCAAATTAAAGAAATTTCAATAGACGAAGTCGCACACATAACTACACAAAACGCAATGAAACTATTAAATGTCTAATTGTTAATTTTCCGAACATAAATTTGTATTCATTTTTTGAATTCTCTGATAGAAAACATACATTATAATCTCAATGAGCACCAGTTTGAGAAAAAAATAATAATTTCTATGTCATTATCAACCAATGAAATAAAATGATAAAATGATATCAAGTACAATAGTGGTAATTGAAAGAAAGGTTATATAAAAAAATAAAGGTATGGTAATAGAGGGAATAATTCTATGAGCAGATTGTATTAAAAATTTCTTTGCGGGTAAAAAAGATGATATAGGCAGTAGAGTGAAGAAATACGAAAAAGTATTGAATGAAACAAAATAAATATTTATGCAATAAATACGAAAAAAAACTAAATAATTAGGAGCAAATACTATTGTGAGAATAAATATAGATCACAAGACGTTAGTACAAAAGGAGTCTACGTGTATGGTTGTTGTTAGAGTTACGGTAATTATTGTTTAATCTACTTAGAATTATATTTAGTCATATAAATTGGATAACCCTAATGTTCTATTAAAAAAAACAAGTATCCATTAGGTCGTTTGTGAAAGATAAAATAACTTTGAGAAAAAGATGTTATTCCTAGTCTTAAGAAGAAGTAAAGTGTCAGCACAAAAAAGGTATAAAATAAGGATGAAAGTGTTATTTGTTACAACCTAAATTACTCCAACTAGATGGAATTTTAAAAATTCAAAGTGTGACATTAATAAATTCTTTCTTGACATTAATTTTTTCTTTTCTGATTTAATCTTTTGTTTTCGTGAAGAAAAAACATTATATAGGAAATGCTCCATAATCAAAAAAAGTTGTAATATTGCAAGTCCGTTAGATGGTTAGATAATATGAAATTGTTATTGTTTATATGTGGAATATGTTGCTGGGTAACCACTTTCCTTTCTGCTCAAGAGAGAAGAGAACTTATTTATGAATTTAATAATTTCCATTTAGATCCTGTTAAGATCGACAATCAAGAATTTTATAGCATTCAGTTGAGAGATGATTGCTCTAAATCGTCTTCCTTGGGACAAGCCCTATTACCTTGTTATAACCAAATATTATCTTGGTACGGAAATTCTCTAATAGGTATAGAGGCAACAGCAATAGAGAAAGATACAATTCATATTGAAGATAATAAATTGATCGTACCATTGCAAAAATCTCTATTAAAAATAGATACTCACCAAAATTTATATTTTGATAAAGCTTATTATTCCACGGATAAGTTTCAAGGAGAAGAAACAGCAAGCATCCAATATATTGGAAAAAGAGGAAAAGAAAATATAGCAGTACTAAAGATTGCCCCTTTACGGTATAATCCCGTCAAAAATATAATTGAAAGGATTAAAAAGATAAAAGTGATCGTTAGTTTTAATATTCCATATCAAAAAATTTCTGCTATGGTTCATAAATCTAACATTTCTCGCCCATACAAAATGATTATCTTGACCGATAATAAATTTAAAGAAAGTTTGATGCCATTTGTAAACTGGAAAATAATGCAAGGTTTTGATATTTTACAATTGACAACTTCTGAAATAGGTAATAATAAAGATACTATTAGATTTTATTTGCAACAATTATACAAAAATTCCACCAAACTTCATCCCGCTTTTGACTATTTATTAATTGTGGGAGATACTCAGATAATACCCACATTTGAGGGTAAATACAAAATAGCGAATTATCCCATCCATTACACAGACTTGTATTATGCAGAATATACTAATGATATTTTACCAGATGTTTTTTATGGACGAATATCTGCCTCAGATACTCAAACCCTCAACAACATAATAGAAAAAACCATCATTTACGAACAGTGCAATATTTACGACAAAACATACTTACAAAATTCACTTTTAGTGGCAGGGAAAGAACTTGGAGACAACGCTCCTACTTTTACAAACGGTCAAATTAACTATACAAAACAATATCTCTGCTCTTTGACTGATACAAATATATTTTACAATCCATATTGTGCTGAACCTATTAATTACAAACTAATAAAAGATAAGTTGAATATTGGGAATAGTTGGATAAATTACTCAGGTCATGGGAGTTCTTTAGGATGGCAAAATCCCCCTTTCAGATTACAAGATATTGACACCGTACTTACAAATAAAGAAAAGTATGGAGTATTTATTAATAATTGTTGTCATGCAGGTAAGTATGATGATTCGGTTTGTTTCACCGAATATCTTTTACAAGCAAAAAACAAAGGAGCTGTTTCTGCAATAGGTTCTTCCGATTATACTCTATGGGATGAAGATTATTATTGGTCAGTAGGAAGTAAAAAAGTAACATTGTACCCTAAATATAATGGTAAAAATCTTGGAATGTATGATAGATTTTTTCATACTCATTCAGAAAGCTTGTCCAATCACTATACAACTATGGGACAAATAATCCAGGCAGGTTGTTTAGCAGTTACACAATCTTTATCCAATTATTCAAGTCATTATTGGGAAATGTATAATCTGCAGGGAGACCCAACTTTAATGCCGTATGTTGGAATGCCGCAGAATATTCCCAATAATATTCCTAAATCACTACCATTAGGAACAACAGACTGGGAACTGAAAACAATACCTTATGCATATGTGGCCCTAAGTTATGATAATAAATTGATAGATGCTAAGCAATCAGATTCTTTGGGCAATGTTGTTTTGAACTTATCAAGTATTACGGAAACTAAAACCATAAATATAGTTATAACCCATCAATTCTATAAACCACTAATAGATTCTATTCAAATTTTTACTCCCAATGAGGCGTTAATTATGCTTAAGGATATAACTATTTTTGATAAAAATACGGGCGACACGTTAGACCATTTATTTGAACAAGGAGAATATATTGTAGGTTTTGATATCGTAAACGTAGGAAAGCAAAATCTTGAAACGACAAGCAACTACATAGAATTATCATCACAAAATAATTTAGTCATATCTCAGAATAGTTTATCATTTTCGAAAGTTAATTCCAAAGAATCACAACATATACATTCTGCTTTTGAATTCAAAGTAAAAAGCGGTGTAATGAATCTTGATATTGCACATTTAAACTTTACCGTGTATCAATCCCAGAAAAAAATTAACGAACAAAAAATATCGAAGGAAATTTTTGCTCCTGCTATCTCAATATACTCTACTGCAATGCAGGTTCATAATGATACAATTACGCTGACTGTTCAAGTGAAAAATGAAGGACAAAAACCTTCTTCTATTGGTAATATTATTTTAGATAATTTGTGTAATGGTATATCTGTAAAAAATAGTATAATCCCTGTAAAAAGCCTACAAAAGAACGAAAGTGAAAAAATCATATTCCAAATCAAAAAGACAAATCCTGACCTAAAAAATATAAATTTTACCATTACTTTAGTTGCAGAAGAATATAAAACGAAGAAAGACTATAACATACCATTGGAAGAACAAAAAGAATCTTTTGAAGAAGGATTTGGTGTGTTTAATTGGCAAAACATACAAGACAATGCTTGGGTTATTGATTCCACAATATATTATAAAGGTAGTATGAGTGCAAGAAGTAAGCCAAACTTAGCAGACAATAGCAAATCTCGTCTAAGCCTTATAGTTAATAATGACGTATCTGCAACCATTTCTTTTTACGCAAAAGTATCCTGTGAACAGGATTACGATAAGTTTATATTTTATATAGATGATGAGCCCAAAACAACTCTTTCTTTCGGATATGATTTTAGTGGAAACGAAGAACCATGGCACAAATACACATTTACAATCCCGGATGGGCAACATATACTCTGCTTCTCATATGAAAAAGATCAAAGCAACTCATATGGGAAAGATGCTGCATGGATTGATGATTTTGTTATGAGTATGGGAACCGATACTATTATATTTTCATTGCAAGATATAACAAAAGATAATATTCTTCTTTTCCCTAATCCAGCAAATGATTATATTTATTTAAATAATTTACCCAATTTGTCTGATGTAATGATTATTGATAATAATAGAAAAGTTCTTTATTTTCAAGAAAAAGCACAGACAAATAGTAAAATAAATATTTCTTTACTCCAGTCCGGTATGTTCTATGTCATTATACGAAATAGTGGGAAAATAATAAGTCAAAAAAAACTTATTGTAACAAAATAGACTTTTTATGATAATAACAAATACTATAAATGCTGATGATACAACAACGTCCTCCCAAGACACCGTGTTTACTCCTTTGTATATAAAAAAGGATACTACAGCAATAAATAAGGATGTGGATAGTAATACAACTTGCAAGCAGTATATCTTTTCTATTTTGAAAGACAGAGAATTTAATCAACAATACAGGCAGACAATATTTCAAGAAAAAACAACGTATTCTCCAAATATGCAGATGCTCAATAAAGAACATGTTATAAATTCTGATTGGATATTTGGTATTTTTTTCTTTATTATTTTTTTATCGGCTATTATTATCCGTTTTGCAGGCAATATTATTTTTTCTTTTATCCGTGGTTGTTTTTCTACCACCTCTATCGCTTCAAATACCAAAAATGGCACAACCATTCATTTATTATCCTTTATCCCTACAATATTTATCTTTTTACCTCTAGTAAGTTTGTCTGTATTTTGTACTATTACCCATTTTAATTTATTACACAATATCATCGGATTTCCCATTCATCTTGACATCATTCAAAAAAGCCCGCTCCTTCTATGGTTTAGTCTGTATATATGCTCTATTTTTATTTATTTCTCCAAAATTCTTTTAATTAAATTCTTTTCTTGGGTATTTAAAGCAAATAAAATATCAAATTACTATGTACAAACAATGCTAAATTTTGCGAGTTTAATGGGATTTTGTCTATTTTTACCAACAATTTTTGCAATTTACCTCCCTGTTTTTTACAAAGAAATATATTTCTTTTTTATTTTATTAGTCTTTATCTTACTGTCTGTTACAAGAATATTAAGATGCTTTTTTGTAATTATTAATACATTTAAATTTTCTCATGTCTATCTTTTTTTCTATCTTTGCACCGTTGAAATTTTACCGTTAATAGTAATATTAAAACTGCTATTTTTTTAAAGGAAAAAAGAAAACTTTATGATAAAAAGTGTGAAGAATATTCTGATTTCACAGAATGCTCCGGCAGAGAAAGAACAATCTCAATACAATGTACTTGCAAAAAAATTTAATCTTAATCTCACTTTCAATAAATTCTTTGAAGTGGTGAGGATTAGCAAACAAGAGTATAGGGCACAAAGAATTAATTTATTGGATTTTCCAGCAGTCATCATGACAAGCAAAATAGCTGTGGACAATTACTTCTATTTTGCCAATGAATCACGTATCAAAATACCAGATGATATGAAGTTTTTTTGTACTGCGGAATCCATTGCAAACTATTTACAAACCTATATACAGTATCGTAAGCGCAAGATATTTTATAGTAAAAATAGCTTTGATGATCTAATAAACATTATACATAAGCACAAAGAAGAAAAATACTTGTTCCCATGTGCCGAGGATGGTTCTACAAATAACTTCAAAAAATTAGAAGCTGAAAAAATAAATTACACAAAAATTATAATGCATCGGTCAGAATCAAAAGATTTATCAAATATTGATATTTCAAAGTATGATATGGTCGTTATGTTTGCCCCAATAGGTGTAAAATCTTTTATAAGAAATTTTCCTAATGTAACATCTGATGACATTATCTTTGCCGCTATGGGAAAAACTACCCAAACAGCTTTGCAAAAAGCAAAACTTAAAGCAACAATTATCGTTCCAACGCCTAAAAACCCTTCTATGATTATGGCTTTGAATAATTTCTTTGAGGAGAGACCTGGGATAAAATCCACAAAGAAAGAGGGTATTGGAAAAGGAAGTGTAAAAAAAGAAGGTACTAACACTAAAACAATGCCTAA
Organism: Bacteroidales bacterium; assembly: GCA_052170555.1. Taxonomy (GTDB): domain Bacteria; phylum Bacteroidota; class Bacteroidia; order Bacteroidales; family P3; genus Scybalousia_A. Next base: position 232,777 of record JBQNAI010000002.1, on the reverse strand, counting down.
CTCTAGAGAGGAAAAAGATACTACTGCCAACAAAACGACAAAAACAAAAAAAGATACAAAAAATACAAAGACAACAAAGATAAAAAGGGAAAGTGTTGTAAAGAAATAGTAAAGATGTTTGAATTCGACAAACAACAGCGATTATGTTCTCGTAAAAGCATAGAAGCTCTTTTCAAAACAGGAAAGAGTTTTCTTATGTTCCCCTTTAGTATCCGTTACTCGGTAAGTCAAGGCAACGGACAAATCAGAGTTCTCATTGTTTGCCCCAAACGTTACCAAAAATTGGCTGTGAATCGTAACAGAATTAAACGTCTAATAAGAGAAAATTATAGATTAAATTCTTATGCAATAAGAACGTTATCAAAAAAACAAAAAGCAAATATAGATCTTGCAATATCTTATGTTAATAAAGAAATGTCAGACTATAATCTTATTAACATAAAAATAAAAAACATTTTAGAAAAATTACAATGTATAGTGTTATCATTGCCCAATAACGTAAAATAATTAAACAACATACATGGGAATAATAAAAAAAATAGGAAGATTTCTAACAATGGCATTGCAAAGTATCATGATATTTTTTATACGTTTCTACCAAATTATTATTTCACCACTAACTCCTGCTTCTTGTCGCTATACTCCTACTTGTTCTCAATATGCATTTGAAGCAGTTAAGAAATACGGACCATTAAAGGGGTTTTGGTTAGCATTAAAACGTATCTTGCGTTGCAATCCTTGGGGAGGAAGCGGGTACGATCCCGTACCCTAAAAATATAATGTAAATATGATAGTACCAAATACATTAAACATTGGCGATAGTGTCGCTATTATTTCTTCTGCACGTGCGATAAGTTTTGAAGAAATAAAAAATGCCAAACTCCTATTTGAACAATGGGGACTGAACGTCGTCTTAGGAAAAACTATCGGAGTAAAGGATAATCAATTTGCAGGAAATGATAAATGGCGATGTGAAGATTTGCAAACTATGTTGGACGACGAACAAATAAAGGCAATTTTCTTTGCTCGTGGAGGTTATGGTAGTATTAGAATATTAGATGAAATTATATGGGAATCTCTATCGGATAATCCCAAATGGTTAGTGGGATACTCAGATATAACAGCTATCTTAATGCACTCTTATTTCAATGTAAGTATTCAAAGTATTCATGCAATAATGCCTGTTAATATTAATTCTTTATTCAATAATACAGCAATATCTTCTTTAAAGAATATACTTTTCAAGGGTAATAATTCTTTAATTTGCGATTATCATCCATTCAACAAGGAAGGAACTGCACACGGAATATTAATAGGGGGAAACTTATCTGTCATTTATTCACTACTAGGAAGCAATAGCTGGAAAGACTGCAATGATATAATTCTTTTTATTGAAGATTTAGACGAATATCTCTATCATATTGACAGAATGTTACAGGCTTTAAAACGTAGTGGAAAATTAAAAGGACTGAAGGCTTTACTTGTTGGACAAATGTCCAATATGCATGATAATACAATACCTTTCGGTACGACAGCATATGAGATTATCAAAGATAATATAAAAGATTATGATTTCCCCTGTTGCTTCAATCTGCCCATAGGACATATCGGACAGGAGAATCACGCTTTTATACACGGAAGATTAACGGAAGTAATTGTAAATAACAAAATTACAATTATAAATCAATAAGATTTTTGTTCATCAATAGAAATTAGCATCAGTATTTCATTGTCTATTTAAAACAACGTTGTTATTGCAATAGTGTATCTATATAAACATAAGATAACATTCTATACTATTTATTTTATAATGAAGAAAAAATATTCCTTTAAACAATTTAGAAGAAACAAAAAACTAATAATGAAAATATAACATTATTTGCTTATACTAAATATTCTCTTTAAACAAATAAAAGAGATGAACTATAAAATTGTTTTTTGAAAAGGAAAAATTCTTTCTTGACATTAAAAAATTGTTGTCTGATATTATTTTTATCGCATGCGTATACGCTTATAAAAATATGGAATCAATACTTGCTCAAAGCCTGCTTGTATATCACAATCTATATAATCAATATGCATATCATTGCAAACTGAATGAATTTGCGAAAATCTTTTTGTCATCATTTGTTGGTACTGCTCTCTGATCTCAGAAGGATTGATTTTTAATTCCTCCTTAGTTTCCATATCTACAAAACGATATGGACGATTCTTATATTTAAGACCCTCCTCCAAAGACTTATCAAACACGTGAAACAAAAGAATTTCATGTCTAGCGAATTTCAAATGTTGCAAAGACTTTATAAAATCCTCATCATTATCCCTAATAGATAGTAAGTCGGTAAAAATAATCACAAGAGAACGTTTATGAATCTGATTCGCGAGTTGGTGCAATAAAGGAGCAATATCTGTATTTGTAGGAAAAGATTTATATTCTTTTTTTAATAAATCCTCCAATAGAGTAAATATATGGCGTTTATGAGCATAAGTAGATTTAATTTCACTTAAATAATCAATTTTGTCAGATAGTAATGAAAGACCAAAAGCATCCCGCTGCTTATATAACATTTGTAGAATAGTCGCCACAGCATAAATAGCAAATGTAATTTTGTTGGGATTACTTATTGTAGTATGCCTCTTGTCCCAAGGGAAACACATAGATGCACTATTATCCATAACAATAATGCAACGAAGATTAGTCTCTTGTTGATAATTTTTTATAAATAATTTGTCTGTTCTCGCAAATAATTTCCAATCTATAAACCTCGTGCTTTCTCCTACATTATAAGCCCTATAATCTGCAAATTCTACCGAAAATCCATGAAAAGGACTCTTATGCAATCCTGATAAGAATCCTTCAACTACTTGTTTTGCCTTTAATTCTATTGAAAAACAAGAAATATCTTCCAACCTATCTGACATAAATCAAAAAAAATTTGATATGCAATTAATAAGGATGAGTTGTAATAAATCTCTACATTTTGTTACATTGCAAACCAAATTTGATATGAGATTAAAGATATTGCTCTATCTTCTTTTTATAGTCTGCTTTACTATTGGCACCAACCATTCTGTCCAAAACTTCTCCATTTTTTATGAATAGAACCGTTGGAACATTACGTATACCGTATTTTGTAGGAATTGCAGGAGCTTCATCCACATCACATTTCGCTACAAGAACCTTCTCTTCATACTCTACTGCCAACTCATCTATGATAGGAGCGATGTGCTGACAAGGACCACACCAACTAGCACTACAATCTAATACCACCAGTTTGTTAGCTTCCATAACTTTTTGCTGGAAATTGCTTTCGTTAATTTCTAATGCCATTTCTTTCTCTTGTTTTTGTAATTTGTTAATAATTAATACCTTTTCATCGAAACGATTTACAAATTATATAATACGTTCCATGATACTATTGTCTGCAAAGATATAAAATTTTTGAATAATACAATATATTTTACTTTTTTTTGAAAAATTATTCATACCTTTGCACGGAATTTAGAAAAAATCAACAGACAATTGATTTGATTTTGAACAAAAAAACAAAAAAACATTATGTATAAACAATTAATTTTAGCAATTAATCCTGGAAGTACGTCAACTAAAATAGCAGTGTATGATGGAGAGAATAAGTTATTTGATAAAAATATAAAACATCAATCAGAAGATTTAAAATCTTTTGAACATATTGCTGATCAGTATTCTTTTAGAAAAGATTTATGTCTGAAAGAAGTAGAGAATGCAGGATTTGATATCAAAAATTTCAAAATCATCATAGGTAGAGGAGGTTTGACTAAATCGACACAAGGAGGTATTTGGGAGGTTACGCCGGCTATGATACATGATTTACAAATAGGTTATGCAGGACAGCATGCTTGTAATTTAGGAGGACTGATTGCTAACGAAATTGCAAAAGAAATAGGAGTTAAAGCCGTTATTGCGGATGCAGGAGTTACAGACGAGAGAGAGGATATTGCAAAGTTGTCCGGTCATCCCTTGATGCCAAGAAATTCTATCTTTCACTGTTTGAACCAAAAAGCAATAGCAAGACGTTATGCTAGAGAACATGGCAATGGGAAAAAATATGAAGACCTCAATTTACTAGTTGTTCATTTAGGAGGAGGTATTTCTGTGGGGGCTCATCACAAAGGGAAGGTAATAGATGCGAATCAGGCTTTAGATGGGGACGGTCCATTTTCACCAGAGCGTTCGGGTAGCGTACCGATGACAAAATTGATTTCTCTATGTTTTAGTGGCAAATATACAGAAGCACAAATAAGGAAGATGATAGTTGGAGAAGGGGGATTTGTTGCATATTTAGGGACAAACGATGCATTAACCGTTGAAATAAAAGCAAAAGAGGGAGACGAAAAATTCGCTTTCATTCAATCGGCTATGGCATACCAGGTAGCAAAAGAAGTAGGGGCACAAGCAACAGTGCTCCGTGGCAAAACAAAAAACATAGATGCTATTTTAATTACAGGAGGTATAGCATATGGCAAACCTTTCGTTAAGGAGCTATCAGACCGTATAGACTGGATTGCTCCGATTTATGTTTATCCAGGAGAGGACGAGATGGGTGCTTTGGCAATGAATGCAACAATGTTTCTAAACGGTGAATTAGAATTGCAACAATACGAATAATTGTTATATTCAAACATTTTTATATCTAAAGGGCGAGAAATGACTGAGTTATTTCTCACCTTTTTTATTGTTATTGATTTTTATGATTTATAATTAGCAGAGAATAATTTCCCTTATAAAAAAACAAATGAATAAACAAAAAAATAATAATATTCTGTATGTAAAATATCAATACTATCCAACTATAAAATTCAATTTTTATCAATAAAAACAAAACAGAATTTCATCCTATTGATAGGATAGCATTATAGAAGTATTGTAGAAACTAACGTATATCCACTTTACCTAATTCTTTTTACCTTATCATCTAATATTTCATAAACAAAACCACTTTCTTGTTCTATTGCAATTCCTTGTTCATCAAAAATGAGCCGGTGTCCATATTCACCTACAAATCCTAATCTAACAGCGGGATTACCAATCCAACATTCATAATCTGCTATATCCTCTCTAATTACAGCACCGGCACCGATAAGACAATATTTTCCTAATGTATGTCCACAAACAATTGTCGCATTAGCACCAATTGTCGCCCCTTTTTTAATAATAGTTTGTTTGTATTCAGCTTTTCTTGAAATAGCACTTCGAGGATTGATAACATTAGTAAATACACAAGAAGGGCCCAAAAAAACATTATCCTCACATTTCACTCCCGTGTATACACTGACATTATTTTGTACCTTACAATTATCTCCTAACTCTACATCGGGCGAAATAACTACGTTTTGTCCGATATTACACTTTTCGCCAATAATGCTCCCCCTCATAATGTGTGAAAAATGCCAAATTTTAGAGTCTTTACCTATCTTACAACCATCATCAATAATTGCTGTTGGATGAACAAAATATTCATTTTGTATTTTCATAATCCTAAATATTAATCCTTTGCAAAAATACAAATATCTTTTGAGATGAATTCTTAAATTCATTTTTTTATTACACTTCTATTCCGACTCCTATATTTTAATAAATATCTTAAATCTAAGAATTTTTATTTAACATTAACTCCATAGAAAAAGACTAAACAAATATCAAAAAGAAAAACAAGAAAGGAGAATAAATTTTATTCCTTCTTAATCGAAAAACAAAATAATATCATCATAATTTATATCAACATCAATACAGAAATATTTTTTATTATAGATAAATCTCTTCTTATTTTTAATAGATACAGAAAACAAAATCTTATTGTCAATCAATCTTCTTAACAAATAAATAGAAAATATATGTGCGATAGTAAATATTAAAAATAAACCAATGCATCTGAATGGTAATATATCATTCAGATATTGAAGTGCAATAGATTAAAATACTGTTGTCAAGTAGGACCTACAAAATCTCTATGTTTTGTAGGTCCTATTATGAATATCACTTATAATATTAATACTTATTTGTTTATACCTAATTTAACCTTATGTTAAATACAACAATTACACCAAACATAATGTATTATATAAACAAATGAAAATATTAACGAGCTATTCGTAGAGTTAATATCATTATAGCAATATATCCAGCAACACATTATTATGCAATAATAAATACATTATACGCTATCAATGAATCAACATAAATGTTCCTGTCATTTGTTTTATTATATTTGGCTTAGATTTTTTATAATACAGAACCTTATATACATATACCTCTTGTTCACAAAATTCCCCTTTATACTTACCATCCCAACATTGAGAAATATCTTCTGTTTTAAATAATAAAGTACCTTGTCTATTATATATTTGGAATGATGTTATCTGTATTTCTTCGTTTTCAGGTATAATACAAAACAAATTGTTTACATTATTTCTTGGAATAAATGCATTAGGAATCCAAATCTTAGCATCATTATCTATGAGCAAACTAAGTGTAACCAAACTATCGCATCCTTCAATAGTTTTATAGTATTGAGTATAATTTCCCGCCGAAGAAACATAAAAATTATATTTTTCATAAATATCTCCCTCCTTTATACTAGTTCTAATAGTATCATCATAAACTTTATTTACTCGCAAATTTAAAGTAATGATACTATCACAACCAAATTTTGTCTGAAGACTTTGATTATATGTTCCAGTAATTTTTTCTTTGAAATTATTAAATTCGTATACTTCCCCTTCACATATGACAGCATCTATTGTATCATAAAATCTATCAGTAACTTTGAGATTTAGCACTATATTGCTATCACAACCTAATACTGTTTGATTATTATGCATATACACTCCTTCCTTATTTACCCTAAATCCAAACTTGTCATATATATCACCCTGACATATTATTGCATCAATAGTATCACTGTATGTAGAATTTACATGAAGTTGCAAGACTCTAACACTATCACATCCTCCAACATTGTGAAATATTTGTTCGTATCTTCCTGCTTCCCTCTCATTAAAATTATGTTTGTTATAAACCTGACCTTCACAAATAGTAGCCTCTATTGTATCATAAAAAGGAGTATTGACTTGAAGATTTAAACTGACAATAGAATCACAACCATATACTGTTTGCAAAGAATCTACGTACAATCCTGACTTATCCAATTCTTTGTCATTAAATTCATATACCAAACCTTTACAAATTGTATCATAAATCGTTGGTTCAACAATAGATTCTTTAACATCCAATATGAGAACAACAATACTATCACATCCATATGCTGATTGTAAAGTATCTGTATAGGTACCTTGAACAGATTCATAAAATCCATATTCCGAATATATCTGATTACTACATATATTCCCATAAATAGTATCCCGTTTTATGGGAAATACTTCCACCTCTACTGTCACAGCACTATCACACCCAAATACCGATGCAACGGTATCATAATATATCCCAGCCTTATTTACGCCGTAATTAAATAATTCATACGATTCTCCTTCACAAATACTTATTTTTGAATACTTATTATACGTTGGATTCACATATAAATCTAAAATAAACACACTATCACAACCATTAGAAGTGAGTAATGTATCCGATAAATATTTCCCACTTTTTGTTAACTTGTATCCATGATCTACATATATCTGTCCCTCACATATAGATTTCTCTATAGGAATCTCATAGGACATTAGTGTAGATAGCCTCAATATCACAACACTATCGCAACCATATTCAGAATTTAAATATTGGACATAGATTCCAGCAGTATTCTCATCAAAGTTGTTCTCTTGATAACGTGTATTATCACAAATACTTGCATCTATAGTATCTTTATAAGCAGGATTCACAATAAGATTTAATGTTATCACACTATCACACCCCCACATACTTACAAGACTATCTGTATAAATTCCTGTTACATTTTTGTTAAAATTATTCAATGTATAAGTTTCGCCTTCACAAATAACAGCCACAATAGTATCGACATAACTTGTAGTTGTTAACTCCAATCTCACAATGGAATCGCAACCATTTATGGTATATAGATTGAGAGAATATATACCTGCATTTGATTCTTTAAATCCATTATCTTCATAAGTTGTACCAAAACATATATTTGCCCTAATCATGGTATCATACACATCATTAACCTTAAGATTTAAATTAATAATACTATCACAACCATCTGTTGTCTTTAATGTCTGAGAATAATTCCCACTCTGTGTTAAATTTTTATTACCAAAAGAAAAATTACTACCTGAACAAATATTCACATCAAAGGATGTATCAAAAACAGATAACTCTTTTAAATTAAGAACAACAATACTATCACAACCATCTATAGTCTTCAATTGTTGAGTATAAACTCCTGAAGTTGTTTCATTAAAATTGTATTTGGTATATATCGTTCCATGACATATTGTATCATAAAAAATAATATTATAATTGGGATTCACAGTTAAATACAGATAAACTGTAGAATCACTACCTAAATATGTTTTTTTATTCTGAATATATACACCATCTGTACTAAGATTTACAAATCCATTCTCACTGTAATGCTCTCCTTCACAAATATTCTCATACAATTCTGTCTTTTGGTTTGGATGTACTACAAGCCTTAATTCTATTATGCTATCACAACCCAAAAAATTATTTACCGTATCATAATAATTCCCTTGCTTTGCATACTCTTTACCATTTAAATTGTATTTATCTCCCTCATTTATGCTATCAAATATAATAGTATCAGATATAGTCTTAACTAATAAATTCAACGTTACTATACTATCACACCCAAAAGTATTTTCTAAAGTATCTTTGTATATGGTAGAAATCGTAAATATTTTTTCATGAAAAGTATAACTTTGATTACTACAAATAGTATCATATATTGTAGTATCATTTGATAAACCAACCGTTAAATTTAGGTGTTTTTTAACACCACATCCGTTATCCCCTAAAACTATAGTATCAAAAAATGTATTCTCTGTAAATATTCTACCATAAAAATCATATGACTCACCTTTACATATCTTATAGTTTATCGTATCCAAGATTTCCGGATAAACATTGAGCGTCAACATAACAATACTATCACAACCATGTTGGTTTTGTAGAGTGTCAAAATATATGCCTTCACTATCTAAATCCCTATCATTAAATTTATACTTTGTATTTGCACAAATATTAATAGTATCATGCTTTGTAGCATTTACTTGTATGTTATCATACGAATACAAATAAAGGCTGTCAATAATAAGAGTGCAATTAGATTGTTTATTCCCAACGAACAAAAACATAAGTTTTGATTTTCCATTAGGATTAGGATTTTTGATTTTAGCAACTATGAACTCATCATTTTTATAATTAGAAATGCTTAAAGCATCCATATCTTTATACTGATTAAGATTATCAGTATTAACTATGGAATCATTATGTATCAGCAAAACTTTCAATGTATTGTAACCCTTTCTAATCTTGAAAGCAATGTATAGACTATCTTCACCAGTTGTTGATAATTCTGTATAGACAGAAGAAAGAGTACTTGTTCCCAGTTCACCACTATCGTACCCATCATTAAAAATGAATAATTTATTTTTTATATATCCTTCTGGTTTTTTTATATCCCACGTATTAAATACTGTACTATTTATGAAATTCCAATGATAATTATCTTTAAAGTCTGTGAAATAAAAGTATTTATACTTTTTATAATTCTGTATTATATCAGGGCGGTTAGATGGAATTGTCGTAATATTCAGTTGAAAGATACTATCACATCCTGTATTAATATTAGAAGTAGATGTATACAATATTGTATCTTTTGTTATATTGACTATATTAAAATATCCATCAATATATTCCCCTCCTTCACAGATAACAGTATCTATCTGTTTATACTGCCTTGGTAAAATTGTTAATTGAAGATTGACTATACTATCACAATGAGTTAAATAAGTTTTTAATTGTTTTTGGATGGTAATTGTTGTATCAGAATTTACGTGATTATAATTTTTATAACTGATATTAAAATTATTATCTATATAATCTTCTCCTTCACATATAGTATCTTTGATCGTTTGATCATATGTAGGATTAACCGTTATATTTAAAGTTTTGTTTATATTACAGTGATAGTATGTTTTTAAACTATCATAAAGATAAGCAAAGTTCCCTGCAATAAAATTAGAAAAAATAGTAGTATCTATGGTGTTTTGCCATTTATAAGTTTTGCTGACACTATCGTACACATCAGCATATCCTTGATGATACCATTCATATGAATTATTCTGACATACAGATGTTGTTAAAATTTCATTAATAGTGTCGTGGAAAACAATATTATATTTAACAATGCTATCACAACCCAAAATTTCTCTTTTGTATGTATGAGTAACTTGATTATCCGTTGTATAGTGTATATACTCCTCTGCATCTGGATCAAATATACTAACAGTTTGTCCTTTGCAGGAATGAATTGTAGTATCTTTATAAACTTGTCCTACGGAAATTGCCATATAGCGTATTATATTTTCACAAGCCCCGTGGGGGAATCTGAATTCATAAGTACCAGGCGTTGTTATAATTGTATCAAATCCATTTTCTGCATTCACATAATGCAATTCAATATTTTGACATAGATAGTGTATTTCTTCATTATAACTACCTTCGTTATTTACATGAATATATATAGAGTCTGTTATTTTACAACCATACAAAGGAGGAGTATTATTCTCTATCAAATAGTAGCCTGAAGTTGTAACTAACATTTCTTTGATTATAGTCTCATCAGTATAAGAGTTGTACAGTATGAATTGTTGTATTCCTGGACACAATATAGTATCTCTAGATTTTTTAATATTGCCTTCTACACCCTGATAAAACCCATTCTCCCTTTGAATAGTAAAGTAATCCTTCCAACCTACACTATTATAAAAGGAAGCATATCCTTTACAAGGAATATAGATATGCTCCGGTTTAGGGTTAAAAATAGCAACACCTTCCGTTGTAGGAGCTATCTCAGAAAGAATTGTCAAATACAAATGTTTATTCTTTTGCTGAGGATCTGTATAAAAAGCATAACCCCCTATTTTCTTAATTGTAGCCGGCAAAATACAAGAATCCAACGAAGAACAGTTGTAAAAAGCACTATCTCCCACAGCGGTAACTGTATAAGTTATACCATCCTGTATCACTTGTTCCGGAATATTCACATTCCCAGTGTAACAAGAAGGATTTTTAGTAATCTCAACTGTTGTATCAGATGTCTTTTTATAATAAATACCGTCTTTTTCAAAAGTTTGTGCTTCGATAGTAATCGTATTTAACACAATTGAAAATAAAAGTAAAAAAATATTTTTCATTCAACCCTCACTATACAATTAAATTCATAAAAATTGTCACAGCCCACAAAATTACAAAATATTTCTGTATCCTTACAAATATATACTAAAAATTCTTTTTACTAGATTATAGTTACAATCTACATTCAAAAATTAGATTCCAAGAAGTTTTATTTTCTCGCCTGTTATATGAATCTATAATGCGATACAAAAAAATTTGAAATACATATTTCTATAAGTAGTTTACTTTTGAAAAAATAGAATTGCACAAAATGAAAGCATTTTGTAATCATATACTACTCTAAATTTTATTTTTTTATGATTTGATAAATATATCCTCACCCTGTCAAAATTTATTTTTCCAAATACAAATATCATGGCAATAACTATTCTATTTAATTAATAAGATAGAAAAGAATTTAAATATTATTGATTTAGTTGCTTTTTGACTATTTCTACATTAGAAACAAATTTAGAATATTTAATTCTATCCATTGGGGACATTTTTCTAAGTTTTTGGAAATCTTTCTTGAAATCTTCTTCTGTTTCTATCTTACTTAATACATTGCGAATAACGTTTTTAACATCTAAATCCTGAATTTCTTCTTTTTTTGCCTTACGATTCCAAATACAAGCATTTACACAAATATCACAACCGTATACGTAATTTTTTAAATCAATTTTTTCAGGAATACTCCCCTTATTTTCAATTGTTTGGTACGATATACAAAGATTGGCATTGACATTTCCATTGGTTAAAATTGCTCTGTTAGGACAAGAATCTATGCATCGATTACAATTCCCACAATAGTTAGCAATTTCCTTACTATAGTCACTTATGTAATTACACAGAATTTCACTTATAAATATCTTATTACCAAACTCTTTTGTTACTAATAAAGAATTTTTACCTTTCCATCCCAAGCCACTCTTGATTGCCCATTCTCGTTCTTTTATAGGAGCCGTGTCAACAAATGCTTTAGCCTGTAAACCAGGAAATTGTAATTTTAATTGAATAATAATATTGTTTAATTTTTGCTTTATGGTATAGTGATAGTCTCTTCTTTGAGCATAGGATGCTATTTTAAAGTTATACTTTTTATCTACTATTTCATCATTATAAGACATTAAAAAACAAAATATTGTTTTAGTATTTTCAAATAATAATTCTGGATTTTCTCTTTTATCAAAGTTTCTTTCCAAATAAGACATAGAACCATGATAGCCTCTTGCAATCCAGTCCTTAAATAACGTTAAATCCATTCTTTCACATTTTGCTGCCCCACAATCGCAAAAACCTTCCTTCTTTGCTAAATCTTTTACAAGATCTATTGGAATATAATTCATAATTTTTATTAAAGAAAAAGATATTTTTATTTATAAACTCATTATCTTAACATAATCCAAAATATTATCACTCAACATTTCTTTTTTGCACTACGTAATCATAAATTTCTCCACTTTTCACCATAGGTTTCAACCCTGCAATAAATGAACTTATCTCTACCCTATTCTTTTTACACTCCAAAGTTATTCGAAGATCATCTTTATTATCAAAAATTACAAACGTGATATTGGCAGAACCTTTATTTCGTTTAGCAACCATAGTAATATTATCAACAACCTCTTCTGTCAATTTTGCATTGTCAATAATTATTTTTACACCTGTCGCATAATGTTGAAACATTTCTTCTAACAATTCTATTTTTTCCAAATGAAAATCTATTTCTGCCTCAGATTTATTAGGTTTGATAAATGTTGCTGGACCTATTCTTCCCTTTAAATAAACATAAATACCCTCTTGCAAATATGAATTAAAATCTAAAAAATCTTTTCCAAACAAACGAAAATCATACGTTCCATCCCTATCTTCCAACGTAAATTTCCCAAATTGTTTACCATTTTTTCCTACACCTATACTTGCTTTTGTAATCACTCCTGCAAAAGAAACAGACGTCTTTTTGTTTTTATATAGTGCAATAATGTCTTCTAACTCAGTTAAAGAATTATATGCAAAAGTTTTTATTTCATCTGCGTAAGTATCTAAAGGATGTCCCGAGACATAAAAACCAATCAAATCTCGTTCATATTTTACTTTATCTAAAAGTCTCATTGGTTCACATTGAGGAAATATGATACCCGTATCCTCCGTCTGATCCACCGTGTCAAATAAAGAGACTTGCGATAAAATCTCTCTATTTTTCTTTTTTTGGCAATACTTCAAAATTTTTTCAATAAACGTAATGTCTGAATTACTTACCTTTGCTAAATATTGAGATCTATCTACATTTTCAAAACAATCAAAAGCACCTGCCAAAACCAAAGATTCAACAACTTTCCTATTAATTACCTGCATATTTCTCGTAATAAAATCTTCTGCAGATAAATACTCTCCATGTAATTTTCTTTCTTCTATAACAGATTCTACGACTTTATCTCCAACATTTTTAATGGCACTCAATCCAAATAAAATTTGACCTTTTTTATTAACCATAAAATTTACATCCGACTCGTTTATATTAGGCCCTAATACATCTATATCCATTTTTTTACAGTCTCCAATATACAGAGTTATATTCTTAGGATTGTTAGCATTGTGTGTAAGTACGGCGGACATATATTCAGCAGGGTAATGTGCTTTTAGATATCCTGTTTGAAATGCTATATAAGCATAACATGTGGCATGAGATTTATTAAATGCATACTTTGCAAATTCAACCCAATCATTCCAAATCTTTTCTGTCTTTTCTCTATCCAACTTATTATCTGCACAACCTTTATCGAACTTTTCTTTCATTTTAGCCATAGCTTCCATGTTCTTTTTACCCATAGCTTTACGCAAAGTATCTGCTTCACCAGGTGTAAAGTTAGCAAGAACACGTGAAAGTTGCATGACTTGTTCTTGATAAACAGTTATACCATAAGTGTCTTGCAAATATTTCTCCATTTGAGCAAATTCGTATTCAATTTTTGCCTCACCATGTTTGCGTTTGATAAAATCAGGTATGTAAGCCATAGGTCCTGGTCTGTAAAGAGCATTCATCGCTATTAAATCTTCAAACTTATCAGGTTTTAAATCTCTCAAATGATTTTTCATTCCTTCGCTTTCAAACTGAAATGTAGCGGTAGTATTACCTTTTGCAAATAGATCCAGAGTTAATTTATCATCTAAAGAAATATTATCAATATCTACTTTTTCTCCTTTGGACTTATATACATTTTCACAGGCGTCTTTAATAATTGAAAGGTTACTTAATCCTAAGAAATCCATCTTTATCATTCCTACGCTTTCAATTAATTTTCCCTCGAACTGCACTGCCATCATATCTCCCTCCTTAGGCTTTGTCAAAGGTACATAATTACTAATGTCATCGGGGCCGATAATTACTCCACAGGCGTGAACTCCCGTACTTCTAATAGATCCTTCTAATTCTATTGCGTATTTAAGAACTCTCTTCTCCGAATCAATACCATTTGTCATCACTTGTTGCAATTCGGAAGATTCTTTCAATGCTTTCTCTAATGTAATACCGGGACGTGTTGGCACATAACCAGCCAGCCTATTAGAATCAGATAATCCCAACTCTAAAACGCGAGCAACGTCTTTGATACTCATTTTTGCCGCCATCGTACCAAAAGTAGTAATTTGTGCAACATGAGAGGCTCCATACTTATCCTGAACATATTTCAAAGTTCTTGCACGACCTTCATCATCAAAATCTACATCAATATCAGGAAGAGAAATACGATCAGGATTCAAAAATCTTTCAAATAACAAATCATACTTAATTGGTTCAATCTGAGTAATTCCTAAACAATAAGCGACCACACTCCCAGCTGCAGAACCACGACCTGGACCAATAATTACACCTAGTTTATCCCTACTGTAATTAATAAAATCCTGAACAATCAAAAAATAGCCAGGAAAACCCATCCACTCTATCGTATCCAATTCCGTATCTATTCTATCCTTTATCTTATTGTCCAAAGACATTCCATATCGTTTGTGTGCCCCTTCATATGTTAAATATTTCAGATAGGCAAAATCAAACTTAGTCCTTACAAATTTATCATACCCACCTTTATCTAGTAGATTCTTTTCAATAATTCTTTGTTTGGTTTCTTCATCTGCCGTATTATCTATTTTACCACGTTTAATTAAACCCGCCAATATATCTTTTCTAACAACATCATCTGAGTATTTTTCGTAATAATCCTCAATCTTACCAAAACTTTTGGGAATATCAAAAACCGGAAGTATCGGTCCTCTTTTCAATTCATAAATTTCTACCTTGTCTGCTATTTCCCTTGTATTACTTATCGCCTCTGGAACATCTTTAAATAATTCTGCCATTTCATCTGCAGACTTCATATATTCCTCTCCCGAATACATCAATTTTGTATTATCATTTATCTTCTTACCCGTGGATAAACAAATCAGAATACGATGAGCAAAAAAATCGTCCTGATTAATAAAATGTACATCATTAGTTGCGATCAATTTTATATCAAGTTTTTTTGCTAAAGCAATTAACTTTGGATTAATATTGTTTTGTATTTCATTTTTACCACAAAAATTCTGTAATTCAATATAATAATCTTGTTTGAAGACTTTTTTATATTCCAAAGCAACTCGTTCAGCCTCTTCTATTTTATCAGCATATAACAATTTTGGAATAATTCCTGCGACACAGGCAGAAGAACATATCAAACCTTCACTATATTGAAATAAAAGGTTTTTATCAATTCTTGAATTGTAGTGAAATGCATCAGGGGCAAATCCCAAAGAATTAAGCTTAATTAGATTACGATAACCGATAGAGTTCTTAGCCAATAAAATCAGATGATGTCCTCTTCCCTCCTCTTTATTGAAGCGATTATTAGGAACGACATACATTTCACAACCAAGTATAGGTTTTATTCCTACCTCTATACACGTATTTCTAAAATCCAATACTCCATACATAGCTCCATGATCCGTTATTGCTAAAGTGTCCATCCCCAAGTCCTTGGTCTTGTTCACTAACTTTTTTATATTACAAGCCCCATCCAAAATAGAGTATTGCGTATGTACATGTAAATGTGTAAAATCTGTCATTTTATATAAATTTTTCAATTCTGCAAATATACAAAAAATTATCTCCCTTTTTGTTTCTCCTATAAAAAAGATTTAACGGGAAATAGGTAAAATTTTTGTAGTGTCGTAAAATAATTTAATAATTACAGAAATGAATTGTGTAATATCACACATTAAAATATTTTGGACCGTCTAAAATAAAATCTTTCAATACAATACAAAAATAATATGTATAATTAGAAAAATTTACTACACAACCAAAATACATATTTTAATTATCATTTCACATCTATCAAAAAATAAATATTCCTTTTATATTCTTTTCGTCTTACCGCTAAACTCAGTGACATCTATCCGTATAATTCTTGTCCTGTAAAATGATTTTTCAGCATATTTCCTTCCAATGACAAGATCGTTAGGAGAAAATTTGGCAAGCAGCAACTCTATTGCCATATTTTTTTCATTATCGGAAATATTTAATTCTACCTTACCTTTAACTATTACACTCTCATACTCAGTAGTAAATTTATTTGACAATAAATTTACATCTCCCACTATGCAAAAAGACACATTAGTATTCTTTAATAGAGCATTTATTTTCTTTCCGTCCATTGCACAATGGATATATATTGCATTTTTTTTATCCCAAACAAAATTTATTGGTATAGCATATGGTAATCCATTGTCATCTATCATAGACAATATCCCAAATTCATTATTTTGCAATAACTCTACTGCTCTATGCTCATTTAAAAGTCTATCCTGTCGTCTAACAGTCTTATTATTATAAATCATTATTGTAATTATTATACTTTTATGAAATTCCTTTATTCTATCTTTCTATTTACTGATTCCAAATCCTTTAAACAATAATATTATGTTGAATAATATTTAATTTATATTTGTAATAATTTAATTGTTTATATGCAATAATTTAATTTAAATGTCAAAAGATTAATTATTCTATAATTATTTTAGTCTGAAATATGTTATCGTCAACATCTATCCACAAAATATAATTTCCTTTCTGTATATCTTTTATATCAATAGATATTTCTTTCTGATTTGCAGGAAATTGAAGTTTTCTAAGCGTCTCTCCCAACGTATTTATTAAGAGTATAACTATTTTGTTTGCAGGGATTTGTATCTTCAAATTAATAGCTTCACTAGTAGGATTGGGAAATATTATTATATCACGTAAACTATCTATTTTTAGAAAAGAAGAAACAAAACTTAAACAAAGTGTTACAATACTATCACAACCTTTTATGCTTAAAAGCGTGTCTGTATAATTACCTTGTTTAGAATATGTTTTACCATTCCATTTGTATTTCTTTCCATTTTCTATCGTTACAGAATCAGTTATCCAATATACAGGATTTACTTTTAAAGATACTTGCAACATACTATCACACCCGTGTTCGGTTTGTAACATCTCCTTATAATATCCTGATGTTGTTAGAGTTTTTCCGTTAAATTCTATACTTTCTCCTTGACATATCTCTACCTCGTTAACAGAATCCAAATTAACATAAGTAGGATTCACTCTTAAATGCAATTTAACTATGCTATCACATCCATTAAGTGTTTGCAAACTGTCTACATAAACTCCATTTTGAGTTTCTGTAAAACCATTTTGAGAATATATCTCACCATCGCAAATAGTATCATAAATATCTTTCAAAACCTCATTTGACACTTTCAAATTCAAATGAATAATACTATCACAACCCTTAATTGTTTGATAATTATGAGTATAAAATCCGGAATTTGATTCGTTAAAACCGTATTTATTGAAGACTTCTCCCATACAAATCATTTCTAAATATGTTTTCTCATAAGCATTATTAACTGTAAGCAATAGTTCTACTAAACTATCACAACTATTCTGAGCTTTTAATGTATCAAAATATAAACCTGATTGATTGACACTGAATCCATTTTTATCGTATTGCTCATTAGAGCAAATAGTATCATATATGGTAGTATTAAACTTTGTATTTACAATCAAATCTATATTTATCACACTATCACAACCATAAATGGTTTGCATGTTGTCTACATAATGTCCTGAATTTTCCAAAATAGTTCCATCATGTAGGATATAATTTTCATCCTCACAAATAACAATATCACAAGATTTGATAAACGTATCATAAACAATTACATCGTACTGCACAAAACTACTACAATTTTCTGTTATCGGTATAGTATCATAATAAATACCGGTTTCATTTACATTTTTGTTATTAAATGAAAAATATTCTCCTTTACAAAGACTTTTATCTACATGAGTAATACTACCTCCAAGTATAATATTGTCAACTATCGCTCCCGGAGTCTTCCCAGTTGTGTTATCATTACGCCAAATAAAGACAAGATTGGCAGAAATAAAAGGATAACTATTCTTTATTTTTGCCATAATATGTTTCTTTCCCTTAGTATCAGAAATGTATACGTTCCCATCGTCAAAGATAAAAGAATTTGTCTTATAATATGCCCCAACAAATCCCAAAGATGAGGACGAAGGACTAGGAACAGACAAATCAAAAGTTTCAGGTAACAACATCACTTTCAAATAATCGGAAGAACCTTCTCCTCCTATATTAAGATCAAACTCAAGAATCAAACTATCACTATTGGATAATAAAACTTTTTTGTATGCTATTGAAATAGAAGAACTTTTAGTAGAATAAATAGTATCTTGCCCATTATGAGAAATATACAAACAAGAATTACTATCGTCATATGAATGTATAATCCATTTATTTTTACCGGAAGAATGTTTAAATTGCCAAAGAGCAACTTCACTAGAATTCTCAAAATTGTAAATATAATCTTTAACATTTTCAACCGTATCATTACCTGCAAATAAATTAGTTACGATTGAAAATAGTGAAATAAAAAAATTTTTATAAACAATTTTGTCATCCTAAATATTGTTATAGTTATACATTAAAAATTAATAATATAATCCATCCTCATTTGGACTCCTTGCATTTCACTTATATGCTTAAGTTGCAAGAAAAAAGTATATGGCTTTCCTAATTCCTTCGTTAAAGTTCTCATCTTCACTTCTTTTAATTGCGTTCCAATAAGATGTTCTAACAGTCCCATACTTTTAGGATAAGCAATAACCCCATAAGATTTCAAATTAGCTTTGTTTGCAGCAACTTGAATAGCTTTTTTAAGTCCACCAAACTCATCAACAAGTCCTAAAGCTTTGGCATCTTTACCACTCCAAACTCTACCTTTTGCAATTAAATTAATGTAATCAGAAGTTTTGCCCCTACCATTAGCAACTCTCGTAACAAAATTGACATACGTTTTTTCAACATTTCTTTGCATGATCGCTTTTGCTTGGTTTGTCATAGGCACTACCAAACTTAAAGGGTTGGAATTAGCATGTGTTTTTACTGTATCAAATGTTATACCTATTTTGTTCTTTAATGCACGACCAAAATTAGGAACCACACCAAAAACTCCTATAGACCCTGTAATAGTTGTCTGGTTTGCAATAATGTATGAAGCATTTGAGGATATTTCATAACCAGCTGATGCTGCAACATCTCCCATAGAAACAATAACTGGCTTTTTCTTTTTAGCTTTTGTTATCTCATTAGTAATCAATTCACTGGCTATAGCATCACCTCCGGGAGAATTAACTCTTAAAACAATAGCTTTTACTTTATCATTATTCACAGCTTTCTGTATAGCTTTGCATACTGTTTCGCTACCTATGCTCACATCACTACCTATACCTTGATGCACATCACCATACGCATATACTATGGCAATATTATCATTACGTTGTGTATTTATGTTATTTACTGTTTCACGATAGGAATTATAATCAATATAGTTTATTTTAGTTTTATTAGTAAGTTTATTTTGCATTATGATGTATTTATTTATCGTATCTTTGTAGTCACTTTTAAATCCTAGATAATCAACTAGTTTATTATTATAAGCATCAACCGGGATAAATCCTTGCAAAGAATTAACTAGCCTGTTAAATTTAGATTCGTCTATTTGCCTTGATACAGCCATCTGTGATAGCAATACCTCCCAAATAGAGTTAAGATATTGACGTGTCTGTAGACGATTAGAATCAGACATATGATTCATCGTATAAGTCTCTCCTGCCGATTTGTAGGCATTGCTGATTGGACGAATTAAGTCTACATCTATATCAAGTTTATTGATAAGGTTCTTATAATACATAATCTCTCCCCCCAATCCTGATAGCATCAACGTCCCTGTTGGATTTATCATAATTTTGTCAGCAACCGTAGCAATATAATACGACTTTTGATCTACTAAATCACCATATGCATATATCCTCTTACCGGAAAGCTTGAAATCTTCCAATACTTCTCGTATCTCTTGTGCTGTTGCCATGCCATTTGCTTGAAAAGTAGAAAGGTTTAACATTATGGCTTTTATCTTTTTATCTTTTTTTGCATTGTCTATTACTTGTATAAACTCTGTCAAGCCCATCAACTTGTTATTTAATCCATCCATAGAAATGATTGGATAAATATTTCCTATTTCCCTATCATATATAGGTTGAGATAAGTCAACAACAAGAACAGAATTATCTTTTATAGCAACCTCTTCATCCATTTTGGAAAATGATGACACCATGAGCACTATTATCCCTGTAATAATGAAAAAAGATATTATCATTGCCAGCCCACTCCCTAAACAAGAAGCCAATAACATCTTAAAAAATTGTTTCATACTCAGTATTAGTATTTAATTTTTAAGTAAATGAAAAAAGATAATACTACCATTCTTATACTTCTTTATATTTTTACTAATTTGAAGTTCCACTTTAATAAATTAAAATGGGACTACATCTCAGTAATGTGTGATAATATTATCTCCCTTCATCATAATAATTTTTTTTATTCTATTCTATACAAAATATTGTTAGAATAAAGAATCTATTAGATTATCATCAGCTAAGTTAGGTAATGTAACTGTTAAATTAGGATTGATTTCCATAGCACGCATTATAGCAAACATCGCTCCTTGATTCCTTGCCCAACTTCTTCGCGATATTCCATTGTTAACATCCCAATGCAACATATTAACAATTCGTCTATCTGCATCTTCACTACCATCTATTGCCATTCCGAAACCACCATTGATTACTTCGCCCCATCCGACGCCACCTCCATTATGAATACTTACCCAAGTAGCTCCACGAAAACTATCTCCGATTACGTTTTGTATTGCCATATCCGCACAAAACTGAGAACCATCATAAATATTTGATGTTTCTCTAAATGGAGAATCTGTTCCTGAAACATCATGATGGTCTCTTCCTAGAACAATAGGAGCGGATATTCTTCCTTCTTTTATCGCTTTATTGAAAGCTAATGCTATTTTTGTCCTACCTTCACAATCAGCATATAGAATTCTTGCCTGCGAACCTACAACAAGATGATTTTCTTTAGCACCTTTAATCCACTGTATATTATCTCTCATTTGTTGTTGTATCTCTTTAGGAGAATTTTTTGCTATTTCTTCCAGAACTTCCATGGCAATATGGTCACTTGTGTCCAAATCTTTAACTTGTCCACTCGTACAAACCCATCTAAATGGTCCAAAACCATAATCAAAACACATCGGACCCATTATATCTTGCACATAAGAAGGGTATTTGAATGTCCCGTTTGCCTTAAATATATCTGCTCCGGATCTACTTGCCTCCAGCAAGAAAGCATTGCCATAATCAAAAAAGTACATACCTTTTGCCGTCAATTTATTGATAGCTTCAACATGTCTACGAAGAGTTTTAGCAATCTCCTGTTTGAATTGTTCAGGGTTCTCTGCCATCATTTTCTGACTTTCTTCAAAAGTCAATCCAACAGGATAATAACCTCCGGCATAAGGATTATGAAGGGATGTCTGATCTGACCCTAAATCTACCTTATAATCATTATTAGCAAGATACTCCCACAAATCTACCACATTACCATCATAAGCAAAAGAAATTATTTCCTTATTCTGCTGTGCCTTTTTTACTCTTGCCATCAATTCATCAAGATCAGAATAAACCTCATCTACCCAACCTTGTTCCTTCCTTTTGTATGTTGCCTTAGGGTTAATCTCTGCCGTAATAGAAACAACACCAGCTATATTTCCAGCCTTCGGTTGTGCCCCCGACATTCCTCCTAATCCAGCAGTAACAAATAATTTGCCAGCCAAACTTTCACCTTGCTTACTTACCTTACGGCCCGCATTTAACACGGTAATAGTTGTACCATGTACAATACCCTGAGGTCCAATATACATATAAGAACCCGCTGTCATTTGTCCATATTGTGAAACTCCAAGTGCATTATACCGTTCATAATCATCTTGTTTGGAATAATTTGGTATAACCATGCCATTCGTAACTACTACTCGCGGAGCATCTTTATGTGATGGATACAATCCCATAGGATGTCCAGAGTACATAACTAATGTTTGCTCATCGGTCATCGTTGCCAAATATTTCATAGTTAAACGATACTGAGCCCAATTCTGAAAAGCAGCTCCATTTCCTCCGTAAACAATCAATTCGTGAGGATGTTGAGCAACCGCAGGATCCAAATTGTTTTGGATCATCAACATAATAGCAGCTGCTTGACGACTTTTCGCAGGATATTCCTCAATAGGACGAGCATACATTTCATAGTCCGGACGATAACGATACATATAAATTCTTCCATAAGTTTCTAACTCTTCCAAAAACTCGCTCGCAAGTTCTTTATGCATTTTCTGAGGAAAATATCTTAATGCATTTTTCAATGCTAGTTTCTTTTGCTCCGTAGTAAGTATATCTTTACGCTTAGGAGCATGATTAACAGTCACATCATAAGGTTTTATCTCCGGCAAATAATCGGGAATACCTTCCAAAATTGCTTGTTTAAAATCCATTTTTTTTATATTTTTAATTATTAATTCAAAAATTCATCGTGCAAAGGTAAGAAAATTTTACTGAACAATAAGAAGTCTTCATTAGAATAATAAATGAATATAATTTATGAACTCTTTCTTGCTACTTTACATTGTAAAAATATTTTATACTCAAATTTTTAATCATAATACACAGAAAAAAAGGAAATTAATGTAAGACGTTATCAAGGTTCTTTTCGGGAAAGAAAAATTTAAAATTCGAAAAGAATTTTTCTTTCCCGAAAAACAATTTGTAAAATAATATAATGAAACTATACGTTATGTGAAAAGTTTATATTCTCACTCAACATTACTCTTAATAAGAGTGAGGTATGTAGTTGTTAACCTTAAATTAAACAGAAATATGAAAAAGAAATGGATTTGTACCGTATGTGGCTACGTTCATGAAGGAGACAATCCTCCTGCACAATGTCCTCAATGTAAACAACCTGCTGAAAAGTTCAAGCTTTTTGAAGAAACAGGATCTTTAAATTTCATTACGGAACATATTGTAGGTATTGCGAAAGACACAAACGAAGAGATGAAAAAAGACCTCAATGCACATTTTACAGCAGAATGTACGGAAGTAGGTATGTATCTGGCAATGTCTCGTCAAGCTGACCGTGAAGGCTACCCTGAAATAGCAGAAACTTTCAAACGCTATGCTTATGAAGAAGCAGATCATGCAAGCAGATTTGCAGAACTTTTAGGAGATATCGTTTGGGATACGAAAACAAACCTTCAAAAAAGAATGCAAGCTGAATCAGGAGCTTGCGAAGATAAAATGCGTATAGCCCGCAATGCAAAAGAACAAAATCTTGACGCTATTCATGATACCGTTCACGAGATGGCTAAAGACGAAGCTCGCCACGGTAAAGGTTTTGAAGGATTATTCAAAAGATATTTCAAAAAATAGTCTATAATTAATTACTTATTTGATATAAAGGAGGGATAGTACTATCCCTCCTTTATATCAAAGTGTTTGAAAACATAACAATTACTTCGTTTATTGTTTTTTCAGATAAGCATCTACATTCAAAGGAGCTCCATCATCCATCATAGTACCGTAAAGATGCATTTTATCATTTCCATCAAAATCAATGTTGAAAGATAATGTATCCCCATCATTACTATATATTTTAAGAATATTACCACTGATAGTGTACGTGTCTTCATTATTTTCTACCACACCCGTATCGTTGAGCAAACAAGTACCATCTGCAAGGAACATCAGTATCCACCAGCCGTCATAATCTCTACCGTTAAACTTTATAGAGTAAGATTTCCATTCCCCAATTATTTTATTTTTAAGATTTGGATCATCGGGGGCAACATTCTCTATTTTAGTTGCATAGAAAGTGTATTCTGCAGGTATATCTTCTATATCTGCAATCCCCCTAAAAACTAATTCTTTTGACGTCAATGTTTGAATAGTCATTTCCAATTTGACATCCTCCTTCTCTATAATGCTAAGTTTATTCCCATCAATTTTATAACTTAAGTTATCTTTCTCACCCTCTTCTTCAACAACCATATTACCATTAGATTTGAACTCCATCGTAATGTAACGCTGTTCCAAAATATTTGTCCCACTATTATTCATTACCTTGGTTATCTTCCACTTACCAATAATCAGTTGTTCCCAATTTTTCGCATTTTCTTCATCATCATTAGAACAGGAAGAGAATGAAATCGCCGTTAACACTGCTGTTGCAATAAGTAATAAATTTTTTCTTAATTTTTTCATGACATTAATTTTTTTATTTTTGTTACAGTCCCTATAACAATATTGTTTTAATAAATATAGTCAGATGTGGAACTTTCCAAACTAAATCATTAGTTACATCCAACAGTTGCAAAGGTATAAAAAATTTTTATTATGTGATGCAAATTTTATTATATTTCACATCTTAACTATTTTCAATTATCTAATTACCTTTTAATTAGATTGTTTATACTTTTATGCATTTCTAGTTATAATACTTGTATTTTTCGCAAGAACCTAAGAACCAATTATATATTTTAACCCTTTTTGTTGAAAATATTTAGTACATATGATTTTATTTTAATCCTCTTGTACACATAATATGTATGGTAAGGTTATGATGTGTGTGCAGTATATAAATGCCTCTAATCACATAATTTAAACTTACATTCTTATTAGCTGTAATTATACAAAATAATACCTTTTAAGCATAAGAATAATATTTACAATTCAACTCTTTTACTTTAGATTGCAACAAAATTGCGGTTATAAATCTTATTAATTCTAAGATATAATTATTTGATTCCAATCCAAATCTAACCGATAGTATAGCTTTTGTTTTCAATAAGGACTATCATATAACTCATAGGTATTTAGATAGAAATATTTCGGAGATTGAAGCATTAAATACGTGTGATTCTTTCTCTGCTTTTCATAAGGTATCATTTTAAATTATTGATATAAAAACAATATTGTTGGATATTATCGTCATAAATATTTTGTTTCTTTTTGTCCTACGCAATGGTACTATCTACTTATTTATAATGAGTGTAAGATCTACAAATATATTCGTACAATATAACTCATATTGGAAACACTTTCGCATTTCCAATATGAGTTATAAAAAAGTGTTTATACGTGCGGCACTTTATTCAAATCCAAGTATCGCAATGTTACACCTTTCATCTTTTCTTTCAATCTTGTACTCGGCGTAAAGCTGAATTTTTTGTTTTTTATTGTGTCTGCGGTTACATCCTTCGGATCTTTAACCGCCCTTGCTTGTACTGTCGGTCTGAAAGTTCCGAAATCCATCTGTACCGTAAATCCTTCCAATAACAAATCTTCCAATACAGCTTGCAAATCCGACAAAATACCCTTGACTTCGGCTTCTGCAACCGTTGAACCTTTATTGATACGTGTTGCTACTTTTTTTTGCGATATCATACCGTTGCGATACATCGCTGCTTTGTATCTATCTTGCTTTACACCTTTAACATTTACTGTTATTTTCTTTTTAATATAAAATATTGGCATAATCTTATCTCCTATTTGTTTTAAATTGTTCTACATAGTTTTTGTTTTTCTCAGCAAAATCATTCTTTTGTAGAGTGTTTTTCATTTTTTTCATTGCTATGCATGTTTTTTTGCATCCAAATCCACGAATCTGACAGTTGCATTTTTCATTTTTTGATTCATTTCTCCTGACACAGTAAAGCGTGCTACAATATCCTGAATTGTATCTACATCTACTTCTTCAGGTTTTGTTACGGATTTACATTTAAATGCTGGACGGAATATTCCAAATCTGTCGAGTTTAAGACTTTGTCCATTTTCCAACACCTGTCCTATTTGAATGGCGAGTTGTCCTATGACCATTTCCACATCACCTCTGGATGCGGTACCTCTTTCTACGATTCGGTCTATTACCATCTCCTGGGTAACTTTCGGTTTTCTAATCAGACGAGCCACATAACGCTCTTCTTTGACGCCTTTAACTTGCATCGTACGTTTTACTTTGTAAAAATCCAAAGCCATAATTTCCTCCTTTTTTTTTTAAAATTTTTATTAATTGATTTATTTACTAAAAACGCACCTTAATAAGTACGTATTGTTATTGCAATTACACGTGAAACAATATATAATTTTTTTTATAATTCTCTGGTTATGAACTCGTATTTAACTGTTTTGAAAAAATTTTTCATATATTTTGACGGTTTAAAGGCACATGAGAATTTCTTAATTGTTTTCATATTTACTTCTTCTTTTGTATCCACACTTTTGACTGTAATTCGTGGAAAAAATGAGCCCAATCGTCCGAGTTTAACTGGTTGCCCAAGTTCCAAACAATACATAATTTCTTTTTCAAGCTGTTGCAAAACCATATAAACATCTCCCACTGTTGCTGAGGATCCTTTTGATATTCTTTCGGCAATTGTATCAAAATCCACGGCTTGTTGTACATACATTTTCACCATATATTTTTGCTTTGTTTCCCCGTTACAATAACGTTTAATCTTGCTTTTATATATTGCTATGGCCATAATATATTCTTTTTTTAAAAAATATTTATTTACTTGTTATGAATTTCTTTTTTTTCACAGCAAATTTCATACCATAATCATTATTTTTTTTATTAAAATTGCTATTTACAAAACAACAAGGACTATTTTTATATTCAAAATACACCATTTGGACGTTTGAAATACACCATCTACACTTTCAAAAACCACCATCCATATACCAAAAAGTGGCATTTTTTATACCCAAAAGTGCCACTTTTAGTATATAAAAATGGCACTTTTAATAGTAAAAAGTGGCACTTTTTGGTATATGGATGGTATATTTCAAACGTCTAAATGGTGGTTTTCAAACACTCAGATAGTGTATTTCAAACGTCTAAATGGTGGTTACAAAACAAAAATAACCGTATTTGTATACGAATACGGTTATTGCAGAAAAAAAGAAAGCCTACTCTATTAAAGGATTTTCGGCTACAACTCCTATCGTTTGGTAATTAATCTTAATTGAATAGTTATACTATTTATTTTTATTGCATTTTCTTAATCAACCTCTACTATCTAAACTTGGAATCTATTATATATTAGTATTTCTCGCCACATTACAACCACCATTTTTATATGAAATTTGTTTCTTAATCATTAATAATTAAAGTTTAACAATCACAATATCCAAACAATAGCAACTAGTCTCCTATATGCAATGTTACTATTCGTTGATTGAAACGAAGATAAAAATAACGAAACTTAAAAAGAACTCTAAATACAAAAGGTATACGATAATTCATATCACAGTCACTAAAATAAATGTCTTTTTCCACCTTTATCCTATCACTCCATTGTTCCATCTGCTTAGAATCCAACAAAGACCAAAGAAATTCAACACTTTTACCCATCTTAGATAACGAATCATGCATATTGGAACGACCAACAGCTGCATAAGCAAGCATATCAAAAATAACAGTAGCATTTTTAAATCGAAAAGACAACGTTTTGAAGAATTCCTCCATCTTTTCAGGCTCAAAATACATTGTAACACCTTCAATAATTATCAATATGGGCTTATCATGAGATTGAACCTTGTCTATCCAATCATATTCAAACATCGAGGATGCAATATAAGTATTCCTTTCACTCTCACCTAAATATTTACGACGCAAGTTTATAACTTCAGATAAATCCAAATCGTACCAATGAGTAATTAATGGGCATTGCAATCGCTCATAACGAGCATCTATACCAGCACCTAACTGTATAACAACAGCATCGGGATGTTTCAAAAAAAATTCTTTGGTCTTCTCATCTATTATCTTTGCCCTCAGACAAGTACCAAACTGAGAAAATTTGGCTTTCTTAAATTTAGAGAAATCATATTGCAACATATTGTATATCTCTAAAGCTTTATTATCCTTCAATATGCCGTCAGAACGCATAGTCTCCTCAGATTTGGCCCAAAGAGTTATAAGCATGGTTTCAGATAATTCGGTTACTCCCAATTTAGATTCGCTTTCCATATCTTTAATATCTATTGCTTTTATACAATCTCAAAATATGTTATAATATTTACCACTAATTTATAATACATTACCACCTTTGTTATGCAAAATTACTAAGAATTATACCACTATACAATACCTTATTATGAGTATTTTGCACGAAAAAACAGTCATACTTAGTATATCAAAAATAAATATACAGTATTTGTAAAAAACAGTCCATAAAAAATAAAAAATTCAATAATCTTTTTTTATATCCTACTTTTTCTAAAACATTTTACCTGAAAAAAAATAATAATCATTATATAAAAGTCATAAAAAGAAAATTAAAAAAGAAAATCTTGCAATTGAAAATATTCAAAAGTCTTCTGAGTATTAACAATTAAACATAATAGGATAGCCAATAAAATAAACAATACTGAATTTTTTATTAACTTTTTCATATTGTCACGCATATTAATTTTGAACTATTATTATAAAATACATTAAAACCGATACTATGTAGCAATTATAAAGCAAATCTATACTTAATGTCATTAGACTAATAAAAAAGATAAGTACTATTTAAGTTAAAACTTATAATGTTCCACTAATTCAAATATCATCGATTTTTAATTCCAACTATTTTGTAAGGTTCCTAAAAATATACATCTTATATTATAGACATTATATTGTAAGTACTTTTTTTAAAAGAAAAAATAAAGGAAATATTTTAAAGGCTTAAAATTAGAATATTCAAGATAATTATTCATAATATTAAAAATATTGAATTCTCAATGTTAAAAAAAGTACTGATTTTGTAGTTTATTATTTATTAATCAGTACTTTAATATTGCAATTTTTATTTCAAAATATTTATCTAATTATACCAAGCTTTTTACTCAAATAAAGCATTTTATCAATTGGTTCTCTTGCTTTTACAATTGTATCTTCATCCAAATTAATCTCAAATTTCTCTTCTTCCAATGAATTAAGAACTTTTTCCATAGTATTAAGTTTCATATGACGACAATCATTACAAGAACAACTTTCTTTTTCTGTAACTACAACAAATTCTTTATTAGGATTATCCTTTTGAAGTTTATGTAAAATACCACTTTCTGTTGCAACTAAAAATTGTTTGCAAGAACTATCTTTCACATATTTAATCATTCCTTGTGTACTACCAACATAATCTGCTATTTTTAATACTGAATCATTACATTCAGGATGAGCAATGATAATATGATTTGGATATTGTTGCTTCATTTTCAAAATATATTCGGCTGTAAGTAAGTCATGTACCTCACAAGAACCATGATATAAAACCATATCTCTACCTGTCATTCTATTGATATAACCTCCTAAATTTTTATCGGGAGCAAATATAATCTTTTGATCTTTTGGTAATGAATTAACTATTTGCAGTGCATTACCAGATGTACATATTATATCACTAAGAGTTTTGATTTTAGCACTACAATTAACATATGAAATAACAATGTGATTGGGATAACGACTTTTAAATTCTTTGAATTCATCATAAGTACAACTATCTGCAAGAGAACATCCAGCTTCTAAATCAGGAATTATAACTTTCTTTTTAGGATTTAAAATCTTAGCTGTTTCACCCATAAAATGTACTCCACAAAATAAAATTATACTTTTATCTGTTTCAATTGCCTTTTGAGCCAATGCAAGAGAGTCTCCTACATAATCAGAAATATCTTGTATCTCAGGAATTTGATAATAATGACCAAGAATTACAACATCTTTTTTTTGTTTTTCCTTTAATATTCTTTCTTTTATACTCATAAAAATTTATTAGTTTATTTTTATGCAACACTTAACATTGATTATTTACTATTTTTTATATTTATATAAAATAATATAATTAATAAGTCTGTTAATTATGTTTATAACATTTTATATTAACATCAGATGTGCAAAATTAGTGAATTTATTAACATAACTACTAATATTTTTATATTTATTTTAAAACTTTAATCTTCAATAATATATGATTTATAATATCATTAATATTAATAATATTAACAAATGATTTTATATAATAATTAACATTGTATAAAATGTTAATTATGTGTTTAAAAAAATATATTTATTATTAATTTTTCAACAGTTAATATTATTTAAAATGAATTTAACAGACTATTAACAACAGTTATTAACATATGTTTTTACATATACATAAAAACTTATATTCATTTTTGTTTTATTATTCTTCTTATCAGATAAGAATTTTTTAATGTCAGACAAAAATAAATTAAAGTGTGACAATAGTTTATTATTATGTCTATCTATAATATTTTATTAATTTATAATTCTAAATATCGTTTATTTTATTTTTTTTGTATTACCTTTGCACCGCTAAATATTTTAACGTAATTAACGATAATGACTAAAATTATACCTATAGCGTCAGACCATGCTGGTTATCAATTAAAAGAGTATTTAAAACAATACATTAAAAGTAAAGGGTTTGAAATTCATGATTTTGGATGTTTTTCTGATGAAAGTGTAGATTACCCAGATATTATTCATCCTATTGCAAAACAAATAGATAGTGGAATTTTTGAATTTGGATTTATTATGTGTGGTAGCGGTAATGGTGTCAGTATGGTTGCTAACAAATATCCAAATATTAGGTGTGCATTGTGTTGGAATGCAGAGATTTCAGAGTTAGCTAAGAAACATAATAATGCAAATATGATTGCCTTACCTGCTCGTTTTATTAGTTTTGATGAGGCAAAATATATAATAGATGTTTATATGCAATCAAGATTTGAAGGTGGTCGACATCAAAGAAGGATAGACAAAATACCTATGAAAGATTAAACGCCTATCTATAATGAATACAAACGAATACAAAGATTTTTTAGCAGATTGTAAGAAAATTGTATCTAAAAACAAAGTCTTTTATTTTAAAGATGACGTTAAAGATAGTATGATTTCTGAAGTGTTTAAAAATAGAGGGTATATAAAACAAATAGCTGCTAATATTCGTAATAAGTTCATTAATGCAATAGATGACAATTTAATAGCTTTTGATAAAAATTTTTCAGCAAATGGTGGAGTAATTCATTGGTGTATAGATTATAATGATTTTCTTTCAAAACTTGATAAAGTATTACTAAAAAATAAAATTAAAAATATCAATTTATTTTCTTCTTATTTTACAAAAGAATTAGGTATAAATAGATTTGTTAATAATAAAGAGTATATTTTAGATAATGAATCAAAAGATTGTGTAATTTTTACACCACAATTTGGTATAGTAAATACAGGAAGTCTTTTTCTTAATTTTTCTTCTTCCTATGATATGGAATTGGTGTTGAATAGTAAGATAAAAGTATTTATTCTATCTATATGTGATTTTTTATTTAAACCTGAAGAAGTGGAAATTTTTTCTCATCTTTATTCTATTTATAAAAATGAGGTTAATTTTCCATATCTTACCTCTCTTTATACTCCATCTCCAACAAGAGAAAATGCTGATGTTTATTTATTTTTAGTAGATAACGGACGTACCAATGTACTTGAAAATAGTAATATAAGAAGTTCTTTGACTTGTATTAATTGTGATGCTTGTAAAGAGGTTTGTCCGGTATTTAAATTGATAGGAGATGAGCCTTACAATAATGTTTTTTCAGGTCCTATTGCAAATGTTATTTTACCTTTCATAGAAAATACTGAAAATTATAAACATTTGTGTTTTTCTTGTACATCTTGTGGAAATTGCTCATCAGTTTGCCCTGTAAAAATACCTATTTCTGAGATGATAGTATCTAATAAAAATTATTTCTTTGAGAATAAACTGATGGATATGAAGGATGAACGTCTTGCAAAGGCAACAAAAAAGTTTGTTTTTTCTAGAAAAAATATGAATTCTAAAAAATGGATTAAAAATATTAGATTAAGGTATCTTACCAATTCAAAAGTAATTGAAGAATATAAATTTGAAAAATCTACATTTAATAAACAATATATTGATAGTGAGCATGAAAAGTAATATTACAGATAAAGAATTATTGAATTTAGCTTTCACTGATAAAAAATTATTTAAGCTTAAAGTAGATACTATTTTAGAGAATGATTTAGTAGAAATTGATGTTCGTAATATATTGGAAAAATCTTTGTCTTGGTTGGATATAACTACGTTAAAGAATGATGATTATAAAAAATCTATTATTGATATAGTAAATAAAAGTGTTTATAATGTAAATGGTAACATAGGATTAGTGGCTGGAATATGTATTTATTCTAATTTATTACCTGTATTGAATCAGTTGAGCATAGATAGGCGTATAAAGAAAGTTGTTGTATCAGGTGGTTTTCCCTCTGGGCAATTGTCATTGGAAGGTAAATTAAGTGATATAGAATTTGCAATAAAAAATGGGGTAGACGAAATAGATATACCTATTAATCGTGGTCTTTTTTTTGAAAATATAGATGAACTGGCAGTAGAAATTAAAACTATAAAGAATATAATTGAACAAAAGGGACAAATTAAGCTCAAGGTTATAATAGAAACATCAGAATTGAAAAATTATACAAATGTATTTAATGCTTCGATGATTGCTATGCAGAATGGAGCTGATTTTATTAAAACATCAACAGGAAAAATGTCCATTGGAGCAGATGTTTATTCATCTGCTATTATGATGTTGGCTATAAAAGAATTTTATAAAGAGAATCAAAATAGGGTAGTTGGATTTAAGGTTGCTGGGGGTATAAGGGAGAGTAAGCAAGTGTTACAATATTACACTTTAATGCGTCATTTTTTTGAAGAAGATTATATTAATAAAAATACATTCAGAATAGGATGTAGCAGTTTGATAGATAAGATAATTAGTAATTTAAAATAAAAGAACAAAATAGTTGAACGATGAGACAATTAAGTGTAAAACTAAGTAAAGCTCCACTCTTAGAAGAGGCATATCAAACTAAGAGTTTGGGAATTTATCCTTACTTTCGTCCAATTTCCTCTGACCAAGATTCAGAGGTGATAATAAATGGTAAAAAAGTTTTAATGTTTGGTTCTAATTCATATTTAGGACTTACTAATCATCCAAAAGTGAAGCAAGCAGGAATAGATGCAATTAAAAAATATGGAACAGGATGTGCTGGTAGCCCTTTTTTGAATGGATATATGGATATACATGTTGAGTTGGAGGAAAAACTTGCTAAATTTGTTGGTAAAGAAAAAGCAATAGTATATTCTACTGGATTTCAATCTAATTTAGGAGCATTGAGTTGTGTTGTAAATCGTGGAGACTATATTATATGTGATGAAAGAGACCATGCTTCTATTGTAGATGGTAGAAGGCTATCTTTTGCTACTCAGTTGAAGTTTAAGCATAATGATATGGATTCATTAGAAGAGGTATTGAAAAAATTACCTTATAATGCTGTAAAAATGATAGTTGTAGATGGTGTGTTTTCTATGGAAGGAGATCTAGCTCCTTTACCAAAAATTGTTGAATTGTCAGAAAAATACAATGGTAGTATATATGTGGATGAGGCACATTCATTAGGCGTTTTAGGTGAACAGGGAAGAGGTATTTGTAATTACTTTGGTCTTACGGATAAGGTAGATATTATAATAGGTACTTTTTCTAAATCTTTTGCCACCATTGGAGGATTTGTTGCTTCAGACTCCACTGTGATGGATTTTTTAAGACATCATTCTCGTTCTTATATATTTTCTGCAAGTATATCACCAACTGCTACGGCAAGTGTATTGGCTGCATTGGATATTATACAGCAAGAACCAGAAAGATTGCGTAATTTATGGGATATGACTAATTATTCATTAGACCAATTTAGAAACTTACGATTTGAAATAGGAAATACTCAAACACCTATAATACCTTTGTATATACATGACGTGAGAAAAACATTTGCAATTACAAAGGATTTATTTGATCAAGGTATTTTTGTTTCTCCAGTTATACCTCCTGCTTGTGCTCCTGAGGATACGTTGATTCGTTTTGCACTTATGGCTACACACAATAAACAACAAATAGATCGTGCAATAGACGTGATATATCGTATATTTAAAGAATACGATATAATCAAATAATTATGAGATTAAAATGGAGTTTCATAAAATTAAAGTGGGACATTAGAAGATTAAAGTGGGATATTAATATAATGAATCGGCGAGTTATTCACGTGAAACAATAGAATTATTATCATAAAGGAATAATAATAGTCGTAATTAATAAAAGTAATATGGCAATGAGCAATATCATTATAAAAGAGGTACCATATAACAGTGGAAGATATAGATTTAACTCATCTAAACTTTTTAACGCATTTTTAGATTTTCCGTATAAATTGTTTAAAAATGATAAAATGTTTGTACCACCTTTATTAATAGATGAAAGAAGAACATTTAATAAAAAAATAAATCCCGTTTTAGAATGGTGTGAGTATAAAGTTTTTTTAGCTTATGATAATGATAAAATAGTTGGAAGAATTGTTGGAATTATCAATAATAAGGCTAATGATATTTGGAAAAGAAAGTATATACGTTTTGGATGGTTTGATACTATTGATAATATAGAAGTTGCTAAGGCTTTATTCGGAGCCGTGGAACAGTGGGGAAGGAGTAAAGGATTAAATAAGATGGTGGGTCCTATGGGATTTACAGATATGGACAAGGAAGGTTTGATGATAGAAGGATTTGATGTACTTTGTCCTATGGCAGCTTTGTATAATCCTTCTTATTATCCTAAGTTGGTAGAAGCTATAGGATTTATTAAGGAGGTTGATTGGGTGCAATATGAGATACCTGCATCACAACCGGTACCTGAAAAAATGAATAGAATTAATAATCTTATTAAAGAGAAATACAATTTGAGAATTATAGAGGGATTATCTAAAAAAGATATTGCAAAACATTATGGTAAAAAAATATTTATTACACTTAATAAAGCTTTTCAAAATCTTTATGGTTATGTTCCGTTGACTGATAAGGTGATGAATTATTATATAAAACAATATTTAGGTTTTTTAAATAAAGATTTGATTTGTTTGGTTGTAGATCAAAATGATGAAGTTGTAGCTTTCGGTATTTCTATGCCAACGTTATCAAAGGCTTTTCAGAAATCAAAAGGTAGAATATTCCCATTAGGTTGGTTATATATGCTTAAAGCACTTAAAAATTACGACTATATTGATCTGTATTTAAATGGTGTGTCTCCTGAATGGCAAAATAAAGGTGTTCATTCTTTGTATTATGCCCGTATGAATGAAAACTATATACGGTTGGGCTCAAAAATGGCTATTGCTAATCCTCAATTAGAGACTAATCAAGCATCTCATATTTGGACTAAGTATGATAGTAAGGTTGTTATTAGAAGGCGTGCATATATAAAAGAAATTTAATATTATGAAAAGAGTATTAGTAACGGGAGCAAGTGGATTTATTGGCTCTACATTGGTAGATATATTGTTGGAAAATGGAGATTATGAAGTATTTGCCGGCGTAAGGGATTTATCTTCAAAAAGATATCTTACAGATAGTAGGATAAAATTTATAAATATTAATTATAACGATATTGATGTACTTAAACAACAATTAGAGAGTATAAATATTACAACAATATTTCATTTAGCTGGTATTACTAAGGCTAAAAAAAATGAAGATTTTTTGAAAGTAAATTTCTTATTTACTAAAAATTTGGTAGATGCCATAAAAGAATTACCTATAAAATTAATATATATGTCTTCTTTTGCTGCTCATGGTCCGGCTCAGAGTAGTCCATATGTTAAAGCACAAGTTTCTGATATTAATAGACCTAATACTTGGTATGGTATGAGTAAATTAAAGGCAGAAGAATATATTAATCAAAATTGTACAAATAAATACATTATTCTTCGTCCAACTGGAGTATATGGACCACGAGAAACAGATTATTTTGTATACTTTCAGACTATAAATAAACATATAAATGCTGCTTTGGGACGTGAAAAGCAACGTCTAACTTTTATTTATGGCAAAGATTTGTGTAAAGCATGTATTTTAGCTGCAAATAGTGAAATTAGTGGTAAGACTTATTTTGTCAGTGATGGCAATTTATATCTTGATACTGAATTTGCGAATATTTGTAAAGAAATTCTAAAA
Organism: Bacteroidales bacterium; assembly: GCA_052170555.1. Lineage (GTDB taxonomy): Bacteria > Bacteroidota > Bacteroidia > Bacteroidales > P3 > Scybalousia_A. The sequence goes on along the minus strand of JBQNAI010000002.1, from coordinate 195,741 downwards.
ACATGGGTTATTAGTATTCGTTTTCCTTTATGGATTGTCAAAAGCATATCTTTATTTTTAGATTGGTTTGGTGGAGTTGTGGGTAAACAATTTACACTTAATAAAGATAAATACAATATTTTGGCAGCTAGAAATTGGGATTGTGACATTGAGGATTTGAAACATGATTTAGGTTTTATACCTGATTATGATTTGAAACGAGGTTGCCAAGAAACTATTCGTTGGTATAAAGACAATAAGTGGTTATAGCTTATGTACAATATTATATTTTGAAATATTATTCTTTTTTTTGAAATATAATAACTTGTTTGGTTAGATTGGAGTAACAAAAAAATAAATCATCTTTTGAGAAGAATCAATTCTTCTCAAAAGATGATTTTATACAAAGGATAACTATTGATTTATGGATATGAAGGAAAGCTATTTTATTTGATATTATGATCTAATGTTGTTAGAATAATAATGATTCTTGGATTTTATAGTTGATTATTTCTAGGATTTATTTAATTTTGCAGTGAAAATGGGAAATTTTTTAGCCATGGTTAATAAAAAAATCATAATTGTGAGCCCTGCTTATCCATATCGTGGAGGACAAGCATTAGTAGAGGCTTATCTTCATAAAGCTCTTAGAACAATGAACTATGATACTTTTACTATTTCTTATAAATTGCTTTATCCGAAAATATTTTTCCCTGGTAAAACGCAATATGATGAAAGTAAAATTATACCCTTTGAGCATAGTGATAAAATATATCGTATTCTTAATAGTATTAATCCGATTACATGGATTAGTGCTTTTCGTAAGATAAAACAAGAAAAACCAGATGTTGTTATTATTGTGTGGTGGATGTTCTTTTTTGCACCCTGTTTATCCGTTTTATCGTGGCTAATTAAACATTTTGCTAAAGAAATTCATATTTCGTTCTTGGTAGAGAATTACATATCTCATGAGAATCATTGGTTTGAAAATATTTTGGTAAGAAGTACTTTAAAACATGCTGATTCTTTCATAGTTGAATCACATTATATTCATAATGAAATTAAAAAAGATTTTTTGAATATTCCTATATTTGAAACTACATTAAATGTTTATGATTGTTATGACTTGAAACGATATGATAAAGACTCGGCAAAAAGTTTTTTAGATATAAAAACTAAGAATGTTTTATTGTTTTTCGGTCTTATTCGTCCGTATAAAGGTCTTGATAAATTGATTAATGCTTTCCCTAATATTCTTTTGCAAGAACCAGATACGACATTGGTAATCGCCGGTGAATGTTATGAGGATCTAACAAAGTATACAAATCTTATTGATAAGCATTCGCTTAATAAAAATATTAAGTTAGAGACAAAATTCATTGCTAACGAATTTGTTGAACCATATTTCAAAGCTACTGATGTGGTTGTTATGCCATATAATTCTGGAACACAAAGTGGAATCCTAATGATGTCTTACGGATTTCGTGTTCCTGTAGTTGCAACAGATGTGGGAGGAATTCGAGAACTGATAAAAAAAGATTATACAGGTATTATAATAAACGATAATGGTATTCAGAATATTTGTAATGCTGTAATTAAGATACTAAGAACTAAAAATAAGGTAAATTATGCCGAAAATATAGAATGTTTTATTGCTGATATGGGATACAATAAACTTGATAATATAATCAAACAAATAATAGATTTACAACGATATTGATTGACAATTTTTAATTGGAACAATAATGATATGAAAGTTTTATTAATAAAAACAGGAGCTACAGGCGATGTCGTTAGAACGACAACACTTTTACACGTTTATATGTATGATGAAGTTTATTGGATAACAAAAAAAATAAATATTGAGGTATTACCTCATGAACTTGATTGTTTAAAAAATATAGTTGCAATTGAAGATAAACCAAAGTTGGATGAACTAATGCAAATAAAATTTGATTTGGTTTTATCGCTTGATGATGATATAGAAAGTGTGGTTTTGGCAAGTAAAATAAAAACAAATCAATTTATAGGGGCATATATGGAGAATGACACCAGAATGAAGTATACGGAAGATTCAGCCTTGTGGTTTGATTTGTCGCTTATTTCTCGTTATTCCAAAAAAGAAGCAGATAGGATGAAATATGAAGGGAAGAAAAGCGTTCAAGAATATCTTTTTGAGATGGTTGGTAATAAATTTTGTGGTCAGGAATATTTTGTAAGAGAACACACTGATGCAGAAAAGATTCCTAATTTAATAGGTATTGAAGATCGTGCAGGTGAACGGTGGCCTACCAAACGATGGGATAAATATTCTTTGCTTGCTGAGGAACTAAAAAAACAAGGATACAAGATAAAATTTTTTACACACAGGGATGATATAAGAGATTATATACGCGATATAGCACAATGTTCGTATATATTTACTGGTGATAGTCTTTGTATGCATTTTGCATTAGCAAAAAAAGTTCCACTCGTAACAATTTTTACTTGTACAAGTGCAGCAGAGATTTATTCTTATAATCGAATGCAGAAGGTAGTCTCTCCTTATCTTAAACAGGCTTTTTTTAGAACAGACTATGTAGCTCAGGCTGTAGAAAGTATTAGTGTTGAAGATGTAATTGATAAGTTTATTAAATTGAAACAAAACTAAATAAAATAATATAAAACAACATAATATGGATATAATAATTCCTGCTAATATTAAGGGGCATCAATCATATACGGTACAACCGCAAGATACGGCAGTAGCATTAGGGAGTGGAGATGTTGAGGTTTTGGCAACTCCTAAATTGCTTGCATTAATGGAAGAGGTATCTTTTAAGAGTGTTAAATCGTATTTGCCAGATGAATATGTGTCCGTCGGCATTGAAATGAATATAAAACATTTGAAATCTTCAATAGTTGGAGAAACGATAACAATAGAGAGTACTTTTGTTAAACAAGAGGGACGAAAACTTTATTTTCATGTTGTTGCCTTTTCAAGGCAAGAAATGATAGGGGAGGGTGACTGTAATAGATTTATAGTTAATAAAAATCGTTTTGGGCGTTAGTTGTAAAAATAAAGTCTTAAATTACTGAAAAATAGATCTTATATAAATGGAAAAAGAATTTAGAATGGTTGCTAAGACAATGTACGGACTTGAGGACGTACTTTGTCGTGAGTTGGTATTATTAGGAGCAAAAGAAATAAAAAAAATGCATCGTGCAGTAGAGTTTTGGGGTGATATGAGATTATTATATCGCACTAATTATTGTTTACGAACAGCGTTATGCATACTTAAACCTATAGCTTTCTTTACAGCTAAGAATGAACAAGAGCTTTATAATAATGTATACAAGATGCAATGGGAAAAGTTTATGAATCCAGATGGTACGTTTGTAATAGACGCTTCTGTCAGCTCTAAAACATTTAATCATTCTTTGTACGCTACGCAGAAAGTAAAGGATGCGATATGCGATAGATTTAGAAAATATTTTAATGTCAGGTCATCTATAGATAAAGAGAATCCTGATTTGAAGATAGATTTACATATATCAAATAACGACATAACTATATCATTTGATTCTTCGGGAGATAAACTTTTCAAGAGAGGTTATCGTCAGACTACTGGTGAAGCTCCTATTAATGAGGTAACGGCTGCCGGTATCATTCAATTATCAGGCTGGCAAAAAGATTCTAATTTTATTGATCCGATGTGTGGTAGTGGTACTATTGTAATTGAAGCTGCAATGTATGCGATGAATATGCCTGCCCAGTATTTTCGTAAGCGTTTCGGTTTTCAAAAATGGGCTGATTACAATTTTGTGCAATGGCGACAAGAAAAAGAAAATGCCGATAAACAAGTAAAGGAATTCGAATATGAAATATGGGCTTCGGATATTTCACAAGAGGCAATAGATAAAGCACAGGAAAATATCAAATGTGCTAAATTAAGCTTTGATATAAGGGTTTTTCGTTCTGCGATGGAAGAAGGTAAGCGTCCCGAGGGGAAGACGTTAGTTGTTATGAATCCTCCTTATGGAGAAAGATTAGATGTTGATGATATTATTTCACTTTATGAACGAATAGGTGATACTTTCAAAAATTACTATAAGGATTGTGAAGCTTATGTCATTAGTTCTGATGTATTTGCACTGAAAAGAATAGGATTGAAACCAAGTAAAAAAATAGATGTTTATAATGGTAATTTGGAATGCAAACTTTTCAAATTTGAAGTGTATGATGGTAGCAAGAAGGCAAAAAATCAAAATAATATTGTAAATAAATAATGGATAAGAGTTAGAATTTATATTGATAAATTGTGATTATGAAAAAATCTTTCTTGACTTTATTAAATTAATGTTAAGAAAGGTTTTTTTGTTTTTTAACATTAATTTAATAAAACGGTACTTTATGTTTGATAAGTATGAAAAAGCCTATTTGTCACACTGAACATATGGCATGACAAAAGAAGGTCTATCAAAAAATGGGTTCTTTGCTGTGGCGGATAGAGATATTGCTATACAGTGTGTACAATTTTCTACCATATTCAACCTTGTTGCTGCTCTACCAACGGAAAACATTACACGAGAGTCTACTCTTGAGTCTGCGGCAATGGAACATGCAGATCCAATAGCTACACCTAAGTCTTCCGAATTGAAAAAACAAGGAATGTTTTTATTTGTTTGTTCTTTTAGATTGCAGGTAGCAAATCCACAATAACCACAATTAAGTCCTAAAATCCTATTTTTAGTTGCTATTAATAACACGTAAGATGCAGATAATACATTTTGCGAATCTCTTAATAGGAAAGATTCTTGTTTGTCTGTTGCTTCAAAATCTTGGATTAACTGATTAGATATTTGTTGTATGTCTTTTTTATCACAAATACGTATTACAAGGTTGTCTATTCCTCTTGCCTTTGGAGCAGTACGAGCAGCAACAGCCATTTTCTTTGTAACAGTCAATACGTATTCATTGTTGAAATTCTCTTCTTTTAACATTTTTTTGTGTTTTCTAATAAGTAAGTGATCAGTTTTCTTGTCGCTATACCACGATGTGATATTTTATTTTTATCTATTCCACTCATTTCCGCAAAGCTTTCACCATATCCCTCAGGGATGAATATCGGATCATAACCAAAGCCTTTTTTCCCATAACGTTCGGTTGTAATAATACCTTTGCACATTCCTTCAAAGTATTTTTCAATTCCATTATCAATTAGACAGATAACGGTACGAAAACACGCTTTTCTATTGGTGTTTCCTTCTAGTTCTTTAAGTAATTTGTCAATATTATCATCAAAACTACACTTTTCGCCGGCATATCTTGCAGAATAAACACCAGGGCGTCCGTCTAAAACTTCTACTTCAAGTCCTGTGTCATCAGCAAAACAAGATTTTTTGTATTTATTGTAGATATATACCGCTTTTTGTCGTGCATTCTCTTTGAGAGTACTACCGGTTTCTGGAATATCATTGATTTCTCCCAGATCTTCCAAGGAAATAATCTTTATTTTATCTTTTACTAATTGTTGAATTTCGGAAGTTTTGTGCTTATTATGTGTTGCAAAAATAATCTGTTTCATATTATATATCTTTTTTCAATGAATTGCAAAATTACGATAAAGAATTGACTTTTTATTTGTACCTTTGCAGAAAATAATACAAAAGAAAATGATACTAAAAATAATTAATAGAAGTAATAATCCTCTTCCCAAATATGAGACATCTCTTAGTGTAGGAATGGATTTACGGGCATTTATTTCAGAACCTATGATTTTGAAACCTATGCAAAGAATACTTGTTCCAACAGGGTTATTTATTGAGTTGGAACCTGGGTATGAGGCACAGATTCGTCCTCGTAGTGGTTTGGCATTTAAAAATGGAATAACTGTTCTAAATACTCCTGGGACGATAGATGCAGATTATAGAGGAGAAATCCAGATACTTTTAATTAATTTATCAAACGAGGAATTTATAATCAATTCCGGAGAAAGAATTGCACAAATGATAATAACTAGATACTCAACAGCGGAAATTGTGGAGGTAACAGAATTATCTTCCACACAAAGAGGGTCAGGAGGTTTCGGACATACCGGTAGAAAGTAAATAAAAAATTATTAAACATTTACAATTTAATGAAAAAGGATGTAGTTAGAAAGACTACATCCTTTGATTATGAGTATATGCTTTACGTTATTTTTGGGCAATTACGATCAAGAGATAAGTATTTGCGTACTTTGTTCTTCTGGTTTTTTATCTGTTTTTGGCAAGATAACTTCTAAAATTCCATTTTCAACCTTTGCTGTAATAGACTCCTTATTAATTTCCTCCGGAAGAGTGAAATGTTTTTCGAATTTGGAATAACAAAACTCTTTTCGCAAATATCTTTCTTCTTTATTTTCTTCTTTTGATTTCTTTTGCTGCTCAAATTTTATAGAAAGCATACCATCTTTTGTTAGATTTATAGTGAAGTTTTCTTTTTTTGCACCTGCTGTTGCAACTTCTAAACGGTATTCTCTTTCATTCTCAACAACATTTATTTTAGGTGTAGTTTCATTAAATTGCGGTACAAAATCTAACCCAAAAAAGTCATTGAACACATTTGGTAAGTTGCTGTCGTTTTTCATTAATTGTAACATGATTTTTTCCTCCTATATTTTAAATTGTTTTTTGTTTATTTTAATTAATTGTTTTTTCCTTTTCTATATTCTTTTTCTTATCATCTGTTTTTTTTAATTCCTTTTTCATACTTTGTTATCACATTGTTTTTCTTTGCAATCTCAAGTGTTAATTTACAAAATTGATACCAGTTACATAATTTGACAAAATGACATATAAATATTTGATTACAAGCTGTTTATCTGACAATTTTACATAAAATATACGTGTTTTGTCAGTTTTGTCCCCCTAAATATTAGTCATAATTAAGAGTTGTTTATCTGGGTGTATATAAAGAGAGGCAAAGAACAAATAGAATTGTAAAAAATTTGTAAATTTGCAGAGTTAAACTTTAAGGAGAGGATTATGCAAAAAAGACACGGTGATAGAAGTTTATATTTTAATGAATTGGTTGCAACAAGTAAAGAGTTTTACATTGATTATATCACACGGAATTGTAATCATTATTTACCAAAGCGTGTATTAGAGATAGGTTGTGGAGAAGGTGGTAATTTATTGCCGTTTGCTGAGTTAGGAGCATACGTAGAAGGGGTGGATTTAAACGAAGAAAAGATAAATTTTGGTAATAAAGTATTTGCAGATAAGACAATTATAGGACAATTGCGGGTTGTTGATTTTTTAAAGTATCCATTGCCAGAGTGTGATGACGATAAATTTGATTTGGTACTTATTCGTGATGTGATAGAGCATATAGAACCTAATTTTAAACGAGAATTTGTATTGAGAATAAAAGAATTTCTCCAAGTAGACGGGATTATTTTCTTTGCATTTCCTGCATGGCAAATGCCTTTTGGTGGACATCAGCAGATATGTTCAAACTTTATAGCTAAAGTCCCTTATATACATCTACTCCCTATGGGATTATATACACTATTGCTCAGAATATCTAAGCAAAGTAACGAATGTATTGATGAATTACTAAGTGTTAGGCGTAGCAAGATGCCGATTGAAAAATTTGAAGATTTATATAAATCTTGCGAATTAAAATGCATGTGTCGTCATTTATGGTTTATTAATCCTCATTACAAGCAAAAATTCCACCTTACACCGCGACTATTAAACAAAATGGTTGGTAATATTCCGTTTATACGTAATTTTTTTACCACTTCATGTTGGTATTTGTTAACTTTCCCTAAATAATATATTGAATTAGGATTGCTATTGAAATGTTTCTTCTAGAGTCCTATTATATCGTAATCGCTACAATTTGCGGAGTAAAGATTGTGAGTTGGTAAGAGCACGTGTACATTGGAAATGACTTCTTCTAAAATGGAAAGAGTTAATCTGTAGATTGTCTTTGTGGAGAAATTCTTTTTTAATGGATATAAAAAAATTAGTGTGAGATTTCTCCTCCGTTTTTACGATATTGCTTTGGTGAAATACCCATTTGATTTTTAAAGAATTTACCAAAGAAAGAGATACTTGGAAAATTCATATCATTGCTTATTTCTTGTATACTTTTATCCGTGTATTTCAATCTGCGGATAACCTCTTGCACTGTATAATGGTGAATAAATTCCAAAGCATTCTTACCACTTGTACTTTTAATTGTGGCAGATAGGTATTTACTTGACACATTTAGTTTATAAGCTGCATCACTGACAGAACGTATCATTCCTTTTTCTTTGACTAATAATTCAACAAAACGTTTAAGTAGCAGATCCCCTTGTTTTAATTCCGCATTCTCAAAGAAAATTTCAGTATTATTATACCTGTTTGTTATAATTAAAAATTCGTAGATAAGACATAATAGTAAGGAATGCATAATTTCTTTGTGATAGATGTTTGTTGTACAATCCATTTTGGCTTCTGCAATAGAATAGTAGTGATAAATTGTTTTCATATCTGTATCTTCTAAGTGTATTACTGGATTTTGTAATACGTAATATAGACTTTGCCAAACATTTTTACTTAAATATATTGCCGAATCTATTGTTACTACAGAGAAACCTATGATTTTTGCATTGAAATCCTCACTAAAAATATAATCATCTACAAATGTTCCCGGTGCTAGTATTAAAACATCATTTTTTTCTACATTCCAAGTTTTGCCATTCATATTTATTGAACTTTTGCCGTCCAAACAAAAGATCATAGCGACCATATTAACGAAACTTTGTTTAAAATTTTCTTTTTTGAGCGTAGTTATGTCGTCTATTAATATAATATCACCGTCATTATATTCCATCCAATATTTTTTTTTTGTGTTTTTAAAATCTAATTGTTTCATATAAAGTAAAATTTTTTGCAAAGGTAGTTTTATTTTCTCGGACAATAAGAAAATAATTGTCTATTTTAACTACTATTTATTTCCTTTTTTTGATTCTTCATTATTCTAATCATTAGGCTTACTGCTTTTCTATTCGTTATTTTTGACAATTTATTTATTTTTTTCTTGGATTTTCTTTTTTATTTAATCGGTTTTTTGTGAAAAGCAGAATATTTGATGAAATGTAGTGGGTATTAGGAGTATTTTTAGGTCAAATTTTGGTTATTACATCAAGAGTGATAAATAAAAATTATCCAAATAGTACAACGAATGCTCTTTGCAAGACACTAAATATGACGTTAAAATACAAAGAGTTTATTATGACTTAGTAGCAACTACATTTTTTATAAAATTTGATTGAATATAAACGTGCAATTAAAAAAATAGATTGGAAAATAATGGTAATGAGTTAACTATTTGAAGGAATAAGGAAATTTTTGCATATGAAATTATTGTAGTATCTTTGCAATCATAAAAATAATAAACAAAAATCAAATTGTAATAAAGATATTTTCTAAGTAGAAATAGATAGAATATTTTATTTCGTAAATAAGGTCTTGAATGTTGTCTTTTTTAGGACAAATTGTGGACAAATGAAAAATAATTCATAATAGGTTGAGAAAAAAAATTGAAATATAAAAATGTACATTTGAAATTGGGAGCAAAAGATTGGTTATATTATTTTATTTTAATGGTGATTGTTGGGGCGTTAAGCGTTGTTGCTGTCGCTTTTGGGTCGGTAGATATTAGCAATTTGTCAGATGCAGATAAATATATATTGTACAGTATACGTATTCCGAGAGTTCTGATGTGTTTGGTTGCAGGTAGTACGTTAGCAGTGTGTGGTTGTGCATATCAAGCAGTCTTTAAAAATCCTTTATCTGATCCTTATATATTGGGAGTCTCCTCAGGTGCAAGTTTAGGTGCATCTTTGGCGATAGTATTGAGCTTTGATTTCTGGATTTTGGGCGTAACAATATCCTCATTTTTAACTGCATTATTAACTGTGTACGTTATAATGAAATTATCGCAAGTAGGTAACCGTATGCATACAACAACACTCCTGCTAGCCGGGATTTCAATGAATTTTCTAATTTCCGCAATCATATCAATTATTATGTTCGTTAATCAAGAGGATATGTACAAAATATATTTTTGGACCATGGGATCGCTAAGTAGTGTAAAATACCGAGATGTCTTGATAACAACTTTTTTTTCTTCCATAGGAATAGTCTTTATTCGTCTTTATGCAAAACGTTTGAACCTTCTTTTACTTGGAGATATCCAAGCGAATTCGTTAGGTGTTAATGTAGAAAAAACAAAACGAACAATATTAATAATAAGTACATTAATGACGGCAGCAGTAGTTAGCTGTACAGGAGTAATTGGTTTTATTGGTTTAGTTGTTCCACATATTGTCAGATTGATAGTCGGAGGAGATAATCGCAGAATTGTTCCTTTTTCCGTTCTTGGTGGAATGATTTTTATGTTATCAGCAGATATTATTGCAAGGAACATTGTTGCTCCAAGCGAATTGCCTATAGGTTCAATAACTTCATTGATTGGAGCTCCTTTTTTCATATATTTGCTATACAATGCAAAGAAAAAATTGCATTTCTAATACCATGGATATAATAAAATCTCAGAACATAGTCTACAAAATAGAAGACAAAACGATAATTGATAATATAACTTTTGCTATCCCACAAGGTACATTGACAACTCTTGTGGGAATGAACGGAAGTGGTAAAACAACATTATTAAAATTAATTGCCAATATTATAAAACCAACATCGGGCGAAATAGCATTTGAAAATAAAAATGTTGCTTCTTATTCTGTTAGAGAATTGTCACAGAATATTTCAATAGTATTTCAAGATAATAATACAAATATTGATTTCACTTGTTTGCAAATAGTTTTGATGGGACGAATGCCTTACCAAAAATTGTTAGATGCTGATAAACGAGAAGATTTTGCAATAGTGGAACAGGCAATGAAACAAACAGAAACTTGGCAGTTACGAAATAGAAGCATAAATTCTCTATCCGGTGGAGAAAAACAACGGGTATTTATAGCAAGATCGTTAACTCAGCAAACGAAAGTAATCTTGCTTGATGAACCGGTCGCAAATCTTGATATGAAACATCAGATAGAGATAATGAGGCTATTGAAACAAATACAACAATACAACAATACAACAATTTTAATAGTGTTACACGATTTATCTTTGGCATTGAAATATTCGGATTACGTACTTGCCTTAAAGCATGGACAATTGAAGTTTTATGATCGTGCTGATAAAGTACTTACAGCAGAGAATATCATATCATTATTTGAGATTGATACAAAAATAGTAGAAAATGAAAATATCATAATAACAAACAAATAAATAAAATATTAAGAAATGAGAAGAATTCTTTATTTAGGAGTAGCTCTTTTACTTGTATTTTGCTTGATTGGTTGCAATAACAAGCAAAATGAGCCAACTATTGGATCCGATAATTTATACATTACGCCGGATACTAACGTGAAACAAGAGTACAGCCGTATAGTATCAGTATCTCCACAAGTTACAGAAATTATTTGTGAATTAGGATGTATTGATAAGCTGATAGCTAGGACAGATTTTTGTAATTTTCCTCCCGCTGTAGAAAAAATACACTCTATAGGAGGTATCAATAATGCAAATTTAGAACTTATTATATCATTAAAGCCGGATATTGTTATAACTTCTTCCATCTTTACAAAAAAAATGGTAACTATTTTGGAAGATGCTCATTTAACGGTATTATCATTTAGAGAAGGATCTAAGATTGTAGATATGTATAAGGTTATGACTACATTAGGTAAAATAGTTGGTAAAAAAAATAGAGCAGATAGCCTTATTAACAGTTGCAAAATAAGACTTGATAAAGTCTCGGCACAATGTGATTCTATAATTAAAACTAAACATATTGCTAAACCTAAAGTTTATTATGTAGTTGGTTTTGGTGCGGGTGGAGATTTTTCAGCTGGTATAGATACTTATGTGAATGAAATATTTAATCTTGCTGGTGCAGACAACATTGCAAAAACTGCAAAAAACTGGTCCTTCAACAAGGAGGAATTGTTCAAAAATCAGCCTGAATATATTTTTATTCGTTCCCAGGACATGGAGAAGTTCAAGACCACACATCCATATTCAGAATTGGAGGCAGTGAAAAAAGGTAATGTTTTTGGTATTGATTACTTAGATAATCAAACTCCGAGAAGTATAGATGCAATAGAATTTATCTTTAAAACAATTTATAAACAATAATCTTTATATTATAAAATTAAAGTGAGACAACAAAAAAATCTTTCTTGACATTAGAATTCCAATGTCAAGAAAGATTTTTTCTTTATAGAAAGAAAGATTGTTTAATTTATTTTTTCAGATTGTGTATTAACAATTAAAAATTGGCAATCGCCATATTTAGTTCCATATCCAAAGTTATGTATAACTGATAAAAGAATTTGTCTTCGTACAAACTTTGTGCAATATAACCTTTCATTAACTGTTTGATTTCTTCCGATTCTTTGGAAGATAATTTTTTTACTTCGATACCACTTTTCGTTGCAAAACTTAACAAATCATTGTATACTTTACTACTAATTTTGTATCTGTTAAGAAAATCATTACCATTAATATATTGTTTGAATATATGACGGTTATTGTCCACGTAGTCAAAACAGTATTTGTAAATTAAACCGTTTTTAAATAACGAATTGAAATACGTAGATCGTTTCAGAACAGAATAAGGTAGTGTTATATCTGGTTCTATTCCACCACCACCATATACAATTCTACCCTTTTTTGTTCTATATTTTAGTTTTTCATCGTGTTTCAATGTGTCAGAATCGTTCTCAGCATTGACAAAACGAGAAATAAAATCTTCAAAATATTTATCAGGGTCTCCCTTGATATAAGGTCGTTGGATACATCTACCACTTGGAGTATAATAACGTGCGACTGTCAAACGAATTGCAGAATTGTCAGGAAGATTTCTTTGTTCCTGTACTAAACCTTTTCCAAAGGTACGTCTGCCAATAATTTTACCCCTATCATTGTCTTGAACACATCCACTGACTATTTCACTTGCAGAAGCACTCATTTCGTTTATCATAACTATTAACTTTCCTTGCTCAAAGAGTCCGCCATTTGTAGCATATGCATCATTTCTACCCCTAAATCTACCATCAGTATAGACAATCAAATCTCCTTTGCTAATAAATTCGTCTGCAATAGCAATAGCTTGGTCCAAATATCCCCCACCATTATCCCTGAGGTCAAATATAAGTTGTGTCATTCCTTGTTTTTTTAAATTGCGAATAGCTGTTGCGACTTCATCATGTGAGGTTGCTGTAAATTCTTCTAATTTTATATAGCCGGTGTATTTATTAAGCATACCAAAGTACCTTACAGCTTGAGTTTTTATTACATCCCTTGTAATAGTATAGTCTATTAAGTGGTTTATTCCCCTTCTTTTTAAACTAAGTTTAACTTTTGATCCACGATTTCCCTTCAATAGATGAACAACTGTATCGTTTGTTATATTTTTTAGTTCTCTACCATTTACTTTTACTATCCTGTCGCCAGCCATGATACCAACCTTTTCACTTGGACCTCCGCTCACTGTTCTAACAACTACAATTGTATCTTCCACTATACGAAACTGAACTCCAATGCCATCAAAATTGCCTTTCAATTCATCATTCTCTCTTTTAACTTGTTCAGCCGTCATATAAACACTGTGAGGATCCAACTCTGTGAGTAAAGAACGTATTGCTTTATCTGTTAAAGAATCCTCGTTGGTACTATCTACATATTCTTTACTAATTAATTCCAAGATATAATTTATTTTAGAATTATTAGAATAAAAAGATTTTGTATTGTTTTGTTGTTTACCCAAGACAAAAAGACCAATAGCCATGCCAACGACCATTGACACAGCTATAATTAAGGGCATATAAGATTTGTTTTTCATATCAATTATGTTTTATGTACGTTTGATTTGACAGTTTTTGCGAAGAAGAATTGTATATTGTCCTTGCATTGCGTACATTCTACATATTACTCACTCCACGTTTTAAGTTCTTCTATTTTTAAAGCAGGAATATCTAACTTATTCTTTTTTCGTAGACCGTTTAAGTCATTAAAAAGTTTGTTTATATTAGCATTTTTAAGACTTTCCATGTTTCCAATTCCGGCTTTATGTATTAAATCTATCCATATTTGAGGAATACCTTTTTTTATGAATTCTTCGTTAGAAGGGACCGCTTGTTGTATTTCTGGTTTCATTTGAGGGAAGAACAAGACATCTTGTATAGAGTTTGAATTAGTCATCATCATCGCCAAACGGTCAATACCAATTCCCAATCCGCTAGTTGGAGGCATCCCGTATTCAATTGCACGTAAGAAATCTTCATCTAATACCATACTTTCGGGGTCTCCACGTTTACCTAACTCCAATTGTTCCTCAAATCGTTTGCGCTGATCAATCGGATCGTTCAGTTCACTATATGCATTACAAATTTCTTTACAATTACATACCGCCTCAAATCGCTCAACTAACCCTTCTTTGGAACGATGTTTTTTTGCGAGTGGCGACATTTCAATAGGGTAATCATAAATAAAGGTAGGTTGAATCAATTTTTCCTCGCAAGTTTCGCCAAATATTTCATCAATTAATTTTCCTTTACCCATAGTATCATCAATGGGGACATTTAGTTGAGCAGCAACCCTTCTTAGTTCGTTTTCATTCATATTTGAAATATCAATTCCTGTAAATTTCTCAATGGCTTCATACATTGTGTAGCGTTTCCAAGGGCGTTTGAAATCTATAATATTGTTTCCTACTTGTACCTTCGTAGTCCCATGTAATGCCAAGGCTATTCGTTCAACCATTTTCTCCACAGTATCCATCATCCAGAAGTAATCTTTATACGCAACGTATAGCTCCATCTGTGTAAATTCGGGATTATGAAAACGATCCATACCCTCGTTACGAAAATCTTTAGAAAATTCATATACACCAGTGTAACCACCAACAATAAGTTTTTTTAAATATAACTCGTCTGCGATACGAAGATACAAATCTGTATTTAAAGAATTGTGATGTGTCTTGAAAGGTCTTGCAGCTGCTCCTCCATAAACAGGTTGTAAGATAGGCGTCTCCACTTCCAAGTATCCATTTTCGTTAAGGAAATTACGCATCGTATCAACAATTAAGGTACGTTGTACAAACGTTTTTCTAACTTGCGGATTTACGATCAAATCTACGTAACGTTGCCGATAACGTTGTTCAGCATCGGTAAAAGCATCATAATTTATTCCATCTTTTTGTTTAACGATAGGAAGAGGACGAACACTTTTACAAAGTACAGTAAGTTCCTTCACATGTATTGAGATTTCTCCCATCTTTGTACGAAAGACAAAACCTTTTATTCCAATAATATCTCCAATATCCAATAACTTTTTGAATACTGTATTATACATTGTCTTATCTTCTGAAGGACAAATTTCATCTCTATTGATATAAATTTGAATTCTACCTTTCTCATCTTGAATTTCACAAAATGAGGCAGCACCCATGATTCTCCTAGACATAATTCTTCCCGCCAAAGATACATTTTGTATTTGTGTTTCATCCTTAGCAAAAATCTCTTTTATTTCCGCAGTATTTGTATCCACATCATACATTGGTGCTGGGTAAGGATTTATTCCTAAATTTCTTAATTCTTCCGCAGCCAGTCTTCTTTGTAATTCCTGTTCGCTAACTTCCATGGTTTATTACTTTAAATAATTTTTGCAAAATTACGCATTTTTTTATTATAATCAATTAATTTTTTGCTTTAGAGAAATAGTGTTACCTCATTTAGTGAAAACAAATGAATAGGGTATATTTTTTGTAAAATTGTTTTATAAAATACGTTATAAATTATGGAGATTTGTAACGTATTTATAAGGATTGACTGGCTAATAAATAATAACAGAGAATTGTTGTCTGACTTTAATAAATTATTGTCAGACATTAGTAAATTCTTTCTTGACATTAGTAAATAATTATTTGAGAGGAGTTTAGTTTCGTTATATTTTAACTGTATATGAATGGCAATATCAAGAAAATTTCTTAATTTTGCCTTTACAATTTATAGAAAAAGCTCTGTAAAAACATTAAGTACTAATTGCTTATACTCAAAAAAGTTTAAATTATACATTGATAGTTATCCTAGCTCAGAGAATGATTGTACTTAATATCAGGTGTAGGTGATAAAAAAATAAAAATAATTATGGCAACTTTAAAAGAAATACAACAATATGTTACTGATTTGTTTGTAAGGCAGAATTTTGTAAAACAGCCACTAACTCTTTATGACCCGTTTCAATATACAATGACTTTGGGAGGTAAAAAATTGCGTCCGTTGTTGTTGATGCTTTCAGCTGATATGTTTTCGGCAGATCTAAAAGATGCTGAAAATGCGGCGATAGCAATAGAATTAGCTCATAATTTTACTTTACTTCATGATGATATTATGGATGAATCTCCTCTTCGTAGGGGGAAACCAACAGTTTATCAAAAATTTGGGACAGACAAAGCTATACTTTCGGCAGATGTTATGTATGCAAAAGCGTATGAGTATTTGCTTAAATGTGATAATGACAAAATACCTTCATTAGTAAAAACTTTAACGACAGTATTGATACAAGTTTGTGAAGGTCAAGCTTATGACATGGATTTTGAGCAACGAAACGATGTAACTCAAAAAGAATACATAACAATGATAAGTTTGAAAACATCGGTATTAATTGCTGCTGCTTTGAAGATGGGGGCAATTATTGCAGGAGCCACTATCAATAATATGAATTTGCTAAGTGAGTTTGGATTATATCTTGGTATTGCGTTTCAATTACAAGATGATATTCTGGATTGTTGGAGTAATTTAAATGAATTTGGGAAAGTAATAGGTAGTGATATTGTTGATAACAAAAAAACTATACTTTTCTTGTCTGCAGTTGAAAAGGCAAATACAACAGATGTTCAAGAATTAGCAGGTTGGTATTTGGATAAAACCAATGACTTCCAAAAGAAAAAGCAAAGAGTGATAGAATTGTTTGAAAAATACAATGTAAAAAGCGATGTGGAGACGATGATAGGTAATTATACTATTAAAGCTTTGGACACATTAGATAAAATAGATATATCTGATGATAAGAAGGAAAACCTTAGAACATTAGCAAAGCAGTTAATAAATCGCACTAAATAGTTATGGATAGAGGATATCAATTTAAAGCTTCGGAATTGACACTTGCAGAGGATGGGAGTTTATATCATATAAGACTGTTCCCAAAGGATATAGCAGACAATATAATCTTGGTAGGGGATCCAAAAAGAGTAGGTCTGATCAGTTGTTTTTTTAACGATATAGAATTGAAACGGGAGAATAGAGAAATAGTTACTCACACCGGTGTATACAATGGGAAACGCATAACAGTTATGAGTACAGGTATGGGTGTGGATAACCTGGACATAGTAGTGACGGAAATAGATGCTTGTAAAAATATTAATTTAAGTAAACGTGTTCTAAATGAAGAGCAAATATCTTTAAATATTATACGTTTAGGTACTACAGGAGCTATGCAAAAATCGATAGATATCAACTCCTTTGTATGTTCCAAATATGTAATAGGTATAGATGGGATGATGTGGTTCTATAAAAATAAAGCGAGCGTAATGGAAAATACGTTGCAAAAGGAGTTTGTGAAGTTTATGCAATGGGGAGCTCCTTTGCCTACACCATATGCTGTGAGTTGTTCAAATGAGCTTTTAGAAAAAATAGCATTTGATATGCCAAAAGGAATAACTATTACCGCACCAGGGTTTTATGGTCCACAAGGGAGAGAGATTCGTTTACCACTATATGATAATACAATAAATGACAGATTACCAAAATTTACATATGATAATTTGCAAATAACAAATTATGAAATGGAGACATCTTCTTTGTATTGCTTGGGGAAAAACTTAGGACATAATGTATTGACGATATGTAACGTGATAGCAAATCGTTGTAATGGTTCTTTTGATAAGAATTATCAGCAATCTATGAATAATCTTATTCAAACGGTATTAGACAGAATGTAAGTTATGAATAAACTAATTTTGATCTTTATAGCAATTATTTTATTTTTCAGTTGCTACAAAGAGAAAGAGAGGAAATTGGATGTAAGATTATCGCAAGATGTTATGGTAAGTATTATGAAAGATATTACCAGAGCGGAGCACATGTTAGTGATTGCGAGTAAAGATTCTACAGACTTACAAAAAAGAAGGATGGATTATATGGTAACAATTTGTAAGCATTACAATACGACAGTTGAAACATACAAACATGATTTGAAAATTTATCTTCAAGATGACCAATTAATGAAACAAATATTCGAAAAAACGAGACAATAATGTTAATTAAAACTTTCGGAAGTGCCATACAAGGTATAGTGGCAACCACTGTAACGGTAGAGGTTGCAATAGAGCAAGGAATTAGTTTTTTTCTTGTAGGCTTACCGGATAATGCTGTAAAGGAGTCGCAACAACGTATTTCTTCTGCTTTAAATAGCTTAGGCTATAAAATTCCAGGTAAAAAGGTTGTGATAAATATGGCACCTGCCGATATAAAAAAAGAAGGCAGTGCATATGATTTGACAATTGCTATAGGGATTTTAGCAGCAAGTGAACAGATATCTAATTCTGATAAGTTGAATGAATATTTGATTATGGGAGAGTTGTCCTTAGATGGTTCTTTGCGACCTATAAAAGGAGTTTTACCGATAGCTATGCAAGCTAAAAGTGAGGGGTTTAAAGGATTTATCCTACCCAAATCAAATGCACAAGAGGCTGCTATTGTACAAGGGTTGGAAGTTTTAGGAGTAGATAATCTTATGCAAGTAATCAATTATTTTAATGGTGTAGGAACAATAGAGAAAGAAATAATTGACATAGATAAAGAATTTGAAAAAGGACTTAATGATTACATTTTAGATTTTGCAGATGTAAAAGGTCAACAGAGTGTTAAACGTGCTATGGAAGTGGCTGCTGCTGGGTCACATAATATATTGTTGGTGGGAGCTCCTGGTAGTGGAAAGACCATGCTAGCAAAACGATTACCAAGTATTTTACCTCCACTGACAGTAGAAGAGAGTCTTGAAACAACAAAGATTCATAGTGTGGCAGGGAAGATAGGTATCCGCTCCTCTCTGATAAGTATTAGACCTTTTCGTTCCCCTCATCATACTATTAGTGATGTGGCATTGGTTGGAGGAGGTGCATACCCACAGCCAGGAGAGATATCATTGGCACATAATGGTGTTTTATTCTTGGATGAGTTGCCTGAATTCAAACGAAGTGTTTTAGAAGTTTTAAGACAACCAATGGAGGAGAGGATTATCACAATTTCTCGTACAAAACAAACTACAGAATATCCAGCTTGTTTTATGCTTGTCGCAGCAATGAATCCTTGTCCCTGCGGTTATTATAATCATCCGACGGTTGCTTGTGTTTGCGGCAAAGGAGCAGTAAACAAATATATGGGGAAAATATCCGGGCCATTGCTTGACAGAATTGATATTCAAATGGAAGTTGTTCCCGTTCCGTTTAAAGAACTTTCAGAAGATATTCAAACAGAACGAAGTATTATAATAAGACAGCGAGTTGTTAATGCAAGGCAGATGCAGAAGCAGAGATTTAAAGGGATTGCAAATGTACATTGCAATTCACAGATGACACCTCAACTAATGAAGGAAGTTTGTCGGATAGGAGTTAGTTCGAAGAATTTGATTCTTAATGCAGTAAAAAAGTTTGGGTTATCGGCACGTGCATATGATAGAATACTAAAAGTATCACGAACTATAGCAGATTTAGAAGAAAGTAGAGATATTGAAGATAAGCATGTAGCAGAGGCTATAGGTTATCGTAAACTGGATCGTGAGAGCTGGGGTCAATAAAGTAATACCCACAACAGATAATAGATAAACAACAATGATGTTTACTGCATAATTTAATGTGTTTTTCTATGTTAATATAGTTTATGACAGTATTTGTGTAAAGTATTGCCATTAAAAAAGATTAAATGTTTTTTTGTAGACTATTCCAATAATGAGATATTATTATTGATTCCGATAAGTTAGTCAATATTAATAAATCATCATTGTATTATTTTAATAATATTTGTATATGGTTATGCTATACCTAATTTTTTTGTCTTCTTGAGCACTACCTAATTCTCAATTGAGTGTTTTTCTTCACTCTATTCTATTATTGTCACATTTCAAGATTTATTTTATTTATAACATTTTGAGTCTTTACGGATAAAGTTGTAATATTTTTATTTTTTTAACCTTTTTTAAGGCTATATATTATTTCCGAATAGGGGGAAATTTTTCAAAATGATAAATTTTTGTTTGAAAATCTATCATTTAGGTTCAAATGATTGGCATTCAATAGCCTAATGAGTTATGAAATGCAGTAGGTAATGATTTAGCGACCTATCTTCAACAATGATATACAACGCTTTGCATAACTCGAATAACCTGTTGCAAAGATAAGGGTATATCGTGAGAAAAAAGAATTTTCTCCAAATTATTTTCGTAAAGCCGTCCGTTGGGGCGGCTTTTTGTTTTCCGTGTATTCTGTTTCTATGATAAACGCAGTCTTCGGAGATTGCAGTTCATCAAAAGAATGGAATACACAGAAAACAAGAGGGTGTGTCAAAATAGAAATGGCGTGTTTGAAAAGTAACAAGTTGAAACTTCAAACATGATTTATGGTTTTGTAGCAAGCCAAATAAAGCCAAATAAAGCCGAATTTTGTATTAAATCAGTGAACCAACTTATAGATTGAAAGTTTAAACTCTTGAAATTTCTATTTTGACACACCCTCACGAAAAATTCAAGAGATAAAGTTCTTTTTTCTCACGAGATCCCCCTTATCTTTGCAATAGGCTATTCTAGTTATGAAAAGCGTTGTATATCGCAGCTGAAGATAGGGCGAAAAATTATTATCTACTGCATTTTATAACTCATTAGGCTATTGAATGCCAATTATTTGAGCCTAAATGATAGATTTTAGATAGAAAATATGAAGATACATTCAGTCCATATCAGAAATTTCCGCAAACTAAAGAATTGTCATATAGACTTCGGTGAGAAAGAAACCGTATTTATTGGCGCAAATAATAGTGGAAAGACTTCAGCTATAAGTGCTATTGTGTGGTTTTTGAAAAACAAAGAGAAGTTTACCCTGAAGGAGTTCACGGCTACCAATTGGGCATTGATTGATGCCCTTGGTAACCAATGGTTGGCTAAAGATCTTGTAGATGAAGAATTGTTGAATCCACATAAATGGGATAATATTGTTCCGTCAATGGATATTTGGATTGATATTGTTGATGGAGAACAATACAGGGTCAATCACCTGATTCCATCGCTTAGCAAATGGGATGGCAAAAAAATTGGTGTCCGTGGACAATATGTTCCTAAGGATATAACTAAATTATATTCAGACTACAAAGAATCCAAAGGGAAAGCTATTGCCCTACAAGCAACTGAAGAATGGGAGAAGGCGTCTTCTCCAGATTTGTTTCCAAGGAATCTTTGCGATTTCTTAGGTAAAGGCTCAAATCTCAGAGACTACTTCGATGTAAAATACTATATCATTGATCCATCTATAGAGCCAGCTGAAGAGGATAAAGTTCAGTCTACTCCTGATAATGCACTTGATAAGAATCCTCTGGATGAACTAATAAGGGTGGATGTCATTTTGGCTTCACGAGATTTCTCAGATCCAGAAGGACAATCTGATAACGAGATAGATACCTTGTCAAGACAATTCCAAAAGTATTATTCAAGTTTAAATCCAGAGGAAGAGGTTTTATCGCCTTGTGATTTAGGGCTTGTTAGCGGAATTGCAAAAGCAAATGAAACATACAATACAAAACTGACCAAGGCCTTTGAAATACCAGTTAAAGAACTGGGGAACATTAACTATCCAGGATTTCTAAACCCCGAGATTAAGATATGCAGTAAGATCCAAATAGAGGAGGCCATTAAGCACGATTCTGCTGTGCAATTTGCTATTCAAGGAATGTCCGAATTTGCCTTGCCTGAGAAATATAATGGACTAGGTTATCGAAACCTAATTTCCATTTATTTGAAGTTGATTGATTTCAGAGAAAAATGGTTAAAGACTTTAAGTGAGGACAAGAATATAGAACCTATTCACTTGGTGTTTGTGGAAGAGCCAGAAGCACATCTTCATGCACAAGCACAGCAAGTGTTTGTAAAAAAGGCGTTCGAAGCTCTATGTAACAACAAAATTATCAGGGATAACTCATGGCTCAACACTCAGCTTGTACTGAGTACGCACTCTAATCATGTTGTCAATGAACTTGATTTGAATTGTATGCGTTACTTCAGACGAGTATTGGGTGCAGGTGATAATATTCCAGTTTCGAATGTTATTAATCTGTCAGGTACATTTGGCTCTGGTGACGAAACTAAGCAATTTGTGACAAGGTATATCCGTTTGACACATTGTGATATATTCTTTGCCGATGCTGTGATATTTGTTGAAGGACCAGCAGAAAAGATCCTAGTTCCAAG
Source organism: Bacteroidales bacterium (assembly GCA_052170555.1). Taxonomy (GTDB): domain Bacteria; phylum Bacteroidota; class Bacteroidia; order Bacteroidales; family P3; genus Scybalousia_A. Next base: position 173,154 of record JBQNAI010000002.1, on the reverse strand, counting down.
TTTCCTTACCAAATTTGGACTTGATTCGTATTATATTTCTATTATCGAAGTAAATGGTCGTCATGCCCATAGCATAGATTGGGGAGGACATCGCATTTGCAGCTGAACTGTGCAATGGTTCCGTCGATAGTGATACGGCACATCACGGGAACGGAACCGTCTTTCTTGGGGGCGTTCTTTTTGAGATAGAACAGAACCTTAAACGTACTTCGCATAACTCTGACCTTTTATAAGTTACAAAACTATTTATTGTCAGGTTATCCGTTGGTACGCAATTCATTGTACTTTGACGGGAAAGATTCCAAGCATTCATTTTTTCGCCTTTTTTCTTCCCGTTCTCCCTTAATCGGGCTATCTTTGCAGAAGATTTCGGTTCGGGTTCAGCCTGTTCGTTACCGTTTTTGCTATTCTTACCTACTTGGATATAGGGTAATGTTTTAGTAACGCTGCTCTGTCCAAAGTTGGCAAAAGTCCGTCTTTGGGCGGTTTTTCCCCCGAATGGTCGAACATTTAGAACTGACTAGTTCACAAATCATTTGCTATGTCCGCTCATTTTTTGACCGTTGAGGATAGATTTTGTAAAAAAAAATGCCAAATGATTTAAATCTTATTTGGCATTTTTAATTATGACATAGAAATATTTAGTTTAATTTTTTAAAATTTTTTAGTCCTTTTTGGAGGAAGTCTATGAAATTGTCTACACTCTTATCATAGGGTTGAGGTTTTTCTGTCAAAAGATTACCATTACCATCCATGAGGACATAAAGAGGTTGTGCGTTTGCATGAAACTTTTCTATTTGGTAGTTGAGATTACGCCTTCCCAAAGTTTTAATTGTTTTTCCATTTATTTCTTCCCATTCTTCTTTTGGCAATTCTATTGTATTTTCGTCACAGTATAATGAAACTAAAATATAATCATTTTGAATTAACTGTTTAACTGCAGGAATAGACCAAACGGCAGTCTCCATTTCTCTGCAATTAGCACAACTTTTACCCGTAAAATCCAAAAATAAAGGTTTACCTACTTTTCTTGCGTATTCTTGAGCCTCCTGCAAATCAAAAAATGCTTTGAATCCAACAGGAACATGTGTATCTAATTTTTCAGCATATTTACGAGTTGTAGGAAAATCTTCATTACTACTAATATTTGATCCTATGCCATAATTTTCTACAATTATTTTCTCAACATTGTATTCTTGTGAAGAAACAGGAGGTAAATAACCTGAGATAGCACTGAGAGGAGCTCCCCAAAGTCCAGGAATCATATATATAGTAAATGAAAAAGATACAATAGCAAGGAACAATCTAGTAACCGTGATAAATTTTAATTCAGAATCCCCCTTAAATTTTAATTTGCCTATCAAATAGAATCCTATCATTGCAAAAATAACGATCCAAATACATAAATATGTTGTTCGCGGAAGTATTCCCCAATTACATGCTTGATCTGCAACCATTAAGAATTTCAAACCCAAAGCAATTTCTAAGAATCCAAATACAATCTTAACACTATTTAGCCACGAACCACTCTTTAAATTTTTTAAGAACGAAGGAAACATTGCTAATAATGTAAAAGGAAAAGCAAAACCTATTGCAAATCCTAACATAGATATAAAGAATATGAAAGAATTGCTTGAGCCAGAAGCCATCTCTACTAACGCTGCACCTAATATGGGACCTGTACAAGAAAAAGAAACTAAAACGGTAGTTAGAGCAATAAAGAATGCTCCTAATAACCCTCCCTTTTCACTTTCTTTGTCTGATTTATTCACCCATTTACTTGGCATAGTTATTTCAAATAATCCAAAGAAAGACAATGCGAAGACCATAAATATAATAAAGAATAAAACGTTCGGGATCCAGTGTGTAGAAATAATATACATAGCATCCTTACCAAAGATTAAGGTTAAAAGTAATCCTAAAATGGCAAAGATTAGAACGATTGATAAACCAAAAAAGTAAGCTTGTTTTCTACCTTGTTTATTACTTTTCTTTCCATGCAGAAAGAAAGAAATAGTCATAGGAATCATAGGGAAAACACATGGAGTTAAAAGCGTAATTAATCCGACTCCAAACGAAATTAAAAAAACCATGAGTAACGATTTACTTGCCAAGTTTTGTGTATCGCCTACAGATTGATGTTTTATTATCGTTCCAGTATCTATTTTATTAGATACTAACTGATTAGTGATAGGAGTTTCTGTTATTGTTTCAGATGCAAGGTCTGTTGAGACATCAATAATGTTGGGATTCCCCTTTACATCAAAAACGTACTTTACATCGTTAGGAGGTATACATGAACCATTTTCACAAAGTTGAAAAGTGACAACACCCTCTACCTTAAAGTCCTTGTTTGTTTTTATTTTAATTTGCTGATTGAAAATTACTGTACCCTCAAAGTAACGTGTAGTGTCCTTTTGATATTTATCATATTTGGCAAGGTATTTGGGTTCTTTAACTCCACCCAGTCTTTTATAATTTTTTGTATTTTCAAACGTGAATATTATTGGTATCTCTGTTCCCTTTGTTTTCTGTGAATAAATATGCCACCCAGGGTTGAGATCACATTTCATTATTAGATTTGCAATAGAATCATTTACTTTAATTGTTTTAAATGTCCATTTTGCAGGATTTTGTTGTGCCCAGGCAATACCGATAAATATAACGGCTACTGCAAATAATTGAAATTTTCTTAGCATTTATTTATCTTATTTTAATAGTTATTGTTTTAATTACTGTATAATTATCTTCTCAACCAAAGTATTGGATTTTGAGTTTTTGTACTTTTACGGATTTGAAAATTCATTTCACTTTGTCCGCTTTCAGTCGTAGCAATTGTTCCTATGCGTTGTCCCATGCCCACTTTTGAACCTTTGCTAACATATGTACTTTCTAAATTGGTATAGACTGTCATATATTCTCCATGTCTGATGATTATAACTTTCTTTCCATTAGGACCTTGGAATACACTACAAACTTCCCCATCGTAAACACTTTTAATACTAGCTCCCTTTATTGTACGAATATCTATTCCCTGATTCTCTACATGAACACCTTTAATATCGGGATGCTCATGAACACCAAAACTACCTACTATTATACCTTTATCCACCGGCCAAGGTAATTTGCCTTTATTTCCCTCAAAACCCTTATTCAATTCTACATCCTTTGCCGTAGCAAGCATAGTATATGATTCTGCTTTTGATAGTGTCGCCGGAGTTGAAGAATTCTTTGAAGAAGTTACTGTCGTTTTATTGACAGTTGTTCTACTATGTGCAGCTAACTGTTGTTGTTTTTTTATCTCTGCATTGATAGCTGTATTTATTTGTTGTTGCAATTTTTTCTTTTTAGCCTGTGCTTGTTGAATTTGCTTAATTAATTGTTTTTCTTGTCTTTTTATATCCTTTACTGCTTGTTCTTTTTGGAATTTTTCTTTTTCTAAACTCGCAGTATGCACCTTTTCTTGGTATAGCAATCTATTCTGTGTTTGTTTTTGTGAAAGCAGATCGTTAGACATTGTAGTTAGATCGTTAGTTTTCTTGGTTATAAGAGCTATTTGTTGTTTTTGTATTTGTGCAAACTTTCTAAAGAAAACATATCTTTGGTATGCCTCATGATAATCTTTTGAAGAAAAAATGAATAGCAGTTTATCGGTTGCAGATTTATTGTGTTGAGCATAGCGTAATATTTGAACATAGTGCTGTTTTAATATTTCAAGATTACGACATTCTTCGCCAATTGTTTGTTGTGTTGTTTTGATTTGATCGTTAAGCATATTGACTTGCAGAGAAATATTATTAACGAGTTGTTGTCGTTGCTCCACTTTCTTTTTTATTATCTGCAATTCTGATGCAGACATTTTATTTTTCTTTTTTGTTTCTTTCAATATAGCATTCATGGAAGCAATTTCTTTTTCCAATTTTGCCTTTTCATTTTCTAACTTTTGGCGGTTCTGTGCAGAAACTTCCGTGTGTGTTATTACTACACAAAAACAAGAGAATATCACTACCAATACACGTTTCAATATTTTTATTTGCATTATTCTTTTTTTATATGGCAAAATTACAAAATTTTTTCATATTTCGCAGTATATAGAGCAGTTAGTCATAAACTTATTCTGAGAGATAGTGATAAATTATTTCAGTAGATATAATAAAAAAATTCTAATTAGAGTATAAAAAGAAAATAATTACTACAAAACCATAGACAAAATCAATTTTGTCTATGGTTTTGTAGTAAAATAAGTATTATACTTCATTCTTTCTTGTGGCAAGTTCCTTATCATAACGATAAAGTCCATAACCATCCTTACCAATCATTGTTAGTACCTCTATAATCTCCCTTACACTTTTTTCTTCTTCAACTTGTTCATCTACAAACCAATGCAAAAAACTCTCTGTTGCGTAATCTTTTTCTTCAATAGCCAACGCACATAAATTATTAATCATACTGGTAACTTCTTGTTCATGTTTCAATGTTGATTTGAACACATCCAATGCATCTTTCCACTCAGTATCAACTTCTGCAATGGATTCCAACAATACTCTCCCTCCTTTATCAATAATATAGTTAAACAATTTGATAGCATGGTCTTGTTCTTCTGAAAATTGCTGACGCATCCAGTTAGCCATCCCAGACAATCCCTTATCTTCAAGGCAAGATGCCATAGATAAATATAAATATGCTGACCAAAACTCAGCATTCACTTGCTTATTTAAAGCTTTTTCTAATTTTTTACTTAACATGTTCATTTATTTTTTAAGGTTTTTATCTTTTTTATCAAAATCTCTGATCTTCTTAATTCTAAATTTTATTTAGATTAGACTTAAGAAATAATTAATTTTTGTATTCATTTCAATTTTTAATGGTATCATAATTTTTAATAGCACAAAGGTGGTGAGAATAAACGTTTTCGTTATTTTCAACCTTAATCCCATTGTCATCCATAGTATCTATCCTCACCCGTCCACTACAATGAATAATCTTATTATTGCCTATATAGATTCCAACGTGATTAATTTGTCCCTGATTATTGTCGAAAAAACATAAGTCACCAACTTTTATATCATCTATATTTATATTTTTACCTTGTAATGCCTGTTGCCACGCATCTCTTTGCAATTTTACACCAGCGAATTTGAATACATTCTGTGTAAATCCGCTACAATCCAATCCGAATATACTTTTCCCACCCCATTGGTATGGAGTATTCAAATATAATAACGATATTGCTCTTATAAGTAAATGATTGCATTTTTCTATGGATATAACACTTCCTTCCAATAATGAAAACTTATAATTATTCAATGAGAAGGTTTTATCTGGCAATACCGCTGCCATGGGAACTGTTATTATCTCTTCGTTCATTCTAATTTTTGCAATTGTTGAACAGACAATATATTTATATTGTGGAGGAATTTGATTTTCTAGTATCAATACGTTGCGTTTATCTACCCATCCTTCATATCCATCGTAACAATTACGAATCTTTAACCAAGCATTTGTTATTTTATTATCACCACACCACAGATCAACTATTGTGACCACATCAGCAAATAATAATTGATTTATTTGTTCTGCAGAACTTTTCGCCTCATTTCTTACAGGCACAACTCCGAGATATGTAAATCCAAAGGACATTGCTACATTTTTTTGCAAATATACAAAAATTCTTTAATGCTTATTCTATTACCTCCATTTTACATTCTTTTTTCAATTTTAATATTCCTATTTCATCATTTTTCAAAGAAAAGGAATACGATAGCTAGTGTTAATATGGTAGTAAAAACAAATATTAAAACAACGGAAATATCCATTACGTAGAAAAATCGTAACTTTGCAACAAAGTTTTTAGATTATCTTAAATGTACTTGTATAAGCTGAATATAATTACATGTGAATCTGAATAAAAACCACAGATTGAAAAAAATAAAATGCTAAATATAGAGAGTAAAACAAAATAAAAATATGTTACAACTAAGTTTTATACGAGAAAATAAAAACCTTGTTATTGAAAGATTGAAGGTAAAAAATTTTGAAAAGGCATACGATAGTGTAAATTGTGTGATTGAGACGGATAATCAAAGACGTGATTTGCAAAAACAACTTGATGATAACAAAAGTAGGCAAAATGCTATCGCAAAAGAAATAGGAATGCTACTCAGACAAGGCAACAAAGAGACTGCTGAGTGGAAAAAACAAGAAACATTGCAACTCAAAAACATAGAAAAAGAATTGCAGGATAAACATCTGCTATTAGAAAAGAAAATAAAGGACTTGCTGTTATCTATTCCTAATATCCCACACGAAAGTGTACCATATGGAAAAGGAGAACAAGATAATGAAATTGTAAAAACGTTTGGGATTATACCTAATCTACCTGATGATGCGATGCCTCATTGGGATTTATGTAAGAAGTACGATATTGTAGATTTTGATTTAGGGAATAAAATAACAGGAGCAGGTTTTCCTGTTTACAAAGGGAAAGGTGCAAAATTGCAAAGAGCTCTTATCAATTTCTTTTTGCAAGAGGCAGAAACAGATGGGTATCTTGAAGTACAGCCTCCTCTTATGGTGAATGAAGCATCAGCGTTAGCGACAGGACAATTGCCTGATAAAGAATCACAGATGTATGTTGTAATGACTGATAACTACTACATGATACCGACAGCGGAAGTCCCGGTTACGAATATATTTCGTGATACAATAGTAGACAAAAAAGATTTTCCAATATGTTGTTGTGCGTATTCACAATGCTTCCGTAGAGAAGCCGGATCGTATGGCAAAGATGTAAGGGGTCTAAACCGGTTGCATCAATTTGATAAAGTGGAAATTGTTTGCATAGATACACCTAAACATTCTTATGAGCAGTTGGAAAAAATGAAAGCACATGTAGAAAAACTATTAGGTAAGTTAGAACTTCCTTATAGGATTTTACGACTTTGTGGGGGAGATATTAGTTTTACTTCGGCTTTAACTTTTGATTTCGAAGTTTTCTCGGCAGCACAGCAACGTTGGTTAGAGGTGTCTTCGGTTTCAAACTTTGAAAGTTATCAAGCAAATCGTTTGAAAGTGCGTTATAAAGACGATAACGGCAAAACACAATTGTGTCATACACTTAATGGTTCGGCATTAGCTCTTCCTCGTATAGTAGCAGCCCTTTTGGAAAACAATCAGACAAATATGGGAGTCAAAATACCAAAATGTTTACAACAATTTACAAATTTTGAAATGATAAGTTAGAAACTTATTAAATTTTTTCATAATCTAGGATTTACATCGACCGTATCGCAGTGTAAATCCTTTTCTTTTTATCTACTCTCTGTATTTGTGGATTATCCTTCTCTGATTTGTAATGTTATAATGTCTGTTCTATTAATTTTCTGCATAGGATATGGATTTTACAAGGGGAGATAATACTGTTTGTCTTATTTGCAATTGACTAGTATGGAAGCAATGAATTATGGAACAACAATAGATAAGGTTGACATGAGAAAAAAATTTTTTTATAGGAGTAATGGCTAAAACAAAGTGTCAAAACAAAAAACCAATATCTAGAAAGAATTTTCTAACATCAAAAAAGAATTTAACAAATTGTCTTTTCGTTATCACTCTGAGTCATATTATATTGTAATACAAACTTACAATAAATAAAAAAAGTGATTTTAGTATTAATAATCCCTATATTTAACATTATTATAGATAAAAATGGAAGACATTTCCAGTTAAGAATAATTAATATATTGTAAGAATTCAATAGCGTAGAGCTTTTGATATAAAGAATATTAGGTGTAAAACAAAATGTTTTGTATAAAGGATTATCAAATTAGACTTGAATCTTATTTATAGTTTTCTTTTTGTTTTAAAATAGAAGAAGAGCAACATAAAAATGTATATTTTTCTTTACCTTTACACCTTTTTTAACCTTGTTCAAGGTTTTAATAGATTAAAAAGTTATTGTAAATGAAGAGGGAGGACTACAAAAAACATATAAATGCTTACTTTGGTAACTTATAACTATATTTTGTAAAGAATTTATGAGATATTCATTATGCAAAAGACATATTACACGATTCTTTTATTGTATTGTGGAAGAATAAAAATAAAATTGATAATGGTAAAGTAAGAAACTGACATTTTATTGCGGCACATAATAGAATGGTGAAATAGATTCACTATAAAATTTAAGCACATATTCTAGGCAAAGTAATGTAATGGATGATAACTGTAGGCAAACCCTTAGTAATAATTGGGGAGATGAAGTAGCAAATGGATTATATCGCCGATAGTCTTATCTGACACTATGCAAAATTGTTTGATGTTAAAAGAATGGAATGATTTTCCACTAAAGAAATTGCAACAGTGTTACAAATAATTGAGGAAAATGTAAAAATAAGGTTATTTAGAGCAAAAATAAAACTAAAAAAAATATCTGGGAATAATAAAAATTGATAATTCAGACATAAGAGTATTATAAAATTAGCTCAAATTTTTATAATAGACACGATATTAATACAAGAGAATTCTGATATAACCTTAAAGAATAAACCATTGAGAAAAAATGCATTAGAGAATAATGCTGTATATATCAATTATATTATTGCAAATCAAATTAAAATAATATATTACTTAAATTAATAGTTGTTCATATTTTTATTGCGGAAATTGTAAAAAAAGGTGATTGGGAAGACAGTTGGGGTACTTGCTTCAATTCATATAACAAAAGTATATAATATTACGTTGTTTGTACGAAAGACTAAATGAAAAGAAAGTAATATTAGTAAAATAGGAAATAATTTGTTCAAAAATAGACGTTCTGTAAGTATATAATAAATGAATTAATAAAAATATATTACAATGAAAAGAAAAATTTTTATTTTTGGGGTGTTTGTTACAATGTTATTCACATTGAGTATCGTCAATGCCCAAGATTTTGTAAGGGATTCTATTAATCTTTTCCCAAATGGTAAAAAGTTTGGAGAAAGAATGGTTATTAAGCGAGGAGAAACGAAAAAGGTGATTGGTAATATCTCTGTTATCTCTGAGGAACAAGCTAAATACCATGATAAAGTGAAAGATTGGCAAAAAAATGGAGATTATATCTTAGAAAAATTAGGGAATGATATGTATAAATTGATAAATAATGAGGGGAAAAATATAAGATTAAAAGATGATGATACGCTTTATATCGTTGCTGATAGTATTAGTTTAGAAAAATTTGAGGAAAAACAAAATAATTTTGAAAATATCGTTTATACGGGAGTATTTATATATAATGATAATCATTCTGAAAATAAGGTAAACACATATTTTATAAATACTTTAAATAATTTTGTGTACAGTATGTCGGGCATTATTAACAATTTAGAGATCGATGATAATAAATATAAAAGCAAAAATAATTGTAAAAATACTAAAAAGCGTATTTTGTCAAGTAGTCTGGTTTTAGGTTATGGGTATTTGAATTTTTCAGACAATGGTCTGTTTTCTACACCATCCTCCTCTGATTTTTTTTCTATAAAATGGTCAGATAAGTGGGATATAATGCTTAGATTTACTTTTTTACCAGATAATAAAATGTCTTTCATAACAGGAATAGGATTTCAAAGTAATGTTTTTAGATTTGATGATGGTTTTGCTATTGGTGCATTTTCTTATAATCCTCCTCCTGTTGCTGTATTCAAAGAAAAATTCAAACTTGTTGCCCGTTACATAACTTTGCCTATATTTGTTAGTTTGAAGACGGGAGATCATCTAAAGATTCATGCAGGAGCTATTGGTGGGATTAATTATCGTAATTCTCATACAGGATTCAAACGTAGTTATACTATCAATGGAGAGAAGATTGAACAGTCCACGGGTAGTAAATTTAAAGAATTCAATACCTTTAAGATTGATGCGATGTTGGGATTTGAGATTTATGGTTGGACTTTCTATGCATCACATTCGTTAACTAATATGTTTAAGAACTCTTACATCAAAAAGGCGATGCCTTTTTCTTTTGGAGTTTTGATTGGGTTGTAAATAGAATTTTATATTCCAGTTTAATTTTTTTGTTTGTTTTTTCTATTAAAAATTGTACGACAAAAAAGGGTACTATATAAAAGGTAAAGATGTTATTTTTCATGCAATATCTTTTTTATGTCTAATTTGAATGCGATAACTATATACAATATTATAAGCGCTGTGTTTATTGCTAAGGACAGAAGGTGTCCCAAATTAAGGTTCTTAATAAGAAAAGAGACACAATAAATACTAACAGCGAAAAATATATAAAATAAGCAGTGTTTCACATTGTATGCTATAGGATAATAGCGTTGTCCTAAGAAATAGCATATTAATGCTATTGACACATAGCATATTAGTGTTGTAATTGCAGCACCCATATAGGACATTTGCGGAACAAATATATAATTGCCAATGATCGTTAGTACGGCCCCAACAATAGCAATAATTGCTCCCCAGTGTGTTTTGTCAGTTACTTTATACCAAATAGAAAGATTGTAATATATGCCCAAGAAAATATTTGCCATTAAAAGTATCGGAACAACAACAATCCCTATTCTATAATCTTTTCCCATGAAATATTGGAATAAATCGATATATCCCATAACTATAAGAAAAATTAATGATAAAAACATTACAAAGATAGTCATTACTGATGAATAGGTTTGTTTTGCATCAGTTTTTTTCATTTTTGAGAAGAAGAATGGTTCTGCTGCAAATTTAAATGCTTGTATAAATAGAGAAATAACAATACTTAATTTATAACATGCTCCATATATTCCTATTTGTGCCATTTTCCATGCATTTATTTGTGATGCATCAGAAATATTTTGTGGAGTTTTCATTAAATGTTTTAGTGCAATCCTATCAAATGTTTCATTTACCATACCCGCTAATCCTCCTATCATGACAGGTAAGCCATAAGAGAGCATTTTTTTCAATAAATTGAAATCAAAATTTAAGCTAAATCGTTTGTATTCCGGGAGCAACATCATCATTGCAATAAAGCATGCTAAAAGATTGGATAAAAAAATATAAAATACCAAATTGGAATTATCAAACCACGATGTTACCATGTATGAATATTCACCCTTTAACAAATGTGGGCACAGAGCAATAAAAAATAAGCTGAAAATTATATTGACTACAATATCTGTTGTTTTTATCAATGCAAATCGTTTGGATTTACCCTCTCTTCTGAGCAATGCGTAAGGGATAGCTTTCAATGTATCTACTGCCAAAATTAATAAGAGTAAAATTATATACGAAGAATGATCTTCATATTCTAATATCTCCAAGATATAATTCAAACATATAAAAGTTATACCTAGAAATATTGTAGTTGAAAAAAATAGTGATAACATTGCGGTATTGAAAACTTTGTCTTTATCATACTGTTGTGAATAACGAAAAAAAGCAGTTTCCATTCCGTAAGTTAGAATTATCATTAAAAAGGAGACATATGCATACAATTCACTAACTACTCCATATTCTGAGGTAGAAATATTATATGTATATAAGGGCACAAGAAAATAATTTAGAAATCTTCCTACGATAGTCGGTATGCCATAAACTACAGTCTGTCCTGCTAATTTTTTTATATCACTCATAATGTTTTATCGATAGAGATACATAAACCTATTATAGTTTTGTTGTAAATATGTTCCGGGGATTAAAAATTTAATGTGTTTTTTAAATTCAAAACATTAATACTTTTAAATATTTATTTTCTTTGCCATTTAAAAGTCAAGCTACGTTGTAAGTACATACCCATATTTTCTTGAAATATTTATTTGGTTATTTCTCACGGAAATAAATAGTGATAGGAACGCCACTGAAATCATAAAATTCACGTAATTTATTCTCACAAAAACGCATATAATCTTGCTTAACGTATTGTGGCAAATTGCAATAAAAGACGAATTGCGGATAAGGTGTTTTCAATTGCGTAATGTATTTGATTTTTATTTTCTTTCCCTTGTATTGGGACGGAGGATTCTCTTCCTTTACTATTGGAAGAATTTCTTCATTGAGTTTAGAGGTTGTAATCTTTCGGTTACGGTTTTCATATACTTGCTTTACTGCCTCAAGTACTTTGAATATACGTTGTTTATTAATCACAGATGTAAAGATTATTGGAATATCCGTAAAAGGGGATGTCTTGTAACGAATCTCTTGTTCAAAAATTTTCATTGTATTAGTTTGCTTTTCTACTTTATCCCATTTATTGACACAAATAACAACTCCCTTGTTATTTCTTTCACATAAGGATAAAATATTTAAGTCTTGAGCATCAAATCCTACGGAAGCGTCCACTACAAGAATACAAACATCACTTAATTCCAATGAACGAATAGCACGCATTACCGAATAAAATTCTATATTTTCCTTTACTGCCTGTTTTTTTCTCAGACCAGCGGTATCTATGATTATAAAATCGAATCCAAATAAATTGTAGTGAGTGTTAATAGAATCGCGAGTTGTACCTGCAATATCTTTGACAATGTTTCTTTCTTGATTTGTTATAATGTTGATAAAGGATGATTTACCTACATTAGGTCTGCCGATCACTGCTATATGTGGGAGATTCGCTTCGTTATAGTCAAAAGTTTCTTTATCTGTAAAATCTTTCACTAACTCATCTAACAATTCGCCTGTGCCAGAACCATTAGCAGCGGAGATTTCAAACAAATTATTTAATCCTAAACTGTAAAATTCGCCTACAGTTATTGATTTTTGAAAACTGTCCACTTTATTTACAACTAGTAATGTTTTCTTATTGCTTCTTCTAAGTATATCGGCTACATCTTCATCCATAGGAGACAACCCTTCTTTGGCGTCTACGATAAATAATATAACATCTGCTTCGTCTATGGCTATTTTTACCTGATTACAAATTTCTTTTTCGAATACATCCTCTCCTCCTATCATATATCCTCCCGTATCTATTATGCTAAATTCCTTTCCGTTCCAATTGCTTTTACCATAATGACGGTCTCTGGTTACTCCACTTGTTGGGTCAATGATTGCACCATTTGTACCTGTCAATCTATTGAAAAGAGTACTTTTACCTACGTTTGGTCTGCCTACTATTGCTACAATGTTACTCATCGTTATGAATGTTTTTACTAAATTTACGTATGCAAAGTTACTAATTTTCTTTTTTATTTACGACAATTGTTTTTTTTATACGATTTCTTATTCTCGTCAATTTCTCCTTTTTTCTTCTCATGGTGATACTCTTCTTTCATCTCCAATGAGATTGTTAACAATTTTCAACCTGATTTTTAATAAATTCTACATTTCAATATACCTCATAAAGGTATCCATTGTACCATAGTAGTATTACTATTTATCTACTAAAATATTATCTTGAATTCGCCATACTATACTGTATTTTGTGTTCATTTCACCATTACCTCCATATTGCTAGCCTTACAGAGTAGTTTAAATAGCAGGTAAATTGGTACTTACTAGCAAACATAAAACGTATGATATTAGAAAAATAGTGGAGATAAGAAGCTTTAGATATCAGATAAAAATAAATAAGTATATGTGAACTGGATAGTGGCAGAAGGCAAATAATCACTGACTAAAAAAGAAATGATATGAGAAAACACAAATAAAAGATTAAAAAAAAGCATAACTTTGCACATAAATTAGGTATATATGAAAATTTTAAAAACATTAGGGAGTAGTATATTTTTGTTAACTATAGTATTGTCTTTAAAGGGACAAGATACTGCCAATTATAAAGGAGAGTTATTTGTTACAGATGGACAGTCATTACCTATAACATTACAAATAATTTATATGAAAGATACGACTGTGATAGAGATGGGCTCACCGTCTCAGACAAATAAAATGTTTCTCGCATCAAAAAGCAAAATAAATGACGATAGCGTGAAATTTAATATAAGGGATTTGGGAGTAAAATGTCGTCTAAAGTATCTAAATGGGAAAGAAATGTTGAGAGGGACATTCAAACAAGGATTGTTGGATAAAACTATCACATTCCATAGAATACAAGAGTCTTTTAAATGGCAACGACCACAAACTCCTATACCTCCATTTAAATATCAAATCCAAGAATTGACGTTCAGGAATCCTAATAGTGAGTATATTTTTCATGGGACATTAACATCACCCAAACAAAAAGGGAAATTTCCCATTGTTGTATTGGTTTCTGGTAGCGGATGTCAAAATAGAGATGAAGAAATATTGCAACACAAACCTTTTGGAGTTATTGCTGATTACTTAACAAACAAAGGTATTGCTGTCTTTCGTTATGATGATAGAGGATTTGGCTCTAAGGATTCCAATATGTATAAAGCAACAACAATGGATTTGGCAACAGATACAAGATGTGCAATAAATATGCTCAAACAACAGGATTGTGTGGATACTAATAACATATTTGTTCTTGGGCACAGTGAAGGTGGTATGATTGCTCAAATATTAGGAGCAAACAGTACTGATCTGAAAGCATTGATATTCCTTGCCACTCCCTCTATCTCAGGCAAAGAAATACTTCTGTCGCAAACAAAAGCCATTTTGGAACTTAACAAAACACCTCAATCTACGATAGATATTGCATTGTCTGAAATAGAAAATGCAAAATACGACACAACAACTATTAATGGATTATGGCTGAATTACTTCTATAGCTTTGAACCTAAAAAATATTTGGAAAGGATATCTATCCCTGTATTAGCATTACAAGGCGGTAAGGATATGCAAGTTATTGCGAAAGAAAATATGCCGAAAATGAGAGATTATTTGAAAAAAATAAATGGGAAATATATATTAAAGGAATATAAAAATTTGAATCATTTGTTTCAAGATTGTAATACCGGTAATCCCAACGAATATGGAATAATAGAACAAACCATTTCTATGGAGGTATTGCAAGATATAAAGGATTTTATTTTTCTGTGGAGTAAATAAATAGTACAGAATTATTTCTATTTAATTGTGAGGGATAAATTTTAATTACAAAGGGTAGATCTTTGATTGTAAGGAGAAAATATATGAGTTATGCGAATAGATAAATGGTTATGGTGTGTTAGAATTTACAAGACTCGCAGTATTGCAGCCGAGGCTTGTAACTTGGGTAAGGTGACAAAAGGTAATTTATCACTCAAGCCAAGTAAAGAAATAAATGTTGGTGATGAAATAAAAATTAATCTCAATTCTTTAAAAAAAGTTGTTAAAGTCAAACAGTTATTACATAATAGAGTTGGGGCGAAAGATGTTTCCATTTATATGGAGGATCTAACGCCACAATCAGAATATGATAAGATGTATATGATGAAAGAAATAATATTTGAAAAAAGAGACTCTCATATAGGTAGACCAACAAAGAAAGATAGAAGAAGTATAGATAGATTCAAAGGTATATAAACAGAAATTTAAACATAGTCACATAAGGATAGTCAAGTATTAGCTTGAGTGCGTGGCATTTTGTATTTTACAAGTGAATTGTGTTATATAATATTAAATATCCATATAGATTGTGCTAGCGACGTTTTTATTCAGTTCTTGATTGTTAATTTGTTAAAAATTTGTACTTTTGCAAAGTTAAAAATTTTAAATAAAACAATATGGTAGGAGTTAATAAGGTAATATTGATTGGGAATTTAGGAAAAGATCCCGAGATTGTTATGTTTGATAATGTAAAAAAAGCATCTTTCCCTCTTGCTACAACTGAACAATATAAAAATCATGAGGGAATAAAGATAGATGAAACTGAATGGCATAACATCGTTTGTTGGAGGGGTCTTGCTGATGTAGCGGATAAGTTTTTGAGAAAAAGTATGCAGGTATATATTGAGGGGAAATTGAAATCTCGTCAATGGGAGGATAAAGATGGTAATAAAAGACGTACAGTTGAAGTCGTTGCAGAGAATTTTAAAATACTGTCTCGCAACCATGGACAGAACAATAATAATATATATCCATCTAATGACACGAATAACATAGGAGAATTTAACGCTGATGCCTTTTCTTTTGATACCGACGAACACATTGCTGATGTTTCAGAGTCAAATTTGGAGAATAGCATAAAAACGAGAATACTACCTTTTTAATATTGATCAAACAATTAAACAACGGTAGAGAAATGAAAAGAAAAATATTAATAGGAGCATTGTTCATTAGCATGTTTTCTTATAATGTCAAAGCTCAGATAGAAGAGGTAGGACAAAATTATATTAAAATGCAATTTGTACAACCTTTAGGAGAATATAAAGATTATTACAATTCAGGCTTTGGATTTGAATACGGAAGAATATTTCCTTTCAATTTTGATATTGCAGATGGTTTCGTTATCCCCGGTATAGATATAACATTTATAAGTACCCAATTCAATACTGGGAAAGAAAAATTCTATTTTAATGCAAAAAATAAATTAAATAATACATACGAATTCAAATCTCAGGGAGGATTACTATGGAACATAGGAGTTAAATTAGGACCTATGGTTACTGTTGGCATAACAGATGGGCTTGTTGCTGATTTTGCCATTCAGTATGATCCTACAATTATTTTCAACTTGGCTCGTAAAGGTGTGAGTGAGGATATTTGGAATGGCGGTGCTGGTAGAGTAGAAAAGAAAAGTGCATCTTCTTTATCTTTTGCACACAGAATAGGTATTAAAGGGGATATTCGTTATTCTCACTTTCTATTTGGATTGGAATTTGTGTTAGGTGGTACTACATTCAGTTATACTAGTAATGTTATTCCCGAAATTATCGGCGGTGATATCAGATTTTACAAAGATAAAGAGATGGGCTTAGGCACACTACTGCTTAATTTTGGATTTACTTTTTAAAGAAAGATTATTATTCTATAATACTATCTCAAGATAAGGCTTAGAAAGGGATTGACCCGCTTTTATTCTAAGTCTTATCTTTCTGTTTATTGTCATAAATGAGCTAATTAAGTTGTACTCTTATAGGCATTTTGTCATGATTGTATAAAGTTGTTACTTAGAATCACTGACTGCTAAATTCTCTTAAAAAAAGAGTCTACTAATGTCAAGAAAGAATATTTCTTTTTGACGATTTAGTTTTTCTTTTTCTTAATTTTGAATTATTGTAATTTAAGGTTATTTCTTTGGTACAATCTACCTTGGTAAGTTTGTCGCCTGACCATTTCATCTTCTATGGCTTGAACTATTTGTTCATTACGTATTTTGCCCCAGTTTTCTCCTACATTGTAACGAGGAGGTACCTCGGAAGCAAATCGTTCAATAACAATATTGGGATTTAATCGTTCAAGAAATTGTATTACAAAATTAACGTATTGCTCAAAAGAAAAAAATTTGTATTTGGATTTATTATACAAATAATCTTCTTTCATGATAGTGTTATCTAGAATTTGCAATTGATGAAATTTCAAATTATTAATTGGAAGTGCCGATAAAATACTTGCTTGACCGAGCATTTCTTGCTGACTTTCGTAGGGGAATCCGAAAATTATGTGTCCTCCTACCTGTAAGCCTCTTTTGTGAGATTCTTTTATAGCTTTGACTGTACAATCAAAAGTATGCCCCCGATTGATTTGCTTGAGTGTCTTGTTATAGCAAGATTCGATTCCGTACTCTATAACGATATGATACTTTTCGTTCAATTTAGCCAAATAATCTAACTTTTCTGCATCTATACAGTCGGGACGAGTACCAATAACAAGACCTATAATTTGTGGATGCGACAATGCTTCTTCGTATCTTTTCTGCAAAATATTCAAAGGAGCATATGTGTTGGAATAGGGTTGAAAGTAAGCTAAATATTTATTTACGTTTTTGTATCGCCATGAATGAAACTTGATACCTTCAATTATTTGATTAGTAATACTTTCGAATTTACGACAATAAGAAGGATTGAAAGCATCATTAGAACAAAAAGTACAACCTCCTACGGATAATTTACCATCCCTATTCGGGCAACTAAAACCACCATCTATAGATAATTTTTGAACTCTCTGAGAAAATATTTTACGCATATAGTTGGAATATGCATTGAATGGACGTTCTGTTTGCCAAGGAAAAGATTTAATCATTATTTATCTTAGAGGAATATCTTAGAAGTGAAACGATATGAATAGTTTTCAGGTTTATATTGTACTTATCAATGTAATTTTGCAAATGTATTAAGCATGCAGTATCAGTAGATGTGATATATTCCGCTCCAAGTGATAAAGCATACTCTATTTTTTGTCTTGCGAGCTCATCACTTATGGGTTTGTTGTATATTTCGAAGTTGGCACCTCCTCCACAACAAAAATTATTGCCTTCATCATTGACAAGAGTTAGATGCTTGACCCTTTGGAGAATAAGACGAGTTTCTTGCTCCACGTTATACTCATTAAGAGAATGGCAATTGTTATGAAGAAAAACTTTAAATGGAAATTCTGCTCCTAAATCACAATTCGGACAAGTACAATGTATGAATTCTGTAATATCCATTATACGTTCCGACAAAGATTTATGGGAATTGTGATTAGACGTATTATAAAACAAATTGGCACATTTGGTCTTAATATAACCAATACACTTTGTTGAGCACCCTACAACAAGATTGGTTCCTTTAAAATCACTGATAAATTTTTCTCCGACTTCTTTTGCCATATCCCAATTACCATTATCATATAGGATTCGTCCACAACAAGTTTGCTCTTTGTTATATAAAGGTCTAAATCCTAATGTCTTTACTATATCTATCAAATCAAATGCTATCTGTGGGCAAAATTGGTCAACGCTACATGGGATAAATATATCAACCTCTTTTTCCATTCTCTTTTTTCTCTTCTTTGAACCAAATAAACTTTGCAAAGTTAATATAATTTTTAAAATTTGTGTAAATTTGCAGGCTCAAAAATCAAATTATGCACAACTCAGGATTAATACAGGGTATATTTTTGGCAGGATTCGTACTGTTAATACTAATTTTCTTGCTAATGGATTTGGGGATTTTTGAAAAAAAAGATAAAATAGTAACATTCAAAAGAGCCCTAATTACTACAATTGTATGGATTGGACTTGCTACAATGTTTGGATTGGTTATTCGTTTTGCCGGGGAACAAATGCATGGCATAGAAGATAGACAAGCTCTCAATGAGATAGTGAATCAATATCATAGCAAAACTCTTTCGCATAAAATCAATGCAATGCCTTATGAAGAAGCGTTGGATGAATATCGCAAACAAAGTACATTGGAATATTTTACAGGATATTTGATAGAATATTCTTTAAGTATAGACAATATATTTGTAATGATATTGATTTTTTCTTCTTTTGCAATACCACAAGAATACTACAAACGAGTTTTGATGTGGGGGATATTGGGAGCAATGGCGATGAGATTTCTCTTCATCTTTGTTGCAGGAGTTTTGATTGCTAAATATGAATGGATTCTTTTAGTCTTTGGTTTTTTTCTGTTATATTCGGGAGTAAAAATGTTTATTCAACGCAATAAAACAGATGAAATACAAGCACAAAATAATCCTATTGTACGATGGGTTTCAAAGATATTTCCTGTGACTAATGATATTATAGACCATTCTTTTATTCGCAGGATAAATGGGAAGAAAGTAATTACGTCATTGTTGCTTTGTTTGATAATGATTGAATTTACGGATGTTTTATTTGCAGTAGATAGTATACCTGCTATATTTTCCGTAACAAAGGATCCATATATTGTGTTCTTTTCCAATATATTTGCAATCTTAGGATTAAGATCTTTATTTTTCTTAATTACTAGTATTATAAGAATGTTTAGGTTTTTAAAAATTGGATTGAGTGTGCTGCTTTTGTTCATAGGAATCAAAATGATAATTGAAAGTGAGCCAATAAATTTTGATATATCTATTGCTGTATCACTGTTAACCATTGTTGGTATATTATTGTTAAGTATATTATTTTCAGTTATTTTACCAGAAAAAAAACAAGATAAACAAAAACAATTTTGAATAAAAACAGTAAGATTAGAATTCGTGAAATTAAAGTGTGAGATTAGAAAATTGTTATCAAGAACGAATTTTCTAATCTCACACTTTAATTGTCATAGGACAAAAAGTAAATATATTATTTCAAAAAATATTCTTATCTTTGCAAAAATTCCAACGCAAAAGCAATAGATGATAGAATTAAAAAACAATGTAAATTATGGCAAAAGAAGTAAATACTGATGTGACAAAGACAGATAAATTAGAAAAGTTAAAAGTTCTTGTTTCTACATTGGATAAAATAGAAAAGAGTTTTGGTAAAGGCTCTATAATGAAGTTGGGTGATAGAAATAATGAGAAGATAGAGATAATATCAACAGGTAGTCTTTCATTAGATATTGCTTTGGGGGTAGGGGGACTACCCAAAGGTAGAATAATAGAGATATACGGACCGGAATCTTCAGGTAAAACAACCTTAGCTACTCATTGTATTGCAGAGGCTCAAAAACAGGGAGGAATAGCTGCATTCATCGATGCGGAGCATGCTTTTGATGCTACTTATGCTCGGAAACTTGGTGTTGACATTGACAATCTTTACATATCTCAACCCGATAATGGAGAGCAAGCATTGGAAATTGCAGAAAATCTTATATCCTCAGGAGCCATAGATATCATAGTTATAGACTCTGTTGCTGCACTTACGCCAAAAAGTGAGATAGAAGGAGAGATGGGAGATAGTAAGTTGGGATTACAAGCACGATTGATGTCTCAAGCTTTACGGAAATTGACTTCTACAATAGGCAAAACTAATTGTTGTTGTATTTTTATAAATCAATTACGTGAAAAAATAGGAGTGGTTTACGGTAATCCGGAAACTACAACAGGAGGGAATGCCTTAAAATTTTATTCTTCCGTTAGATTGGACATAAGAAAAGTGTCGCAAATCAAAGACGGAGATAAAATTTTAGGAAATAGAGTGAAGGTAAAAATAGCAAAAAACAAAGTTTCTCCACCTTTCAAGACAGTAGAATTTGATTTAATATTTGGAGAAGGAATTTCTCGTTTGGGAGAGGTCCTTGACATAGCAGTAGAAAACAATATAGTTAAGAAAAGCGGTTCATGGTTTTCTTACGGTGAAAGTAAGTTGGCGCAAGGACGAGATGCAGTTAAAAATCTTTTGAAAGACAATCCCGAACTTGCTGAAGAAATAGAGAAAAAAGTAAGAGAAGTTATGATTAAATAAAAGACACATCTATACAGACAGGAAAACAGACTGCCATGTGGAAAAAGATTTTGTTTGGTGCGACAATCATTCTTGTTCTGACAGATGTGTATTATAGTTTTATACAGCATTACAATGCACAACTTGATGGTGATATACCGGAAAGTATGTTGCCTTTATCCTATATAGAACCTGTATTTGCAGATCCTTTTGGTCTGAAAATGATTATAGATAACACCCCACATGCTGCTCCAAACAGATTTTTTTCTCATTGGTTGGAGAATCGTTGGTTCAATACAATTCCTTTTGTATTGCAACTTGTCTCAGACCCTATTCATAGTATCTACATTTCCCAAGCAATTTATAAAACCCTTATTCAAATATTATTGATATATGTGCTAATGATTATTACCTTCGGATCCTTTAACCCTTTTTATCGGTGGGAACATTGGTTGGTTATGCTTTTTTATTGCTCTTTGTTCCAATCCTGTGGAGAAGTAAGGAGTATGGGGATAATAGACCCGGCAGTTACTTATACATTTTTTTATGCTATGCCTTTATTATTTCTGTTACTTTATTTGTTACCTTTTATCTTTGAAGAATTTCATAATAAAAAGATGTTTCATAATAAAATTATTAGTATAGCATGGAGTGTTATCTTTGTTCTACTAAGTAATTTCTCCGGTCCAGTAAATACTGGGGCAGCATTAGTATTTATCGTTATAATATTTTTTAAATATTTTTGTTCTTACTACAAAGCAAGTAATAAGAAATTGAATATCAAAGTCTTTTTTGAGCAAATACCTAAAATATTTTGGTACTATCTTTTACCATTAGGGTTAATTGCAATATACTCTCTTTATTTGGGTAAATACAATACAATGTGGCAGGAACAAATTCCATTAAAAGAAAGATTTTCCTTACTTCCCAAGGGGATATTTGAAATGTTTATAGATAATTTGGGCTTTTCTATTCTAACATTGGGAAGCATCATTAACACAATATTACTTTTAACCGTCAAGAACGAAGAAAGTAAGAAAACTATTATAATGTTTGGTTGGATTCTTTTTTTTACATTTATCTATGTGATATTACTTCCTTTTGGTGGATACAGATATTACCGTCCTTATATAATAAGATATGATACAATAATTAGTATTACTTATGCTTTCATCTTTTATGAGGTGTATTCGTCTGTAATATTATTTCGTAATGCGACTAATAATAGAAAATTTAAGAGAATTTATATTGGATATATTATAATTTTTGTAGGTTATTTCTTTTTCATAGACGATCCTGCTACATGGCGAAATAACGCAGAGAAAGAGATGATGTATAAGATAGCAAGAAGTAAAGAGAATACAGTACTTTTGGATAAGAAAACATCTATTATAGGATGGGAAGCAGTAGATCAGATATGGAAAAGCGAGAATGCGGCTAAGTGTATGAAACGTTGGAATATTACAAAGGATGAAAAATTATTCTATTATAAGGAAAAATGATATGAGTTTTTGGTTATCATTATTAAAGTGTGACATTGGTAAATCCTTTTCAAAAAAGGATTTACCAATGTCACACTTTAATAATGTAAAACGGCATATGACACTCACGTGCTAAAAAACTATTTATTTAAGTAGCTTTCAAATTTGAAAGTATAGGCATATTTACTCTTTATATCCGCTAAACATAAATTTGATAGTTCTATTGTTAACTCTCCTTGATTGTATTCCCATTTCAATATTTTGTCTTCACTTCCTAGTAAGCATACTCTCATGTCTTTTTTAGGGATATAATCCAAAGGGATACGGATGCTATTTGTCAATGGGGCAGTATAGACGATGTAAAGATTACCATTATTTGATGTAGCATACATATTATTTTCATTATACTTAACCTGACCTGACCAAAGACTGTCACCCTCAAAAGCAACGGCAGGACTATTATCTCTTTGTGCTAACAATTTCAGATGAGCATCCACATCATATTCCTCATAATGAATGTTAAATTTATAAATTTTGTTTTGTTTGAAATTGAAAGTAAAGGTATGAGGAGTATTTTTTATGGATTTACCACAATACAACAAATTGTTATTTTCATATATACAAATGTCTGCGACATCGTCTGCATCAAGAGTAAAACTCAAAGACTCATCTTGTTTAGGAGTATAGGTATTTTGCCAATCAATACTAAATTCGTCTTCACTACATCCTTTGACAGGAGCATTTCTTACCCAATCAAAATTTATGGTTTTGTTTTTTAAATGTGTAGTAACAATATTCGTATTTTTACGTAGTTTGTACGGCTTACTACCATAGATAGCTTCTCCGTTTATAGAAAGCCATTCACCTAATTGTACAAGGCGTTCTTGTTGCAATAAAGGAATATGTCCATCTGATGCGGGAGCAACATTAAGCATTAACCCACCTCCTAAACTTACCAACTGAACAAAATGTTTTATCAAATCTTTTGCTGAAAGATAATCTTCAAGTGAAGCATTCCTATTTAAGCCGAAACTTCTGGCCAAACTGCGACATTCACTCCATGGACGAAAAGTTTCTTTTATGCCGGAAGAATACTCAGGCGTCAGGAATCCAAAGGGATTACCTTTTCCCCAACGATTATTTACAATTACTTCTGATTTACCAACCTTATTCGTAAGATAATTCACCATTTCAAAGGAGCGGAGACTTTTATAATCAAAATCCCAATCCCCGTCGGCAAAAACAATAGAAGGCTTATACATGTCAACTAATTCTTTGAATTGTGGAATTAAATACTTATCAACATATTTGTCTAATCCTACCGAATCTACTGTCCAGTTAAAATAAGGATTATCCCATTCCATAAGTGAATAATATAATCCGAAACGAATATTTTTGCTCTTGCATGCTGTTTTCAATTCTTTTAAGAAATCTCGATGGGCAGGTGTTTGCATAGAATTCTTATTTGTAGTCTTAGTATCCCATAGACAAAAACCATCGTGGTGTTTTGAAGAAAATACTATGTAACCAGCACCTGATATTTTAAATAAATCTACCCATTGATTTGCATCAAAAAGTTCTGCCTTGAACAATTGCATATAATCAAAATAGGAAAAATTTGTTCCAAATACGCGTTTTTGAAAATTAATCCTCGCCGTATCATTTGAAATTAACCCTTTATAAAACCATTCTGCATATTGTTCTTTACCTGAATAAGAGGGGATAGAATAAAGTCCAAAATGAATCATTATTCCTAATTTAACACTGTCAAACCATGCAGGAAAATACTTTGTTTGAGATTGATTTTCCACCTCATCTGCGGATGATATATTTTGAGAGAATGAATTATTCAATACAATTGTAAACACAATTGCCACAATTAATGAAGTATGGATAGTTTTTTTCATAATATTATTATTTTATGTAACTATGATAATGTTATTCAACAATTAGTTCATACAGAATCCCTTTTGTATCTTCGGATTGATAAGGCAAATTTCCTTGTTCGAATATTACTGGCGGCCAAAATTCACTATAATGATATTCTTGTGTGATTACTGGCACCATCTGATTATTTGGGATTTCTGTAAATTGACTTGACATGTAGCCTACAACGGTTAAATTTTTTAGATCCTTTCCTACATACCATATTATTTCATTTGGTTTCCATTCTATTACATAGTAGTAATAAGGTTCTAAAAAAATGTTATTTGAAAGTTCTACCCTTGAAGACAAGTTACGATAAACATCATTCCACCTATTATAGGTAAAAGTCTTTCCTTTATATTGTCTATTGAAAAGAAGATGCTTGCAAAACATTTTCCCAAATGGTAAAGATTTCCCTATAAAATGATTGTCATTGCATGCCAAATCCCAATTAGTAGAAGCAAAAATAAAACTATTGTTATATTGATTTTTTCGGTCGTTTTTGTTTTCACTAGACCAATATTTAGAAGTTTTCACCATTTCTATATCTATCTCACTATAATGTGTCTTATGGACACGTTCATTTTCATTTTCTGTATAGTTTTCTTTAACATACCCACCTTTTGAATACCTCCTATAATTCCAAGGAGAAGAATTTTGATAGATAAGCCATACTGCATTTGTTAGACCATTCCAAAGAAGACTTTTATTCAATAAAGCTGGAAATTTGATTTTGTAAATATATTTGCCATAACAAAATCCTACTCGTCCTTTTATTCCTACATTTTCTTTTCTTGCAGTCTTTAAGTTCTTACTTGCAGGATTTATTAATTCTATTGTAGAGTTATGACAACGAATATTCTTGCCTGGAATATCGGTTATAAAAGGATGAGTGCTTTTTTTTAAGATATTTTTATTTTGTTTATCGTTAAGATAGTCTGTTAATGAATAATTGTTGTTTTGAATGTCTGCAATTTTTTGAATCTGTAATATATTTCTTTTAGTGTTGATATTGTGATAATATTCTTCAAATTGAGAATAATAATATGCAGAATCATTATCTGTTACTAATGGATTGTTGGCTAAGATATTGAAATCATAATATGGATACGTCATACGATTTATATAGACACCTTTGGCAATATCAAATTTTGCTCTTGCTTTTAATCGTTTGCTTGAAACAACAACATAAACTCCTTTCATATTCTTGCCTTGTTTATTAAGAAAGAAATCAAAGGGGTTGACAAATACAGAATCCTTTATTTTTGAAATATTTTTAATATAATTTGGGATCTGTTTTAGTGCATTTTCTTCCACAACGACCAACATAAACTCATAACTTCCTACGCGTGGATTACGTCTTTCTCTACGATTTATTTCCCCTATAAAATTATTTTCATTTTCTAAATTCCAAAGTAAATCCTTGTACATCTGTTCTTGTTCTGTTACTTTGTTTTCTTTTGCTTTTTTAACAATGTCAGCATACCATTGTTTATTATTTTTAATTGTTACAAAACTTTTTAAAATATCTTCTTTTTTTGATTGCTTAGGGAAGGGTTTCCCGAAATATTTTATTTCATTGCGAGGATTCCCAACAATTCTTATGGAATCTTTTATGGTGTTACCTTTTGCCTCTTTAAATTCTATATTTGTATTCTCCCACGAGCCATAAAAATTTTCATAACTCAGAGGATGGTCATCTCTGAAAGCATAGGAAGTATTTTGATAAAATATTTTGTAATAATATTTTCTACTATTTTCGTTACTGATTGTGAAAGTAAACTCAAAAAAAGAATCTTTATTTGGCAGAGTTAATCCCTCAAAAACAGAATTAGTCATGTCAAAATCCAAACAAACCTCCTTTTGTTGAGGGAAATTAGCCATAGGATCAAATTTTATTACTATATCTCCTTTTCTGCACGCTGTAAATATACATACGAGTATAATTGCACAAAATAGCCTTTTTATCATAATAGAGACATCTGTTTTACTTAAACTTTTTTTCTTTCAGTTTTCTTTTCCAGATATTTTAATATCTTGTCATACAATAAATAAACTATTATTCCTAATATTATACCCAACAAAGCTCCGCATAGCACATCTCCAGGATAATGGTATCCGCAATATATTCGTGATATTCCAGTCAAAATCCCCCATAAAATTAATAATATATTAAAAATGACAGTTTTTTGATGTCGCATAATTAGTATCATGGAGGTTATAATACTAAAAGTATTTGCAGCATGTGAAGAAACGAAGCCATAAAGTCCTCCCTTATTATCATAGATAAGGGAAGAATAATATTTCAGTTTTACAGTAAAAGAATCGGATAAGGCATGTGATGGACGAAGTCTGCAAAATATATCTTTAAAACACAATACGCTGATACGGTCGGCTAATAAAAAACATAAAGCAATAATTACGATGTATAACCACCAAAATTTAAAATGTTTAGAGTACATTACGTAGCTAACAATAATTGTAATAATTATTCCTATTGTTATGTGAGAAGATATAATACTAAATCCCCAATCTAAAATCTCGCATCTATGTCTATTGAAGGCATAGAAAATTGTTGTATCCAAAGATAAAATTTTTTCTAACATGAGAAAATAAACTTCTTATGATATTATTTTTGAGTAGATAGCATCATTAAGCTCTACAATCCCCTTTTGTGCCACAGAGGATATGAAAAAGACTTCACAATCGACAGCAATTGTTTCTTTCATTTCTGCAATCATTTCTTCATCCATCATATCACATTTACTAATGGCAAGAATTCTTTCTTTATGTAATAATTCGGAGTTATATGTATATAACTCATTTAAAAGAATATTGTATTCCTCATTGATATCTCTATTTGTATCACAAGGGATAATAAATAACAAAATACTATTTCTTTCTATATGACGAAGAAAACGTAATCCCAATCCTTTACCTTCGGATGCCCCTTCAATAATTCCGGGAATATCTGCCATAATAAATGATTTTTCGTTTCTATATTTAACAATACCAAGATTGGGGACCAATGTTGTGAAAGGATAGTTGGCAATCTCAGGTTTTGCTGCTGAAACAACCGACAGCAATGTAGACTTACCTGCATTTGGAAAACCGACTAATCCCACGTCTGCTAATATTTTCAGCTCTATTATTACCCATTTCTCTGTTCCTAGCTCACCTGGTTGGGCAAATCTTGGAGTTCTATTCGTTGAAGATTTAAAAAAATCATTTCCTTTTCCCCCTCTACCTCCTAAAAATAATACTTTCTCCTCTAGGTCCTCTGTGATTTCGCACAAAATTTCATTTGTTTCAGCGTCTTTAATCACACAACCCAATGGAACTTCTATTATTTTATCCATACCATTAGCTCCGTGTCTCAGATTTTGACCTCCAGCTTCTCCGTCTTTAGCAAAAACATGTTTTGTGTATTTTAAATGGAGTAATGTCCACAATTGAGCGTTACCCCGTATAATTATATGCCCTCCTCTTCCTCCATCACCTCCATCAGGTCCACCTTTAAATTCTTTTGCTGCATGAAGAAGATGCATACACCCAGCACCTCCTTTGCCACTTCTACAAAATATTTTTACATAATCTACAAAATTACTTGCCATGTCAAACCTGTTATGTGGGAAGCAACAATTAAAAGATTTCCTTCTACCTTTTGGAAAGACATTTTTGCATATCAGAAATGAATCTTTTTGCTTTGATGATATATCTTTGTGTTATATCAGAGCAAATATGCATTAATTATTGCTTGTTTCTAATTATAATTTTTCTAAAACTTCAAACAATCTCCTGGAAACTTCCTGTGGAGTACCGTGTTCTCCATCTATGGAAATATAATCTCCTTTTTTTTCGTAGTATTGTGCAACTGCAACCGTTTTTTTCTCATATTGATTAAATCTTTCACGTATTGAATCTTCATTATCGTCTTTTCGCCCTTCAATTTCGGCTCGTCTCAAGAGTCTTTGCATAAGAATATCTTTATTTACCTTCATTTCTATAACTTTTGCTTTACCTCTTTGCATGGAAATAAGAATTTCATCTAGTGCCTCTGCTTGTTTAATTGTTCTGGGGAAGCCGTCTAATAGCAAATCCTTGGATTTATTATTTGCGATAAACGATTTAATCATTCCGATAATGATGTCATCACTCACCAATTCCCCTTTATTAATAAGAATTTCGGCTTTTTTACCTAATTCTGTCCCACTACTTATTTCAGCTCTTAGAATCTCTCCGGTAGAAATATATGCCAAATCTAATTTTTCTCTAAGTATTGCACTCTGAGTGCCTTTCCCTGCTCCAGGTGCTCCGAATAAAATAATATTTTTCATTTTCAAAAAAGTTTTACTTATTCCTACAATATTACACATAATTTTACTAAAAACGTAGATACGTACAAAGAAATATTTTTTTTGTTGCAAAGTTACAATTTTTTTGAATATCATACTAATAATTTATTTATTTAAGAATAAAAATTAGGTGAGTAAAAAAAGTTAAATTACGGGAGAAAATAATGTTTGCTTAAAAAAGGATATTCAACTGTTTTCAAAATACCACAGGCGATACCTATTTTTACTAGTCGTATTTTAGAGATTTCTAATTAATTTTTCCAATGAATACTTTGTAGTAATTCATTTTTATTATTTGTCTTGCATTCTGAAAAATAAATATTTAAATAAAAAAATATTATGTTAAAAAAAAATTGTAACTTTGCGGTTTCAAAAACAAATGATATGGACAAATCAAAAATCTTATATGTATCACAAGAAATCTATCCATACATGTCCTCTAACAAGATGGCGGATTATTGCCGATACTTACCTCAATCTTCATTTGAAACAGGAAAGGAAGTACGTATATTTATGCCATGTTTCGGGAATATAAATGAAAGAAAAAATCAATTACACGAAGTAATACGACTATCTGGATTGAATATTGTAATAGATGACACTGATCATCCTTTGATAATTAAAGTCGCTTCTATCCCTACCGTTAGGATGCAAATATATTTCATAGATAATGAGGACTTTTTTACCATAAAGGCTGATGTTAAGGATGCTAAAAATAAATTTCTTACAAACAACGATGAGAGGAGTATTTTCTTTGCAAGAGGAGTGTTGGAGACTGTAAAAAAACTTTCCTGGCGACCTTCATTGATTCATTGTACTGGTTGGTTTTCCATGATGCTTCCTTTTTTTGTAAAAAGGACAGATGAATACAAGAATAATCCTTACTTTAATAATGCAAAGATTATCGTAACGCTTATGGGAGAACGTTTTGCTGATATGTTAGATGAGAACCTTATTAGAAAAATAAAACGAGAGTCGGTGGGAGGTACTCAAAAGGATTGGAGATTTTATAAAGAGCCAACTTATGAAAATATAATGAGAGCCGCGATCACATATGCCGATGGAGTAGTTATAGGACAGGAGAAGGTTAGTAAAGAACTAGTAGACTTCGCTAAGGAAAGTAAGAAAGATATAATTCCTTTTAAATCTGATAAAAAAGAGTTTTACAAATCTATAAATGATTATTATGATTCTATCATCGAAATTGAGGAAGATTAATTGCCTTATAAATATATTCTTTGTTTCTTTTGCATTTTTTTCTTGCGTAAATGAAGATAGTCAATTAGGATTGGACTTAGTCAAAACGAGCGGAGGTATGGATGTTCTACATTCCAATGAGAATATTGTTTCAGTTAAAACAGTTACATTCAAGATGGACTCTCTTGTGACAGTTCAAAATGATAATTATGTATTAGGTTCTTATGCTGATACCCAGTTTGGTAAGATTAAGACTTCTATATACACATCTTTGGGGTTGGAAGATTATTCTGGATACGATTTTACGAGTATTGGTACTATTGATTCCGCTGTTTTATGTTTAGCTTATTCTTCACAAGGGGCATTTGTGTCAGATAGTAGTATACATTCAGATAACATGAATGTAAGTGTGTATATGCTTTCTAGCAATATTGATTCTACGGATAAATATGGGTGCAGTGATATTGCCACCCAATCTGAAGCTATCTTCTCTTCAACGATTTTTTCCGATCCTTTGCATGGGGTGAAGATAGAAGGACAGGATAAAGAAACTATCCCACATATTAGATTATCTTTAAATTCTAATTTTATAAACAAATTAAAGCAAGGGAAATACGAAACACAACAGCTATTCGCTCAAGATTTTAAGGGAATTAAAATAACAGCTCAAAGTAGTACAGATTCTTATTTAGCATACGTGAATATGAAGTCTGATTTTTCAGGAATATTTGTTTATTACCATGATCATAATGGTAATGCTGGTAGGTATATAATAAATTTTACAGGGAATGGTTATAGATTTATGCGTATAGAGAAGGATTATTCGTCATCTTCCTTATCGGGTTTAAATTCAGTTGCACCGAATGACTCTATAAAAACTCAGAACTATATCTACTTAGCATCTCTTGGTATTGCGGAGTCTCGTTTAGATTTAAACGGGTTGGATAATTGGTATAATCAAGATTCTATTAAAGGAGCAGCTTTGAATCGTGCTGAGTTAATATTGCCAGTATCAGAACTTAGTACAAAAGCTTATATTTTCCCCAGGTCCATTAATGTATTTCGCAAACAAGATGGTAAGTATTACTATATCAATGATCAAACAAGCGTAAATAATTGGCTCGGCAACAAATATGATGCTAGTATTAATGCATATAGGATAGATGTTACCTCTTTTTTACAAAATTATCTTTTAGGTAAATATGACAAATGTGAGTTGTATTTAGTTCCAGATAATAGAATTTCTTCAGCATCGCGAGTTGTTCTTACGGGTCCTACTCATAGTAACCCTCCCAAATTGAATATCATATATTCTCATCCGGCACAAGATTAGAAGGATAAAATCTGTTAAAAAAATGAAAAAAAGGAGTTTAGTATTGTTTATTACATTGTTTGTCTTTATTATTGCATATGCACAAAATGAAGATACTATTTTATTTAAGGAATACTATACTAACGGTAATATTGCTACTGAAGGATGGAAAAATAAGGATAACATTAGAGTTGGTAAGTGGATATGGTATTTTGAGAATGGGAATATACAAATGAAAGGAGAGTATAATGAAAAGGGATGGAAAGTGGGTCTTTGGCAATGGTTTTATCGTGATGCTAATTTGAAAAAACAAGAGATTTTTACTGGTGATGGAGTAAATAAGGCCTTCTATGGTAATAAACAGCTTTATTTTTCTTGTATGGTGATTGATGGCAAGAAACAAGGAGAGTATAAAGAGTTTCATAAAAATGGCACAGTGAAGATGCAAGGTACTTACAAGAATAATGAATTAGATGGTACAGTAAAATGGTGGTATGCAAATTCTAATCCAGAAATGGAGGGGACGCTAAAAAAAGGGTTGAAGGATGGTCATTGGATTTATTATTTTCATGATAGTGGGAATAAGAATAGTGAAGGAAATTACATTAATGATCAGGAAGAAGGACACTGGGTTTATTACTATGAAACAAAAGAGAAATGGCGTGAAGGTGAATATATACATGGTAAGAGAGAAGGTTTATGGAAAACTTATTATGAAAATGGTAAGATACTCCATCAGGGTTCGTATGTTGATGGGAAAGAAGAGGGTATTTGGATTTCTTATTTTGACAATGGAGAAATTCAAATGAGAGGGAAGTTTATCTCAGGCAATATGGATGGTAGATGGGAAATGTACAATATCGATGGTTCACGTAAAACGGATGTTAGTTATTCTAACGGGGTGAAACATGGCACGGAAATACTATATGATGAACATGGGGATATATACCAAAAAGCAGATTATATTTATGGAGAATTAGATGGTGGATGGGAAAGATATTTTAATAATAAGCTGATAGAAAAAGGTATGTATAAAAAAGGTAAAAAAGTTGGTAAATGGATTTTTTTTGACGAGCAAGGAAATGAGATACAAAGTCGTAATTTTTAATTGCTGTTCTATATATTTAGTTTTTAATTATTCCAAGATTAGAAGTGGGATATAAAAGAGGGGGGAGTTTAATACTAAATCTAAAGTCTATGATTAGAAAATCCTTTCTTAAATTCAATCTTACAAATAGTGTTTTAACACTAGTAAAGGTAAGGTCTATGATTTTTTAATAACATGTGCTAAAAACCAAAGAATATAATAAACGGGAATAATAATGAAAGAATTTTTGAATTTACTTGGTTGGAAAGAGTTAATCGTAGTCCTTTTTGCTATGATCATGATTCGCATTAATATAATTATACCTTTTTACGCTCAATGGAATCTTCCTGCAACTATTTCATGGGAGAATTTTCTTATATTTGCCTTTGGAATATGTTTTTTATTGGCAGGTAATAATGTTGCAATTAAATTTTATGATGAAAAACAAAAAGTAATATCTCAAAATAAAGAACGAATATTTAATATCAAGGATTATCCAGATATTATTCGTTTTAGGGGAGCTTGGACAGTATTTTGGTTCGTTGGAATAATTGCAACATGCTACTCGTTTTGGAAAACAAATTATAATTATTATTATATTAGTTTGATGGTGCTTACCTTATTAATAGGTTATACTTATGCGAGCAGAACTAGACGTATTTTATTGATAGGAAACCTCTCTTTGGCAACATTTTATTCTGCGATTATTTTATCACAGATGCCACATGATGCGTCAGTATTAGTACCCTATACTTATAGATTTCCTAATCCTATGGCAATTGGGTACAATGATGTATTTTCGTTGTTTGTTTTTTTTGCAATATTGGTATTTATGCTGGCCATATTGAGAGATATTACAGGAGATGTAACTAATATTAAAGATGATAGGCAAAAAGAATACTCAACAATAGGAGTTAAATTGGGAGAAAACAAAAGTAAGATAGTTTTATACCTAATAAGTGCCATATTTATTCTTTTAATTTGTCTATTTTTGTATTGTTATAAAAATCTTTTGGGGAGCTTTTATATAATTATTACAGCTGCAATTGTTATACTACCTATTGTTTATTATATGATAATGCTTCAAAAGGCTAGAAAGCAGACAGATTTCAATTATTTGTATGTTTTCCTGAGTATGATATTTATTTCGATTTTGTTTGTCATATCATTCTGTAAAAACTTTTTTATTAATGGAAATATTCAATAAGACTATTCTCTTAAATAGCCATTCTCCCAGGAGAAAACAGATATTGGAGCAAATGGGATTCACAATAAAAGTGGTTTCTTGTGAATGTGATGAGGTATATCCTGAGGAGTTGCCTGCGAAAGAAGTTGCACTCTATTTGGCAAGGAAAAAAGGCGAAGCATATCAAGGATGCATTGTAGAGGATCAAATACTTGTTTCGGCAGATACGGTAGTTGTTTTTGATGATTGTATATTTGGCAAACCACAAGATGAAAAAGATGCTTTGCAGATGTTAAAAAAATTATCTGATAGACGACATAAAGTTATTACAGGTTGTTATCTGAAAAGTAATACCTCTACCGATTGCTTCTTTGAGATGACAGAAGTTCGGTTTGCCTCAATTTCAGAGGAGGAAATATCGTATTATATTCATAATAAGCGACCTTTTGATAAGGCAGGAGCATATGGTATTCAGGAATGGATAGGATTAGTAGGAGTGAGAGAAATCAAGGGAGATTATTATAATGTGATGGGATTACCAGCTTGCAAAATATGGCAACATCTTAAAGACTTGGATATGGAACGTTAATACTCTTAAAATCCTATCAAGAAATAGGAAGAAAGTAAATATTATAGAGAATATGGTTGATATATTCCAACTTGCATTAGCAAAGACTAATGGTATAGGACCACGCATTGCACAAGAATTAATAAAACATGTAGGATCTGCTCGTGATGTTTTTGAGTTAAACGAACGAGATTTGAGACTTATATTCAAAACTAGAGAAAAAACTATTCAGGATATTCTTTCAAAACGTATGTTCAAAGATTGTGAACGGGAATTGAATTTTATACAAAACTACAATATTCGTTCCTATTTTTTTACAGATGAAGATTATCCTCGCAGATTAAAGGATATTCCCGACAAACCTATTTGTCTTTTTGTGCAAGGGAATGGTGATTTGGAATATCCTCGTATTGTTGCAATAGTTGGTTCAAGGATATGTAGCGATTATGGGAAACAGATGGTAGAACGTATTGTTATGGAATTACAACAGTTAGGCGTTATCGTTATTTCCGGTCTTGCATATGGTATAGATTCTACCGCACATATAAGTTGTTTAAAAAGGAGTATACCTACTTTTGCTGTTATGGGAACAGGACTTGACCAAATCTATCCTAAGGATCATTTTTCTTTATCTCAATCCATGATAACAAATGGGGGTTTGGTCACTGAATATTT
The DNA here is from genome assembly GCA_052170555.1 of Bacteroidales bacterium. Classification (GTDB taxonomy): domain Bacteria; phylum Bacteroidota; class Bacteroidia; order Bacteroidales; family P3; genus Scybalousia_A. The sequence continues at coordinate 138,195 of JBQNAI010000002.1, read as the reverse complement.
CACAAAAACAAAACCCTTTCCTGGTAATTTTCCTGCAAGAAATAGAATAATAGCAGGACTATCTGATGCTGTAATTGTTGTAGAAGCTTCAAGGAAAGGTGGAGCACTATTGACGGCAAACCTCGCCAACGATTATTGTAGGGAAGTTATGGCAGTACCTGGCAGGTTGACAGATAATAATTCCGAAGGATGCAATTTTCTTGTAAAATCGAACAAAGCACATATTCTTTCCAATGTGGAAGATATAGAAAGTATTATGTCGTGGAACAAACATGCTAAAACGCTTTCTATTTTTGCCGAAAAAGAGGATAGAAGTAGTACTTTGACAGGATTGGAGAAACGTATATATTGTAAACTCAGAGAAAAAGGAGAAATGAATATGGATTCATTGTTAATAGAGATAAAAGTACCTGCCGTTGAGTTATCATCTGCTTTAATGAATTTAGAATTGAGTGATGTGATTATTGCTTTGCCAGGTCAGATATATAAACTGATATAGTATATTTTTTGTTTTCTTTTTTATCATATGAGAATAGAGTAGTATTTCACAAAATTAAAGTTAAACAACAATTTACAGATGTCAGACAATAATTTACTAATGTGTGAGATTGATATTTTCAATGTACTAAGATGAATAAAAAATGAAATATTTGTTTGTATGTAAGAAAATATTTATATATTTGCCAATCCAAATGGTCGGAAGTATTCTGATGTTTGAGAAACTTTTTTAGTAGAACAATTAAAAACTTTTAAAACGATGACAACATTAATGGTTTTATTACAAGCAGTTGTAGATTATTTGCCGATAGGCTATGGTTTGGCTGGTATAGGAGCAGGACTTGTAGCAATAGGAGCTGGTTTGGGAATTGGGAATATAGGAAAAAATGCTATGGATTCTATTGCTCGTCAACCTGATGCTGTCAATGATATTCGTAGTAATATGATTATTGTTGCAGCTTTGGTAGAGGCAGTCTCCTTATTTGCAGTTGTTGCCTGTTTGCTTGTAATCTTGAAATAACATTGAGTATTAGACATTGAATATTACATATACTCTTGTAGAATATAGGAGTGTTCTCTGGGAGAGTTCAATCATGAGTATTTTCAGTATTCAATATCTAGTGCCATATAATTAATATGTAAATCAATGGGCTTATTAACACCAGAGTTAGGATTAATATTTTGGACAACGATCACTTTCCTTATATTCTTATTCATACTGAGAATGTGGGGGTGGCCAGTTGTTATAAAAGGTCTTAAAAAAAGAGAAGAGAGTATCCGAAATTCTTTGCTTGCTGCTGAAAATGCAAAAAAGGAAATGGAAAAATTGAAAGCAGGTAATGAGGAGTTGTTAGCTCAAGCAAGAGAAGAAAGAGATAATATTTTGAAACAAGCACGACTATCGGGTAACCAATTGATAGAGGAAGCAAGACAAGAAGCAAGACAAGAAGCAAACAAAATTATTTTAAAAGCCAAAGAAGATATTATCTACGAAAAAGATAGAGTCTTGAAAGATTTACAAAATCAAATGGGTCAAATGTCTTTGGATATTGCACAGAAAATTTTGCAACAAGAAGTTAAAGATACAAAAACAAGTGAAGAATTTATCGCTAAGCAAATTGAAAAGATAAGTTTCAAATAGTATGGATGAGAAGAGACTACAAAAACGTTATGCTCAAAGTCTTTTTGATTTGGCAAAGGATAATAGTATTATAGATACAATATCTGATGATATTGTTTTTATTTACAATACGTGTAAAGAGAATAGGGAATTTGAGATAGTATTAAGAAATCCTACTGTTAAGCCGTTCAAAAAGAGAGAGATCCTACTTGCTTTGTTTAAGGAGAGGTGTAATGAGTTAACAGTCAAGTTTCTTTCTTTGATTGCTTTAAAACGTAGAGATATTTTTTTACGAGGTATTTGTGAAGAGTATCTTAACATCGTTAATGATTACTTAAACATAAAGGTAGCTACTATTACCGTTGCCCAAGATATGAGTGAAAATACTAAGATGCTTATTAAGCATAAACTTCAAGAAGAATGTAACTGTACAGTACAACTTGTAATCAAAAAAAATACAAGTTTAATAGGAGGATTCATCATTGAAATGAATGGGCAGCAATATGATGCTTCATTTTTGCGAAAAATAAATAATTTGAGAAGAAAAATAATAAAATAAAAGTCATGGCAATTTTAAAACCATCGGAAGTTACGGCAATATTACGAGAGCAACTTACCAATTCCTCCGTAGAGACTCAAATGGAGGAAGTGGGGAAGGTCCTTTCTGTCGGAGACGGTATTGCCAGAGTGTATGGTCTTTTGAACGCTCAGGCAGGAGAATTAGTAGAATTCCATAATGGGACGCAGGGAGTGGTTCAAAATTTGGAAGAAGACAATGTCGGAATAGTTCTTTTGGGTGAGACAGGAGATATAAATGAAGGAGATACCGTTAAACGTACTAAACGAATTGCTTCTGTTCGTGTTGGTGATGGACTTTTGGGTAGGGTTGTCAATACCATAGGACAGCCAGTAGATGGGAAAGGAGATATTACAGGTGAGTTGTTTGATATGCCGATTGAACGCAAAGCTCCTGGTGTTATTTATAGACAACCGGTAGAGGAGCCTTTACAAACAGGGCTCAAAGCAGTAGATTCTATGATTCCCATAGGAAAAGGGCAAAGAGAATTGATTATTGGCGATCGTCAAACGGGGAAAACAGCTATTGCGATAGATACTATCATCAATCAAAAAGAGTTTTACGAGCAAGGGAATCCTGTATATTGCATTTATGTAGCATGTGGTCAAAAAGGTTCAACGGTTGCTAATTTAGTAAAGACTCTAGAAGAACATGATGCTATGAAATACACAATAGTGTTGACAGCTACTGCATCTGATCCTGCTGCTATGCAGTTTTATGCTCCTTTTACTGGTGCTGCAATCGGTGAATATTTTAGAGATACGGGAAGACATGCTTTAGTTATCTATGATGATTTAAGCAAACAAGCAGTTGCCTATCGTGAGGTGTCTTTACTTTTACGTAGACCACCAGGTAGAGAGGCTTATCCTGGTGATGTGTTTTATTTGCATTCAAGATTATTAGAACGAGCTTGTAAAATAATCAACAATGATGAAGTTGCAAGGCAGATGAATGATTTACCGGAGGTGCTAAAAGACAGAGTGAAGGGAGGAGGTTCCTTGACAGCTTTGCCAATAATAGAAACACAAGCAGGAGATGTAAGTGCATATATTCCTACCAATGTTATATCTATTACGGATGGTCAAATATTTTTGGAAAGCAATCTTTTCAATTCGGGAGTTCGCCCTGCAATTAATGTAGGTATCTCAGTATCGCGTGTAGGAGGCAAGGCTCAGATAAAGTCTATGAAAAAAATAGCAGGGACATTAAAGATAGATCAGGCACAATATAGAGAATTGGAAGCATTCTCTAAGTTTGGGTCGGATTTAGATGCAACAACTAAGATGGTACTGGAAAAAGGTAAAAGAAATGTGGAAATATTGAAACAACCTCAATACACACCGATGAAAGTTGAACAACAAGTTGCAATCATTACTTGTGGTACAAAAGGCTGGTTAAGTGATATTCCTGTACATAGCATTTTAGATTTTGAGAAAGATTACTTGACTTTATTAAGTTCAAAATATGAGGATATTTTGTCTGATATCAAGCAAGGGAAGATGGATGATAAAATATTGAATATTCTCCATCAAGCTCAAAAAGAGGCTGCTCAAAAATACATAATGGCATAAGTTTATGGCAAATCTGAAAGAAATACGTACGAGAATAAGTTCTGTCAAATCCACACAGCAGATTACTTCTGCGATGAAGATGGTTTCAGCTGCTAAGCTACGTAAATCACAAACAGCAATTACAAAACTTCGCCCCTATTCTCAAAAAATGAGTGGAATAATGGGAAGGTTAGAAGGAGCTATTACAGACGATATGCCTTTTGCTAGAAAAACTAAAAATAAAAGTGAGAATATTCTGCTTGTGGTCCTAACCTCCAACAAGGGATTGTGTTCCACTTTTAATTCTTCTGTTATAAAACTTACTGCTAAGAGAATAAATCAATATATAGGGCAGGGTCATAAAATTATACTAATGTCTTATGGCAAAAAAGGAGACAGTGTGTTTAAGAAATTCAAAAATATTAACTATTTGGGGACAAATGATGAAATTTGGGATTTACTTACATTTGATAATATTAGTAAAGAAGCTAACGGATTCATGAATAGTTTTTTACAACAAGAATACGATAAAATTGAAATTATTTACAATCAGTTCAAAAACGCAGCTACACAAATTCCGACAATAGAAAATTTTCTACCTCTTTCAAATAATGTATTTAATCAAGAGATTGATAAGATTGGAGACAATACTCTTGGAGGGGGATATAATAAAGACTATATTTTTTCACCAAGTCGGGAAGCGATAATTAGTACTGTTATTCCTCAAAGCCTAAAAATACAATTTTACAAATGTTTTTTAGATTCTTTTACTTCGGAACATGGAGCAAGGATGTCTTCAATGAATAAGGCAACAGACAATGCCGCTTCTTTATTGAAAGATTTGACCTTGAGATATAACAAACAGCGTCAGTCAGATATAACAAATCAAATTATAGAAGTCTCTAACGGAGCTAATGCAGTATAAAACATAATATGGGTATTAAATTTAATCTCGGGTAACAAAGTCTAAATACGGTTATCCGAGATTATAGTTTTGTGAACTGCCAAAAGGAAAAATTCTTTCTTGAAGACAGCCCATCTATGTCAAGAAAGAATTTTTCCTTATGCCCTCATTTTTTGTAGATTTGTTGTATTATACATTATAGTATATACAGCATTGTATTAGAATCTGATTCCAAACGTAACTTGTACTAAATGCTTTTTTGTATCTATACTTGCAGGAGAGTTATCTGCATACCATTTATTGTCAGATAAATTGTAAACATCATAAGAGTAATATTTAGAACCAAGACATGAACTGTAAACGTATCCTATATCTAGACTGAATATTTTCCCCTTATATCCCATTCCGCAGGTTATATAATTCCATTCTGCACTATTGATATTTCCACTCTTATAAGGGTTGCCCATATGAGCATATCCGATTCTACCTCTTAAGACACCATATCTAATTTCACCACCTAATCGGAAAGTATTTGCCCCAGAAAAATTATTATCGATAGATGTATTTAATTTGTTTTCTAACCATGGTTTTTCTTCGAGAGTTATAGACATATTGCTATAATCTGAATATTCATAATCGAAACTTAAAGTCCCTTGTATTTTATTTTTTGATTTACCAAGAACAATTGCTGCACTACCAATAAATTTCCAAGGAGATTGCATTGTATACGTAAGAGTATTGAACCACCCTCCCGAAGACCACCTCTCTTTTATATTTTGGAAATAGTCATCATTCATAGTATACAAAGTAGGTGTATGGATGGCAACACCTAACCTGAACCATTCTAAAGGTCGTACGATAGCACCTACTTTTAGATTAAGACCAGAAACGGAAAGTTTCTGTTCTTGATGATAAGTGTAACTTTTTCCGATAGGATTTCCTCCGACAGTTTTTTCTTCCGAAAAAATATTTTTGCAAGTATAATCTCCAAAAGGTATTCCTAATGTCGCTCCCAAGTAAAGCCAGTTTTCTATATTAGCACTCAAAGACATGGAAAATTCATTCAAATAACCGCTTTCTTTTAAAGTACGGATTTGTCTAAAAGTTCCACTATCGTAAGTAGAAGATATAGTATTGGTAGTAGTATCATAGTCTATAACACCCGAAAGAAACCAATCGTCTTTTAAAAGACCTTTGACATCAGTGCCATAAGAGTCAATCAATCTTTGTTCTACATTATCAAAGATAAAAGAAGAAGGTACATTATTACGAATCATTTGTGTATGATTATTAAAATTCATGAGACGGTTCACACCGAACGATAGTTGAAGATGACGAATAGAATTCTTTGAACCATTATTGAAATCAAAAACGATTCCTATATTACCAAAGTTGAAATTGGGATGAGAATTTGTTGCTTTCAAATTATTCAAGATTGAAGAGGAAGAAGTAACGTCCACTCCTAAGGAAAATGTCATTTCGCTTGAACGATAAAGACCTAAACCTGCAGGATTATAATGAGCAGACATAATATCTCCACCCAAAGCTCCGATAGCACCGGCTTTTCCTATGTATGCTGCTGTCCCATTTATGCCATGTTGACTGAAATACAATGGAAAAGTTTCACTTTGTGCTCTTATACCTAACCAAAACACTACAGAAAATGTTAAAATTAATATCTTTTTCATATTTCTTTTATTTAAAATATTTTCTTTATTACTTTAAGAACTTTTATATTTGTGTCTATAACTTTGAAATCACAATTTTATTATTTTTTGGGGGATCAAATCCTATCTTCTTATGCTTCCTCTAGATGTAGAATTAGTTCTATTAGAAGGAGATGAAGAACGAGATTGAGATGAGAAAGAATTAGCATTAGAAGACCGTATGTTACGAGAAGGAGAGGATATTCTACGCGATTCAGAAGAGTTTGTATTAATATTTCTATGGATATTTCTATTGCGATTTATGGTAGTATTTCTGTAATCTTCAGAACTTCTTTGCTGTCGTTGGATAGGAGGAGTATAGGTTCGTTTTTGCGTAGATTGATTAATGTTGTTATTTTTTTGTAAATTATCAAGATTGCGGCTTAATGTTGACTTATTAGGATTAGTAGTTGAACTATTGCGATTAATAGTAGGGATATGAGAATTAAGTGTAGAATTTTTTCTCATTATTGTACCATTATCCAAGCAAGATATAGGTTTTTGCAACCTTTTTTGATTTCTTGTAATGGTATTTTCCATTGTTGTTGTATTGTGATTTGACACTACAGGATTATTTCCTCTTGCTATGGAATTGTTTCCATAATGGTTATTATATACTTCCCCAAAAGATTTGGAAGAAGAGCCCCTATTTATTATTCCACTGCTTTTTGTTCCGATAGAACTGCTATTAATATTTGCCCTTGTTAATCTTCCTCCCTCATGTTCTGGACGATAAAATCCTGAATTCATATCATGTGAATTATAGTACTTGGGATATCTTCCATAATAGCCGTAATAATATCCATTATACCAGCTTCCCATCATTGCATAATCATACCAACTATTGTGCCATCCCCACCAGTTTCCGTAACCCGTGTAAAGAGACCATGGACTGCATATCCAACTTCCATAATATCCATATGTGGGCCACCACCATCTATATCCATAATAGATACTTGTCCCCCAAAGAAGAAAATCTCTGTCATACCAATATACGTTAGTATAACGATCATCGTAATATCCATAAATAGGAGCTATATCATGAAATCTATGCAAACGAGCAGTGTAAGCGTAGTCATAATAATCGTCCATTGTAAAATCATCATTCAGAACAGCAGATTCAGTAGTATCATTGTTGATTTGCTCTCTATACTGATTATACTGATGAGTAAATTTTTTGTCTTGATACACTTCTCTTTTTTCTTGTCTTGCATAATTTTGTTCTTCAAAATTCATTTGTTCGTTATCAATGTATATATCATCATAACTAACCATGGATTCTTCTACCCCACAAGAGTAAAAAATAAAGGCCGAACAGAAAAACATTAGTCCAATTACATAGTTTCTACAATACAACTTTTTCATAAAATAACCTCCTCAAATTTCTTTTATATAGTTTAACTTTTTGTATCTTTGCATCGTCTTTCCACGAAATATTTTTGTGAATCGGCGAGAACCAACTAAAATTTATCAAAAACTATACCAAAACATAATAATACAATGGCAAAAAATTTTGTAACAAGACAAGAAAACTATTCAGAATGGTATAATGAACTTGTTGTGAGAGCTGATTTAGCTGAAAATTCTTCAGTAAGGGGTTGTATGGTAATCAAACCCTATGGTTACGCAATTTGGGAGAAAATGCAATACACGTTAGATATGATGTTCAAAAAGACTGGGCACCAGAATGCATACTTTCCTCTGTTTATTCCCAAGTCCTTTTTTGAAAAGGAGGCAGAACATGTGGAAGGTTTTGCCAAGGAATGTGCCGTTGTAACTCACCATCGTTTGACTAAAAATCCAAATGGGAAAGGTCTAATCCCCGATCCCAATGCCGAATTAGAAGAATCCTTAATTGTCCGTCCGACATCTGAAACCATTATTTGGGATACATATCGTAAATGGATAAAATCTTACAGAGATTTGCCTATCCTTTGCAATCAATGGGCAAATGTTGTTCGTTGGGAAATGAGAACACGTATGTTTTTACGTACTGCAGAATTTTTATGGCAAGAAGGTCATACTGCACATGCAACAAAAGAAGAAGCAGAGGATGAAGCTTTGAAAATGATGAATGTTTATGCAGATTTTACTGAAAAATATATGGCTATGCCTGTGATTAGAGGAATAAAATCGGCAAACGAACGTTTTGCAGGGGCAGTGGAAACATATTGTATCGAGGCAATGATGCAAGATGGTAAGGCTTTGCAGGCTGGTACTTCGCATTTTTTAGGACAAAATTTCGCAAAAGCTTTTGATGTCAAGTTTTTGTCAAAAGAAAATCAATTGGAGCATGTTTGGGCTACCTCTTGGGGGGTATCAACTCGCTTAATGGGGGCGTTAATTATGACACATTCTGACGATAATGGATTAGTACTCCCTCCGTATCTTGCACCGATACAAGTGGTCATTATTCCGATTTACAAAACAGAAGAAGAAAAATTACAAATTGACCAAATGGCAAATAATATTGTCAAAGGATTACAAATAAAAGATATTTCGGTTAAGTATGATGACGATGAAAAGACTAAACCAGGCTGGAAATTCAATGAATATGAATTTAAAGGGATTCCTATTCGTATAACATTAGGTGCAAGGGACTTAAAAGAGGATAAAGTTGAGATATTTCGTAGAGATACATGTCAAAAGGAAATAATACATTCAAATGAAATTTTAACAAAAACAGAACAACTAATATCGGATATACAGACTAATCTATTCAATAAAGCTAAGAATTTGCAAGCAAGTAAAACGCGTAATGTAGATTCTTGGGGAGAATTTGTGAAAGAAATAGAAAAAGGAGGTTTTTTGATGTGTCATTGGGATGGCACTTCTGAAACGGAAGAGAGAATTAAAGAACAGACAAAGGCTACAATACGTTGTATTCCTATCGGTGCTACTCAGGAAGAAGGGAAGTGTATATATAGCGGGAAACCCTCACATAGGAGAGTTATCTTCGCAAGAAATTATTAATAATAAAGAAATCCGAGGTGTAATGTGTAATATTACTTTTTTATTATATTACACACTGTAAATTCTATATTTATTGACGAAATTAAAGTGCGAGATTGGTAAATTCTTTCTTGACAAGAAAAAATTCTTTCTTGACATTAATTTTTTGAAATGTCATATAAAGTTTTTCCATATAACAGTTATATTTTAGATATCTCGTGTGAGTTTTTTTATGTATAATAAAGGATTAGAAAAATTTTATGAAAAAATTTTACGATTATTAATATATTTCATAGCTTTGCAAAATTAATGGGATAAATTTTTTCTTAAACTAAAATAGATAATGAAAAAGGTTGCTTTAATTACGGGTATTACGGGACAGGACGGAAGTTTTTTGGCGGAGTTCTTATTGGAAAAAGGTTATGAGGTGCATGGTATTTTGAGAAGGTCATCTTCGTTCAATACAGGTAGAATAGAACATCTTTATCTTGATGAATGGGTTAGAGATATGAAGCGAGAGCGTCTTATTAACTTGCATTGGGGAGATATGACCGACTCTTCATCCTTGATAAGGATAGTTGGTTCTGTCAAACCCTATGAAATATACAATTTGGCGGCACAATCGCATGTCAAGGTGTCTTTTGATGTTCCTGAATATACTGCAGAAGATGATGCAATAGGTGTTTTACGCTTGTTAGAGGCTGTAAGGATTTGCGGATTGGAGAAATCTTGCAGAATATATCAGGCCTCAACATCCGAATTATATGGTTTGGTACAAGAAATTCCACAAAAAGAAACTACACCTTTCTATCCACGTTCTCCGTACGGGGTGGCAAAACTATATGGATACTGGATAACGAAAAATTACCGTGAGAGCTATGGAATGTTTGCTACAAATGGTATTCTTTTTAATCATGAAAGCGAACGAAGAGGGGAAAACTTCGTTACTCGTAAGATAACACTTGCAGCATCTCGTATTGCACAAGGATATCAAGACAAACTGTATTTGGGCAATTTGAATTCATTGAGGGATTGGGGCTATGCAAAAGATTACGTTGAATGTATGTGGTTGATTTTACAGCAAGACAAACCAGAGGATTTCGTTATTGCAACAGGTGAATATCATACTGTAAGAGAATTTTGTTCTCTTGCATTTAATGAAGTGGGAATTGAATTAGGTTGGCAAGGAGAAGGAATAGAAGAGAAAGGGATTAACACAAAAACAGGTAAGATTGTTGTTGAGGTTGACCCGAAATATTTTCGTCCTGCAGAAGTAGAACAGTTGTTAGGTGACCCTACGAAAGCTAAAACCTTACTTGGATGGAATCCTCATAAGACTTCATTTGAACAATTGGTAAAAATAATGGTTCAACATGATATGAAATTTGTCCAAAAACAATATTTAAATTCTCAACATGCAAAGTAATGGATACCAATAGCAAGATATATGTAGCGGGACATAAAGGTATGGTAGGAAGTTCAATCGTTAGAGAACTGCACCGACAAGGCTATACTAATATCATCTGTCGTACTCGTAAGGAGTTGGATTTGACCAGACAGGAAGAGGTAGAAGAATTTTTTATGAAAGAAAAACCAGAATACGTTTTTCTTGCCGCTGCAAAAGTTGGAGGGATCATCGCAAATAATAACCACTTGGCGGATTTTATGTATGATAATATGATATTGGAAATGAATGTTATTCATGCAGCATGGCAATATGGTTGCAAAAAATTGGAGTTTTTAGGATCATCTTGTATATATCCGCGATTAGCACCTCAACCTATTAAAGAAAATTGCTTATTAACTTCCAGTTTAGAGCCCACAAATGAAGCTTATGCATTAGCAAAAATATCCGGATTGAAATATTGTGAATATCTTAACAGACAATACGAAACTGACTATATAAGTGTGATGCCTACCAACTTATATGGTCCCAATGATAACTATCATCCACAAAATTCTCATGTGATTCCTGCTCTTATACGGAGATTTCATGAGGCAAAGTTGTCAGGGAAATCATCTGTTATTTGTTGGGGAGATGGTAGTGCGTTAAGAGAGTTTCTTTATGTGGAGGATTTAGCTAATCTATGTGTATTTTTGATGAATAATTATTCGGGTAATGAGACTGTCAATGCAGGTACCGGTAAAGAGATATCAATTAAGAATTTAACTCAGTTAATTGCAGAGGTTGTTGGTTACACAGGAAAAATTCTTTGGGATACAAGCAAACCTAATGGGACACCTCGTAAACTTCTTGATGTAAGTAAAGCAGGTCAATTGGGATGGCAATATAAAACGGAATTGAAAGAAGGAATCAAGTTAGCATATGAAGATTTTTTGAATAATCCTTGTAGAGGATATCGTTAGGATAACCATTATGAATAAAAGTATATTTATTTCAGGGTATTGAGATTTACTTCGGAGTAGTCGTGTTGTTTTTTTCAAAAAAGTATCTGCATGCAGAATCCTCTATCTCGGTGTCTGAAGTGATGAGACTATCTTTGATTTGAAATACCGTGGGAACATAACTTCAGAAAAAGAAAGACTATTTATTGTCAAGTCTATCCGTTATGTAAAAGATGTCTGCATAAATCCAGAAAGAGGAGTAATGGATTTCGTAGAAAGTGTAAATAAATTTCAACCTGATATTTTATTGTCAATACTGAGGGGATTACATTAGAAAAAAGGCAATTTTGCAAACGAAGAGGTATTGAATATATTGCGTTTGAACGAACACCTTAGTAATGTTTGATGCCTCGTGGTACAATTGTTCTACGTAGCATCTCTAAATCCCAACTTTCTTATCGTATATATTTGTAGGGATATGGATTGATCAACGGTTATTTGTCTAAACACTAAGGAGTATGGGCTATGATTCTATCCACATAACCAACACAAAAATTCTAAGAGCAAAACAGTATGAGAACATTCACAAGAAATGTCATCAACCAACTTTTTTATATCATTTGTCAGACCATAATCCGAAGTTACTTAAAGAATTAGTTTTTTATTTTTAAAATGAGCCTATGTTAAAAACAGTATGTATCAGTACTACAAGATACGATGATAATATATATTTCCGGCTTGTTAAAACAGTGTTATGATTGGAGCCTATTGACAACCAAAATAGAGTATTCTAATGATAGACAGATATTATATTAGTTATAATATTATATTTGTTTGGTGCACATATTTTATAGATGTTTATGTACGCAATTGGAAATAGACAAGAATGTAATTCCAATAGGAATGAAACGATTGGTAGATGTGGCAAATAATTGTTGGTAGGCAAAAATGAAGAAAGATTTAATGAGTTTTGTTTATTATGTTAATGAATCATTTCCTTTACAAGTTAGGATGCTTCCTTACATGGACAATGAAGAATCGCAACAAGACATAAGAAAGTATAGGAATAAGTATTTGGATTTAAAACCATTCAAAGTAGGAGGTAGAGGATGCTTGGTGATGCTGGTAAATAGACTTTTAAAGAACTCTATATGAATAAAAATAAGGAGAAAAGGCAATTAAAAAAAAGATAAACATGTTGTCTAATCTTAAAATTGAAAGAATACCGAATTGATACAAAGGGGTGTAAAATCTTGGGCTAAATCTTGGTAAAGAAATTGCAGATAAATTAAAGAATGTGGATAAAAAGGGTACCATATTTCAAAATTGTTACATAGAAGGTTATTCTAAAAACAGGAGGGTTTTGATATAAAAGGTTTATAAGATATAAATATATTTTTCTTTTGGGATTAAATCTTTACAATTGTAATTTTTTCTGCACGGAGTATAATAAATTATACAGGAGAGCAAGAAGGAGTTTGCCTCTCCTACAGAACAGAATCACGATGTAACTATCTAATTATTAATTTATGACAGGGGATATATCAAATAGAAAATATGTTTATCTAACGATAAATAGCAGATTGTAATAAACAAGAAATAGTAATTTATTATTAGAAAATAAATTTCCAATATGGGACTTTATTTTGTTAAAGTGGGACATTAATTTATTCTTTCTTGAAAAGAATAAAACAGATTTTCATCTTTATTTATAATATTTGCTCTTCTATCAAACGAACTACTCTTTCTAAAAATAAAGGAGATATTTTGGTTAAAGAAGTTTGATATTGATGTACTTCTTAGGATTCTTTTTGATATCTTCTAACAACAAGTTAAGATTCTTTGTACTTTCCGTTAAATTGATGTATAGCTGTTCATCATTAAGTAATTGTCCCAAATTACCATTGCCTTTCTCTATTTTTCTTAACATGGAATTCAAACTGAGAAGGGAGGCATTTACATCCTTCAATGTAGATGCTATTTTATTTGCATCAATACTGTCAGTAATGGATAATACATTGCGTGTTATTGTTTCTATATTTGTTACAATATTATTTAACTTGTTTTTATCTTTTTCCAACAAATTACTCGTACTCTGAGCTATATTGTCAAGTTTGCTTGAAACAGATTTAATATTATTGAGAGTTTGGCGAATATTTTCTTGACTTTGTACATTGAATGTATGATTCATTGCTGCTGTTAAGGTATCTATTCTTTTAATAACAGAAGATAAGTCTGACATTACCGGGGATATTTTTGCAGATAATCCGTCAATTATTCCCTTCTCTACATACCCTAATAACGTATCCTTATCTGCAAGCATTAGAGGACTATCTCCAATATCTATTCTTAAATTTTTGTTCCCCAACAATCCATTAGAAAATAATATTAAACGAGAATCTTTGGGGATCTCTAATTTTTTATCTATAGCTATTTCAACTAAAAAATGCTTATTGTGATTGTCCATTGGTGTTATCTCTTTTACGTACCCTACTTTCAATCCATTTACGTAAATATAACTACTTCGATTCATTCCACTCACATTATTATAGATAGCGAAGTAATTCTTGTTAGATGAAAATATTTCTGATCCTCTCAAAAACTTTATCCCTAAAAATAACATAACAAGTGTAATCAGTCCGATAAGACCTATTTGGAATTCATTGCGAGTTTTCATTTTTTTTATTTCTTTTGTAATCTTTGAGCTTCTACTACTGTTATCCGTTTGCCATTATGGAATGCCACAACAAAAGCATCGTTGTACTTAGTCTTAATTTTTTTTTGATAATCCAATGCTTCCTTTTGAGTAGCAAATATACCTGCTGTATATTTCCAGGCACCTTTATCTTTGTATGAAAAGATATCTTCCAAACCTATAAAACGACTATCATTATATGCAATTTTAGTGGGGGATGACATAAACTGAATGCGATAAATGATCTCTGTTCCTGTCTTTTGTATATTTTGAATGGAGTCGTTTTGTGAAAATTTTTCTTTGTTTAATTGTTCTTGACCATTTGTTGAGGTTTGATTTTTGTAAATAGAATCGTTATTTTCTGCCCGAGCAAAAAAGTCTCTTTTCAGTAATTCGTTTTGTTTGCGGATTTTCTCTTTGTTTTGAATATCTTTAGGGATTAATTGCTCAATGGTCATTATAGGTTCGTTGAGATTGTCAAATTTATTGCGATATTCACATATGGCACGAAAAATACACGATGCTATAGTCCATTGTCCGTATTCACTACCGAGATATTCTTCTTCTTTGGGATTAGATATGAATCCTATTTCAGTAAGTACGGCGGGCATAGCTGCTTTCCATAAAACAACAAAATTAGCTTGATGAACTCCACGATTTTTGAACGGTATATTTTTCTGGTATTGAGATTGAATTTTTGCAGCAAAGTCAAGAGAATTATTAAGATAAGCATTCTGGTATAGGGACATAAGAATATCCGTCTCTGGTGAATTAAAATCAAAACCTTCATAGTTTTGAATAGCATTATTTTCGGTTAGAATTTCTGCATTTTCTTTTTTAGCAACTGCTAAATTACTTTCAGTTCTACCTAATCCCATAGCATACGTTTCCGTCCCACCGGCAGACTTATTAGTTGCAGAATTGCAATGAATAGATAAAAATAGATCGGCGTTAATTTTGTTTGCCACAGAAGAACGTTTGTAAAGATCAACGTCTTGGTCTATAATACGAGTATAATATACTTTCACATCTTTTAGATTCTCGTTAATAAGTTTTCCTAATTTGATAGCAACGGCAAGGGTTATATCTTTTTCCTTATATTTACTTCCAATAGCTCCGGGTTTATTCCCTCCATGTCCAGCATCTATTACAATCTTATCAAAAAGTTTAGAGTTATCCTGAGCATATAGCAAAGAACAACTATTAAAGAGGCAGAATAAAATTATGAAAGTAATAAAAAACGACCCTCCTTTATACATTAATTTAATGTTATTAATAAAAAAAAACTTAAATTTGCAATTTTGTTACAAAATTACGTATTTTAATTGTTATAACGGTTGATTAAAGACAATAAAGTAAATATTTTTTTAAAAAATTGTGCGACATTAACACTTTTTATCCTTTGTTTTTATTCTGTAAATGCAGAGATATCAGATGCTTATATGGAGGATAGTATGTTATTTAAGCAATTTTCAAATACAATAATAACAAAGGACTCCGTACAATTGATAACAAATACAGGAAAAATAAAAAAAAGGATATATTACAACTGTTCAGATTCAATAGTATTTGATTTAGACAACCAACATATTTATTTGCATAATCAAAGTAATGTAAAGCAAGATAGAATGGAGCTTTCGAGTGGATTGATTACGATAAATTTAGATTCCAATATACTGAATGCAGAACCTATCAACGATACTATTGCAGATTCTTTAAGACAATTTCCGATATTTACAGATAACGGTGTATCGTATAAAAGTAAAAAATTATTATATAATACAGATAACGGTAAGGGTATAATAAATAATATGTTCACTTCGCAACGAGATGGATTTTTACATGGAGAAAAGATAAAAAAAATTAATGATAGTACATTGTACGTAAAAGAAGGAATGTTTACTACTTGTCCCAACGAAAAGGAACCTCATTTTGGCTTTACATTCTCTAAAGCAGAAATAATAACCGACAATAAAATAATCACAGGACCTATCGGCATTCAATTGATGGGTATACCTTTGCCGGTAGGATTGCCTTTTGCTTATTTTCCTTTTACGGATAAACGGAAAAGCGGGTTATTGATGCCCACATACGGTTACGCTAGTAATCGTGGTTATTATCTGAGAAATTTAGGATGGTACTTTGCGTTGACTGATTATGTAGATCTGATAGTGCAATCAGATATCTATACAAACTTGTCATATGCAATTAATATAAAAAGCGATTATGCTAAACGTTATAAATACAAAGGGAATTTCTTAGTAAGATTTGAGGAAAATCATTCAGGTTTGAAAAATACCAATACATGGACTTCTCAACAGGACTTCAAAATTCAGTGGTCTCATACACAGGACGCAAAAGCACATCCCTACAAAACTTTTTCTGCAAACGTCAATCTTGTAAGTGCAAAGTACAATCAAAATACTACATCTTTGACTGATTATTTTAACAGTACAACAACATCCTCTATTGCGTTTAGCACTCGTTTTGGATCATCATGGAATTTTTCTATTAACTTGGGGGAAAATTATAATATTAATACTAAACAAATCTCATTGGACCTTCCTTCTGCTACACTTTCATCTTCGCAGTTTCATCCATTTAAAAAGAAAAAAACAAAGGGTAAAACAAAATGGTATGAAGACATTACGCTTTCCTATCGCATTAATCTGATTAACTCTATTGATACTTATGATTCTTTACTATTCAAAAAAGATATTTTAAAACGGATGAATAATGGAATACAGCATTATATACCTATTCAATCCAGCGTGAAATTTATGAAATATTTTACTTGGACCAATTCTGTCAATTACACTGAACGATGGTATCTTTTTTCCACCCACAAGGCATATAACTCCCAAACAGGACTTGTAGACAGAGATACAAATTTTGGATTTACATCAAATAGAGATGCAAATTTTACTTCCTATTTTAATACTCGTATTTACGGAATGTTTGTATTTAAAAAAGGTTATGTGAAAGCATTGCGACATGTTATTAATCCTACACTATCTTTTACATTTACTCCCGATTTTTCTTTACCATCTCTAGGTTTTTATGATTATTATATTGATAAAAATAACAATAAGGTTTATTATTCTAAGACAGAGGGTGGGGTTTTTGGCTCTCCCCCGTCTTCAAGAAGTGGAATAATAAATTTTACTCTCAATAATTCCTTGGAAATGAAAGTAAAATCATATTCAGATACAACAACAGGAATTCAGAAAGTGGTATTGTTAGAGAATTTCGCAATTTCGACAGGCTATGATTTGGCAAAAGACTCTTGCAATTGGCAACCGTTACGTATATCTGCAAGAACAACGTTATTGAAAAAGCTAGTAATCAATTATTCTGCTTCTTTCACTCCTTATGTCTTGAATAAAGATAATCAAATAATTAATAAATTTGTTTTTGAAAAACAAAACAAATTATTTACTAAGCAGTCTTCACAGTGGAATCTGTCTTTATCATGGAATTTCAATTCAAAAAATAAGGTGAATAATAATATGGATAATAGAATATCTCCGACAGAGATGCAGTATTCACCGTTTGTTAATAATTTAGAGATATTGCCTAATTTAGTGGATTTTTCCACTAAATGGGATTTGAGTTTAAGTGGTAATTATTCTCGTTTGAGTACATATGTTGTTGCAATTGCAGGATATAGTACGAATGAGTCAGCAACTTTTTCGGCAACAGGTAATGTAACAGTTACAGAAAATTGGAAAGTTGGTTTTCGTACAGGATACGATTTTGTAAATAAGGATTGGACATATACATCTTTTGATTTTTATAGAGATTTACATTGTTGGGAATTGCGCTTCAATTGGGTACCTTTTGGATATCGTAGTGGTTGGAACTTTACTATTAATATTAAAGCGGGAATGTTGCAAGACTTGAAGTATGAAAAACGTAACGATTTCCGTAATCGTCAAATTTATTATTAGCCTTATAATAAGTTTATCTTTTTTTATTCATTTTTTTTATTTATAAAGTGGTAGAAAAGGCTTTTTGCAATAATTAATGTGTATATTTATCAAATTAAAGTGTGTGATTAGTAAATCTTTGTCAAGAAAGAAAAAAATCTTCCTTGACATTGGTAAATTCTTTTCAAGAAAGATTTTTTTGGTAATACTCAGTACAATTACGTTTATTAGAATGGGCAATTTAAATAAAAAAAATAAATTTATTTATCTAATTGTTGTTGCCATTTCCATGCTGAAGCAGTCATAGAGTCAATATCTTCTTTGGCTTTCCATCCTAATTCTTGTTCCGCCAATGTGGTATCTGCCCAAATCTGAACAATATCACCTGCACGCCTTGGAGCGAAAGACCAGTTAAGCTTCCTTTTTGTAGATCGTTCAAAGGAGTTAATAATTTCAAGTACAGAATAACCATGTCCAGTCCCTATATTGAAATATTCCATACCCTTTTTATTTTGTTGTTTTATCATACGATTCATTGCAACAACGTGAGCCTTTGCTAAATCTACCACATGAATATAATCTCTTATACAAGTACCATCAGGTGTAGGATAATCTTTGCCAAAAACTTTTAATTCTTTTCGTTTTCCTGCTGCTGTTTGAGTTATAAAAGGCAAAAGATTGTTTGGAATCCCATTGGGCAATTCTCCAATCAAAGCCGAATGATGTGCTCCTATCGGATTAAAATATCGTAAAGCAATAGCTTGAATCTCAGAAGTAGAAGAAATAAATGCTAACATCTGTTCCGCAATTTGTTTAGTATGACCGTAAGGAGATGTTGCTTTTTTTACAGGAGAAGATTCCTTGATAGGCAAGTTATCTGGCTCTCCATAAACTGTACACGAAGAAGATTGGACAAAATATTTAACTTTATATCGTTGCATATTGTCAAGAACATTCAAAAGTATTCCCAAATTGTTCTGATAATATGCAATAGGTTTATCCATGCTTTCTCCAACGGCCTTATAAGCGGCAAAATTAATTATTCCTGTGATTTCATTAAATTTTTCAAATACACTTTTGCATTGTTTTTTGTCAGCAAGATCTACTTTAATGAACTCAGGACGTTTGTTTGTGATTTTTTCTATTCTATCCACCACCTGTTTATTAGAATTAGATAGATTATCGGCAATAATTACATCAAAACCTGAATTTTGTAGCTCTACACAGGTATGGCTTCCTATAAAACCACATCCTCCTGTAATTAGTATCTTCATTTTCTTGTATTTTTATTATTTTGAATTGCAAAATTACAATTTTGTTACCTTATTTTCAATATGTTTTTTATTTTTTTGTTCATTTTTGTTTTATTAAAAAATATTTTTTATTCTAAACTTATCCCTCTGAAATAAAATAGATAAATAGATAGTAATATAGAATAGGTATAATAATTTTTATTAGTACTATCAGTAACTATTAAATAAAAAAGAAAAGAGAAAGAGAAGAAATATTTGTCATATTAAGATGAAGAGGGGTAGAGTCTTAGTTTAATATAATCATTATACAATATTTTTTAGTATTTTTGCAAAATGAAATATTGTTCTAGAGATTATGTCTGTTAGATCCATACTTAAATTATTGAGATACGAACAATGGTTAAAAAATTTATTTATTTTTCTACCACTGTTTTTTGATGCCAAGTTATTTGATGTAACTTGTTTGGTTAATTCTACCATTGCATTTGTTACGATGTGTTTTGTATGTTCTGCGGTATATTGTTTTAATGATATTATGGATGTTAATCAAGACAGATTGCATCCCGAAAAAAGTAAAAGACCGATAGCAAGTAAACAAATTTCAATAAAACAAGCGTATGCTTTTATGTTAGTCTGCATAAGTATAGCATGTGGTATAATTTTAGCAATACCATTTGAATTTACCTTCTACCTAATAAAAATATTATCCATATATTTGATGATGAATTTGATGTATTGTCTGTGGTTGAAACATATTACAATAGTAGATGTTTTTATTGTGGCAATAGGATTTGTATTAAGAGTTATGTTGGGAGGTTTTGTTTGTGATATCTACGTTTCACATTGGATAATATTAATGACCTTCTTATTGGCTTTGTTCTTAACATTTGCCAAAAGGAGAGACGATATCACCACTACCGAAAATAATGCAATTAAAATAAGAAAAGCTTCGGCAGGTTATAGCCTTGTTTTTCTTAATCAGGTCTTGGGAATACTTGCATCTGTAACTATCGTATGTTATATAATGTATACTGTTAGCAATGAGGTCTGTATAAGATTTAATACTCCATATTTGTACATTACTTCTCTGTGGGTATTTGCTGGCATTATATACTACCTTAAACTTACAATGATAGATAAATGTACTTTTTCTCCCACAAAAATTCTTATCAAAGATAGATTTATTCAACTGTGTATTATACTTTGGATTATTAATTTTGCAATTATTATTTACTTATAAAATGAATAAACAGATCATTGTTGCATTTGATTTTGATGGGACCTTGACAAATAAAGACACTTTTGGAGAATTTATCAAGTTCACTCATTCTCGTATTTCATATATTTGTGGAGCTTTAATATGTATTCCTTTGATTATTGCGTACAAACTTAATATTATTCCTAATTATACAGCAAAGCAAAAGATATTCTCTTACTTTTATAAAGGAATGAAGTATGAGAAATTTCTGTCTTATGGACAAAGATTTGCAGATAAAATAAATAAATTTGTAAGAACTGACACCTTACTGAAATTAAAGGAACATAAGGAGGAAGGACATAAAATATATGTGATAAGTGCGGGTGGCATAGAGTGGATTGAGTGCTGGTGTAAACGAAATGGAGTAGACAAAGTGATCGCAACTCTTAGCGAAAGAGATGATAAAGATTGTTTGACGGGAAGATTTTTGAGCAAAAATTGTTATGGAGAAGAAAAAGTGCGAAGATTCCTTGAAGAAGAGCCCTCTCGTGATAATTACATATTATATGCATACGGCGACAGTAAAGGGGATGAACCTCTTATTAATTTCGCTGATTACGGACAAATGGTTTAATTCATTTATTCTCCATTAGAAATTTTAGATTGCTTAATTAAGTTAATATGACCACTTTCTTCAATGGGACGAATAATAAATCCATATTTTCTATCTTTGACTATGGTTTTATCTTTGTCTAGTTATTTCTTTCGCCCGCAAGAATTTCCTCCTGATTCGGTAACTTTCGCATATAAATGCAATATAATAGCGTTAGACTTAGGTAGTTGGTATGAATGTATGGTTTGTGTTAGTTGCATTTGTGACTAAGGCGAAATCCCTGTAGACATTATATGTTTGGCGATAAACGTTACACTATTATCTTTTGCATTTGTAAAACAGTACAATCCGATTTTTTCTCTCTATCTTCCATAGCTTGAGTTTTGTGGAGCATTATTTCTTGGACCTTTACTTTAGACGAATGAATTTCCATAAACTAAGGAGTTTTAGAGTCCTTGTAAATATTTATAGATTCTCAACCATGATAAATATAAGTATTATATTGTGATGGCAATATTGATGAATATTCTAAGCTAGGTGATATTGCTTTTTTATTGTTAGACATTATGAACGCTTCAACGACAATGCTACGATTGAATATGTAGTGTAGTTAATATAAGTTTTGAACTTAAAAACCGTTTTCTTCTCAAAGTTGTAATATATTAATAAAAAATTATCTACTTGTTTCGGGTAAGCTATCTTGATTATGATATGTATCCATAAAAAATAGAAAACCCTATTTTTAATGGTAAATATCGCCATGCAACTTGCATCATCATTCTTTTGATATAGATAATATTTTGCTTCGTGGTATAGTTATATGGCCCAAGTCTCAACAAAGGATTTCCTATTTTCACTGATTTTCTTGTATTATTTGTTGTTTTTTATGTGAATTCTAGAGATTTATTATTTCGTTTCCACTAATTTTTCTGAAAAAATGGCATTCAATCTATTTTTTTTGGTTTTCTCACTCATTACACCATATATAATGGAAGAAAAGCTTTCCACAGGAAGCTGAGTATTCTTTGCAATCTAATAAAATTGGGATGTTATGAAAAATTGTGGGGACAGATTGAGGAATAATGAGAATGAAGCATGAGAATGAAAAGATAAGTTTTTATGCGGTAAGATTGGTAATTAACAATGATTAAAATGAAAAATATAACAACCCTCTGCTCCTTAATGAATTACCATGAGAAAAACAAAAATCTGTGTGAAATTTTATATAATTTTGCAAATAAAAAATAGTTTAGTTAATTCATCATTATGAATAGGCAACAAATAGCAATATTATTTGATTTAGACGGTGTTATCTTTGACACAGAACGTTTTTATTCTGAGTTTTGGGTAAAAATTGCAAAAAAATTCCGACCTGATGTTGAGCAATTAGAGATGAAAATAAAAGGGCATGGTCTAAAAAATATTTACAAAATGTTTTTCCCACAATTAAGTACACAAAAACTTATTAAAAAGGAAATAGATATAATGGAAAAATCTATGACCTTCCATTATATCGCAGGTGTTGAAAGATTTATTAGACAAATACATACACAAAATATTAGAACATGTCTTGTAACTTCCTCCCAAAATGAGAAGATGGAAAGAGTTTTTGCTCAACGTCCTGAAATCAAAGAATATTTCCCATTGATTGTAACTGCTGAAGATATAACAAATTCAAAACCTGCCCCAGATTGTTATTTGAGAGCTGCTCGGCTGTGTAATATGCCTTTGAATCGTTGTGTAGTTTTTGAAGATTCTTTTGCCGGCATAGAAGCAGCAACAAAAGCTGAAATGAAAGTAATTGCTTTAGCTACAACATATCCAGAAAAAGAATTGAGAACCAAAGCAGATAAAATTATTCAAGACTTTACAAAAATAACTTTACAAGAAGTGATAGATTATGTGCAAAATTGAATGTTATATGCGAGATAGAATTTAACATGGAGTATTTTGAAATATTATTGGGTCATCATTATTTGATCATGTTATGGATAAATTATACCTGTTTGAGGAGAAAATTTATTGAATATGATAAATAAAAAACGAAAAGGTCTTTTTCAAAACGAATAATGGAATTGATTCTTTATTACATTTCTTTATTATCACGTTATTTTTCGCTTTATCAGAACATTTCTAATAAAGTATTTAATCTATTGAACCTATTAAGTACTTTTGTAGAGGAAGGATTCTTCTTCCTTTTAATTACGATATTTCTAGGTGACAGAATAGGAATCTGTTCTTTGGTGATGGTATAGACGATTTATATTGTTGATATTTCCAACTGTACATTGATTCGTATGAAATAACTTAGGACAAGACGTAGAGAGGGGAATTACAGGATTAATTATGAATATATTAGGATGAAAAGACTTACCGTATTTACAAGTAATAACAATATGTAGACAAGATACTTTTACTGTGTCACCAATTAATATATCATTAATACCACTCTTAATATCTTTTATCATTATTTTCACTTATAGTACAAGATATTCTCCAAAAGTGTATAATTTACTATATTGTACAAGAGAAATTTGTTCTTATTCTTTACAAATTTTGTTTTTCATAAAATAAATCATATTTTGTGAGAAATATGTAGCAGCAGAAATAATCAAAAAAGATATTTATTTTTTGATTTTTGCCACAATAGATTTAGCAATCTGCATTGAAGCCCCTGCATTACCTAATTGTGTCTGTAAAAGCGAATATTCATTTTGCATTCTATGACGATAGTTTTCGTCAAAAGTAACCTTTTTAAATTCTTTTTCCAGATCGTTTTCATTCCATAAAGACTGTAAAAGTTCTTTTACGGTCTCGTGATTGAGAATAATATTCACAAGCGATATAAATTTTATCTTGGCTACATATTTGCCAATAATATATGAAATTTTGGATGTTTTATAACAAACAACTTGTGGAACACCAAATAAAGCGGTCTCTAAGGTTGCAGTTCCTGAGGTTATGAGACCGGCGTGTGCAACGTTAAGAATATCGTATGTACGATTAAATACCAAAAAAGCATGCGAAGAGTTGATATATTGGTGATAATAATTTTCACTGAATGAATTGATGCATGCAACGATAAAATCAAATTGTGGATATTTATCAATTAACAAACTTTGTATAGGAAGCATTTTTTTTATTTCCTGTTTGCGACTGCCAGGAAGAATAGCTATGATAGGTTTTTGGCCTAAACCAAATTCTTTTAGGAAATTATCTCTATTATTTTTAGAAGATTTGAAAATGGATATCTCATCCAGCAAAGGATTGCCATAATATTCTACTTGCATATTATGTTTTGCATAAAATGGTTTTTCAAAAGGCAAAATCACGTATAGGCTATCAAGAATTTTTCTCATGGTTTTGATACGCTCTTTCTTCCATGCCCAAACTTGTGGAGAGATGTAATAAAAATTTTTTATTCCTATGGAATGGGTAAATCTTGCTATACGTAAATTAAATCCCGGATAATCCACAAAAATCATACAGTCTGGGTTAAATTTGATAATATCTTTTTTACAAATAGAAATATTTTTTAAAATGTCTTTCAGATGGGCGATAACTTCTATGAATCCCATAAAAGCAAGTTCTTTTATATGTCTCACTATTTGCAACCCTTCTTTTTGCATATCATCTCCGCCGAAACCTCTGAAGGTAGCATTTGAGTCAAATTGCTTAATGTTTTGCATTAGCAAAGCTGCATGTCTATCTCCTGACAATTCTCCTGCTATAATATAATATCTCATAATGTTTATTGTAATATCATATTTTTGTTTGAAAATGATGACTGATAAATATTTATAATATTACTAATTCTAAGTAATGATACTTAATCAAAATAGCTATCACTATTCCCAAAGTCAGAACTAATGACAATATGGAGCCTTTTACTGCCTTGTACTTATTTTGTTTTACATTCTGTCTCAATATTAGCATTTGGGGAATCGTGGCAAAAAGATACATCTTTGCATTTATTAATACATCTATGTGCAGTATTTTTTGTATTGATAGAATAATGAACCCCGATATAAGAGTTAACGATAATGATGTTGCAAACCCGTTTAATATCTTATCTTGTTTAAAATACATAATCAAATATTTTCAAATCTCTGTTTTGTTTTTTGCAAAAATTTCCATGCTGTAAAATCTACATGCATAGGAACAATGGAGGTATATCCATCTTTGATGGCATTCCAATCCGCATTAGGATCGTTGTCTGTACAATGATATTGACCACCTAACCAAAAAATAGTATATCCATCCTTTTGCTCACTTTTATCAAATTCTTCTGTCCAATAACCTTTTGCCTGGTGCCCTACTTTTATACCTTTGATTTTTCCGAGGGGGAAATTAACATTTAGACAAATACCATCATCTAATCCTTTTGTTATAACATTTTCTGCAATTCTTTTTACGTATGCAGAACATTCTAATAAAGAAGCATGTTTGTTATCGTCACAAAGAGAAAATCCTACACTTGTTACATTTTCCGTACAGCCTTCCATCACAGCAGCCATAGTACCGGAGTATATGGTATTTATGGATGTATTTGCTCCCATATTTATTCCTGCAAATAGGAAATCAGGACGACGTTTTATAATATTATCAAAACCCATTTTGACACAATCCACAGGAGTTCCTTCCAGTGCGTATTCTTCGTAACCTTGTTCAATGTGAATGGTCTCAACAATCAGAGGTTTGTTGGTAGTAATGGAATGACTTTTCCCGCTCATTTCTTCTTTGGGAGCGACTACAACAACATCTCCCCAGGGACGTAAGATATTAATTAAAACTCTAATACCCTTGGAGTTGTAGCCATCATCATTGGTTACAAAAATCAATGGTTTTTTGCTCATACTTTTTTTACTTCTTAAAATGGAGTGGCAAAAGTAATAAAAAATCTTTTGCTTTGAGATAAAAAAGGCGTAATTTTGCAAATTATTTGTTTTAACCATGGGTTTAAAAAGATTATTACACATACCTGTTGACTTGTTGATGAGGATAGAGAATCCTTTTATACGATTTCTTTTTGTAGGAGGTATAAATACGATAGTAGGATATACATTATTTATTTTGTGTCGTTGGATTGGCATGGAGAGGGCAATTGCCGTTTTTGTATCCACAGTGTTGGGAGTCTTGTTTAACTACCACAGCACTGGCAAAATTGTATTTAATCACAGGGGGTATAATGTTATTGTTCAATTTTTTATCATCTATGGAATAATGTATATAATTAATCTGGCAGAATTACATTATTTGGCAAAAAGTGGCATGTATGATTTTTTCTTCTCTATAGATAAAGACAATTTGGATATACTTACTCGTTTTTCTATTGATTTGGACAAAGCTGGAGATGCCATTGGTCAATTGATAGTCGTGTTGCCAAATGCTATTGTCACTTTTTTTTTGAATAAAACATTTGTATTTTCTCGCAACAAGGGAAAAGGTATTTCTAACAAATAATGATATCTTAAAATAGTAGGCAAGTTTGTTGTCGTTTTAATAAAATTATTCAATGACATGCAAAAAAGAAAAATTTTTTCGTAGTGGCAATAAAATAAAGTGTGAGATTAAAAAAATAATCTCACACTTTAAAAAAGTATTTTGTGAGATTAATTTCGTAGGAGTATTTTTAGTTTTTTTGTTTCCTATCTGCATACTTCCGTAAACATTCTTCGCAAAGACAATTATCATATTTTTTTTTGAGAAAAGCTAGTACATCACTACAAAGTGAGTATTGCATACAAAAACAAGAAACATCATGCTGACAAACAAACTCTTTGCCACATTCAGGACAAATTTTCTTCATATAAGAACTTATAAGGTCATCAATTCTTTTTCTTTGACCGTAAGCATATCATCTATTTGTTTAATGAACCTATCAGTCAAATCTTGCATTTCTTTTTCAGATTGTTTAATTTCATCTTCTGTTGCAGGATTTTCTTTATTATCTTTCATTTTTTTTATTTTATCCAAAATATTGCGGCGAATATTTCTGATAGAAACTTTTGTTGCTTCTCCCTCTTGTTTAACAGATTTAACCAATTCCTTTCTCCTTTCTTCCGTTAAAGGAGGTAGAGTAATACGAAGAAAATCAGCATCAACTTTTGGAGTAAATCCCAAATTAGCGGCAAGTACTGCTTTGTTTATTTCAGGTATTGCACCTTTGTCCCACGGTTGTATCACTATTTGGTTGGCATTTGGAGTGCTTATATTACCAACCTGTTCAATAGGAGTAGAGTTGCCATAATAATTTACTTTTATTCCGGCAAGCATCTGAGGAGAAGCCTTGCCAACACGCATACTTTTTAATCCTTTTTCAAGAAAGTCAACAGTAGACGCCATATTTTGATTAGCTTCATCCGTCAATAATTTAATTTGTGTATTCATAAAATATTGATATTTGTGAGTTATTATCTTTATTGAACCTTTACCAAGGTAATTGTGTCATATTCTGTTTTATTTCCTTGAAATATAGACATTCTTAGCCATATAGTATCTTTTGAATTAAAAACTGCTACCCCTTTTATATTAAATCCGTTAGTATAGTCAATACTCCCTTTTGAAGAAGAAGACAACTTGATTGGTATTTTATAAGAAGAATTAATTCCTAACAAAGATCCAGCCAAAATTACCTTGTTTTGTTCTTCATTATCTTTTACAATATTTCCGCTATGTAAGTACTTTGTTTGTGGGAAGATTGTTTCGTCTGTTGTTTGCCAACGACCTATCCACCCTTCGGTATAATCGTCTTTGTCAGGCTTGCAACTAATAAATAATAAAGGTAGAACAATTATTAAAATTATGGTTTTTATGATCTTCATTGTTATGAGATTTCTATTTTCTTTGTCTTTAATTTAGGTTACGGGTGCAAAAATAAGAAAAAAATACATTCTAAAATAGAAAATCGTCGCAAAAATATGTTTATTTGCCGTAAAAATACTAATTTTGCAATCTAAATTTCCGTAAAAATGGTAGCTAGAAAACAGATCCCTAATATTATAACATTGCTAAATCTTTTTTGTGGGATAGAGTCTATATTACATTTACTGTATTTTCAGAATATGGTTATGTCTGCATTGTTTATTGTATTAGGGGCAGTATTTGATTTTTTGGATGGTATGGTTGCTCGTTTACTGAAAGTTTCTTCGCCGATGGGAAAGGAACTTGACTCTTTGAGTGATGTGGTTACTTTTGGGGTTTCACCATCTTTAATTGTTGTATATATATTGATGGAGAACGGTTATAACAAATTTTGGTTGTTGCCTGCAATAGTTATGGCTCTTATGTCTGCTTACCGCCTTGCAAAGTTTAACTTAGACAATAGACAAACGGATAGTTTTATTGGACTGGCAACTCCTGCCAATGCTTTTGTGTGGTTGAGTATTCCATTGGTAGGTTATCTGGGAGAAAAGCAGGTTCCTTTGTGGTTCTTGTCAGATAACGGAGAATTCTTTCAAAGTTACTATAAGATATTATCTTCTCCTTATTTTATAATTCCTATTCTTATGTTCTGTTGTTTATTGCTTGTTGCAGAGTTACCAATGTTTTCTTTGAAATTTCATAATTTGAGTTGGATAGATAATAAGGTACGATTTGTATTTATTATTTCAAGTCTTTTGCTTTTGCTATTATTTTACTTTGGTGCTATACCGATGATAATAATATTGTATATAATCTTATCAGTGATTAATAATGTAATAAAAAATAGAAAATGAAATACCAAGTTAAAGTAAATATAATGCCACTCAAAGCATTATTGGACCCTCAGGGGAAAGCAGTTACTTCTTCCATGAAGAATATAGGATTAGATATGATAGAAAATGTTCGTATAGGTAAACATATTGTAATGGAAGTGGAAGCAGAGAGTATAAATGAAGCAAAATCAATCGTAGAGAAGGCTTGTAAAGAATTGCTTTATAATCCTATTATGGAAAATTATGAAATAGAAATATTGAATTAACTTTAGTAGTACTAATAATAGATAATAATATTATTGAATTAAATAAAAAGTGAGAGTAAAGGATATTTCAATAGAAGAATTTGATTATTCATTGGAAGAAGATAGGATTGCAAAATATCCTTTAATGGAAAGAGATAAAGCGAGGTTGCTGTATTTTGATGGCAATAGAATTGAAGATGAGATTTTCTCCTCTTTACCTTTTTTGTTAACAGGGGACAGTTTACTCATATTCAATGATACTAAGGTTGTATATGCACGTCTATTTTTTAAAAAAGTAACGGGGAGCGTAATAGAGATCTTTTGTTTGGAACCTTTTGCTCCTAATGATTTTCAACTCTCTTTTATTCAAACAAAAAAAGTTACCTGGAAATGTTTAATTGGGAATAATAGAAAATGGAAAGACGGGATATTATCACAAACTAAGGAGATTGATAACCAAAGAGTAACATTGACAGCTTCGCGTAAACAATCCATTAATGAGAGTTGGATTGTTGAGTTTTCATGGAATAAAGACCTTTCCTTTGCTGAGATTATGCACCATTTTGGTGTTATTCCCCTACCACCTTATTTGAATAGAGAAGCACAAGAACAAGACCAGATAGATTATCAAACTATTTATGCACAGTTTGAAGGATCGGTAGCGGCGCCTACCGCCGGATTACACTTTACAGACAAAACTTTTAATGATTTGCAAGCAAAAAAGGTTAAGACGGATTTTGTAACTTTACACGTCGGAGCTGGAACTTTTAAGCCTGTTACTACTCACACAATTGGACAACACGAGATGCATACTGAAAAAGTATTTGTTTCTATTGCAGTTGTAAGAGATTTACTTAGCTACATTGATAAAGACATTATCTGTGTAGGCACTACCTCTGTTAGAACGATAGAATCTTTGTACTGGTATGGTGTCATGCTGATAGAACAAAAGGGCTTGTGGAACGAAACAGATAATTCTATATTGTCATTCAATATACATCAATGGTATCCTTATATTTCGCGACAAGATATTTCTGCAGCAATGTCGTTGAAGACTATTTTACAGTACATGGAGAGGAAGAGGTTGGATTATATTAGTGGACAAACGCAGCTAATCATTGTTCCCTCTTATTCCTATCGTATTGTAAAAGGTATGATTACGAATTTTCACCAACCACGTAGCACTTTATTATTGTTGGTAGGTGCTATGATAGGGGAACAATGGAAGAGGGTTTATCAGCATGCCTTAGAAAAAAATTATCGTTTTCTTTCTTACGGAGATGCTTGCTTGTTTAGATGCTCTAAATAGATAATAGTTTAATAAGATATGAAAAAGATATTTTTCTTGTTTATTGTTACGATTGTATATTTCATATTTTGCAATTCAGAAAATCTATACGCACAGAACCTTCGTATTAGAATATTTTCAACCAATAATATTTCGCAAATTAGTATTGTTCCTTCATTTGGCAATTATGTTTTGAATGAAACGATTAAGTTAAAAAAGCAAGATAAGATAATTTTGGGGATTAGTAATGGAAAAATCCGTGTTGTCATTAATAACAATGCTGCATTCAGTTGTGATTCTGTTAGAATTAACAGTGAAGATTTAAAATGTTTTTTTCAGATTACTCCTACAAATGCTAAGATGAGACGTTACGATAATAATCTTATTGTTAAATTAACAAAGGATAAGAAGTATTTGTTTCTAATTAATGATGTTATGCAAAATAACTACTTAGCTGGTGTTATACAGAGCGAGGCAGGAGGTACGAGTGATAATGTAGAATTTTTTAAAGTACAAGCAATTTGTTGTAGAAGTTATATGATGCGTTTTTGGGATAAACACGCAAAGGAAGGTTATAATCTGTGTGATGACATCAATTGTCAAGTATATCTTTCGCGTGCGAATAAATCGCAATGTATAGAAGGAGCAGCAACTACTACTAATGAGATTATTGTTGACGAGAATGATAAGATTATAGAGACTCTTTTTCATTCAAATAGTGGGGGACAGACGGCTAATAGCGAAGATGTTTGGAGTAACAAGATTTCTTACCTGCGGTCAGTTACTGATTCTTTTTCAATAGGAGGCTCTAATGCACAATGGGAGGAGGAATTCAAAGAAAAAGAATGGTTGAACTATTTCAAAAAATTGGGAGTTGATATTAATGATTATAATATCAAGCGAGAACTTTTGAATTTTTCACAAGCGGAGGGGCGTAAATCTAAAATATTTAGCATTCCATTGACACAAGTTCGTAAAGATTTCAAATTGAAGAGTACTTTTTTTGACGTAATTCCGTGGGGGAGCAATGTAAAACTCAGAGGTCGTGGTTATGGACACGGTGTTGGTATGAGTCAAGAGGGAGCCGCTAAGATGTGTGCAGATGGCTATGAATATTGGGAGGTTATAGAATATTATTATCAAGGTGTTCGTATCAAATCAATTTTAAATTAATTTACTTTTTTCATTTTTTGAGAGTTGATTGCTCATTTTTTTAATTATCTAGTTATTGTTTATCATCATCAGATTGATGATCTTGTTTCTTTTAGTGAGATTTAGATTATCTGTTTTAGATTTTTCTCATTTATATTATAAATTTCAGTTGATTTTTGTTTTTTTTAGGGAGTACAAACTGTTGATAAAAAAAATAAATATTTATATCAAATTAAAATGTATTTGTAGAGAATTACTGCGTTTTTTTACAAGTATTATATGTTATAATTAAATATTTTCAGTAGATACTTGAAATCATTTTAATGAACACTAGAATCATTTGGGACATAGGGTTGAATGGTATACTTATTATAAAGATTTTTATTTCTTTATAATAGGTAATCATATATTGATTTAAAGATTTCCGATGAATGTTTAGATGTGTTAGGTATAAATTTTTGTACTTTTGAAGTCTTTGGAGGGATTTAATATTGGTCCGATAAAAAATTGAGACAAATTTTCTTGCACAATGACTGTTTCAAATAATTTTACAATTGCTTAAATATCAAAGACAACTATTTTGTGTTATACAAAAAGACCGTTAATTATTTTTTTAATATTTTTTATTGTAAGAAAACTTTTATGCACTTGGTTGAGATTTTCAGTAGTCTAAGAATGCCAAATATTAATCAAATTACATTTTTACCAAGAGGACGTGACAGTTGTTCTATATATTAAGAGTATAAAACTGCTAGTAAATTAATATATAGATGATACTAAAAAGACATATTAATGTTTTTGAGGGACTAAAATGTCTAACCAACCTGCAACATTAAACATACAATAAATAATCTGATAATCTATGTACATCAAATTTAAATTGTACATATTTACAATATTACAAGATAGCAATGAAAATATTATTAATTCAACTTTCAAATAAAAGAAATCTATCTGATAAATTACAGTGCGGAGTTGATAATTTAGGATATACAAATTAAATTGCTAAAAAGGAAATAATGGACAGAGTCGTTTATAGATAAACGATCTGCAAACTAATTAAATTATCTAAGGGAAATTGATAAATTAAACATTTCCCACATACAAATGAAGATTAAATACGGATTTAAGATAAATGTAAGGAACGTTAATCCGTATCCGTGAAACTCTCCTTACCATGAGGATGGATCACGGTTACACTATCAAACTGTTCATTCGCTATCAACCCTTCTCCAAAACTCTCCCCTCCTATATTATAACGACGTATAGGTTTGTGTGAATAAACAACTTTTTGATCCTGATTCCAATACAAATCTTTGCAATAAATAGTATCGTGTCCATTGAAATTGATTATTTTTATTGAATCTCGTAAATATACTATATTTGAATTGGCTGTATAATTGATAGCGTAATGTGCAGTTAAGAAAGCTTTTGCAGACATATCTTTATTGTAAAACAAAATACTGATACCATTAGGGAAAACAGTACGCGAACTATCTAAACGAGTATGCAGACTATCGGAAGAAAAGTATTCCACAATAGGAGAATGCAAACGAGCATATACTTGCCCTTCTTCACTTTTGTAAAGAGTTATATTACATAAAGTTTGTACAGGTTTTTTATGGAAATCTTTATTTGGTTGATAAGTTTTTTCTTTTGAACAACATAAAAATATAAAAGATATGGACAATATTCCAATAAGGCTTGCCCATATCTTATGATATATTATTAAACTATTCATTAATCTCTTGTCCTTATCGTAGCAGAACCTCCAATCCAACCACCAACGCCGACAGAAGATCCTGCACTCTTACCTTCAAAGAATATATCTTGTTTCAGTGGGAATCTAGAATGAGCAGCACTCATTATCTTTTGAGCATCTGTAGACACAGAAGGGTCAATGGACTTTGCACGTGCAGCCTCTTCATACGCAGCCCAAGCCGCTTCTCTACCACCTGTAGCAAGATACATATTAGCGATTAGAATGGATGCTTTGCCTGCATAAGATTTATCATAGGAGATTGCCCTTCTGGCCGCTTCACGTGCAGCAGAGAAATTCTTAATCTTTAATAAAGCGTTAGCCAAGGCTAGTGCAGACTTAGTTTTAACACTGGCCTCAGGAGCAGTCTTCTCTGCCTCTTCTAAATATTGAATGGCATCGGCAAATTGACCTTTGCCTATAAGCATTTGTCCCATTAAAGATGCAGTTTTAGGAGTAGGCTCTAGTTTATGAAGATTCTCTGTTGCTTTCAAAAACAGGTCTTCTTTCGTACAACCTTTACGCTCCATATTAGTTGTAATTTTCTTCAATAGAGTGAGATCATTAGGATTTGCATTGAAACGGTCTTCATAAATCGGAACAATTTTCTCACAAGAAGCAAAAGGTTCTATCAGAGTTTCAAGAGCATTGATATTAATCCTTGTATTATCTACTTCTTTTTGAAGTTTTCCTATCGCCTTTGTATCATTCTTCTGAGTAACAATATCTAATTCATTGGAAGAGTTTGTCAATGACTGTTCCATTGCATTGGAAGCGTAATCATATACATCAAAAAGGTCAGACCATTGTTCTTTACTTGCATTGGAAGAGGTAAGATAATTGATAGTTGCTCTAAGATACTTAACACAGAACACTTGATCTAATAAAGCGTTATTTTTATCAGCAATTTCTTTTGCTTGTTTAAACAGATTATAGATCTTTTCCTGTTCGTTTGGTTTGCATTGTTCATACCATTCCGCTTTTCTCGCTGTTGCATTCCATACTTCTCCATCAAAGTCTCCCCATTTATCATACATCAAAAGCATATCGTTAAAATACTGGTCTTTTTCTTCTGGTGTTGCAGTCTTATAAAGATTTACCAAAATATTATATCCCTGTCTGTATGTATTTATGTGATATTTAGGGCAAATTTCCAAAACTTTTTTCCATGGTTCATAAGCATCTTTGTATTCTTTTTGCTTATAGAATTCCTTGAATAAAGAATTATTCATCAAACACTCTATACTATCTTGAGGAGTCTTGCCAAAACGTTGTGCATTCACATTTGTTATTCCTAAAACAAATATCAACGCTAGTACTAATGCTGTCTTTTTCATCTTTTCTTATGATTGTTTTTTAACTATTAATTGTCTATTTTATTGGTATCTTCTTTTAACAAACCATCTGTCTTTTGCAGATAAGGATAAACTGATACGAAAATAATTCTCCTTAATTAGATTATTTTCTGCTGTTCCTTGTGTGCCGTATTCAAAACCAATATTTATTTTTGTCCCCAATTTCTTTATAGGGAGTGCAATACCAAGACTTATACCAATGTCGGTAATTCGTTTATTTTGCAAAAAAATATGACCATTATCATAGTGCATACCTAAACGATATGCAACCTTTTCGTAATACATATTACCAGATATGTTAGGAATGTATTCCATACCCATATTTACCAACCAACTGTCTTTTAAAAGATTTGCTTCCTGCATCTCAAAATCAAATTTGCTCCACTGAGTATATGTAAAATCTATTTCTGCAAATAGTTTATTTGATCTATCGTATGACAATCCCAGACCTATTTTCATAGGCATTTTTATCTTGATATCTTTTTTTGAATATGACAAAGTATCTTGTACATATTTTATAGTGCCGTACGTATAGTAGGTATAAAACATTTGTTTTTTGTCCGCATGTAATCTATGTTCGGGGGTAAATGTTATACCTATTCCTACTTTATCAGAATTGTTTAATGTGTAGAAATATAGCATTCCAAAATCTATACCGAAAGATGAGATATTATAATTTTTTTCTACTTTATTATCAAAAAATCCGATTGTATCGTGTAGTCCTCCGACAGAATCTTTTTTTGTTAAAAATTCTAATGAAGAACTACGATAAATATTACCAAACTTATAAGATAAGTTCGCTCCTATGGATAGATTATGTTTTAACGTTTTAATAGGTTGATAGGATAATCCGAGACCGACTTTATCTATTCCTCCGTTTCCATTGAAAGTTTTAACTCTGTTAATATCAGATAATATAGTATCAGAACCTAAATAATTAACATCGGTTAAAGGGGATAAATACGCTCCTATTTTCAATCTGTCAAGTATAGGAAAAGCAATAGCGATAGAGCTTAGAGATGCAACAAAAGCATCGGAAGATTTAATCCTGTTTGATAAATTTCTCCAAATTAAATCAAATCCCATATTGAAAACAAAACTTTGCTGTCCAACTGCTGAAAAAGAGGCCGCATTTTGTAAATTTATCTCATTATCTTTTGCAAGAGCATAACCCACCCCTCCCATAGAAAGTAAAGTTGCACTCTTACCTGCATTATCATATCCTACCCCAAAACGAGAATAAGGAGAACTTATTGAGTATTGTGCATTTGTAATATTGGAATAAGATAATAATAACACTGTTGCCACAGTGAATAACAGACTATTTGTGATTTTTTTCATTAAATTCATATATATTTTTTAGTCCCCAAAAGACAAGATTTTTTTCTTCAATTATGTTGGTTGTAAGTTTGGATTTAATAAATGAACTATCCCCTCCAGTAAGTATAATATTCACACCTGGAAATCTTTTTTTGTAAAGACTAATCATCTGTTCTATTTCAGCGATAGTCCCATTGATAACACCACTTTTTATACAACTATCCGTACTATTACCTACCAAATCTATTTCGTCAACACTGTTAATTAACGGTAAATTTGCCGTAAAATTATATAAAGCTTCATATTTTATCCTAAAACCTGGAGATATACTACCTCCCAAATAACGATTATTTGTATCCAAGTAATCAAAAGTTAAACAAGTACCAGCATCTATAACAAGTACATTATTTCCGAACAACTTATTTGCACCAATAATTGCAGCTAATCTATCCATACCTAAATTCTGACTTTTGTATAAATTAATTATCGGTAATGACATCTGTATATTTATTTGCTCAATTTTGTAAAATTGCGATGCTGCACTGATAAAACTTGCATTATCTTGTTGATTTCTTACAGATGAAAAAATGCAATAACGAATATGGAAATTCTTTTCTGAAAAGAATCTACTAATGTCAAGAAAGAATTTATTAACATCGCACTTTATTTCTGTAAAGGTCAAGATTTCTTCAGAGGAATTAAAAACAATATTATCTCCCTCAAAGACCACAAACTTATCAGTCGTATTTCCTCTATCGAAAACAAGTAACATTACAATGGTAAAGGATATTTTGCGATAAATTCTTGATAAGTTAAATATTGTTCATAAATTTCTCTTTCCATAGAACAATGATCTAAATCCAAAGCATTGTGATTAGAATCAAATATTTCATGCGTTTTTTTTGATAACTGTCCTGAGGACGAGTAATAATATTCACTACGTTCAAAAGAAACTTCTGCACATCCAGAATTGTAAGTATTATATTCACGAACGAAAAAAATAAGCTTACCATCTTGGTTATATATTCTTTCGTATATGAAATCCCACGCTTGATTATTCTCATTGAAAATAGTTTGACGTATAAAAGTAAAAGAGTAATCCTCGTTATCTTTGCTTCTTATAATATCAAATTTTTGAAATATTTTATTCTGTTCATCGTCATCATAATATGTTATGATACTATCACCCTTATACAAAGCGAAATGAAGAGAAAGAGAATCTACTGCTTCCAATTCTGCTGTTATATCCAAAATATTATTAACAATATCTACACTTTGCTGTGCTTCTTCACTTTCAATTTCCAGAATAGAAGATTCTATATCATATTCTTTCTCCTCCTCAAAGATAGTATCAGATAAAGTTGTGTCATTTATGTTTTGTATACATGACAATGCGTAAGTAGAGTTGCTATTTATACAGCCGATACAAACTAATAGTAATATGTATGTAAGAAATTGCATTTATAATAATCTGAATCTGATATTAGTTATTATCTAAGAACATTGGATCCCAAGGAGGTAGCATAGTTGGTTTTTGATTCAAAATTTCCAAAATATTTTTTGGGACATACTTTTTGTCAACTACTAAGCGAAACATGTATTCTTCGAACCATTCATCAGTCATTATTAAATGACCTTGATACCCCGAGGATACTCCCCAAGAATTTTCTACCATCCATTTTGTAGGTTGGTTATTAGTAGAATCAATATCAACAGCAACCAATGTCATTGCGTGTGAAGATCCGGAAGCAAAAGTTTCTATTCTTTGTTTTTTATTCATACCAAATTTGACGCCCAAAAGTGTTTCGTAATCAAAGTTATTCAAATCCAAAGTTCCAGCATCATTATCCAAACTTTTACCGACATCGCATGAAAAATACATTAAAGTAGAATCTTTTATGGAATTGATAGCACAAGTTTTAATATCATTAATTGGCAAATTGATATATTGCCAATTATGACCATCCATGGTATGTCTATCGTTCTCTATCTCGTATAGTTTGTAATAATCTCTAGAAGGATCGTTCATAAGCATAACATAAGTATTAATAAGGTCAATACCTATAAACTTATTATAAAAACTTTTTGGTGTAAAAAGTTCATTGTTAGTTATAACTTTACCATTTTCATCTTTTAAAGTATATCTAAATTCGTTTATAGGCTCTCCATAAGCCATAACAAGCATGCTATATATTTGACCAAGCATTTCTATCTTACGTTTTTCTATGTCTACTCTTATAGATCGCAATTCAAGTGCGTATTCTTTTAACTTTAAAATAATGAGGTCATCTATTCTTGAGGTATTGTTAGAGTTATATGTCTCTGGGACAACTGAAGCAGGGGCAACTCCGTATTTAGTTACCAAATCAATAACTCCGCAGAATGTTCCGCCATCGGAAAGAACATTTTTTAGTAGCCATTCGTTATTTTTACTTGTCAATGGTTCATTTTTATGTTTAATGATTAAAGATAGAAACAAATTACTCTTCTCTAATTGATCATAGAAAAATAAATAGTTCTGTGAAAGTTCAAAAGTTCCTAAGTTATAATCTTGTATCATTTTATTACGTAATACATTGAATCCGCTAAACATCCAACATCTTCCACTCTGTTTTTGATCGGTTATACCTTTATTAGGGACCCTATTAGAAAAATCACCATTTACTTTGATTTTATTATGAGGATTGATTGCTAATTTACGTATATCATTATTAGCAATTATTTTCCCTAAAACTTTATTATTGCTATTACTTTTTTCGTAAATATCCTTTATCCTATTCAAATCATTTGTTGATATGCCTCCTATTTTATTCTGAGCAAAGATAGATAAAGATATTCCTATTACTAATACTATTGAAATTATTCTTTTCATCATTTAATTATTTTTCCATTTCTTGTCCGATAACATTATCGAATATTTTTTTGTACTCGCACGTCCTTCCGAAATCTTCATTATTTATCTTAATATTACCATCTGTTGTCTTCCCCAATAACAAACAAGGTATATTATATTTATTTAATACAACTTCAAATTCTTTCTTTTTGTCCTCCTTTATAGTAACTACAATACGAGATTGACTTTCTCCAAACAAGAAACTATCTAAACGAATATTCTTGTTGGTATTTATATCGAAACCTAACCCTTTTACCATCGCACTTTCAAGTAAATTTATAAATAAACCACCATCTGAAATATCGTGAGCGGAACATAAAATTTTAGATTTGATAAGTTCTTTTACTGATTGTTGAAGTTGATATTCTTTCTCCATATCGAAATAAGGTACATCGCTCAATTTTACTCCAAGATACGAGTACAGATACTCTGAGGAATTAATATCATCAACTACTTCCCCCAATAAGTAAATATTTTGAGACTTTTGTTTGAAATCAAGGCCGATAATACTATTCTTATTTACTGTTCCAATCATACCAATTACAGGAGAAGGCATTACTGCTTCTACTACACCATTAATAGACGCTTGGTTATAAAATGAAACATTGCCTCCCGTAACGGGTGTTGAGAATTTTTTACAAGCTTCGGTCATACCCTTAATGGAATTAACGAATTGCCAATACGTTTCAGGGTTGTAAGGGTTACCAAAATTACAACAATTAGTTACAGCTAAGGGTTCTCCTCCACTACAGACAATATTACGAGCAGCTTCTGCAACTGCTATTTCTGTGCCAATGAATGGGTCAGAGTAAACATACCTAGAGTTGCAATCACATGTCATAGCGATACCGTTACGGGATCCTTTGATATTTGCAATACCACAATCAGCAGGACGATTAGTAGTCATGTTACGAGTACCTACCATCGTGTCATATTGTTCTATGACCCAACGCTTGGAAGCAAGGTTAGGATTTTTTACCATTGCTATGGCAATTTCCTTAATTTGGGCAATAGTTGGTTCTTCGATCTTATCTATGCAAAATTCTCTACGTTTAGCATAATAGGGAGGCTCTGTATACTCTCTATCATACTGAGGAGCACCACCACCTAGGACAAGAGAAGAAGCAGGTACCTTTGCGACTAACTCTCCTTTCCAATAAAAATATAGCATGTCTTCATCAATAACTTCTCCTATCTTTTTACAATTCAAATCCCATTTTTCAAAAATCTTTTCTACTACACTTTCTTGACCTTTCTTAACAACAACTAACATTCTCTCCTGCGATTCGGATAGAAGTATCTCCCAAGCTTCAATATTTTGCTGTCGTAACGGGACTTCATCTAGGTTGATTTTCATTCCCGAAGAGCCCTTCTCGCTCATTTCGGATGTAGAACATATAATTCCTGCGGCACCCATATCTTGCATACCTACAATAGCTCCACTTCGCCCTAATTCAAGCGAAGCTTCCATTAATAATTTCTCCTGAAAAGGATCTCCAACTTGAATAGAAGGTATATCGTCAGCAGAGTTCTCCGTGACATCCGTACTTGCGAATGTAGCTCCGTGAATACCATCTTTTCCTGTAGATGAACCTACTATATAAACAGGATTCCCTGCTCCTTTTGCAATTGCCGAAATAAGGTCTTCTTTCTTCATCATTCCAACACTCATAGCATTAACTAACGGATTGTTTTCAAAACATTCGTCAAAAAATACTTCTCCTCCTAGTACTGGAACACCAAAAGAATTGCCGTAATGAGAAATACCCTTTACAGTACCCTTAAATAAACGCTTTGCATGTTTAGATGAAAGTTTTCCAAAACGTAAAGCATTTAATTGTGCAATAGGTCTAGCCC
This sequence comes from Bacteroidales bacterium, assembly GCA_052170555.1. Classification (GTDB taxonomy): domain Bacteria; phylum Bacteroidota; class Bacteroidia; order Bacteroidales; family P3; genus Scybalousia_A. Next base: position 97,288 of record JBQNAI010000002.1, on the reverse strand, counting down.
CCATTGTAAAAATATCACGATTGATACCCCCCACTCCTGTTGCTGCACCTTGGAAAGGTTCAATTGCACAAGGATGATTATGACTCTCTATTTTAAATACACAAGCCCTACCGTCTCCTACATCAACCATGCCAGCATTTTCTTCACCTGGGGCAACTAGCATTTGTTGTCCTTCCTTTGGTAATTTTTTTATCCACTTGATACTATTTTTGTATGAGGCATGTTCACTCCACATAACTGAATAAATACTCAACTCTGTGAAATTAGGGATTCTTCCGCCTAGATATTCTTGAATTTTTTCAAATTCTTCCGTTAGTAAACCTAATTCATGGGCTGTTTCAACGGTAACCTGATCAGTCTTTATCATGATTTATTTTTAATAAAATTTTCTGATTTAGGGTGCAAATTTACAAAATTCTATTTGAATATTAGGATAAAATCCCAAATTTTAGAATAAAAATTATTTTATATTAGATAGATATTCTATTCTTACCATAAGATGAGTAGAATTATAAATAGGTAAAGAATATTTTGAGAAATTTTAGGCATTACAAAAGGTAATTTGTCTAAGCATAAGTAAAGTAATTTTACTACTTTTGCAGAATAAAAATTTTAGTACCCACCGTATATATGTATTAAGTTAAAAATTAAGAAGTAAAGTTATAATGAAGATAGTACATATAACAACTGTTCATCAGAGGTTTGATTCTCGCATATTTTATAAACAGTGTATGTCTTTGCAACAAGAATTTAATGATGTGAGTCTTATTGTTGCTGACGGCAAGGGAGACGAAGTAAGAAATTCTATAAAAATTATAGATGTGGGTTTAAATTCTTCAAGACTAAAACGATTGTTGTTTTCATCTAAACGTGCAATAGATAAGGCAATATCGCTAAAGGCAGATATATATCATTTTCATGATCCGGATTTATTATTTGTGGCAAAAAAGTTATGTCGTTATGGTAAAGTAATATTTGATTCACATGAAGATTTCCCAAAACTCATGTTACAAAGAGCTTACATTCCAAAATTATTACGTAGATTCTTATTTAGCATTGCAGCAAATATTGAGAGATGTATTTATAAAAAACTTGCGGGGGTAGTATCTGCGACAGACGATATTCAAAAAAAATTTCTAAAATATGGTGATAGTAATGTTATTACTATAAAAAATTATCCAATGTTTGGTAATAGTAAAGTATTATCCCATAAAGACGATATTTCTCATAAGTTTACTGCCTGTTATGTGGGAGGGATGACATCTGTTCGGGGGATAAAAGAAATGATATTGGCGTGTGAAATGGCAGATGTGCCGCTTATTCTTGCTGGACCTTTTGATGATGAAAAATTTTTACAAGAAATGCAGTCTTTATCAGGATGGAGTAACGTAGAATATCTTGGAGTTGTACCGCATAATGAATTAAAAAAAATGGTATATCAACGTAGTAATATAGGGTTGAATATGCTGTTATCAGCTCCTAATCATATAAATGCAATACCTATCAAGCAATTGGAATACATGGCAGAAGGATTACCTGTTGTGGCGACAAAACATATTAAGTTCTGTGTTGAGATCACTAATCAAACAAATTGTGGAATATTAGTAACACCTGAAAATATCAAAGAATGTGTGGAAGTAATTACTTTTTTGAAAAATAATATGGATAAAGTACTACAGATGGGGAAGAATGGAAGAAAAGCAATTGAATATCAATATAATTGGGATAAAGAGAAAAATAAACTTATAAAGTTTTACAACAAGATATACAATATGTGAATAGAAGATATGAAAGTCATGAATTAATTGATTGTTGAGGATTTTTGATTTATTATTTTTTGAAAAAATCATCGGAAAAATTAACAAGATAAACTTTTTCCTTAGCTCTAGTTATAGCAGTATATAACCACCGAAAATACTCTTTGGAAAGCATGTCGTGTGTGAAGTAATTTTGGAATACAAATACAACTTTCCAACCTCCTCCTTGAGCTTTATGACAGGTAAGACAATTAGCAAATTTGACTTGTACTGCATTGAAATATTTATCGTTCAAAGTATTTTTCTTTGCCTGTGATCTGTTTTGACATTGTTTGTAATAATTTTCAAAAATTTTGGAGTAAAGAGAATCTTTACCGATATAATCCATAGAAGATTGCTCTATATTAAGTGTATCCAATAAAATAGTTAATTCTATTTCCGAGGCATCATCATAATCTGTAAATGTCGCAATTATATCCGCAAAGTTATGGTTATATTTATACTCATACCCTAAAATTCTTTTTACTTTTATAATATCTCCGTTGGCAATAAATCCTTCTTTTGAACAAGTATCAAGCCAAAAATAATTATTCTTTACTGCCATTAAGTTGTCTCCTCCATCAATTTGGTTTTCTTTTTCAAGAATTGAATAACGAATACGATTATTTAAAATATTTGCTATTTTATTTGACCTGCAAATACATATAACCTCATTGTTACCATACTCATGATAAGAGCTACGTAGATATTCTTCAAAATCCATAGCACTGATAACTTTAAAATCTTCGCTATTTGCGAATTTGAACAAAGGTAGTGTAAAATTCTCTTTAAAAATCCTATATCTAATATTGGATGCATTTTTAAGGATATTGCTATTTAAGGCTTGACGAACAACTTCTGTGAGTTGTGATGAAAAGGATATTATTTCGTAATGTCTAAATATGTATTGATCGTCCAAAGCAGGTGAAAGTATTTGATGAATAGGTGGAAGTTGAGCAGGATCTCCTATAAAAATTAATTTACATCTTTCCCCACTTACAACATATCTTATTAGATCATCTAAAAGATTCATACCCGTAAAATTTGTATTGTCGTTGGTACCTATCATTGAAGATTCATCCACAATAAATATAGTATCTCTATACTTATTTTCTTTCAAGCGAAAAGAAAATGAGTCATCGTTACGATGAGTAAAGTAAATGTGTTTGTGGATAGTGTAAGCACTTTTATTAGAATAGAGACTAAGTACTTTGGCCGCCCTACCCGTTGGAGCAAGTAGTATGCTTTTGATTCCAAATAGCGGTAGAGATTTAATTAGAGCACTTATCATCGTAGTTTTCCCTGTACCGGCATAACCTTTTAAAATAAATATTCTACTAAGAGAATCAAAGACAAATGTTTCTAACTTGCTTATTACATTGTTCTGATCGTCGGTCGGTACGAATCCGATATTTTTTAGTATGGAGTCTGAAAAAGAATGATACATTACAACATGTAAATACTTATTGTGTATACTTTGAGAAATTATTACTTTGCCATGTCTTAATGTTTCCTTGGGTGTCTGAGAAAATTAGATAAACAGCATAATCTGTATGTGATTTCAAGAATTCTTGAGTGCCTTTTATTCCCATAACCATAAAAGCCGTAGCAAGAGCATCGGCAGTTATAGCATCATCTGCAATAACGGAAGCAGACAAAAGCGTATGTGTTACTGGTTTTCCGGTTTTGGGATTGATAGTGTGAGAATATTTAACACCATCTTCTACATAAAACTTTCTGTAATTACCACTTGTTACCACAGATTTATTTGTCAAGTATATTATTTGTTGAGTTTTACGTTCGTAAATGGAAGAGTTTTCATTTGGTCGTTCTATTCCTACTGCCCATTTTTGATTATTAGGTTTTTTTTCGCCACACACAACTTCTCCTCCTATATCTACAATGAAGGAATGGATATTCCTTTTTTTGAAATATGATGCTATTATATCGGAGGTATATCCCTGAGCAATAGCATTAAAATCTAACTTAGTTTGAGGAAACTTTTTGATAATTTTTTTATTTTTTACAGTCAGATTTTCATAACCTACGAACTGCAATAAAGAATCTACCTGATACGGCGTTAATTTTTCACGATTTTTATTAGCAAATCCATATTTACGGACCAAATCTCCAACAGTTATATCGAATGCACCATCGGTTAATTTAGAGAATTTTTGAGAAAATACGAAATTTGTCATGAAAATATCATCTAAAACGACATTCTGATTACGATTAACTCTATTTACGATTGAATTTTCTTCCCACAAAGATAGGGATGAGTCTATTTGAGCAAACATCCGTTTTATATCTTGTTGGATGCATGTAGTATCTTCACTATACAAAACTATGTGATAATAAGTGCCTTGTACCATTCCATCCAAAACTATACGTTTTTTTTGTTTCACACATCCAACAAGGCAACAAAAAGTGATGAAAACAAAAAATACGATTAAACTGCAAGATAAAGTTTTTTTCATATCAAAAATATTTTTGCAAAGGTCACAAAATATTTTGATAGTGTATGAATTTATTGTTGTAAAAACAGAAAACAATTTTCTAGTCACACAAGTTAAATTATTTTAAACCGTCCAAAATTTATATTTGAACGGTTTAAAATATCTGTTTGGACGGATTAAAAGTGACTTTTGAACCGTCCAAACAGATATACTATGAGGAAATACGAAAGTAATATTTGAGATAATGAAACTATTTTCTTGTATTACACAAATTAAATTGTTGAAAATTTTTTACGATTGACAAAAAAACTACATTTTTTTGCTAATTATCTGAAAATCTTATAAGAATATATTTAAAATATTTGTAACAATTTCATTAAAATTACGTATCTATTGGAACAAATAGGTAAAAAAAGTTAAATTTTTGGAAATTTTTGGAAATTTTTAGTAAATTTGCACTGTTTTTGAAAGATAAGAAAATTTTGAAAAGAATGTCATTATTGGTAGGAGTAGAATATTGTAAGACGGATGCACAGGGTAGATTTAAAATGCCTGCAGCTATTAAGAAGCAGTTGGATATTGCCTCCGATAACCGATATTTCATTCGTAAAAGTATCTATAACGATTGTCTTGAAATGTTTACTTACGATAGTTTTCAAAAAGAAATATCGTTCTTAAATGCTCGTCTAAATCTTTATGATCCTGATTCAAAAAAACTTTATCGCCGTTTCATAGAAGGGAACATGTTAGAGATGGATTCTTTTGATAGATTACTGATACCAGACGTAATGAGAAATTCAGTACATATAACAAAAGATATTGTAATAATAGGTTCAGGCAATTTTCTCGAAATTTGGGATAATTCAACTTACAAAAGAGTAAACGAAGAGAACTTTGATTACAAACAGATTGCAAAAAATTTACTATCAAATGCCAATACAGAACAATCAAATTAGTACATACCATGTTCCGGTAATGTTGAATGAATGTATTGAGGGATTGAACATCAATCCTGATGGTGTCTATGTTGATTTGACGTTTGGTGGTGGTGGTCATTCACGTGCTATTTTAAATAAATTGAGTGATAAGGGCAAATTATATGCCTTTGATAAAGATAAAGATGCAATTCAAAATGTCATTGATGACGAAAGATTTTATCTTATTTGTGATGATTATTCTAACATTACAAAGCAACTTCGTTTGTATAGAGTTAATCAGGTTGACGGTATACTTGCTGACCTTGGGATATCGTCTCACCAGATAGATACTTCGCAACGAGGTTTTTCTTTCCGTACAGACGCCCCCCTTGATTTGCGTATGAATGTGGATACTACATTTACTGCAGCTGATATTATTAATTCTTATACGGAATCTCAGATATCAAAACTTATGTTTTCATATGCAGAACTTCCTAATGCAAGACAGATTGCTAAAGTTATATGTAAGAAAAGAGAAGAGCAATATATTGCCAATACAACCGAACTTTGCGAAATCTTGAAGGTGCTTACCAAACCTAATATTGAGAATAAATTTTTTGCCAAGATTTTTCAGGCATTGCGAATAGAAGTTAATAATGAACTCTCTTCTCTTGACAGTATGCTTAATCAGATAGAAAGTATATTGAAGGTAAAAGGGAGATTGGTCGTAATATCTTATCATTCATTGGAGGATAAAAAAATAAAAGAATTGATCAGAAGTGGTAATACTTTGGGGACAATAGAAAAGGATTTCTTCGGAAACGTTAGAACACCTTATTTGTCCTTGACGCGAAAACCGATAATACCTTTGCAAGAAGAGATATTGACTAATCCACGCAGCAGAAGTGCAAAACTCAGAATAGCAGAAAAGAAATAAAAGGGGAGATGAATACAGCAACTAAAATATTGAACGGAACTTTTTTGCAAAAGATAACAAGCAAGAATATTTTGTTCTTTTGCTTGTGTGTATTGCTATTAATGATATATATATCATTTAGATTTGTTTGCGAACATACTATAAGGGATATTAATAAATTGGATATGGAGATAAAAAACTTGCAGGAGAAATCTCTACAGGTTAAGAGTTTATATCAAAACACTATATCCATGCAACAATTAAATGAAAGATTATCTATAAGAGGAGTAGGAATTAGTAAAGAGGAAGTTAAGGATATTATAATAATAAAATAGAATAGTGGCAGGGTTTGATAAAAATATTAAGACGATTGTCCCCTTATTATTTTGGCTATTTGTAATGGTCTTTATAATTGTTTTTATCAAGGCTATCATATTAAAAACTAGTAACAAAGATATATTTGATACAATGAATGATAATCGTTTGATACAAGAACGACCATTCAGTGCCCCCAAAGGTAATATTTATTCTTATGATAATACTACGGGAGAATTACTTTTATTGGCTGCTAACGAGATTAGATACGACATTTACCTAGATTTAGGTAAAGGAAGAGTCAATGCAATAGGAGAAAAGATAAAAATAGATTGGGTAATCTCGCAGGAAATATGGCAAGATAGATTAGATGCTCTTTGTACTTTACTATCGCAAAGATTTCCTTTAAAAAATAAATATCAATGGAAAGAATTTTTGAAAAAGAACCGTAAAAATAAAAATAGGGGAGTTCTCATTGCTAAGATGGCTTCACAGGAAGATTTGGCAATATTGAAACGTTTTGGTAAAATAAGAAATGCTATTTTTGCTGATTTAAAATACAAAAGAGTATATCCTTATGGATCCTTGGCAAGAAGAACTATTGGTATAGAGTATATAGATGATGGGGTACATAAAAGTAATGGTATTGAAGGATACTATGTAAATATGTTACAGGGGAGTAAAGGTACGAGAATGGAAAGGATGATTGCTCCCAATTTGTGGATACCTATTGATGACAATCTAGCAATCAAACCGAAATGTGGCAATGATATAATAACTACATTAGATATTCCATTACAAGAGTTGGCGGAAACGACCCTTAAAAAATGTTTGGACAGCAATGATGCGAAAGAGGGATGTGTTATTTTAATGGAGACTAAGACAGGCTATATAAAAGCTATAGCATCATTCACTAGAATGAAAGATAGTACTTACTATGAGGATAGGAATATCGCTGTCGGGAATATGTACGAGCCGGGTAGTACATTCAAAATCGTAACTACTATGATGCTTCTGGATAAGGGTTTTTGTGACACTTCAATTATAGTGCCTACGGGTATGAAACAATTTCCTAATGCGACTAAACCTATTTATGATGTCAACAAAAAAGGGCGAGATATAGATGTTAGTTTGACGCGAGCTATGGAAATATCGTCGAATGTAGGGATTAGTTCTCTGGTTTATGATTATTATGGGGCATCTATCAAAAGTAGAGAACGGTTTGCTAAAGATTTACAAGAATATTTTCTTTATAGAAAATTAGAAACAGATATTTTAGTGCATGAACCCATGCCAAAAATAGGATCTTCACGATATACAGATGATTTATTGAGAATGTCGTTCGGTTACGTTACTGCAATGACTCCATTACAACTATTAACATTTTACAATGGTATAGCAAACAATGGTGTAGTCCTTAAGCCTTTGTTTGTACGTCATGTTATAAGAGATGGTAGATTAATAGAAACATATCATGCAGATACTTTAAAACAAAGACTTTGCAAACCCGCAACATTACAAAAAATACAAAGTATATTGAAAAGGGTGGTTTTATATGGAACGGGGCGAAAATTAAAAAGTGCTTCATATGGTATTGCAGGAAAAAGTGGAACAGCAGAAATTAATTACACAGGTGGTGATGTGAAAAGTCAATATAGATTACACAGAGCTTCATTCGTAGGATACTTTCCTTCCGAAAAACCGCAGTATTCTTGTATTGTTATAATTTCTGAGCCAAAAGGAGGTGTGACACATGGAGGGGATTTAGCTGCTCCTGTGTTTAGAGAAATTAGTGACAGAGTTATGGGTGTGAATGCACAAAAGATCTCAGATGTTAGACACAAGACTTTAGATATGCAAAAGAATAATATGTCGGAGACTAATATCAATGTAAAAAATCACTTTAAAGATAATACTGATGATATAAATTTGGCATTATTATCTGATAAAGTACCAGATGTTAGGGGCTGGAATCTTTCTCTGGCTGTGTTCGTGTTAGAGAAATTAGGGTTAAAAGTAAAGTTTTCCGGGTATGGTAACGTAAAGGAACAAAGTATTAAACCGAATACCAAGATAGAAAAAGGCAAACATATACAGCTTACATTAACGAGGAAATAAGAGATGAAAAAAATACAAGATGTACTGAATGGTTTAGAATATAATATTTTGAATATTGTAGAAAATGAATCTAATATGGATTTTCTCAATATAGATATAGAGGGTATTGTTTTTGATTCTCGTAGGGTTAAAAATAATTATCTATTTGTTGCCGAAAAAGGAGATTTGACAGACGGGCATCTATATATAGATAAAGCTATTATTAACGGCGCCAAGGTGATTGTTTTTGATAGTAAACAGTGGATGGAGAATAATAAGCATATAATATCGAAAAATATTGTAAAAACGGAAGACTTTCGTGAGACACTATTTATTAAAGTAGAAAATTCATCATTGGCATTAGCACAAATAGCAAAAAATTTCTACGATAATCCTTCTTCTAAATTAAATCTTGTAGGTATTACTGGGACTAATGGTAAAACGACAACAGTCACGTTGTTATATGAGTTGTTCACAAAAATGGGATATAAATGTGGCAAAATATCTACGGTGGAGAATGCAATAGTTGATAAAATATTACCTACCGAGAGAACAACACCTGATAGTATAACACTTAATGATCTTTTGTATCGTATGGTTGGTAGAGGTTGCGAATATGTATTTATGGAAGTAAGTTCGCATTCAGTTGTACAAAATCGTATTGCAGGTCTTAGATTTGTTGGTGCTATATTTTCCAATATAACTCTTGATCATTTGGATTATCACAAAACATTTGCGGCATATATTAGAGCAAAGAAAAAATTTTTTGATAATCTACCCAAAATGGCATTTGCACTTACCAATATAGATGATAAAAATGGAGAAGTAATGTTGCAGAACACAAAAGCAAAACGTTATTTTTATTCATTGGAAAGTGCTAAGGCAGATTTTAGAGCAAAGATTTTGGAATCTTCTTTTGAAGGGTTGGATTTATTACTGAATAATAAAGAAGTTTTTGTCCAGATGGTCGGTAGATTTAATGCTTATAATTTATTAGCAGTCTACTCTACTGCAATATTATTGGGAGCTGATAGAATGGAGATTTTAAAAAACATGTCATTATTGAAAGCCGCAAAGGGAAGATTTGAAATATATAAATTAAAAAGCGGAGCTTATGGAATAATTGATTATGCACACACACCAGATGCAATAGAGAATGTTCTTAATACGATAAATGATTGTAGAGGTACATTAGCACAAAAAATAATAACTGTTATTGGTTGTGGCGGTAATAGAGATAAAACTAAGCGTCCGTTGATGGCAGAAATATCTTTCAAACTAAGTGATATACTTATATTGACTAGTGATAATCCTCGTAATGAGAATCCGCAAGATATAATAAAAGAAATGGAGCAAGGATTAATAAATTTACAAGATAGCCAAGACAAACAAACATTTTCTATTGAGAACAGAAGAGAAGCTATAAAGGTAGCGATGGCATTAGCAAAGAAAGATGATATTATTTTGGTGGCAGGGAAGGGACATGAAAATTATCAAGAGATTTGTGGAGAAAAATATCACTTCGACGATAGAGAAGAATTAATGAAAGGAATGTAGAAAATAATGTGACGAAAGAAAAAATTCTTTTTTGAAAAGGTTTTTTTCTTTTCAAGAAAAGATTTAGGGAATCGGCACTTTATGTTGAATAGTTTAAATGGTTAATTTTTAAACAAAAAAGAGAACATGTTGTATTATTTATTTGGGTGGTTGGATGAGGTATTTGATTTTCCTGGAGCCGGAGTCTTTCAATATATCTCTTTTCGTGCAGCCTTGGCTGCAATATTATCATTGTTGATTACCATAGTTTTTGGAGGTAAATTAATAAGTATGCTAAAAAGACAGCAAATAGGGGAAACGGTAAGAGATTTGGGTCTAGCAGGACAAAAAGAAAAGGAAGGCACACCTACAATGGGAGGATTAATTATATTGTTGGGAATATTGATTCCCGTACTCTTACTCTGTAGATTGGACAATATATACATTGTAATTATGATTATTACAACCGTTTGGTTAGGAGCTTTAGGGTTTAGGGATGATTATATCAAGGTTTTTAAAAAACACAAGGAAGGAATGAGTGGTTGGGGTAAAATAGTAGGACAAGTAACTCTTGGTATCATTGTCGGAAGTATTATGTTTTTCAACGGGAGCATTCTTATCAAAGAAAAACAAGAAGTTGCCGCATACAGTCGTATTCATAACTTGCAAGTGGAAAGTACCTACGAAAAAGCAAAGAAACAACTCTCAAAAGAAAGTATTCGAAGTACTAAAACTACAATACCTTTCATCAAAGGACATGAATTTGATTATAGTAAAATTCTTAAACCGATAACAAAGAACTATAAAGATTTGGCTTGGTTGATTTTCATTCCCATTGTCATATTAGTTATTACATCTGTAAGTAATGGTGCCAATCTAACTGATGGAATAGATGGACTTGCGACAGGTACTTCTGCCATAATAGGTTCGACTCTTGGTATATTAGCTTGGATAAGTGGCAACATAATATTCGCAAACTACTTAAACATTATGTATATCCCTAACATAGGAGAATTAACCATATTTATGGCAGCCTTTGTTGGTGCAACAGCAGGATTCCTTTGGTATAATACCTATCCGGCACAAGTCTTTATGGGAGATACCGGCTCTTTGAGTATAGGAGGTATAATAGCTGTATTCGCTATCTTGATAAGAAAAGAATGGTTATTACCTATACTTTGTGGGATATTCTTATTGGAAAGTGTTAGTGTAATGATACAAGTATCTTTTTTTAAATACACAAAAAAGAAATATGGGCAAGGAAAGAGAATCTTCCTTATGACACCTATACATCATCATTTTCAAAAGAAAAATTGGCATGAAAGTAAGATTGTTCAAAGATTCTTTTTGATAAGCATAATCTTAGCTGTTATAACAATAATAACATTAAAATTGAGATAGGCAAAAAATATTATATACTCATGGTTTTATATTTTAAACTAAAAAGACAATACAACTAAAATGACAATAGAGGAATTAGCACTGGCAAAAGATAGCAATAAATATACGTTGAAATCTGAACTTACATATAGTAATATTCGTTGTATGCGAAATGAGATACTTATGCGAGGGTTTTTAAGAGAAAAATCAAACCTAAGTCCTTGTTCTACTACAATTGTTTCTGGGACTGAATATATTAATTTGACAAAAGTTAAAAATATTAATTCTGCATGGTTATTTTTGTCTCGTTTACCTAAAAATATAATATGGATAATTAATAAGGGTGAATTAGCAGATGAAGATGTAAAAAAAATAACGCAAGATTTAAATGGTAAAATAAGACAAATATTTTTTGTGTCAGATTCTATTCAAGACATTGAACAAAATACTAAAATAGCATCTGCAATAGCAACTAGCGATGATTGTGTGGTGTTCACTTCTTTTGATAAAGACAATTCCGTAATAGAAAGTTTATCTTTGGCTTTTGATAACTACATCACAAATATGTAATGATACAATGTCTAATGTAAAAACGAAAATATTAAAGGGCGACAAAGTTATTTGGACTGTATATTTTTTCTTTATAATTATAAGTATTACAGAGGTGTTTTCAGCCATGGGCAAGGAGGTTGCGGGAGGTAGTTTCTTACCCCTAATATTACGACATATTGTTTGGCTTTTCATAGGTGTTATTTGTTGTTTTATTTTTCACAGGATTGATTATAGAAAAATAACAAGCATACTTAAAGTTTTGCTATTTGTTTCTATTATTTTAGTATGTGTACCGTATTTGCAGGCTACTTTTAATCATCTCCCGTTGTCAACAGCGAGATGGATAAGGCTAAATTTGTTTTTTTATAATCTTCAATTTCAACCATCTGAAATGGTAAAGTATACGATAATTTTCTATATGTGTATGATAATGGCTAATAATCAAGAGAAAATAAAAGATAAAACTATATTTTATTCACTGATTATTCCTTTGTCTATAGTTTGTGGTATAGTTTTTTGGTCAAATTTTTCTACATGTGGCTTAATATTTATAACATGTTTTATATTGATGAGAATAGGGGGGGTGAATAAGAAATATTTGTATGTTATGCTGTGTTGTTTAATTGCACTATTGGGATTACTACTACTCATTGCCTCTTTTAGTGATGAATTTGCAAGTAAGATAGGACGTTTGGCGACAGTTTTAAGTAGGACACAAAGTCACAGTAATACAGATTATACAATATTGAACCAATCTAATCAGTCTTTAACTGCCATTGCAACAGGAGGGTTATTTGGTAGAGGTATTGGCAATAGTATACAATCAAGATTTTTAGACGAAGCCCACAATGATTTTATATTTTCTATCATATTGGAAGAAGGGGGTATTTTATTAGGATTAGTTGTAATATTTTTGTATATAATTTTATTATATAGATTGATGAGAATTACACGTAATACTCACGGGTATTTTGCAGCGATGGCATGTTTGGGTTTCGGAATAGCAATAACAATGCAAGCCATTGTCAATATGTGTGTTGCCGTTGATTTGATACCTGTAACAGGTCAAACTTTACCTTTTATTTCCTATGGAGGAACATCGTTTGTTATAGCTAGTATTTTTTTGGGTATAGTAATAAATATGTCTAAAACTATAGAAAATAAGGAAAGTATTCTTATCAATACTAATGTAACACAAGCAAAAACAGAAAAGAATAATGATAAATTAGAAACAGAACCTGACGGATCTGTGCAACAAAAGGAGGAAGAAAATTTATGAGAGTGATAATTAGTGGTGGAGGAACAGGAGGGCACATCTTTCCTGCTATTGCCATTGCAAATACAATAAAACAACATAATAATGAAAGCGAAATACTCTTTGTCGGTGCTGAGGGTAGGATGGAAATGCAAAAGGTTCCTCAGTCAGGATATAGAATAATAGGATTGAAAATAGCAGGATTTAATAGAAAGAATATTTTAAAGAATGTTTCTTTACCATTCAAATTACTTGCATGTTCTTTGAAGTGTAAACGAATTATAAAAGAATTTAAACCAGATATAGTCATAGGAGTCGGAGGTTATGCTTCATTTTCGGTTGTAAATATGGCTCAAAAGATGAAAATTCCAACTTTGTTACAAGAACAAAATTCATTAGCGGGTAAAAGTAACCAATTACTTGGTAAAAAAGCAAAAAAAATTTGTGTTGCGTATGATAATATGGATAGATATTTTAGCAAGGACAAAATTGTTTTAACGGGAAATCCTATAAGACAAAATATTTTGGAAATGGATGGATGTAAATACTCAAACTTAGGTTTTGTTGCAAATAAGACAGTTTTGGTAACGGGGGGAAGTCTGGGTGCAGGTACTATAAATTGGAGTATAGAAAAGATATTGGAATATTTTATTGATAATAATATACGTCTTATTTGGCAAACTGGGAGTTATTATTATAAAGATATTGTTACGAGGTTACAATATTTTTTCTTTTCCAATCAAAAGGCGAAGGAGTTAATAGAAATTAAGGAGTTTATTTCAGATATGGCCCAAGCTTATTCTTTGTCAGATGTAATAATAGCTCGAGCAGGAGCTCTTAGTATAAGTGAACTTTGTGTTGTGGGTAAACCTACTATTTTGATCCCATCTCCGAATGTCGCAGAGGATCATCAGACTAAAAATGCAAGAACTTTAGCAGATAAAAACGCTACCTTGATGATTAAGGATGAAGATTTATCCAATGACGTTAACATTCTTTCTGCTTCAATTTCTAAACTACTGAAAGATTCTTTTTTGCAACAAACATTGTCTAATAATATTAGACAGATGGCAATATTAGATGCAACGGAAAGAATATACGTTACGATAATGGATATATTAGATAATAAAAATTAATTGTATATAAAAACAATTAGCAATATGAAAGTTTATTTATTAGGGATTGGGGGTATCGGTATGAGTGCGTTGGCTCTTTATTTCTATGAAAAAGGGGAAAATGTTATGGGTTATGACCGCACTAGATCATCTTTGACTAAGTCTTTGGAAGAAAAAGGAATTCAAATTAATTATGAAGATGTAGAAGACAATGTTCCACAAAATATAGATTTGTGTGTTTATACTCCTGCTATACCCGAGGACAGTAAACAACTATTATATATCAAAAAAAATAATATTACTTTAAAAAAAAGAGCAGTAGTATTAGGAGAGATAACAAGGAACAAAAAAGTATTAGCTGTTGCAGGTTCTCATGGTAAGACTACTACATGTGGAATTATTTCTAATATTCTTAGAAATTCAAAATGTGGATGTAGTGCATTTCTTGGGGGAATATTAAAGAATACTATGAGTAATTTTATTTACAATTCTAATTCGGAAATTGTAGTTGTGGAAGCTGATGAATATGATAGAAGTTTTTTACAATTATACCCCTTTGTTTCTGTTATAACATCTATCGCCGCAGACCACTTAGATATTTATCATACATATAATAATCTTTATCATACATTTGAAGAATTTGCTTCTCACACAAATAAAGGAGGATTATTGTTATTAAAAGAAAATATTGGGAAAGATTTTATCTCAAAAGATATACCTACTAGGATATATTCTTTGTCAGATGAAACGTCTAATTATTACGCTTATAATTTAAGGGCGAATAATGGCTTCTATTATTTTGACTACAAGTGTGAGAACTCTGTTTTATATGATATGAAGATGATTTACCCAGGATTACATAATATAGAAAATTCTGTGGCAGCGTTGACTGTTTGTGATTTTGTATTAAAAAGTGTAGGACTCATAGGCAAGGAAAGAGAGAAAATACTACGCGAAGGATTACTGTCTTTCGAAGGTATAGAACGTAGATTAGATTTTAGGATAAGAACTAATGATAGAATATTTATAGATGACTATGCTCATCACCCACAAGAAATATCATCAACAATTCAATCATTACGAAAATTATATCCTAGGAAGAAATTTACGGGGATATTTCAGCCACATTTATATTCACGGACAAGAGATTTATCAGATAATTTCGTAAAGGCATTAGAAGAATTAGATGAGATTATTTTACTTCCTATATATCCAGCTAGAGAAGAACCTATAGTTGGGATAGATTCTCATATTTTATTTAATAAAATGTGTAAGAAAAATAAGTATCTTGTTACAAAGCAACAACTTTTTCCTCTTTTAGAGGCTCTCAATCCAGAATTTTTAATTACCTTTGGAGCTGGAGATATTGCAGAACTAGTACCTGAAATAGAAAAATTATTAAATAATTAGTTAAGATATTTTATAGGATAAAATGAATAATAGGGTGTTGATAAAAGTATATATTATTTTTACTGTCATTATTGTGACAATAAGTATACCTTTGCTAGTTGGTCTACTGAAGATATCTTCGGTAGATTTATCTATACAATATCCTAGCACTTCTGTGATAATTACCAAACAATATGTTCAAGAAGTTTTATTTGACAAATTTGGAAATCTAACAAATTATAGACGTAATCATATAAATACAAAAGTGATAAAAAAATATCTTGAAGAGTTGGATTTTGTAGATTATGCTTATGTTTCCGTTTCTTTGAGTGGTATTTTAAGAATCTATATTACTCAAAAACTAATTATTGCTAGAATATATAATCATAATGGAAAGCAATTTTATATGGATAGTAAAATGGGCATAATAGATGTACAGAGACAACAACAGATAGCAAAATGTTTTATTGTAACAGGTCATGACAATGAAATTCCTATTAAGAAAATTGATTCATTGACTGATAAAGATTATCTTGTAATATATAAATTAGCAATGCTGATACATAATGATGATATTTTAAGTAAATGGATTAGTGGAGTAACTAAAAAAGATCAAAAATGGATAATGCTTCCTTCACAAGGAGATTATACCATTACACTCAACGAAGATTCGTCTTTTTGGGAAGAAGAGATTAATAGATTACATTATTTGATAGAGTACTCTTTCTCTAAGAGAGGGTGGGATGATTACGAAAATATTGATTTGAGATTTTATAACCAAGTTGTTTGTACGAAAAAAGAATAGGAGTAATGTATATTAACAAATTATGAAATAAAAGAATAAAATAATATGGAAAACTTACAAAGTAATGCAATAAATCCCGGAGCAGTAAGCAATAATAAAGTGGTTGTTGGAATAGATGTTGGAACCACAAAGATTGCTGTCTTTATAGGAGAAAAAAATACTCAAGGAGAAATAAAAATTATTGGAATGGGTAAAACCGAATCCGTTGGTGTTGAGCATGGAGAAGTAAAGATTATAACCAAAGCATCGGAAAGTATCAGAAAAGCAGTAGAAATAGCAGAGGGAAAGTGCAATATCAAAGTAACAGAAGCTTATGTTGGTATTGCAGGGCACAATATAAAGAGTACTCCTCAACGAGGTAAGAAAATTATAAAAGAGGATCATCATATCATTGACCAAGAAGATATAGATACGTTGTTGGAGGATCAGAGAAGTGTAGCAATGCCTCCGGGAGAAAGTATCATAGATATTGTGCCTCAGGATTATATTATTGATGGAGAAACAGGTATAATAGATCCCGTTGGTCGTGAAGGGAAAACAATAGAAGTTAATTATAATCTTATTAGTGGAGATGAAACAAATGTGCATAATATATACCGCAGTGTATCAATGGCAGGATATAATGTCAAAGGGTTGATTCTAGAACCTATTGCAAGTGCAGAGGCTGTCGTTGATGATGACGAAAAGACGGCAGGGATATGTTTGGTAGATATAGGTGGTGGTACGACAGATATGGCTATATTCAAAGAAGGTATTCTAAGACATACGGCAGTTATACAATTAGCAGGAAATAGCATTACGAATGATATCAAGGACTCTTTTCGTATTATGCAAAATCAAGCAGAGGCACTGAAGACGCATTACGGAGATTGTTTAAGAACAGAAAAAAGTAAAAATACGGTTATTCAGGTTCCTGGTCTGAAGGGAAGAGAGAATAGAGAAGTAACATTATACATGTTATCAGAGGTTGTTAATGCAAGGGTGCAAATGATACTTCAGCAAGTAGATTATGAATTAAAAAATGATTCGTATGATCAGATGCTTATAGCAGGTATTGTTTTAACTGGTGGTGGGAGTAAATTACAACACATAGCTCAATATACGGAGTTTATAACAGGCATCACCACTAGAATTGGAGAACCAGATGGGATATGGTTAAATGAAAATGCAAACGATTATGCAGATCCGATGTATTCTACGGGAATTGGTTTAGTATTGAAAGGTTTTGAAAATGAGGATAAAATTTCAGGGAATGTTGTAGAAGAAAAGGAAGTTGCGACGATACAACAGGAAGAGCCGATTATACCTGAAAATAAGAAGAAAAAAGAAAAATCTAAAGAAAAAACTTCTGATAGTTCGGCAAAAAGATTTATGAATGCTGTAAGCAATTTCTTTGCTAAGATATTGAATGACAGTGTTGAATAACATAAAGGAGAAATTATACGATATAGTTGAAGTTACTTATTAACAATTTGATGTTTATAAAAAATATCAATGTACTTTGAAATAAGTATGAAAAAATTAGTAATTTTACAAATTGAAAGAATTTTAGAGTTGAAGAGCTAAGATTTATTAGAATAAAATAAATAGGTAATATGTCAGATATTGAATTTTTTGATATAATTCCTGCGATGGAACAGCAGGGTTCGTATATTAAGGTTATTGGTGTAGGAGGAGCAGGCACTAATGCTGTCAATCATATGTATAATAAAGGTATCACAGGAGTGGACTTTATTGTTTGCAATACGGATAAACAGAGTTTGGAAGCCTCACCTGTCGCTACAAAAATAAAATTGGGAGATAAAGATTTGGGTGCAGGGAATGATCCTTTGGTAGGACAACAAGCAGCTGTTACTGCTTCAGATAGGATAAAATCTGTCTTGAGTAATAATACTCATATGTTGTTTATTGCCGCTGGTATGGGAGGAGGTACGGGGACAGGAGCTTCCCCTGAGATAGCTAAGATTGCAAAAGAAATAGAAATAGATGGTGGTAATGATGAAATATTGGTTGTTGCTGTGGTTACAATTCCCTTTTCATTTGAAGGGAGAAGGAGGAGAGAACAAGCGAAAGTTGGGATTGAGAATTTAAAAAAAGTTGTGGATGCTATCATAACTGTTAATACGGATAAGTTGAAAGGAAAAGGGACGATGCTTTTGTCTAATGCTTTCGCTCTTGCAGATGATGTATTGCTTACGGCTGCAAAGGGTATTTCAGAGATTATGACGGCTAATGCTTATATTCACGTGGATTTTCGTGACGTTCAATCTGTGATGAAACATTCTGGTGTAGCTTTGATGGGAAGTGGTATTGGAGAGGGAGAGGATAGAGCCTACAAAGCTATAGTTTCTGCAACAACAAGCGATTTACTTAACGATAATGATTTAAAAAATACAAAGAATATTCTTTTGTATGTTTCTTTTTCCTCAAAGGAGGAGTATCAATTGCAGATGGAAGAATTGGAAACAATAACGAACTATATAGATGACCAAACTAGTGCAGATGTTGATAAGATATGGGGATATGGTTATGATGATTCTTTAGAAGAAAAGATTGCTATTACTCTTGTTGCGACTGGATTTGAGAATAAAGAGATATATTGTGAAGAGCATAGAAATAAAGCTTTTTCACAGGATTTAAAAGATGAGGATACTGTGGAAATGCGTGTTCTTCCCGTTGTAGACGATAAGGAGAATACACCTTCTCGAGCAAATATTGAGACATCCCAAGCGACTATGCAAACTGTTTCGCAGTCAGCTTATCATGTAAAGCAAACAGAATTAAAGAATTCGGTTTTACCTTTTGTTGTAAGGGAAAAAACTAAGAGCACAACCCAAACAAATATTGCCATAGAGGAAGAATCTCAAATGATAAAAATAAAATTAGGAGAACCTCTTATAGATTCGCAAATAGTTAGGCAAACAGTAACTCCGCAACCTGTAGAAGAAAATAAGGAAGATATATTGAAAGCATTTGCCATAACCGAAAAAGAGATTAGACAAGATAACTTTGCTGAAAAAGAACAAAACGATATTTCAGGTAAAGATGTTATGTCTTCTTTATTTGCTAAGACTGAAAATAGGGAGATGGATCAAATATTCAAATCTGAGAATGTGCCTTCGCAATATAGACCAACGTTGCGAGACATTACTTTGTCGGAGTCGGGCTTTGTCGGAGATTCGTTGAAAATTTCCAACACTCCACAAGACATAGAGGCAAAAAAGAGAAGGATTAAACGTATAAATGAAGAGTTGAAAGCAGGGAATACGGCTTTGATAGAGAGTCTGCGTCCTACTATAGATGATATTGATGAGAAACTTTCGCAAGTAAATAACTCTGATACCCGCATGGGGTTAAGTAAAGATGGAACTGTAATTTTAATGGAAAATCCTGTTATAGGTTCCGGCGTAGATTAGGAATTTTTATATTATGATATTTTTTTATAAAGGGGTGTATTACAAATAATATACCCCTTTGCCATATAAAAAGTTCACAATATTATACTGATGAATTAGTTCTTCAAAAATCATTTTTATTTTTTATATACTTAGTATTGTTATTATAATAGTATATTTATATACAAGCTTAAAAATAATGTTGCATTTATTATTTTATCCTATCTTTTGGTATTTTGTAAAATAATTTTTTTATCCGATAAAGTATTTTCGTATACTGTTTTCGCAGTATTTATTTACCAAAGTATCATTCTTTTTAGTGGCAAAATATCGTAATAATCAAATCTTGCATTCTAGTTTGCAAATATGATACTTTTGACTAAAGAAATTATTAACATTTCAAATAAACTCTTCTTTTAAAGAAAGAATTTATTAATTACGATCTTTGACTTAATGTTTCTTACCACTTTTCCCCATATTAAGTTATATGTTAAATCCAAAGGAAGTAGAAAGGGAATAATTTATTGGATTTGATATAATAAATCAAAATATTTGTAGCTATAATAACACAATATATACCTGTTATTGGTATATATTGTATTTTCTATTTTTTTTAGAAAGATATTTATGCAAAAAGAGAATACGTTTTGTAGAATTCATTGTAAAAATTTTGGTAATGTTGTTTTCTTTTGTAACTTTGCAAGTGAAAAGAAGGGAGAAGTGGAAAAAATTAATCAAAGGGGATTTATACCTCATGATTTTCTTAATATAAAGGAACTTGACAGGTTTTCTTTGCTTGGTGCGTAGTGTCTAGGTTGTAATATATTTGCTACTGCACCGTTTGTTGCGTTTATTTTCATAAAAAAGAAATCATTTAATTTAGTTGATAATCAAAAATTATTTAAAAATCATGGAATTACCTTTTGCAGAATCGTGGAAAATAAAGATGGTAGAACCATTGCGTAAGTCCACAAAAGCACAGAGAGAACAATGGTTAAAAGAAGCTCATTACAATGTGTTTCAATTGAAAAGTGAACAAGTTTATATTGACCTTTTGACAGATTCCGGGACAGGATCTATGAGTCAAGAACAGTGGTCTGCAATGATGTTGGGCGATGAGTCTTATGCAGGAGCAACGTCGTTTTACAGATTTGAAGGAATGGTGAAAAAAATCTTTGGATTAGATTACGTTATACCAACACATCAAGGACGTGCTGCCGAGAATGTCTTATTCTCTTATTTAGTAAAAGAAGGAAATGTTATACCGGGCAATGCACATTTTGACACAACCAAAGGTCATATAGAATCACGTAAAGCCATTGCAATAGACGTAACTATTCCAGAGGCAAATGACACTCAAATAGAACTTCCATTTAAGGGGAATGTTTCAATAGAACTGTTAAAGAAAGTATTGGAGGAAAACAAAGGTAATGTTCCCTTCATGGTTCTTACAGTTACTAATAATACTAAAGGAGGACAGCCTGTAAGTATGCAAAATATTAAGGATACATGTGAGCTTTGTCACTCGTACAATATACCTGTTGTAATGGATTCTGCACGTTTTGCAGAAAATGCTTATTTCATTAAGACACGTGAGGAAGGTTACAAAGAAAAATCTATAAAAGAGATAGTTAGACAGATGTATTCTTATGTGGATGCGGCAACTATGTCTTGTAAAAAAGATGCTATAGTTAATATGGGAGGATTTATCGCTATGAGGAATCAAGAATGGTATGAAGGATGTAAATTGTTTTGTATACCATTTGAAGGATATGTAACTTATGGAGGATTAAATGGTAGGGATTTGAATGCTATTGCCGTAGGATTGGATGAGAATACCGAATTTGAGATGCTTGAAACCCGTATTAAGCAGGTTGAGTACCTTGCTCACAAACTTGATGAGTTTGGTATTCCATATCAAAGACCTGCTGGTGGACATGCTATATTTGTTGATGCAGATAAAGTTTTGGACCAAATACCAAAGGAAGAATTTCCAGGGCAAACACTTACTTGTGAACTGTATTTGGAGGCAGGAATTCGTGCTTGCGAGATAGGGTATATGTTAGCAGATCGTGATCCGATAACAAGAGAAAATCGTTTTGGAGGATTAGATCTTTTACGACTTTGTATCCCAAGAAGAGTATACACAAATAATCATATGGATGTGATAGCAGTAGCGTTGAAGAATGTTTATGATCGTAGGCATGAAGTAAAAAGGGGAGTAGCAATTGAATGGGAAGCTCCACTTATGAGGCACTTCACTGTAAAATTGAAAAGGTTAGGATAAAATTAAGATTTTCAAATGAAGTTTAATAGGTGGCGAGTTATCCTCTTGCCACCTATTTTTATTTCTTTTGTATTAAGAATAGAATATATTGATTTACAGTTTTTTATGGGGGGGGGTATTTTTATTTTTTGTAAAAAAATTTTGTGGATTATTCAAAAAGTAGTACCTTTGCAAAAGGTTGTGGGTGCATGACCTATAAAAATCATCATCATTTTTACATTCATTTTTTTTGCTGTGGAAGATGTGAATCTTCCACAGTTCATTTTTATCATACAATTGTAATTGATAATTTTATTATGTACTTACATATCTTATTTTCAAGATTTACTATTTTGTAGTTAATATTTATTTTATCTCAAAGAAAAAAACAAATATTCTTCACTAGAATTGATAATCTTAACAGTATAATTTATTTTTTGACAAAAACAAATATTTTTTGCTGTCATGACCGAGAATGATCAGTGTGAAATGATATTAAATTGTATTGTAAAACAAAAATAATATTATAAGAAATTATTATCCTTTTCTTTTAATTTTGTAGTTTTCTTTTAGAAGAATATCTGCTATTTTGTCTCTAAAATCGCCTTGAATCAATATAATGCCCTCTTTTATTGTCCCGCCGACACCACATTTATTTTTAAGTGTTTTGCCAAGAGTTATAAGATCGTTTTGGTTACCTACAAAGTTTTCAACAAGAGTAACTTTTTTACCTCCCCTTTGTTTTTTATCTAAAGAAATATATAGTACCTGTTGATTGTTGGGTAAAGTAGTCTTTTCTTCTTGTTCTTCACTAAAATCATAATCGGGATTAGTGGAATACACTACATTTAATGAGGATAAATCATTTAAATCATTACAATTTTTTTCCTTTTTCATATCTCTAAATTATTGTTTCTGTGATTATGTGATAGAAACAAACGTTATTGCACATATGTCATATAAAATTTTATAATCTTTGTTTTAATTGTTGTATAAGTTCTGCTATTTTTACCTCTCCGGGGAATATTTCACTTCGTTTTTCGTCAGGTATCACTACATTGAGAGAAGAGGGATTGATTTTAAACTCCAATATGTTGTCTTTAATTTCCATTGCTTCACCATCTAAATTAATTAATTCATCATCAAAGCCTATCACTTTTACACTTTTTGCTGAAAAAGTTTGAACATATGGACTTTTGTCAAAGTTTCTGAAAAACATAAACTGAATTACTAAAGGAACCAAAGCTAAAGGAACTTTTTTTACTACACTTACGTCCATCAGACCGTCGTTTACGGAAGCCTTAGGAGCAACAACGGCATTGTAACCAAATTGATTAGAGTTTGCAAATGAAATAAACAAGGCCTCGGTTACAACTTCTTTGCCATCAATGAGCAATTTATATTTTTTTTGTTTGTAATTGAAGTAATCTTGTAAAACAAGACGTAAATATGTCTGAAATCCTCTTGTTGTATTTCCTGTAAACTGCTTAGCAATCAATGCATCAAAACCTATACCCGCAATAGAAACATAGTCATATCCATTTACATTGACCGTATCCATATTGATATGGTTGTAATTATTTATAACTTCGATTGCTTTATCCACATTCAATGGTATATGTAAGCAACGAGCTAATCCATTTCCGCTGCCAGCTGGAATAATCCCAAATTTGATATTAGTACCAATCAATCCTCTAACACAGTCATTGATACTACCATCTCCACCTACGGCTACAACGCAGTTATAACCCTGGCATGTCGCCTTTTGAGCAATCTCAGTTGCATGATGTGCGTACTCAGTGTAGGCAATAGTACAATCAAATTTGTTTTTGTCTAAAAATTTGTCTAAAGACTGCTCTACGGTTTTTTGTCTTCCTATGCCGGATACAGGATTTATAATAAATAGAATCTTATCTTTCATAACAACGAATTAGATTTTTAATATTGTAAAAATAGAATGGCATTCCAAAAAACTAAAGTGCGTGATTAGTAAACTCTTTTTTGAAAAGAAAAAATTCTTTCTTGACATTAATTTTTCTTTTCTTTATCTAATTTTATTAATTATTTATTCTATTACAGTCGTTTTGTTTTTTATGAGTCTATTGTTATATTGTTGAATAATAGCCTTAGTTAGTTTTTCATGATATAGTGTTATTGTTTGTTTCTCTTTTGCAATATTGTTTCTCATATCAGCATCATATTTTACATTGTAGAGTTGTGTCGCAAATCCATCACGGTACTTACTCACGTAATTGCCAATCATTAGAATATATTCTCCGTTAGAATAATAAATATAAAAATGCGGTTTTGTGGAGAATGCACTGCGACCGAAAGCAAATATATTTTTGCCAGTGTGGAGCATATCATTCAACGTAGGAAGAATATCTATTTGCTGTAATACTTGATTTGTTTCAATACCATGTTTCAACATTGGAGAGAATATAATAATAGGTATTTTGTACAATCCTAATTCCGATTTAAATTCCTTTGTCGCATTCCAAGCACTATGATCTGCGGTAATGACAAATAGAGTATTTTTGTACCAATCACTTTTTGATGCAGCAGCAAAAAATTTCCTTAGAGCATAATCAGTATATCCGATAGTTTCATAGTAAGGTATTTTACCTTTTTTGAAACGTCCTATGTGTTTCTTAGGAATTGTATAAGGGGGATGATTACTTAATGTGAACAATGTAGTAATAAAAGGCTCTTTTATAGAATTCATCTTGTTAACGGTGTATTGTAGAAATGGTTCATCAAATATTCCCCAATTGCCATCATAATCCTTGTTATTATTATATTCATTCTTGCCGTAATATGAAGTAAAGCCGACCTGATGAGCGAATCCGTCAAAATTCATTGTCCCATTATATCCTCCATGGAAGAAAGCCGTTTGATAACCTTCCTCTTGGAGAAGGGATGCAATAGAGCCTAACCTATTATTTCCATAGGAAGAAGTGATATATGGTGTCTCGTTTAGTAGAGGGATGGAAGCAATGATACTGGGGATGCCATCTATACTTTTTTTACCATTACTAATTCCATTAAAAACTATGGAGTGTTTAGCTAAAGAATCAAAAAAGGGAGTATACGTAGGAGTCTTTTTATTATATATGCCTGTGTATTCTGCAGAAAAACTTTCTACAATGATAATCATAATATTTGTTTTACCTACTGTCGGGATTTCATTAAATAGAGTGTCTGTCCATACATTGGTGTTGGGAGATTGAATAGGAGAAAATATAACTTGCAAGGATTTCTCGTCATAATAATGTTTTGTTTCCAAAGCCACTTTACCTATTGTGCGGTAAAAAGTATATGGAGTATTCAAGACAAGTGCGGTATTTTGCGTTGTAGCATAATTACTTGCATGAATCGGTCCCATTGCTCTCTTTTGCACTCCTCCTCTTTGGAAGATAATCATCACAAAAGCGAGGGCAAAAAAAACTATAGTGTTTTTTCCATACCAAATAAGATTATAATTCTGATTTATGCAGGTAGTAGAATATTTTTTTCTAAACTTGTTATCTGTATAGTACAAAATAAAGTTTAGAAGGATAAAAATAAGTATAATATGCCAATAATCACGTGCAAAAGTGGGAATAAGGGAATTGAAATCTCCTCCTACGCCCAGATAACTGAAAATATCAAAAGTTATTCTTTTGAAAGTGAAACCGAAATATCCACAGTCAATTAAATTTAATACCATTATAAATTCAACAGCAGTAAAATAAAGCACTGATGTTATTATTCTATAAACCTTATTTGTGTGAAGAGGTAAAGGGAGTAGAGAAAGAAACAAAAAAGGTGCTAAGTAAAAACTAAGAGTAGATAGAGCAAATTTGATATTCCCCCAGCATATCAATATTAATCCAGAAAAAGAGTTAATATTAAACAATTTTGCATTGAGAAAATAGAAAACAACTTGTGTTAATAACAATAATGCGAATGCAAAAAGATATCTTGATAACGTGAGTTTGTACTGTGTCTTCATTGTTTGTTATTTTGTTGGTTTATAATTTGATTTTTGAAGTATTACTTGTGAATCAGTTATATTTATTAGTGAATCCCATGAGATATTTACTTTATCCATAAAATTTTGTACAATATGATATCCGATATAATTGCCTACTCTAGCGGGAGAGTCTGTAAGAGGTTTGGATGAAGGACCTTCCGCTGTTAATGACATGAATTTTGAACGATCTTTTTCGTACAATAAACGGTTCTCAATAATATATCCCCAAATTAGTTTCTCATTTTTCTTGCACCACTTCAATTGATTTTCTGTGTATCTTAGGATTTCATTTTCTTTGTATGTAGATAAAATATTTTGAGTAATGAAAGTATATTTGCCTTCGTATATAATATAGTCTAAAAATGTACAATCAGGATTCATTTGAACGTCTTTTGTATTTGCGTATGTAATATTCTTTAAATACATACGCATAAAATCTGGTGCTATATACCTTTGGTTAAGGGTAGGGGACATATATTTGGGCATTTGAGAGTAGTAAGGGTTTTTTTCTATTGCCGGATAGGAATATACATCCAAGGCGATAACCGAATATTCTCCATTAGTATAGCATCTATTTTCAAAGGTATAAGAAAATTCCGCAGGACCAAAAATCATAGAGAAGACACGTTTGGGTAAATGAGTATTAGAATGTTGTTTTTTCAATTTAGCGAAAGCAGTGGTCAAATCTTTCTCTAAAAATGTCAAGTCGGGATATGTACGTTGTACTATATTTTGTGCATCCAATAAATAACTATCCATAATAAACTTTTCGATCATTTGTCTATACCCTCTGTCATCCAAAGTGGAAGCAAACATCTCTGGATATTTCTTTTGAAGATTTTTTAGGAATATTTCAGTATTAGGATTAGGAGTGGCAAACAATTCTCTATCAAAACGAATGATGTGTATTTGCTCTTCCTTTCCACTTTTTTCATTGATAAACTTATCTTCTTTTTTATTATTACATCCTAATATGATGATAATAATAACTGCTAATGATATAACGTTTACAATCCTATGTCTCATCTTTGTCTTTGTCTATTTCCTTTTAATAAATATTATATTTGTATGATGACTTAACAACTAAAACACTTTTATTTTCTTTTAACTAAAACGAAGTTAAGTTTCATTCATCATATATTTAAATTTTCTCTGTTTGAGATATAACTCCTCCATTTTTCTATCACAGTTTGTAGATCCAAAGGCAGATTAGATCTAAAAAATATTTCCTTTCGTGTTGTGGGATGAACAAAGCCCAAAGTCGTTGCGTGAAGGGCTTGGCGTGGTAATACATCAAAACAATTTAAAATGAATTGTTTGTATTTGGAAAAGGTTGTTCCTTTTAGTATTTGATTGCCTCCGTATGTTTCGTCATTGAACAGGGGATGTCCTATGTGTCTCATATGAACCCTTATTTGATGTGTTCTCCCCGTTTCTAATTTGCATTGCAACAGAGTAGTGTATCCAAATCTTTCCATAACATTCCAGTGAGTTATAGCTCTTTTTCCTTTATCTTGTATGCATACGGACATTTTTTTTCTATCTTTCTCATCTCGTGAAATATTAGCTTCTATAGTCCCAGTTGTCTCTTTGAAATCTCCCCACACCAATGCAGTATATGTTCTTTCAATGGTATGATAATAAAATTGCTCTGCCAATTTGGTTTGTGCATCTTCGTTTTTTGCAACTACTAGCAATCCTGTGGTGTTTTTGTCGATTCTATGTACCAATAGAGGTTTTGTTTCAGGATCATTATGAGATGTGTTTTGAAAATAATAAGTTAGGGCGTTAACCAGTGTAGAATCATAATTACCATAAGCAGGATGTACCACCATGTTAGAGGATTTGTTTATTACAAGCAAATCTTCGTCCTCGTAAACTATATCTAAGGGAATATTTTGGGGTATTATTTCTATGTCGCGTGGAGCAGTTGGAAGAAATATTTGTATTATGTCTGTAGGCTTAACTTTGTAATTAGATTTTACTACCTTCCCATTTACTTTTATACAGTTGTTTCTTGCAGCCTGTTGAATTTTGTTTCTAGAAGCATTCTCTATTTTTACCATCAGATATTTATCTATTCTCAGTGGTGATTGTCCTTTGTCAACAACATATCTGAAATTCTCATACAATAGATTCTCCGTTTGCAAATCCAAATTCTCTTCTATCATCTTGCTATAATCAATTTTTTAGTCTGATTACCTACTCGTAGCATATAAATACCATTATTCAGATTACTAATGTCTATTGTCTTTTCATATAAACTATCGTAATCATTTGGTACATCAGTACAATAAACTATTTGTCCATATGAATTTATAATTATTATTTTATTTTCCTTTGTCTTATCTATATTTCTCATTCTTAATGAGATAAAATATTTTGACGGATTAGGATAAACAGTTAACGATTCGTTTTCTCTAATTGTTTCTTGCAATCCTACCGAACGGTAACCGAAATAAGGTCTTATCATCGGACTTCCTTTTAAGAAAATATTGATCCAATCTTTTCCTTTTTTTTCAAACATAAACGGGGAAGCATCATTGTTTTGATCAAAGCCTATATTCATATATGCAGAACCTGATGGCTTTAGTGCAACAAAAAACATTCCGGCAGGCAATATTAAGGTTTCGTCTAAGAAATAACGATGAAACTTATTTAGACTATCATATTGAGGTACCAAGCGGGCAGATTCATACAACAATTGGTCCGGAATAAAAGTGGTATCTTTAATTTCTTTTCCATCATTATCCTTGTGTATTGTTATTTGTTCTTTGGCATTGTAAATACAAAGATAAAATGGTTTTAAATTACTTTGTTGCCACGAACAATTAAAGTAAATATCCACAGCGTAAAGAGAATCTTGTACCAAAAGAGGGTAACCGACAGCAAATAAAGATGAATTTGAAGGTTCTATACCTATACCACTCTCGGCAGTGCCATCATCGTAAGAAAAATAATTTTCAAATTTCTGTACAAAGCGAGTTGTATCATTGTATCTGATGTTATCCTGCCCCACTCCTTCTGTTACAACGTGCGTTATAATATATTCCGACCATGCATTTTTATCTGGCTCAAAAGAAAAATCAATTTTAAAGGAAGTATGATTTTTTTGTGTTTGGAATTTATGTGTTTTAGGATAGGAATCTATATTTTCAAATCCTCCCAAATATGAATGTATGGGAGTTTTGTTTTTATCTACGATAAAATAAGAATAATTAGAGTTTAGAACAGAGGAATGCAAATTCACTATAGTGTTATAAACACTATCTTTCATATATTCTTTCTTGAAATGTTTGGCAGGAATGGAAGTGAAATTTTTTAAAAAAGAAGACGCAGGATTAACAAATGCAACATCACGATATGTATTATCTTTGTAGCTACGATTAATATTCATATAGATGTAATCTATATTCCATCCACCTTTGTTGGATATGTAACTGAATGAAGGATTATTGTTCAAAGAACCATAATTTATAAAACGAAAACGAAAATCTTTATTAAAATATGCAGTATCTGTGACAGGGATAAGATATTGCAAAAAGTATACGGAATCTTTCTTATAAATAGTTTCAACATCAGTACCATTCATTCTCCAAACAGTATTCCAAACACCTTGTCTTGAAGCATAAAATTGCAATATTATGGAATCCTTTGTTGATGGAGCGGAACCGATTCTTTCCCATAGATTTCCCATTGCTCCCGTCGGTTGAATAAAGAAAGATAGCCATATACTGTCTGATTGCGTCAATCTTTTAATTACAGGTTCTTTGATACTATCCATACGAATAGATACGCTACAAAGCGTATCTGCCACAAATCCATAAATGCTTGCTTGTGGAAATATTTCTCCTTTATTGTCTAGAATATCAAGAGTAACCACTCCTACGGTAGGAGGGAAAAATTGAAATCCTTGATTGACTATTGCACTACTATTTTGCCACAAAGAATTATTAGGTTGCCCCTTATATGAGGAAAAATCATCAAGAAAAGGCATAAAAACCTCTTTTTGTCCCTTGATGCTATGGGGACAAAAAACAACACATAACATTATAAGAATAATGTGCGAAGGTATTAAAATTTTTTTTGAGATTAGTAAAATAAAGTGTGAGATTAATTTACTAAATTGCACATATTGTAAAACTTTATGATTATATCTATTCAGCAATTGCAGTATCATTTTCTTCTATTATTTCTTCTATCTGACGGGACTGTTCAAAATCTTCTAATTGTCTTTTATAAGCTTTTTCAGATTCACTCATCAAAGTTAAATTTATGGCAGTACCTATCATAACACTTCTATATGAAGGAGAGAAGCTAATAACCCTACCTTTACCTTCCCCATTCTTTCCTTGAAATATTTTGCGTCCGACATTCAGTCCTGCTTTCCACAACATGATTTCGGCATCGGACTCGGTCTTTGAACTGATATTAGGCATAATAACTTCCTTAGTTGTAGATGTTACTTCAACTATCAGATCTACTGCCTCACCCGTTATAATATCACTACCTACATTAATATTTTTTCCTTTATATCGTTGTTCCACTACGATATTGTCTATTTCGCCGTTACGATACATTATCGTACCCACTCTCAATCCTGCATCTACCAACGTTTGTACTGCACTTTTCAGACTCTTATCCTTGCAAAGAGGCATCCTTACCATATCACCAGAATAGGATGCTACGGTTATATATATTTTTCTGCCATTTTTTACAAAAGCACCTTCAGAGGGGTCTTGATTTAAAATCGTTCCTGATAACACTCCTTCTTTGTATATAGAATCCATTATCATTATTTCAAAATGTTTAAGATTTTCATTGGATTCTATGTCTTTTATGTTTAATCCAGTAATTTTAGGTACTTCATACTCTTGACCATGCCTTGTATATATTTTAAGGATGAAAGAAACTAAAAATAACAAGACAAAAAATGAACCTACGATTAATAACAGATGTTTAAGAAATATCTTACTTTTGAAAAATTCTCTTAGCTCCATTGTGATTAATATACGTTTTCCAACAATGTATGTGATATAGATTGTTAGTCTCTTCGATTAGATGTAAATATCATTATGTAATAGAGTAATGTCGCTAGTGAGCCCAATGCAGCAACTACATAAGTGTATGCAGCTAAGCGTAAAGCTCTTTGTGCTTTACCATGAGATTGAACAGATGTTATTTGATGACGATTTAACCATGCCAACGCTCTTTGTGATGCATTAATTTCCACAGGCAATGTTATAAATGAAAATAGTGTAGTAAGTCCGAATAAAATAATTCCAAAAAAGAGTAGCTCCGGAAAAGTTTTCAATAAAAGCATTCCTCCCAGTAAGACCCACATCATCCATTTAGAAGCAAAAGATACAGCAGGGACTAAGGCAGAGCGCATCTGTAATGGTGTGTAAGCCAAAGCATGTTGAATAGCATGACCGCATTCGTGAGCCGCTATTGCAGCAGAAGCTACACTGTCTCCATAGAATACCGCCTTACTAAGATTAAGGGTTTTGTTGGTTGGATTGTAGTTATCAGTTAGTTGCCCCTCAATACAGGTTACTGAAACATCATAAATATCATTGTCTTTCAGCATCTTTTCTGCAACATCCTTACCTGTCAAATGTCCTTCGACAGGAATATTTGAGTATTCTTTAAATGCTTTTTGTAAAGAGTGCTGAATAATCCACGAAACAACGGCAATACCAATAAATATTATCCAATAAAGTCCATTTAAATTGATTCCGTTCATAATATCTTTTTCCCAAATTTAGTTATTATTAATAATTAGAACGCAAAGGTACAAAAAAAAATTATTATCTTTGCAGTTCAAAGTATGAAATTAGTATTAATGAGTAAATAAAAGAGAAATAAAATGGGAAAGCAAATAACATCAAGAATTAGTTGGGTAGGTAAGATTGACTGGGACTTGAAAACATTTCACGGAGACGAGCTTTCTACTCATAGAGGATCTTCTTATAATTCGTATCTAATTAGGGATGAAAAGGTAGTGTTAATAGATACTGCGTGGATCCCATATGACAAAGAATTTGTTGCAGAATTGAAACAGGAGATTGATTTAAAAAAGATTGACTATATTGTCATGCAGCACAATGAGTGCGACCACAGTGGAGCATTAGTTGAGTTGATGCGTGAGATTCCTAACACTCCTATCTATTGTACAGCTAAGGGAGAAGCAATTATTCGTGGTCATTATCATAAGGATTGGAATTTTGTCAGAGTTAAGACCGGTGATACTTTAAATTTAGGTCAAACTACTTTGACTTTTATAGAAGCTACTATGCTTCATTGGCCAGATACGATGTTTACATATATGTCAAATGAAAATATTTTATTTTCTAATGATGGATTCGGTCAGCATTATGCTAGTGAATCATTATTTAATGATGCTGTAGATTCCTCAGAAGTGTACCTTGAAGCAATGAAATACTATTGTAATATTTTGAATCTATATTCGCCGATGGTGACAAGGAAGGTCAAGGAGATTCTTTCTATGAATCTGCCTATAGATATGATATGTCCTTCGCATGGAGTTATATGGAAAGATAATCCTTCACAAATTGTTGAGAAATACTTACAATGGGCGGATGCTTATCAAGAAAATCAGATTACTATGGTTTACGATACGATGTGGCAATCTACTCGCTTAATGGCACAAGCAATAGCTAAAGGAATTCAGGATGTAGATAAAAAAGTTACAATCAAGATTTTCAATGCTTCCAAGGAAGATAAGAATGATATATTGACTGAAATTTTCAAATCAAAGGCATTTATGATAGGTTCGCCTACTATAAATAATGGATATTCTTTTGCTATTGCAGGGTTGTTAGAGATGATTAGAGGGTTGAAATTCAAGAAGAAGAAAGCAGT
The DNA here is from genome assembly GCA_052170555.1 of Bacteroidales bacterium. Taxonomy (GTDB): domain Bacteria; phylum Bacteroidota; class Bacteroidia; order Bacteroidales; family P3; genus Scybalousia_A. Next base: position 64,198 of record JBQNAI010000002.1, on the reverse strand, counting down.
TGCATTTGGTTCTTACGGATGGAGTGGAGATGCCGTCAAACAAATAACAGAGAAATTAAAAGAGGCGGGAATTGAGGTTGTGAATGGGGGGATTCAAAAATTGTGGGTACCTGATGAACACGTGTTGGAGGAATGTCGTGTTTATGGTAGAGAATTTATACAATCGCTCTAATGTTTTGTGGCATTGGTTTGCCACCTACTGAAATACATTGTGGGGATTGTCTTTGTTTTTTTAGAAATGTAAATGATTTAATGATATCTTTTTAGAGTGATGATTGTGTTTTAAAATAATTAATTTTGATAATTTAATGAGTAATCGATTTTTTTTGAGAGTTGATTACTCATTTTTTTGTTTAATTGTTATTCTTATTTATTTTACTTTACATTTTATATTGCTCATTTTTTTAATTACCTAGTTATTGTTTATCATCATCAGATTGATGATCTTGTTTCTTTTAGTGAGATTTAGATTATCTGTTTTAGATTTTTCTCATTTATATTATAAATTTCAGTTGATTTTTGTTTTTTTTAGGGAGTACAAACTGTTGATAAAAAAAATAAATATTTATATCAAATTAAAATGTATTTGTAGAGAATTACTGCGTTTTTTTACAAGTATTATATGTTATAATTAAATATTTTCAGTAGATACTTGAAATCATTTTAATGAACACTAGAATCATTTGGGACATAGGGTTGAATGGTATACTTATTATAAAGATTTTTATTTCTTTATAATAGGTAATCATATATTGATTTAAAGATTTCCGATGAATGTTTAGATGTGTTAGGTATAAATTTTTGTACTTTTGAAGTCTTTGGAGGGATTTAATATTGGTCCGATAAAAAATTGAGACAAATTTTCTTGCACAATGACTGTTTCAAATAATTTTACAATTGCTTAAATATCAAAGACAACTATTTTGTGTTATACAAAAAGACCGTTAATATAAACCACTACTTGCTTCAGTATTTTTTTATTTGCAATTTTTATGAGTCATAATCTCCAATATCAAATCATCTATAGCATTCATACCATAACGTCCCAGTTTCCCTATGTCCTCTATCGTGTTGTCTATATTCGTCTCTGCTATTCCATCAGTAGCATCTACAACAATTCCATTCATTGCTAACATTACACTATCAAATGCACTATTTAATGCAGCTGAAATTTTCAATGCACAAGACGGTTTTGCCCCATCACATACCATTCCTGTTATTGTATTAGTCATATTGTTTATGGTATAGCACATCTGTTCAAAACTACCACCCGCTAATAACGTTATGCCACTCGCTGCACCCATGGAAGCATTTACTATGCCACAAAGAGCTGATAATCGTCCTATTTTACTCTTTATATAAATACTTGTAAGGTGCGAAAGGGTTAAAGCACGAATAATTTGTGTATGTGAGGAATTTGTCAAGATCCCATAATAATATACAGGTAGAGTACATGTTATTCCTTGATTACCGCTACCACTATTAGAATATATTGGTAATGTTATTCCATCCATCCTCGCATCGGATGCAGCACAGGTCCTTGCTATTATTTCGCTGCGGAGACTTTTATCTCCATGGTTGAATAATTTCTTACCTATCTGCAAACCATATTCACCTTTCAGACTTTCTTCACTACATTTACTATTTAATTTTACAGTATCTTCTATCCATGCTATATTTTCTATAGGCTCTTTTGTTGCATAATCCCAAATAATTCTTTGATTGAGAATCGTTTGTACTTCTTTTTTGCAACTATTATCCTCTGTTGCAGATAATTCCTCATGTAATAGAACATTGTCATCTTTTTCCAAATGAACAAAATGAGTATGCAACCTTGCAATCGTAACTGTTGCAGAGGACGTTTTTCCCTTTGCATTACATCTAATAAAAAGTTTTTCATCTGTTTTAGCAGGGAATATATCTACTGTATTTGCTGCTAACCAGTCTTTTGCTTGTTCAATATTATCTTTTGCATGTTCAAGTACTTGTAACTGTTTTGTAGAATCTCCACAAACTACACCTAGTGCTACTGCAATAGGTAGTCCTATCATACCGGTACCAGGAATTCCTACACCCATAGCATTTTTGATTATATTCTTAGATAGTTCTAAACGTATACTAAGAATTTCCTCGCCTAATATTTCTTTTGTTTTTGCTACAGCTAAAGCTACAGCCACTGGTTCCGTACACCCAATAGCAACAACAATATTACGTTGCATCAATTGTTTGATACATTCAGAATTATCCATTACGATGAATAATTATTTTTACTTACTAAATATTTTTCTCAGAACGTCCTGTTGATATTTATCCGTATATTGTGCAGTAAACTTTTCTAAAGACATTTCTTTGTTGTAGTTTTCTGCATAATATACTAGTAGCGGTTGCAACTCATTAGGACCTAAAAACCCCATAATACAATCCAATGGCCTAAAATCTCCTCTTCTTATTGACATGGACGGATATCCGCCACCCCTTTGACCTTCCCATATAATTTTCATTAACTCATGAGTGGATGCTCGTCCGCTTTTAGTTGAAGGATTGTAGGTCGTTCCGTCTATTTTAATGACTTCTTTGCCTTCAGCATCAAATTTACAGGGATAATAGTAATAATTCAATATTGCAGCGATAGTGTCATTAGAAAAACTTTTTTGGTCTAAAACTTTACACCAACCACACCATGAAGTATAGCAGTCAATAAATATTAGTTTTGCTTTACTTCCATCTTTTTTACCTTGGTTTATCGCTTCATTTACACTCATCCATTTCACTTTTGATTCTTTTTCTGTTTGAGCGACACAACTTGTCCAACTACACATTGCTACTACTAGAACTAGCATTAAATATATTTTTTTCATTGCTTTATAAATTTAAATTTTGTCTTATTTTATTCATGCATCAGAAAGATTCTTCTAAAGAAAAATCTTTTGATTTTAAGGTGCAAAAGTACATAAATTTCTGTAACTACCAAAAAAGACGAGAATAAAATTCTCGTACGGAAAGAAGTTAAGTCTAATCTTCGATTGTTTTATATGATTATTCATTTATTATCTTTTATCAAAATAGTAGCTATAAGGATAAGGAAATGCTATAATCATAAAAAAAACATTACAATTATTAAAGTCCAATATATTTTGTAACTTTGCAGCATTATTTAAAGATTATCAATAAACATAGGTATAAAAGTATGAAAAATTTAGTGTTAATGTGCTGTGTAGTATCATCGTTGTTGATTTCCTGTGGCACCAAACAAAAAGAAATCCAAAATATGAGAGCAACAATAGAACAAAAAGTAAAACAATATGCAGAAGTAGAACTCAAGACCGATATATCTTTTCTTTCTGATAAAGAAAAACAAGTATTGGGGCTAATGATTGATGTCGCTCAAATTATGGATGATATATATTGGTTGCAAGTCTATGGAGACAAAAATGATATGCTGTCTCTCAAAGATCCATGGCAAAAAGAATTTGCGATGATTAATTATGGTCCTTGGGACAGAATGGCAGATTGGAAGCCTTTTGTGGAAAAAGCAAAAGAAAAACTACCCGGAGCAAACTTCTATCCATCCGATATGACTAATGAGGAGTTTGAGGCTTTAAAAGATGAAAGTAAATATTCACAATATACAGTTATCCGTAGAGGCAAAAATGGGAAGTTGATTGTGAGAGGATATTACGAAGAGTACAAACAATATTTGGATAAAGCTATTGCATTGATGCAAAATGCTGCTATGATAACAGAAAATACAGGCTTGAAAAAATATCTTGAAAAGAGAATTGTAGCATTGAAGACTAATGATTATTTTGAGTCGGATATGGTTTGGATGGATATGAAAGATAGTAATTTAGATTTTGTTGTCGGACCGATAGAAAACTATGATGACGAATTGTTCGGACTAAAAACTTCATTTGAAGCTTTTGCCCTTGTAAAGGATCAGCAATGGAGTAAGAAATTGTCTAAGTATGTTAAATATTTACCCGAATTACAGAGGAATTTACCGGTTGATGCCAAATATAAGAAAGAAAAACCAGGAATAGAATCAGATTTAAATGTTTATGATGTTGTTTATTATGGAGGAGATTGCAATGCCGCCGGTAAAACAATTGCGATAAATTTACCCAATGATGAGAAAGTTCAATTGGCTAAAGGGTCTAGACGTCTGCAATTGAAGAATGCTATGCAGACAAAGTTTGACGCAATAGTTCTTCCTATTGCTAAAGAGGTTATGAACCCTAAGCAATTGAAACAAGTTAATTTCAATGCTTTTTTCTCTAATGTAACATTTCATGAAGTTGCACATGGTTTGGGAATTAAGAATGTTGTAGGATCTAATATCTCTGTACGTAAGGCGTTAGGCAACGAGTATTCAGCATATGAAGAAGCAAAAGCTGATGTTTTGGGTTTGTACATGATAAGCGAATTAATAAAAAAAGGTGAAGTTAAGGATTTGATAGAAGAGGAGTGTATAGCAACTTATGTCGCTGGGCTTTTCCGTTCTATACGTTTCGGTGTTACAGAGGCACATGGTAGAGCAAATATTATGTGCTTCAATTGGTTTTTAAAAAATGGTGCTTTTGTTCGTGATAGTAAAGGTGTTTACACTGTAAATTACGAAAAAGCTAAGCAATGTATTAAATCGTGGGCAGCCTTTTTGATAGAGATGGAAGGAAATGGAGACATAATAGCCGCATCCAAATATTCTAAGGCAAATGCTGTAGTTTCTAATGTGTTACAACAAGATTTGGATAAAATAAACTCGCGAGGTATTCCTGTTGATGTTCGTTTTAAACAAGGAAGAAAAATTTTAGGATTATAATATACGATGAATATAGCAGTATTTGGCGGTGGCTCTTGGGCTACCGCTATTGTTAAGATACTAACCACCACACATGATAAAGTATATTGGTGGGTTAGAGAGCAGGAAATAAAGAACAGCATACAAACTAATGGATACAATACATTATATCTAAGTTATTGTGAGCTGGATAGAAGCAAAATAGTTATATCTAACGATATTCATCAAATAATATCTGAAGCAGATATACTGTTTTTTGTTATACCTGCCGCATTTTTGGAAATTTCTTTGCAAGAGGTTACAAAGGATGAATTTAATAACAAGCGTGTTGTATCAGCCATCAAAGGTATTATTCCTTCTTGTAATAAGATAGTTAGTAATTGGTTTTTTGATAAGTATGATTTATCACCTGAAAGACAGGCTGTGATAAGCGGTCCTTCTCATGCGGAAGAAATCGCATCTGAAAAACTTACTTATTTGACCTGTGCTTCGCATGATATATTATTTGCTAAGCAAGTGTCGGATATAATATCATGTAGGTTTGTTAAGACAGTGCTTAGCAATGACACAGAGGGTATAGAATATGGTGCAGTTATGAAGAATATATATGCTTTGGCTGTTGGTATTGCGAAAGGTATGGGCTATGGCGATAATTTTATTGCAGTATTAATTGCTAATGCAACACAAGAAATGGAGATATTTTTGGGGGAAATTGCTCCACTGAGAAGAGATATAAAAAGATTAGTATATCTAGGAGACTTGTTAGTTACAGCCTATTCTCAGCACTCTCGTAATCGTACTTTTGGGCAAATGATAGGTCAGGGTTATAGTGTTCAATCTGCACAATTGGAAATGAAGATGATTGCCGAAGGTTACTATTCTGCAAAAAGTATACATATATCAAATGAGCAACATAGAGTAAGTCTTCCTATTGCCGAGGCAGTGTATAACATTATTTATTTAAACAAATGTAAAAAAGAAGAATTCGGAATATTAATGAACAAGTTTCAATAAGAAAAGATATTTGTCTTTATCAATATTATTTGTATAATTCTATCGTCACAAATCTTAAATACAAAAAGGGCTTTGATCCTATTGCAAAGACATGTGCAAGACTAATGATAAATAAAGTTATCATTAAATAGAACATCAAGATATATTGTTTGTTTGAATAAGTCTTAGTATAAAAGAAGAAAGATTGTACTTACTTTAAAGAAAAGAGTATTCAAAGAAAAAATTAAAAAATAGCGACAAGTAGCATAGGAATAAAAATGATTTCCAACATAAAGATGTTACAATTTTTGAAAGAGAACATAGCTCGTATTAGATAGAAACATTTGTTAATTGAATCTGTTGCAAAGATACTCCAACCTACGATTATAATAAAAAAAGTAACTATTATGGATAGTATTTTTCCTCTTATTTTTTAAATTTTTATAGACCTATTTTATCAATCACGATAAAGATACCGTGAAAAGCATCCCCAATAAGTAAATTCCATGCACTACCCCGCTAAAACCCGTTTACAAGAAAGATTATCCATAAATTGAGTAGATGTCTCTTTTTGTTCTTTTTACGATTACCTCCTAATGGTATGTAAAGGTAATTAATAATAAAATCACTTAAGGTTATATGCCAACGTTTTCAGAATGCTGCAATATTTTTAGACGTATAGGATTTTTGAAAATTCTCTATGTAATGAAGTCCTATAATTCGTACTATATCTTTCCAATATATGGCAGTCATATCCAATATATTTAAGACATCATAGATAGAAAGAACAAATAAATTTGAGTATTTAAATATTATAAGTAAAGACAAATTGAGCGTGATCCTTAATAGTAAAGAATATTTTCTTTGTTTAGTATTTTTTTCATTATACATAAGTTTTATAATATAGTAATTGATGATAGTGAAGATAATAGGTACAAAAATAAATTGCATATTTCTCCAAGTATAAAATCCGATACTTGCAATAATTAATGTATAGTTTTCTAGTATCTTTGGAGTTAATTGCGTAAGCAATGAGAAACAAAAGTAAGAAAAAAATAAAAATATGCTGGTTGAGAATACCATGATTTCTATCTGTTTTTCCCAAAATATAATTCATAAACTTTCTCTGTGAAATCATTATCTGCATCCAATGTTGTTGCATTTGCAAAAAATATGATTATTATCTCAGCTTTAGATAATTCTTTTAGGATATTTATTTTCTCTATCGTTATTTTCTTTTTATCGTTAGCAAAATATACCTCATTGAAATAATACCAATATTGAGAGTTTCTAAAATAGTTTTTATTAAAACTTAGTAATATAAGAGACCAAATGAAAGAGTCTACCATAAAAATACATTTCAATCTTAGAGCGTTTGTTTTTTGATAATAGAAGGAGGGAAGCCAAAATTTATCTTTAGGTGTTGCAAATATAATATTTGCATTTTCATAACAATTATGTTCATTTTCTCATATACTATAATCTTCTTTTATTCTAATCAAGCCTAACCTTAGGCATAAATGAATATTTTTATTGAAATACTTACTTAATAAATCTATGACTAATTATGTTCAATATTTGTTATAATGAACGCCATGTTTTGATACATAAAGGTTTTTCATTCTCTTTCTTCTTTTCAATAGACTACCTATCAAAATCCACATAATTAATACCAAATATATCAAGTGTACGGATATGTTCTATTTGTAGTTGAACATTTTTTCTTATATTTAATAAATATTTCGGAATGTTTTCAGGACAATAGTTACCTTTACCGGGGTGCCCAAACAAAAAGAAACTCTTTACCTTGTTTAATTAATTTATCTTGAATCTTTGCTAATTTCTTTACTCTTTCGGCAAAACGTTATCTCTCATCAGAATGAAGCCCATAAAAAAGTATTGTATATGTACGCTTTCTCATAAAAAGTATGGTCTTACCCCGCAATAAGTTTTATGTTAAAGCCATATTAAATAAAGAATAATAGATTGGGTTATGCACTATAGCTACTTCATTATGAAAGAACACCCTATCATTGAAGAAAGGTCCTATTTTTTGTTGAAATGTTCCTTTGATCACACAATTTATCAATATGATTGGTTTTTTATTTTCTTGTTTGTCAACCTATAAGTCCTTTGCTTTTGTAAAATAGTATAAACTAAACTCTTAATAGCAATATAAGGATAATAATCTATATAATATATAGTATTTTTTTAAAATTCATACGTTGCATCTGCAAACGAAGAGTAAAGGTAATAAATTTGTAAAAAATAATTATGAAAATAGTGTATTAGAGTGTGAGATTAGTAAAATGATGTGACACTTTAATTTTTTTTGTCGCAAATTATTTGCGACAAAGCACAGATAGCATAATACTATGAAAGAAATAATATTACTGCATTGTAAGAATAAAAAATAAAAAGACTCATAAACAAACTGATTTCTATTTCAAAATATAGACTAATGCTTATTGATAAAATCAAAAAATAAAAAAAACTATCTGATACTTAACGTAAATCTACAACCTTTACTTTTGGGAACTTAGATTTGTCAAACGTAAAATCTTTATTGCTTACATTCTTTTTAGTGATGTAATTGGTAAAAGTATAGTGGTATTTACTTCCTGAATATGTATTTATTTCTATGCGTTGTAAACGATTGTTATTTACGGATGAATAAATACGAATTTTACTTATGCTACCCTTTTGGGTAGGTATCAAATCCACTATATTGCAATGAACTTTATTGAATATTTCTTTGCGTATCGATTTTGGACGGAAGTTTTTTATTGAATTATTTATAATTTTCACAAAATTAAATATACTATTACCATCTTCAATATCCATAATTTCAACTTCGTTAGACTGTTTTATATAGTTCCATACAGTTTTTCCGTTGCAAAAATATGAGAATTTTTCAGTAGTTATTGTATACTTAGTATTATCGCCAAGAAAGATCCCTTTACCCTGTTGTCTTTCATTATTTTCCTCTATTTGGTAAGTGAAGGAAAAAGATAATGGACTATCTTTTTTTATTTGGGAAGCAATAGAATTAACAATTTTTATAGCACCCTTGTCAATGACAACACCATTTTTTATTTCAGTCTGTCCCGATAGACTCAAGTACGAAATTAATGTGCTGAATATCACAATTATTTTTCTCACTTTCATATTAGTAATAAATATAGATTATTTGAATCAATTACTTTTATGTGTTACGGTTAGCATATTGTTATCATAACGAATATAAGCAATAGATTTATTACCCATTAAGTACGTTATTAAGGATTTCTATTAATTCTTCTTCTGAGGAAACTAAAACATCTCTTGCTTTACTTCCTCTGAATGGTCCTACGATGCCGGCACTTTCTAATTGGTCCATCACTCTTCCAGCACGATTATAGCCCAGAGCTAACTTACGTTGTAGCATAGAAGTGCTACCCTGTTGAATCATCACGATCAGTCTTGCAGCGTCTTCAAATAGTGGATCAAGTTTACCGTCATCAAGGTTTTTTTTCTCACCTATATCTTCTTCCATATCTTCTTTTATTTCGGGAAGCAAGAAACATTCACCAAAACCCTGTTGTTCGGCGATAAAGTCAGCAATATTTTCTATTTCTTCAGTATCTATTAATGCACACTGTAACCTAAATAAAGGTCCTCCATTACTTATTAGCATATCACCTCTTCCAATCAACTGTTCTGCACCCTTTGTGTCAAGTATTGTACGTGAATCTGTTAAGGAACTTACTTTGAACGCTGCACGTGCAGGGAAATTAGCTTTGATTGTGCCGGTTATAATATTAACGCTTGGTCTTTGTGTTGCAATGATTAGATGGATTCCTACAGCTCTTGCCAACTGTGCTAGACGGCATATGGGTTTTTCTATTTCTTTACCTGCTGTCATTATCAAGTCTGCGAACTCATCTATTACCAATACGACGTATGGCATATATACATGACCACGTTCAGGATTTAGCCGTTTTGCAATAAATTTCTTATTATATTCCGTTATTTTTTTACATCCTGCCTCCTTTAATAACTCATATCGGGTATCCATCAACTGACACAACGAGCGTAATGTATATATCACGTCTTTTACATCTGTAATCACAGCTTCTTTCCCATTAGGTACTTTTGCTAAATAATGTTTTTCTAATTTTGAATATAATGATAATTCTACCTTCTTAGGATCTACAAAAATGAATTTCAAATCACACGGATGTTTTTTGTATAATAATGAAGATATGATAGCGTTCAGACCAACAGATTTTCCTTGTCCTGTCGCTCCAGCCATTAGTAAATGTGGCATTTTAGTTAAGTCTGCAACATAAGGAGTGTTATCTATACGTTTACCTATGGCGACAGGTAATTCAAATCTATTATCTAAAAACTGGGTAGAATCTAACATAGATTTCATTGACACGACTTGAGGTTTACTGTTAGGAACTTCTATACCTATTGTACCTTTACCCGGTATTGGTGCAATAATACGAATACCTAGGGCCGATAGACTCAATGCAATGTCGTCTTCAAGTGATTTTATCTTGGATATACGAATACCCGGTGCAGGAATAATTTCGTACAATGTTACAGTAGGTCCGACTGTGGCCTCAATAGACGATATTTCTATTTTATAATTCAGAAGAGTTTTTACAATCCGATTCTTATTTGCCAGCAACTCTCTTTCATTAATAACAACATTATTTTTATCGTAGTCAATAAGTAAATCCGTTGTTGGGAATACATAGTGAGATAACTCTTCATAAGGATTATAAGGTGTATCAACGCAATAATGTGATTGCAACATTTGTTCTATTGGTACATCTTTTTTTTCTTCTAAGCTTTGATTAGATTCTTGTCTAACAGTAAAAGGTATTTTTTCCTCCTTAGTTTGTGTAGAGGTGATATTGATTAATTCGTTTTCTGTATTGGAATCTTTTTCTTTCTTCTCAATTATTTCTTTTTGCAAACCTAATTCAATAGGTTGTGGTTGCATTTGTATGGGGGTTGTTGCTATTGATTGCAATTCCACATCTTGTGCTATCATGTTAGAGTTGTTATTCTCATATTTAGATTGAGACCTATGGATTAATTTGTTCAATTGTATCTTATCTTGGGAAGAAACTTCTTCTTGTATTTGCCTACCTTCCTTTTCTCTTTTTTCCTCTTTATTTTCTTGTTTGAATATATTTGATAGATTTGTTTGTTTTATCTCACTACTCGTCGTGATATCGTCTCTGTTTTCTACTCTGTTTTTCCCTTCCTCATTTGGTTTACCCTGTTTATCAATCACTACTTCTTCTTTATTAGACGTATCGTGTTGTGAAATATTTTGCACTACTTGCTGAACCCAAAGGTACTTTACTCCAAATAAAAGCATAGGAATAGTAATAGTAAAAGCCAAAAGAGTTATGGCAATTCCTATGGAACCTAATATCTCATGGAGGATTTGGTTAATACCTACGCCTACTATACCGGCAAAATTCTCTAATATTTCCAGATGAAAGACAATAACAATAAATCCCATGACACAGGAAATCCACAACATTATTATAAGTGTTGAGACAATCCACTTAGAAAACTTTGGAATTGATATTTTTAGTAATCTTAAAGAAAATAGAATAATTATTAATAAAAAACCAAATGATCCAAAACCAAACGAATGTGTTATGACATAGTGTGAAAGTAAAGCTCCCAAATTGCCACCCCAGTTGTTAATATTTTGAGTGCTGGTAAGCAAATCATAAGTAGACACAACTTTTACTAATTCGTAATTGGTAATTGTGGTATAGAAATATGAGACAAAAGATATGAAGCAAAAAATAGCGAACAAGAAGAGAAACACACCAACAATTAACGGAGATTGGGGACTTCTAATCCCTTTTCTTATCATTGTGAAGACGTTCTCTTCTTGTCTTAGAATATCTTTTTTTCGGTTATTTTCCCTTTTTGTTGTTTTTCTTCTATTCATGTAATAAATGGAGATTACATATCATCATCTCCTGCGGCTTCTCCTTCTTGTGGAGATGCTCCTTGTAGTTTTTGTATCCATTCTTGAAAATCTACCTTAGATATTTCTTCATAACCCGATTCTAATAATAGGTCTGCTTGCGATACTTTTCCTTTTTGCAATTCTACCACTGAAAAAACTATAGATAATTCTGGCGATAACTCTACTGGGAACTCCATTGGGAAAGCGTCAAGACCTGGATAGTAAGTCATACATACCTTAGGACCTAACTCTTTTGTGACCCAAATCAATTCACCATCATCTTTACCTTCTTCGTGTTTGATTGATGAAGCTTTAACTTCTTCACAGCTTATCCCTGCTATTTCTTTCTTGTTACCGGTGTACTCATACTTAACTTGCTCTTTCACTTTATCTATATCAATCTTATCTTTGAAAAACCATTTTCCCGACATACCTTCTGTCACTCCTTCATCAGGGAACATAGAGAAATCAACCATGTATGTGATCATATAATTGTCAGAATTGTTTATCAACTTCATGAGTCCATTTAGACTTATATAGTTAAGAAAATCCGTACCTTCAAGATTTTTATAAATTTTTGCCTCCCACTCTTCCGGGACTTGTGCTGGAACATTACCTTTCCACGTCAATTTATACTTAACTTTTCCTGCCCATTCACCTTGTTGAGCAATAACGTTGATGCCTAAAAACAGCATAAACGTAAACAATGTAATAGATTTGGCAATTTTTTTCATGTTCTTATCGTATTAAATATAATATGTTATATATCGTAAGGAGTGGCAAAGTTACAATTTTTTTATTTATTTCGTCTATATTTTTGCATATTTTATCGTAAAAAGACTATTTTTATATTTCTCATGCATGTTTTAAGATTAGTTCAATTAATTAACTATTCAATTTGACTAGTTGGCAGGGAGATTAAATTCATCAGTATTATGCTAGTTTATGTTTGTCAATTTGAGTTTACTGATATCAACTCCTTCCAGTTGCAAAAGTTTTAATTTTTTTGAGATTCCTCCTGCATAACCTGTCAATTTTCCTTGGGATCCTATGACTCTATGACAAGGCACTATCAATGAGATGGGATTATGTCCTACAGCACTTCCTACAGCTTGTGAAGACATATGCCTTACTCCTTCTTGAATTACTATTTGGGTTGCAATTGTTTTGTAAGTTATTATGCTTCCGTAGGGAATAGTCATTAGAATATCTAATATCTTTTGCCGAAAAGGTGTTGTTATTATCTTTATCGGAGGTATAAATGAGGGATTTTTACCATCAAAATATTCATCTAACCAATTACACGTTAGAGAGAATATCGGTAGGTCTTTTATTTGATACTCCTTATTTAAAGTAGAGGCAAAATATTTTTGGTCGTTAAACCACAATCCTTTTAAATATTTCCCATCAGATGCAAGGGTAATAATTCCTAACGGAGACAAATATTGATTTACGTAGTCCATATGATTAAATACTTATTTATCTATTAAAACTCTTATAATAACGACAAAGATATGCCAAATTAATTTCCCAACATAATTTAACGATATGTTTTATAATTAAACTTTGTGTTTATTTCCCATAGGAATAATTGCCAATTTACTGGTAAATTTGATATGATGGTACGAATTATTTGCAATTGTAAACTATATTTTTTTGCAATCTCTTTAAATATCAACAAATATATATTCTATAAAAATCAGATACAATAAAAAAATATGGGACTATTCATTTTGTGATTTAGAGAATAAATTGTTACAACAACGAAAAAGGGACGTATTTTGCTATACATAAAATCAAAGAATAATATCTAAATATTCCAAAGGAGTAGATTGGCAGGTTAAAAATTCTTTTTTTGAAAACAATAAATTCTTGTTCAAAAAGAATTTATTTACATCACCTCTTGATTTCAGGAATTTTTACTTCTTTTTTGTTTTGATATAATTTACTATGGCAATTAAATAGCCAAGGGCTATAAATGCACCTGGAGGTAATATAAATAGCAACATACCATCACCGCTGAGTAATTTTGCCCCAAAAATGCTTCCTACACCTAGAAATTCTCTAACACTACCTAAGATGGTCAATCCCAATGTAAAACCTGAACCTATTCCTATACCATCGTAAAGAGATTCTAAGATGTCATGTTTGGATGCAAATGATTCTGCTCTTCCTAGTATAACACAATTTACAACAATTAAGGGGATAAATATACCTAGAGAAGAATCCAATGCAGGTAAATAAGCTTTGATAATTAGTTGTAATATAGATACAAAAGCAGCTATTACGACAATGAATGCAGGTATACGCACCTTATCTGGTACAATATTTTTTATGGATGATATAGCCATATTAGAACACATTAAAACAAACATGGAACATAAACCCATTGCCATCCCGTTAGAGGCCGATGTTGTTGTTGCCAAAGTCGGACACATGCCTAGCAATAACACAAATGTCGGATTTTCTTTGATTACGCCGTTAATAATTATTTTTAAACCATTCATAATAATTTTTCCTATTTGTTCTGAAATTCTTTGAATGCATCGTATGCACATTGAACAGCTTTCAAGAATGCACGAGAAGTAATAGTAGATGCAGTTATGGCCTCTATCTGTCCACCGTCTTTGGTTACCATAAATTTAGTTGTAGAGGGATTTTTCCCTTTTATATTACCCTTATCACGGAACCACTCATTTGCTTTTGCTCCTAAGCCGGGAGTTTCGTTAGATTCTAAAATACTATAATCTGAAATAGTTCCATCTTTGTCCATCCCCACCATTATTTTTATTTTCCCTCCATATCCTTCATCACTATACGTCTCAATAGCAGCTCCTACGATCTGCCCTTTTTTAGTTGCGGCGTAAATTACAAATGGATCAGTGTAGTTATCTAATTTGATACTTATAGGCTTTTCTACCTTTGCCGTTTTATCCGGTAGTACGTTTTTGATCGCTTTCTCTTTGTTTGCAGTCAGAGTTTGTTGGATGGAATTCTTTGTCAAAACGTATGCACCTGCTAACAATGCTGAGGCTACTAACGAGATAAAGGTCAAGCTCATTACCATGTTTTTGATTGTTGATTCTAACTTTTCCATAACACTATAAACTTTATTTGTACCCGAATTTTTTTGTTTTAATAAATTTATTGATAAGAGGTGTAGTTGCGTTCATGATAAGGATAGCAAAAGATACTCCTTCGGGCATGGGACCGAAACAGCGAAAAATGATTGTCAAAAGTCCGCAACCGCAACCGAAGATGAGTTGCCCTTTGTATGTTATAGGAGAGGTTACCATATCGGTTGCCATAAACACTGCTCCCAACATCATGCCCCCTGCAAGCAAATGATACAGAGGATTAACAAACTGTGAAGGATTAATAAACCATAATATTCCAGCAAATATGAAAGCACTGCCTAAAAAAGCGATGGGTATATGCCAAGTGATGATTTTGCGGCATAGCATAAAAATTCCCCCTATAATGATAGCAAAAGCTGATACTTCTCCGAAGGATCCACCTATTGCTCCTAAGAATAAATCTTTTAGAGCTGGAAGTTTTCCCCCTTGGGCGATAATACTTAATGTTGTAGGACCTGTCATCGTATCTGATATATTCCACCCAAATAATGGTTGAGGTGTTGGCCACTCACTCAGAGCGACAGCTGTTGGGAAAGATAGAAACATAAATACGCGTGCCACCAATGCAGGGTTGAATGGATTTTTACCCAATCCACCAAAAGTCATTTTGCCTACACCTATACCTACTAATGCTCCTATTATTACCATCCACAAAGGAATGGTGCTTGGTAAGTTAAAAGCCAAAAGTATACCTGTTATAACTGCCGACCCATCTAAAACGGTATTCTCTGTTTTTAGTAAATATTTCCCTATTAGCCATTCAAAAAACATACACGAAGCAACGCTTACAAATGTTACCAAAAGTGCTGAAATACCAAAGTAATATATTGCTACTAAAAAAGCAGGTAATAAAGCCACCACAACATTCCACATTATTTTTTTTGTGGTTTGAGTACCATGAATGTGAGGTGATCCTGAAATAGTTAGTAATGCCATATTTTTATTATTTTATAATTATAAATCCAGTGGAGTTATTTTCCTTATATTTTCGTTTCAAAGTTTTTGTTATGCTGTACCGTTTTTTATTAGCAAAAATATGTAGATATTATGCGTATATTTTAACGATTTGTGTTTGATTTATTTTTGAGTCCTTGCTCTTCGTAATCCTCCTATTTGATTTTTACCAATCCTTATCATATCTAATAAAGGTCTGTTGGCAGGACATATGAACGAACAGCATCCACACTCTATGCAATCCATGGTACATTGTTTTTCTGCTTCCTCCCAATATTTAGATTCGCATAGTGCAGCTAACAGTAACGGTTCTAAGCCCATAGGACATACATTTACGCATTTACCACAACGGATGCAATTAGTCTGCTCTCCTCGTTTAGATTCTTTTTCATTTACTACTACAATGGAGGAAGTGGTTTTAACCGTTGGAGCAAGTGTATTCATGATAGCTTTGCCCATCATAGGACCCCCATTGACTAATTTGCCAACTCCATCAGGTAGCCCTCCGCAATAATCAACAATTTCTTGCAAAGGAGTTCCGACCCTGACTAAAATGTTTTTTTGATTTACAATATTTTTACCAGTAAAAGTCAACACATTATCTATCAATGGACGATTTTTTTGAATAGCATAATAAATGGCAAGAGCGGTACCTACATTATCAACAACGCAACCTACCTCAATAGGTAATTTACTAGTTGGAACTTCTCTATTAGTTAGAGCTTTTATAAGCTGTTTTTCTGCTCCTTGAGGATACTTAACCTTCAATGGAATAACCTTTATGCCACTATATTGTTTGGACATATCCGTCATTGTTTTTATTGCCTCAGGTTTGTTTTCCTCTATGCCGATAAGTGCGTTATTTGTATTTAACGCTTTTTTCATTATTTCTATACCGATACATATCTCCTCTGCTCTTTCTACCATTATACGATTATCAGAGCTTAGATATGGTTCACATTCCACGCCATTAATGATTAGATATTCTACTTTTTTCCCCTCAGGTATTGTATATTTGACATTGGTGGGGAATGCTGCACCTCCCAACCCCACTACGCCACGGTCTTTTATTTGTTCTATTATCTGCTTAGAATTGAGTTTTATGTCTCTTATTATATCATTAGATGTGTCAATGTCTTCTTCCCACTGATCACCTTCTACATCTATATGTACAGATGGTCTTTTTATTCCACTGAAATCAGCAGCAACATCTATTTTTGTTACCGTGCCGGAATAAGGTGAATGTACATTAGCACATATGAATGTTTCTGCTTTTGATAACAATGTTCCAACTTTCACTTTGTCACCTTTTTTTGCAATGCACGTTGCAGGGGTTCCTAAATGTTGAGAGACAAAGACAACAGCTTTTTTAGTCAAGGGCATTGTTTCAATTTTACAATCCTTTGCTAATTTGTTTTCCTCAGGATGTACTCCTCCTTTTCTAAATGTTGTCATAATCTTATTCCGATTCGTTATTTTTAATTTCAGTTGTGATACATTGTTCTTCTTTTTCCATCTGCACTTTTTCTGATAGAATTGTTCTAATAGCACTAGACTCCGCCCTAGGTTTTGCTGTAGGAAAGTTGACTGTATGAATAGCTCCTGTCGGACATACAGGTACGCATTTACGACACAATTTACATTTATTAAAATCTATGTATGAAAGATTATTTTCTATGGTTATCGCTCCGAACTTGCATTCTTTTTCACACTTACCACAACCTATACAGGCTACATCACAATTTTTTTTTGCCTCTCCCCCTTTATCTTTATTGATACAACAAACGAATACGCGACGTGAGTTTTTATTTTTTGTTCTAAGTTCTATAATCTTACGAGGACAAGCTTTGACGCAAGCTCCACAAGCGACACAATTTTCTTCACTAACTTCGGGTAATTGTGTAATCGGATTGATATGTAATGCCTCAAATTTGCATACACTGACACATGTCCCCAATCCTAAACATCCAAATGAGCATCCTCCCTCTGTTGCAAAATTCATGCTTGCACTGATGCAATCCATGACACCGTCATATTCTACTTTCTTTCGAGTATTGCATTTTCCACCATTACAACGAACAACAGCAATCATCGGTTCGCTTTCTTCGGCTTTCAATCCCATAATATCTCCGACTTTTGTCATCACTGCAGACCCTCCCACAGGGCAATACTTACCATCTAAGTTACCTGACTTTACTATTGCTTCTGCAAGAGCCTTGCATCCAGCGAATCCACAACCACCACAATTAGCACCCGGCAACACCCCTACCACGTTGTCTATACGTGGATCCTCTACAATTTTAAACTTTTGTGCTACCACATACAACACAAGCGATAAAACCAATCCGGCTATCGCCATTGTCATTACGGCATAGATTATAATTGTTCCCATATCTATGAAGTAAACTTAATAGGCTTGCAAAATTATATATTATTTTAATAAAAACAAAAAATAAAACCATTAATTTTAATTCCTTTTTTTATAAAATAATCTTTTGTATTGCAATAAATAATTTGGATATCAGCACTTTATTTTTATACGAAGAGGGATTACGAAGTAACGATATTTGGATATCTGTTGCATTTTAACCATATGAGCGATATAAAAAATTTAAATACAAAAAACATTTGTATAATTTTGCAATAAAAATAAAATGACAATTCTTTTTTTTAAGAAAGATAATGCAGAAAATGAGAAAAAAGTTATAATTTTGCAACTGCTGGATGTAGTCAAATCCATATTGCCTCTTAGAAGAATTTACATAAGGCTTGTAACGGATGCCTGCTCTGTTCGGTGATAATAACATAAAAAAATTGTTACAAAAATGAAAAACAAAAACATTAACAATGCCATGTTATTAACACTATCGCAAGGTGATAATAGTTCATGGCTTAAAGAATTAAAGACCGATGGTAAAGGTAAATTTTCCGATACAATAGAGTCTTACAGACTGATATTATCAAATGATCCGATGTTGAAGGATTGTTTTGCATATAATATCTTAACGCTCCGAGTGGAAAATACTGTTCCGTTACGATGGAAGACAGATTTATCGTGTGTAAATACAACTGATAAAGCTAATATTCTCAATTATATTGAACAGGTATATTTTATTTCCAACGAAAAGAAATTTTTGAAGGCTTTTGATATAGTTACTCAAAACAAAAAGTTTCATCCTGTTAAAAAATGGTTAGAATGTCTACCTGAGTGGGATAAAAAGGAAAGAATTAAAACGGTTTTACCATCCTTTTTTGGTTGTGTAGACGATGAATATACTTACCAAGTTTTTAAAAAATTTATGACAGCGGCCGTATTTAGAGTTATGACGCCTGGGTGCAAATGGGATTACGTTCCTATATTGTGCGGGAAGCAAGGAATCATGAAAAGCATGTTTATTAGACGGCTGGCATATAACGAAGAATGGTTTTCAGATAATTTTCTACTATCGAATGTGGACAATAAACAAAATATTGAACAACTTTTCGGTAATTGGATAATAGAGATATCGGAATTGTCGGGTATTAGCAAAACAGATGTTGCAAAATTGAAAAGCTATATAACCACTAGACAAGATACTGTTCGTTTGGCTTATCGGAGTGATCCCGAGACCTTCAAACGTCAATGTGTATTTTTTGGTACAACTAACGAAAAGGAGTTTCTAATTGACCAGACCGGTAACCGTAGATTTTTACCCTTGGATTGTGATATTGACAAACGCACTAAGGATGTATACAGAGATTTTACTAAAGATTTTATTGCACTTTTATGGGCAGAGGCATATTGGTATTACAAACAAAATGAAAGTCTCTTTTTTGATAAAAATGTTAATTTAACAGCTTGTTTACAACAGCAAAAGCATGAGGTATTTGATGGATGGGAAGGTGATATCAATTTGTGTGTTGAGTTGTTTAAAAAGGAGCAACGTTCCTTTACTGCTGCCGATATTTATTCTCGTGCTTTCTCTACGGGGAATAATCGTAGCAGCATACGTAAAGACATAAATCCAACTGTCATACGTAGGATCAATCGCATACTCCAAAAGCGTGATGATATAACCTACGGAGTTATCAAGCTCAATGGCATTAGTCAAAGAGGATATAGGTTTATTTGATGATAAAACAGCTACAAAGTTACAAAAGTTACAAAAAAATATATAGATTATCTCAGAAAAAATAATCCACATGTGATAATGTAACTTTTGTAACTTTTGTAACCTAATGTCGTTTATTTTTTCTATTTACAATATTTTAAATCTTGGTATTTTTTAGTCGCTCTAAAAAGATTAGATTATAGATAGTTAATCTTTGATAAAAAAATATTTTCTTTGGAAAAGAAATTTTTCTTTTGCCTATTTTTTTCAAATGCACTTAAAATGAAGGTTAAAAAATTTATTGACAAATGTTATTTATTCGTAAAATATTGTATATGACTGATTTTCTGTATAATATATAAGTAGAGTATTAATTGGATTGTTGATTTTTCAGATTTTTTTTGAGGATTTCATAAAATTTTTGTTAATTTGCAACCTTAAAGTATGAATGAGAGAGGTAAAGACGAGAATGATAATATATTGGCAAAAAATAAATATAAAATTATTGTATAACTAAAACAATTTACAAAATGAAGAAAACATTTTTATTAATGCTGATGGCTATAGTATTAGCTGTTAGCGGGTGGACACAACAAGTCATTACTGTCGGAAATGATAGCACGACTACTAAGTTTGCCCCTTTTTATTGTTATTACAAAAACTCTATTGCAAAGTCATTGTATTTGGCAGAGGAAGTAGGTGCATCGGGGCTTATAAGCTCCGTCAGTTATTACCCTACGAAGGTTGCTCCAAATCGTAAAATAGCAGTATATATGGGGACAACCGAAGGAACATCTTTGAGTCAATCCGATCCTATTGATTTAGGTTCAATGACACTGGTTTATGAGGGGACTGTGAGTTTCGCTGCAAATACGTGGAATGAATTGGAATTTACGACACCTTTCTTTTACAATGGAGTGGATAACCTTGTGATATTTACCAGGGACTCTACTGGTGAGTATATGTCATCTACAACTTCCCCTTATTGGAAGGCAGATTCCGTTGCAAAAAGGACGTTGGTAGCTTACAAAGATCCTTATATACCTGTCAATTTTGAGTATTTAAAAAACGATTTACCGGTGATACAATTAAAAATTTCTTCTGCTGCCGGTGCTTGTTTACCTATTTCGGGAGTTTTGGATTTAGCGAATATAACATCTGATGGTGCTACTTTGTCTTGGACGGAAAATGATGGATCATATGAGTATCAGATAAAGACTGCATCTCAATCGTGGGATGATATAACAACTATAACGCCTACGACCGGGAATTCCATTTCATTTTCTGCATTAAATCCCAATACTAGCTACAATGTGCGTGTCCGCAAAAACTGTGGGACAAACCAGTCAGGTTGGAGACAGGTATCTTTCAAGACTAAATGTACTGCATTGACTTTTGCAGATTTACCCTATTTTATGAACTTTGATAATGAACAAACGGGGAGCGGGACTTTGCCATCGTGTTGGATTGCAACAAAAACCTATAGTACTTCATATATGATCTATCCTTATATAACATCCATGGGGTCGCAATCTAGTCCGAATGCTTTATACATGTATTACAACACGTCTGTTGCACTTAATGGATATACAGGTGATATATCTCAACTACAATTATCTTTTTATGCAAAGCCAGGAGGTACAACTAATATGTACGGCACAATAGAAGTCGGTATCATGACCGACCTTACGGATGAGCAGACGTATACTAAAGTTACAGAGGTTAGTGCTACAAGTTGGACATCTAGCGTTTATGACGAAGTGGTTGCTAATTTTACCAATTATCAGATTGATCCCAATGTTGAGACTTATTATATTGTTATCAAACATACAGAACCAAACAATAGTGGATATGTTTGGTTCCTTGATGATTTTACTTTGGGTGAAGTACCTCAATGTGTAAAAGCCAAAAATATTACTTTCTCAGATACTACAGCTGAAAGTATTAGAGTGTCTTGGGTACAAGAAGATGAAAGCAATAGTTGGGAAGTATATTACAGAAAAACTTCCGATACTATAGCTTATCAAGTTGTTCCTGTAACGGGTGATACTACCGTGGAACTGACAGGCTTAGATGCTAATACGGAATATAATGTCTATGTTAAAACTCTTTGTGGTAATGATGGACAGGTATCGGTTGTTCGTAAGTTTAAAACATTATGTGGTACTAATATTGTAACTAATGATTCTCCTTGGGAAGATAATTTTACGAACGGTATTGATTGTTGGGTTAAAGGAGGGTGGAGCTATAGTTCTACTAACAAACTATATCATGGTTATAGTAGTTCAACTTATGATGCTCTTAGTCCAGTACTTAGTATAGAAGCACTCCAAACTCCATATTTGCAGTTTTCTTATAGAAACCCATCATATCAATCTTCTAATGTAGGAGATCATTTAGAAATTTATTATCGAGCTTCCAACCAAGAAGATTGGACGTTATTATGGAGTACCATTACTCCTCATAAAACCTCTACAGTAGATTCTGTACCGTTACCAAATCCTTCTGCTACTTACCAATTAAAATTCAGAGGAATTGGTCAAGGCACTAGTGCTAATGGTATTTATATTGAGAAAGTAAAAGTGTACAATGAGGAAAATCCTCCAGCTTGTTTTGAAGCTTTCGGTTTGACAGCTACAAATGTTTATGCTACATCTGCAACGGTTGAGTGGACCAAAGTAGGTTCTACATCATCCTGGATACTTTACTATAAAACAGAGGCAGACAGCGTATACACTGCAACACAAGAGTTGACGGAGTCGTCTTATCAGATGGTTACTAATCCTCAGACTACTTATGATGTTTATGTTGCGACTGTTTGTGGAGATGATGAGGCTAACTATCCTGTAACATCTGTTATAAAATTTACTACCCCTTGTTTAGAACTAACCTCTGCAGACTTACCTTACACAATGAATTTTGATAATGAACAGAGTGGATTCGGTAAAGTCCCGAATTGTTGGACTATAACAAAATCTTATACTTCTTATAATATGACTTATCCTTATATCATTGGTTATGATGGTATTTCAAATTCACAGTCATTAAAGCTAAACTATAATACAGCGGTTGCTCTTGGCGGATACTCTGGCGATATTTCACAGTTGCAGTTGAATTTATCTGCTAAACCTGCTAGTATAAGCGTTGGTTATGGGGCAATAGAGGTAGGTATTATGACAGATCTTAAAAATGCAGAAACTTATACTGTTGTTGATACATTTAACGCTACAAATTGGACTTCTTCTACGTATGAGGAGTTGGAGGTTCCTTTCAACAATTATCAATTAGTAGAAGGTGTAAATACTTATTATGTGGTTATTAGACAAATTGAAGGTTACGAAAATGGGCAATATAGTTGGAATATCGATAGTGTAGTATTGAATACTATACCTGCATGTTCTAAGCCCAATAGTTTAGTTGTAACAGCTAATACAACAAATGGAGCAACTCTTAATTGGGCTCAACCTGGTTCTGCTTTACAATGGAAAGTTTATTACAAAAAAGTTAGTGACACTGTATGGAGTGAAGGAATTGAAGTATATGAGACGTCTTATACATTTACGACATTGGAACCTGGGACTACATATAATGTTTATGTTACATCTATTTGTGACGATGGGCAAGAGTATTCTTCAAAGGAAGTGTCATTAACAACAGAATGTGTAAACCTAACTGAAAACGATTTACCTTATGTTACTAATTTTGATAATGAACAAACAGGTAGTGGAAAAATACCTAATTGTTGGTCCTATGCGATAGGATCTAATTATCCTTATATTTCTTATAACTCCAATGCTTTTTCTGCAAGTAATGTTTTATATTTTTCTTCTTCGTCCTCTACGGAAAATAATATTGTTGTCCTTAACGGATACCAGGGTAATATAAAGGCTTTGCAAGTTTCAGCATTTGTTAGGCCAAACGGATTAACTGTAGATTGGGGTAAATTGCAGTTTGGCGTTATGACAAATCCATCAGATATCAATAGTTTTATTGTTGCAAAATCTGTTGTAGCTACAGAATGGGAAACTACTTCCTGGAAGGAAGTTATTGCCAGTTTTGATAGCATAGGAATAACTGTTGAAGAAAATGCTGTATATTATCCTGCTATTAAATATGTTGTCACGAATAGTTACAAACCTTGGTATGTTGATAATGTATCTTTGGAGACTATTCCTACATGTGCTAAGGTGTCAGATGTTGTGGTGACGGCAGTTACCGCTACTTCTGCAACTATTTCTTGGACACAACCGGATGAGACAGATTCTTGGGAGGTATATTACAAGAAAACTACGGAAGAAAGTTATCAAAGTGTTCAAGTTAATGGCTCTCCAACTACTCAGATAACAGAATTAGAACCTAATACTTCATATACTTTGTATATAAAGACTATTTGTTCAGGTATTGAACCTCAATCTATCTTTATTACTTTTAAGACGGATTGCTCTGATGATGGTATTACAATTACCGAAGACAACGTTGTTTTTGAAGACTTTGAAGATGCTTTGGAAACTGTACCTAATTGTTGGATAAAAATGGCTGAAAGTACAGTGAATAAAAGTGGAGCAAATGCTATCTACAAAGTATCGGGTGCTAAGTCTCTTGTGCTGAAATCGGATGTTGCTAATTGCAAACAACCAATGGTTGCTTTACCTAAATTGTCTAATCCATTGACAGATTTAAGAATTTCATTCTATGCCAAATCAGAGAGTGCATCTAATTCTGGTTCTTTGGAATTAGGTTATGTAACAGATGTTGCAGACACGAGTACCTTTGTTGTATTAACTTCATTCCCTAAGACACAAACAACGTGGATATTGCATAAAATAGATTTGGATGGATTTGCAGATCAATTAACGAATGTTCAGAATGTTCACTTGGCTTTCCGTCATAATAATCCTACTATATCAACTTCTTGGTACTATTATGCTATAGATTCATTAGTTGTTTGTTTAAAACCTGCTTGTTCGGAACCTACAAATATTGTTGTAAGTAATATTACAAATGAGAGTGCAGATATTTCTTGGGGATCTAATGCTTCTTCATTTAATATTAAGGTTATAAGTGGAACTGATACCATAAAAGACGAAACAGGCATAACAGGGAACACATATTCTTTGACTGGACTTTCTCCTACAACAACTTACGAAGTGGTTATAACAGGTGTTTGTGCTGATCAAAGTTTGACGGAAAATTCTTATGCGACATTTAAGACAGAATGTGGTCCGATATTAATTACCGAAGACAACGTTGTTTTTGAAGACTTCGAAGATGCTTCGGAAACTATACCTAATTGTTGGGTAAAAATGGCTGAAAGTACAGTGAATAAAAGTGGAGCAAATTCTAACTCCAAAGTATCGGGTGCTAAGTCTCTTGTGCTGAAATCGGATGTTGCTAATTGCAAACAACCAATGGTTGCTTTACCTAAATTGTCTAATCCATTGACAGATTTAAGAATTTCATTCTATGCCAAATCAGAGAGTGCATCTAATTCTGGTTCTTTGGAATTAGGTTATGTAACAGATGTTGCAGACACGAGTACCTTTGTTGTATTAACTTCATTCCCTAAGACACAAACAACGTGGATATTGCATAAAATAGATTTGGATGGATTTGCAGATCAATTAACGAATGTTCAGAATGTTCACTTGGCTTTCCGTCATAATAATCCTACTATATCAACTTCTTGGTACTATTATGCTATAGATTCATTAGTTGTTTGTTTAAAACCTGCTTGTTCGGAACCTACAAATATTGTTGTAAGTAATATTACAAATGAGAGTGCAGATATTTCTTGGGGATCTAATGCTTCTTCATTTAATATTAAGGTTATAAGTGGAACTGATACCATAAAAGACGAAACAGGCATAACAGGGAACACATATTCTTTGACTGGACTTTCTCCTACAACAACTTACGAAGTGGTTATAACAGGTGTTTGTGCTGATCAAAATTTGACGGAAAATTCTTATGCGACATTTACAACTACCTGTGTCGCTATATCATTAGATGATTTACCTAAGACTTGGGATTTTGAATCTGGTAATACTCAGGGAACAAGCTATACTCATTATCCTCAGTGCTGGACAAAAATTCTAGGAAACATATCTGCTACTAAGAGTGTTGCTAATAGTGGAGATTCTTCTTTATATTTTGGTTCTTACTCTCAGGCTTGTATTGCATTGACTCCTCTTGATGGACAAACTGTTAATATACAAGATTTACAATTATCCTTGTATGCAAAAGTTAGTGGGACATCTCCTGGCAAGTTGATAGTGGGTGCAATGACAGATCCTACTGATATTGATACTTTTGTTGCATTGGATACAATAAATCTAAGTTCTGTTTTTACCCAGTATGAGGTTATACTGAATTCTTATCAAGAAAATGGAAAATATATCGTGTTAAAAACTCCACTTAATCCAAACTCTGTTTATGTAGATGATGTTAAAATAGAACTTATACCTACTTGTCCTAAGGCAAACAAAATAGCCGTTTCTGATGTTACTGAAAGTAGTGCAACACTTTCTTGGGCACAAAAAGGAAGTACGGTTACTTCTTGGATAGTTAAATATAGAATAAAAGGAGAGAATGATTGGACATCAATTAACTCTTCTACAACGACAGCAAATTTGACTAACTTATCGTCCTCATCCACTTATGAGGTTCAGATAGAAGGTGTGTGTACAGGAGGAGAAAATCCTATTTCAAATATTTTTGTATTCACTACAAATTGTACCGCTATTGTCGTTACAAACACAACTCCTTGGGAAGAATCCTTTGCAGATACTCTTGCATTGCATTGTTGGACATTGGGAGCAAGTGAATGGAAGGTTCTAAATGGCAAATTATACCATTCATACAAAAATGATTTGGATGGTAAAGCAATTTCTCCTATTTTTAATTTGACTGCAGTTACTACTCCTGCTGTTAGATTTTCGTACACATTACCTGATGATGACCAAGAATTTGGACAGGTAAATACTTTGACTGTGCTATATCGTGCGTCTGATACAGTTGAATGGACAGAACTTAAGTCTTATACAACTGTTTCTACCAATGAAATAGATACTATAACTCTTCCGAACAAATCCGCAACATATCAGTTGTGTTTCAAATGGTCTAATTATTTCAGTTATGCAAACGGCATACAAGTTGATAATCTGAAAATATTCAACAATGAGAACGGAGGCGGAACTCCTGATCTATGTGTTGCTCCTACTAATTTGGTCGTTGGTGCGAAAACTCAAACTACGGCAACTATCACTTGGAATGGCAATGCTACATCTTATGAGGTTCAGCTAGGTGATAATGCAGCAGAAACTGTTGTTGCAACAACTAAGACCTTTACTAATTTGACTGCTAACACTTCTTATGTTGCCAAGGTGCGTGCAAAATGTGATAATAACCAATTCTCAGAATGGGTAACAGTGAACTTCACAACAGATGAAGAAACTACACCTGATTGTACTAAACCTACTGGTTTATCAGTAGTGCCTTCTTCCAATAGCATAACAATGTCTTGGGTAGGTACAGTGGCATCTTATGATGTTCAGATTAATAATGGACCTGTTCAGAATACTACACAGACAACTTATACTTTCTTGAATTTGAATCCTAATACCACTTACAATGTTCAAGTACGTTCCAATTGTGGTCAAACTGTTTCTGAATGGCTTTCTTCGACAGTTAAAACTTCTGAGCAAGTTCAACCGACTGAAGATCCTGTGGTAATAACCGGTGAGGCTACTGCTACACAAACAACGGCAATATTGAATGCTACTGTTGACAAGAAAGGTAATGAGATAACCAAATCAGGATTCAAATATAGAAAGACTGATGCAACTACTTGGACAGATGATGTTACAGCGGACATTACGGCATCGGGACTTATGTCTAAGGAAATTTCAGGATTGACAGCTAATACTTCTTACGATTTTATGGCATATGTTCAGACAAATCAAGGAAAGACGATACAAGGTTTAGTTAAAACATTTAAAACCAAAGCTAACGGCTTGATTGATGTTGACAAAATGCTGACTGTAACTACATACCCTAATCCAACAACAGATGATGCAACTTTGAAAGTGAGTGGTTTGACCTCTGATGCTCAGGTTATGGTATCTGATATTAATGGTAGGGTTATTTTGAACACAGTTTATGCTGTCGATCAGGAATATATGACTATTCATACTGATAATTTGCCTGCTGGTGTTTATTATATCAGAATAATGAGTGAAGATGTTATGCGTACTCAGACACTTATTAAAAAATAATTAAATTATACGATAGTGTTTTATATCACTTATCATTAATATTATTTAATATTTTTTAATCTTATTTGTAATGGCGGGATTTACTCCCGCCATTTTTTTAGATATTTTATATGTTATTATTTTTTATTACAACATACTTATCATATTATGGATATCTTTACTATATAGTAGAACTTTGTGAAGTTTCCTATGGTGACTACCATTTTGTGAATATAAAAGAATACTTTTTACACAGAAATTGTTATTTCAAAATAGAACATTGTTATAATTAAACGTGATACAAACAAAATAATTTGTGACAATAAATTATCGATGTCAGACAATAAATATTCGAAGTTAAGAAAGGCAATAAAATGATTAGTTGTGCAAAAGCAAAACATAACGAATAGAAAATTTTAAACATAGATCATTTTTTATTTTATATAATTTTTGTATCTTTGCAAGATGTTTTATAAG
This sequence comes from Bacteroidales bacterium, assembly GCA_052170555.1. GTDB lineage: Bacteria > Bacteroidota > Bacteroidia > Bacteroidales > P3 > Scybalousia_A. The sequence goes on along the minus strand of JBQNAI010000002.1, from coordinate 35,504 downwards.
AAAAAAAATGTTTTTATGCGAAGGGTTATAGTATTTATTTTCATGTTTTTGGCATTTTGTAGCTATGATGTGGCAATATCTCAAGGTGGCATGTGGTTGCCGTTATATTTGCAGTATAATCAAAAAGATATGCAATCCAAAGGATTGCGAATTTCTACAAAAGAAATTTATGATGAAGATAATGCGAGTATTAAAGATGCAGTTGTACTGTTTGGAAGAGGTTGTACGGGAGAATTCGTAAGTGAAAAAGGACTTTTATTTACTAATCACCATTGTGGTTACGGAGAAATTGTCCGACATTCTACAGTTGATCATGACTATTTGACAAATGGATTTGCTGCATATTCACTTACAGAGGAGTTACCGTGTCCCGGACTGACGGTTACCTTATTACAGTACATGAAAGATGTTACTAATGAAGTTCTGCAAGGTGTTTCTTCTTCTATGAGTGAAAAAAAAAGGTTTGTTAAAATTTCTGAAAATATTAAGAGTATAACGGAACGTGTAACACAAGGTACAAACCTAGATGCTTATATAAAGCCTCTGTACTACGGGAATCAGTATATGCTTTATGTGAATAAAATATATAAAGACGTTAGACTTGTTGCTGCTCCTCCATCCAATATAGGTAAATTTGGCGGAGATACGGATAATTGGATGTGGCCTCGTCACACTGGAGATTTCTCGGTGTTTCGTGTATATGCAGATGATAATAATGAACCTTCAGAATATAATAAAAATAATAAGCCCTATCGTCCTAAAAAGTTTTTAAATATTTCTTTAAAAGACAAACAGGAAGGAGATTTTACCTTTGTTATGGGTTATCCTGGGACTACGCGACAGTTCTTGACTTCTTACGCTGTGGAAGATGTGCAAAATTTGGAAGATCCAACAAGAATAAAATTGCGAACGGAAATATTAAATGTTTATAAAATGGCACAGGAAGAATCTCCTGCTAAACGTTTACGTTACGCTTCCGATGTGGCCTCTATAGCTAATGGATGGAAAAAATGGCAAGGGGAAGTAAAAGGACTTAAGTTACTTAATGCCATAGTGAAGAAGCAAGAGCAAGAAAAAGATAATCCTCTTATGCCTCTATTTAAAAAAATATATGATAATAATCGCAACAGTAAGATGGAACAACTCTATATGAGTGAAGCTGTTCTTGCGAGTGATTTTATGACACAAGCGAAACGATTGTTATCGTTAATAGATTTATCTATCAATGATTCTGTCGCTGATATCGTTCTAACAACAGAGATTGATAATCTAATCAATGATTTAGATGAATATTATAGTAATGATTTTATTGCCCATAGGAAGGTGGATAGTGCCATATTTGTCCGGACTATGACAATATTTTACAATGATTTTGCAAAAGATAACTATCTCTTTCTTAGAGATAAGATAAATACAATTCCAGTTGAAAATTATTTTGCTGATATTTACGAAAAAAGCATATTGACTCACCCGTCAAAAATGCAAAAACTATTGAAAAATTATTCGCGTAGAAAAGTTAAGAAGATAATTAATGATCTTGCAATAGAGTTGCTTTCCCCTATATGGGGAGAATATATTAATATTACTGTACCTAAACTCAAAGAAAATAATATCATCTTGGATAGTTTGTATAGAATCAATACTGCACATTACCTTGCATCCTATAAAGATAATAAGAAAAGTGAGGATGTATCTATGAATGATGGCATCTTCCCTGATGCAAATTTGACTTTGAGAGTTACTTATGGGAATATTGCTCCTTTCAAACCTAAAGATGGTGTTAATTATAGACATTACACTACCATAGCTGGTATTATGGAAAAAGAAGATCCTAATGTTTATGACTATGTAGTTGAAAAGAAATTGAAGGATATATATTACAATAATGAAATGTCTCCTTATGGAGATAGGGTAGCGTTTATTGCGACCAATCATACTACGGGAGGAAATAGTGGTTCTCCTGTTATGGATGCTGATGGGAATCTGATAGGTCTGAATTTTGATAGGAATTGGGAAGGTACGATGTCTGATATTCTTTACGATAAAGATCTATGTCGTAATATTACATTAGATGTTCGTTATTGTTTATTGATAATTGATAAATATTTAGAAGCAAAAAATTTGATAGAAGAATTGAAAATAATCAAATAGAATTAGTGTACAAATGAAAATATCATATAATTGGCTTAGGCAATACGTACCCACAAAATATAATGCAGAAGAAATCGCTGATATATTAACGTTCTCGGGATTGGAAGTAGAAGGGATAGAAAAGATAGAGAGTATAAAAGGGGGGTTAGACAAGTATGTTATTGGCAAAGTTTTGACATGTGAAAAACATCATAATAGCGATCATCTTCATATAACAACCGTAGATATTGGTCAGTCAGAACCATTGCATATTGTTTGTGGAGCTTCTAATGTTGCAATAGGGCAAACAGTGGTGGTGGCAACTGTTGGGGCTAAAGTGTATGATGGAGAAGACTGTTTTGAGATAAAAAAATCTAAACTCAGAGGTGAAGTTTCCGAAGGTATGATTTGTTCTGAAAAAGAGTTACAATTCAGTAATAACCACGATGGAATAATGGTTTTACCTTCAGGAAAGCCAGGGACTTCAGCAAAAGAATATTTTCATTTGGAAGAAGATACTATCCTAGAGATAGGATTGACTGCGAATAGGTCAGATGCTGCCTCTCATTTGGGAATTGGTAGAGACCTGGTGGCAATACTTAATTCTCAAAAAGGAGAAAATTTGAATTTGTTGATTCCTCCTGTTGATGATTTTAAAATAGATAATCAAAATAAGGACGTGACCATCAATATAGATAAAGATTTGTGTGGTAGATATTCAGGATTGATTATATCAAATGTTGAGGTGAAAGAATCGCCCAAATGGTTAAAGGAGCGATTAGCTTCTATTGGTATAAGGAGCGTTAACAATATTGTAGATGTTACAAACTTTGTCTTGATGGAGACAGGACAACCTTTGCATGCTTTTGATTTGGATAAAATCAAAGGAAATCAGATCAGTGTGAAAACTCTATCAGAGGGGACAAAATTTGTAACACTTGATGGGATAGAACGAAAATTGAATGGTAAAGAAGCTATGGTTTGTAATCAAAGCGAACCTATGTGTTTAGCGGGCATACTTGGAGGAAAGGATTCGGGAGTAATCACTACAACAACAGATATATTTTTAGAGAGTGCTTATTTCCACCCTGTAATTATCCGTAAAGCAGCAAAATATCACCAATTAAGTACGGATGCATCATTTAGATATGAAAGAGGAGCAGATCCTAATATAACTGTATATGCATTGAAGCGAGCAGCATTACTGATTAAAGAATTAGCAGGAGGAGTCATTAGCAGTGAAATCAAAGATGTTTACCCTACAAAGGTAGAAAGACATATTGTTGATTTATCTTTGTCTTACCTTGATACACTTGTAGGGAAGAGAATAGAGAGAGAAAAAATCAAAGAAATACTTGACGGGCTAAATATTGAGATTTCTGTTTTTGACGAAACACATTTGGTAGCTCATGTTCCAACAAATAAAGTAGACATTACTCGTCCCTGTGATTTAACGGAAGAAATATTGAGAATCTATGGGTATAATAATATTGAGTTTCCAGATGGCATAAAATCTTCTTTATCTTATACCTCTAAACCAGATAAGGAAAAGATACAATATGTTATTACATCTTTCTTGGCAGCAAATGGATTTAATGAAACAATGAATAATTCCTTAACTGTCGGAAGTTATTACGAAAATAATGAAGACTATCCTATGGAGAAATGTGTAAGAATTCTGAATGCTTTGTCTACAGATTTAGATGTTATGCGACAGAGTCTCCTATATTCGGGATTGGAAGTTCTTGCATTCAATATCAATCGTAAAATAACAAATTTAAAAACTTTTGAATTTGGTAACTGCTATCAAAAAAATATTGGTATTCCCAACAATGTATCTGTTGATAAACGTTTCAAAGAAGAAAAACATTTGTCTTTGTTCGTTTCAGGTAAGTTGAGCAATCCTTCTTGGCAGGGCAAATCTTTGGATGCCGATTTTTTCTATTTAAAAAATATTGTATTGATGATTTTACAACGTTTGAGGATTGATACAGATGAGATTATACAACAGAATAGTGATGTTACATATTTGTCACAGGGACTTGCTCTCGTTAGTAAAACGAGTAAGAAAGAGATAGCTGTATTGGGAGATGTAACGGATGAATTAAGAAAAAAGTTTGGTGTAAAGCAGCAAGTATTCTATGCTGATTTGAATTGGGATACTATAATTAAGATGATACCCAAACAAGAGATAGTTTATGAAAACATACCTAAATTTCCTTCTGTCAAAAGAGATTTAGCTTTGGTTATAGATAAAAATATGACTTTTGCTTCCATAGAGCAGGCAGTTAAAGAATGTGATAAGAAACTTATAAAGAAAGTTTCACTGTTCGATGAGTATACTAAATTACAAGAATTAGGGAAAAAGCAATATGCAATTAGTATTATACTGCAAGATGAACAAAAAACACTCACAGATAAACAAATAGAAATTATTGTTAATAAAATTATAAAAAATTTAGAAATTAAGTGTGGAGCTAAATTAAGATAGAGTTTGATTGCTACTGATGAAAAGTTTTTTGCACTATGATATAAAGATATTGATGGCTTTATTGCAAGCACTTAAAGGAGAAAAAAAATTCTTCAAATACCTGCTTAACAATGGCTATCCAGAATTGGCTGCATGGAGCAATGTTGTTAGAGGAGACGAACAAGCATTGCATTGGTTATTTGATAATAGTTTCAAAACAATAGCAATTGTTACCATAGCGGTAGATGGGCATGTTGAAGCACAAAAATGGATAAATGATACTAATGATGATTTCCTTATTTATTTTACGTCAGCTTGTAGAAAAGATATAGATGGTATTAGGTGGTTGCGAAAAAACAATCTAGAAGTATTTGTACTTATTGCAAATGAAGTTCAGAAGATACAGGATTTACAAGAAAGAAATAATACATGGTCATTTTATAGTAAGTTTTAGAAAGTAAAGATGAATGATATTAAAATTTTGATACACGAGATAAGGAATGCAAACATAGATGTACAGGCGATGATTAATAGCTCTGTATTGTTTGTTATAGCCTGGTTGATAGTTTTTTGGGTATTCCAAATTTTTACTATTTTACCTGCTTTTTCTATAGGGCAGGGAATGGTGGTTTATAATAGTTTTATTGATTTCAATACAATTGGTAATACAGAGCTTAATGCAGGGTTGTTATCTTTTGAAAATAATGTATATAATATCTTCTTTACTCCGTTATTGATAATTGTGATTTTAGTATTTGTAGCTCTACTTTTTCTTATCAAGTGGAATACTGATAGATTGAATATTCGTAGATTACTGTTTTGGATTATTGTTTGTTCCATAATTAGAGTAGGAGGAAATCTGATTTTTGGACTTTGCTTTAATCTTTTTTCTTTGAACCTTATTACTGATGCTATTGGGCTGACTTATCCTATGGTATGGGGTAGATATTTAATAATTCTACTCTCTCTTATCACAGTATCATGTTTGTTTATTATGATGTCGCATGAAATCAAGTTTTTGTTCAATCCCTATATAAAGGATCGTTTTAGTAATTTGTCTTCTAATATATTTCTTCCTTCTCTTATTGGATGTGTTGTTCTAACCATATGGAACGTTCCATCTTTCTATAAGAATGAAATATGGAGTCTTATTTTAATGATGCTAATGATAACAGTTTTTATGTGTTATCCATTTATTAGAAAGTACAGAGGAGTATATCAGGAAACAAACAAAGAAAATACAAAAGAAAAAATTAATATTTTTCCTATAGTGATTCTTGGTATTTTGTTTATAGGGAATGTACTACTAATGAAAGGAATTAATGTAAAGAACGATTCGTATAATTATTTTTTTGTAGAAAATATTGTAATGCTACTTGCAATTATAACATTGTTGCTTACATTACTGATTTCAGTAAGAGTATACAATCATAGACAAAATAAAGAGAAACAATTGTTGCAAGAGAGAAGTGATGAGATTCTGGCAATACAAAAAAGATTTCAACTATTAAAGAATATGAATACAACACAGAAGAATCTTAATGCAGGTGATAATAATAAGGACGAACTTCGCAATGAACAGGGGGAACAGACAAATCCTCATATAGATTTTGAAAATGCAGAGAAATATGGATTTAGACATTACAATCTTAGTAAATATGATAGGACTTTATGGTAATTCCAATCTCTTTAACAATATTAATGTATTGATATTGTTTTTATATTCTTTATTTTGTAGTATTTTGTTTATTTGTCAGTAAGCTATAAAAAGTAGTAATTGAGTATTTATTTTATTTTTGGATACGTATTTATTGAAGATATTTGAAAAGAATAGAAATAAGTATGAAAAAAAATTAAAAGTTAGCAAAAAATACTTTGTATTTAAAAAAAACATTGTATCTTTGCAGACGGAAATAGGAAAGGTCTCTTGACCGAGTGGCTAGGTGCCGGTCTGCAAAACCGTTTACTCCAGTTCGAATCTGGAAGAGACCTCTAGGGGTTGTTTGTTGATTGTTCTAGTGTTATGGATTGTTAATTACTATTTAATCGGTAACATCGCTTTTATCTTTAAGTGTTTTTCATAGAATTGTTTTATTTATTCTTAAACTTTTCACTAATCTAATTAAATTAATATCAGATGATATTCTTGGTGCTTTCACAAATACTATATTTGTGAAAATATTTATTACTACGAAAATTTTTTATAACATGGCGAAGAGGATGTGTTAAGTGATATTAAAATCTGTAAGAGTGAGGAACAAATAAGAAAAAAAATTGTAAGTATGGGAAGGATAAATATAAATCTGAAAGATAGTTAGGTTTTAATGAATGTTACTTTTTTTAAGATGCTTTAAAATACTTATTTGTTTGGAACTAATAGTTTTTTGTAATTTTGCAATGTAAAGTAAAACATTGGGAAAAATGAAAAATAAACTTTTTAATAAATTTCGGCAATTTATTGATATTAGACATGAAGCTATTATGCTGTCTCAAGGAAAAGTATTGTGTATGCAACAAACTTTAATAGACAGTGAAGATATTCATGATTACGAATTTAAAATATTTTCGCAAAGAGGAGAAGATGGTATCATACAGTATCTCATAAAAAATATAGATATTAAAAATAAAACATTTATTGAGTTTGGGGTAGAAAACTATCATGAGTCTAATACGCGATTTCTTATGATGAACAATAATTGGAGAGGGTATATTATAGATGGAAGTCAGAAAAACATAAATGCAGTAAAGAATAATTATTGGTTCTGGCAGTACGACTTGCAAGTAAAAGCTGCTTTTATTGACAAAGACAATATCAATCCCCTGATGAAGGAAAGTAAATTGGCTGTAGGGGGGGGTATTGGGCTGATTTCCATAGATATAGATGGCAATGATTACTGGGTAATGAAAAATATGGACTTCGCTTACTTTAATCCTGATATACTTATCGTAGAATATAATGCCTTATTCGGAGAAAAAAGAGCAATTACAATTCCTTATGATAGATATTTTTACAGAACAAAAGCTCATTATAGTAATTTATATTTTGGTGCATCATTGAAAGCATTGACGATTGAAGCAAATATTAAGGGTTATGCATTGGTAGGTTGTTGTACTGCTGGTACCAATGCTTTTTTTGTAAGAAAGGATCTTTTAAATGATAAAATTAAAGAGCAATCTGTTGAACAGGCATTTCAACAAACCTTATGTAGACAGAGTCGCAACAAAAATCATAATCTTAATTATCTAAGAGGAGAAGAGCAATTACAAGTAATACAAGGAATGGACGTTGTAAATGTTGAAACTGGTGGTATAGAAAAATTGTAATATATAATTTATCTTCCTTTTGTAGCAAGTAATCCGCAAGCTGCTAAAATGTCTTGACCTTTACTTTGCCTTACAGTGGCATTAAAGCCTTTTGCCTTAAGTTTTTGAGCGAATGATGACATTTCCTCTTTGCCTACCCCTATGAATGGACTATTGGGGATAGTATTGAAGGGAATCAGATTGATTCTACATGCTAAACCATTAAGTAATTTTGCAAGAGATTTGATATGTTGGTCACTATCATTCAAATTTTTAAAGACTATATATTCGAAAGTTAGATGACGTTGTCCTGACCAATCGTATTGTTTCAGCAACTGTACTACTTTTGTGATAGAATAAACCTTTTCAATGGGCATTATTATCTCCCTTTCTTTTTTTATTGCATTATGTAAGGATATTGCTACATCTGTATTGGTTAATTCTAAAAATTCTCTCATTTTGGGCATATATCCGCAAGTAGAAACAGTTATTCTGCGAGGAGAAAAAGCGTATCCCCACTTGGAAGTTAAGATATCAAGCGTTTTCCTTAATTGTTCAAAATTATCGAGAGGTTCCCCCATGCCCATGAATACAATATTGGAAATTTTATTAGCCATTTTATCATTTGTATCCTCTTTTTTTATTATCCAACGCCCAACATCTAAACAACGATAAATATTAATAATTTCATTACTTGTCAAATTACGTAAAAATCCCATCTTACCAGTTGCACAAAATGAACAATTCATCTTACATCCTACCTGTGTAGAAATGCAAAGTGTTATTCTGTTGCCATCAAATATCAAAACTGCCTCAACAAGTACTCCATCGGAATATTTGAATAAATATTTTTTTGTTGTATCTTTACTAATAACTTCCTTGATATACGGGGTTATTCCTATGATGTAATTCCTTTTTAACTCTTTTCGTAATTTCAAAGAAATATTAGACATGCTCATAATGTCTGTTACACCCTTATTGTAAACCCATTCACAAATCTGTTGAGCTACAAAAGATGGTGCATGCATCTGTTTTATTATTATCTGTATCTCTTCAATGGTTAGCCCTAATAATTGCTGCATGATGGTTATAAATCTACAAAATATTTACTTATTATAAATGTACTATTCAAATGTTCTAATCACTAAATTAATGAATATTTTAAATAATTTTGATACATACTGTAATCCATATCCTTAATACTTTTTGTAAAAGTGAAGTTTATCATATTAAACTTAATACCTTTTTTTGTAAATTTCTCTTTATAACACCCATTAGTACGAATTCAGTAGCTTTCAATCTTAATGTAGCAATACATTTCCTTTTTATATTTATTTTTACGATTTTATGCAAAGTTACAAATTATATTCTATATTAGACTAATAATTTTAAAATAGAAGTATCATTCACAAAGTTGATTTATCTACGGGCTTAGTAATATTTATTATAGTTACTATGAAATATTTACTTTTTTGCCGAAGTTTCCTACACTTAAGACATGAGATGGACGGGGGGGCGGAAAACGATGCACTTTATTTACCATACTTTCCCAGTGATAAATATTATAATATAATTATTTTCATAACATTTATTTATTGATTTTTGGTTAGATTATATCTTATTACAAACTCTGACCAAATTGAGATAGGTGAAGATGAAATTATCTGATTAAACAAGACTTTACTTATAATAGATAATTTCTAGTCAAACGTTAAAGGTGGTATTTTTAATAAAACTATTTTTACTTATCAGAAATATTATAATTTTCTTATTGTATCTATTCTAGGCAGTCTTGTATTTTACATATATTAAAGAAGTCTTAATTTCTTGTTGTCGCAAATATTATTTTTTATACAGTTGAGCAATTTGGTTGGAGAAATATTTTTGTTTGCTTTTATCCTTTGTTCTTTTGAGAAATTTTATATTTACGATTTTACTTTCTTTAACTTTTAGATACTTATCTTTTGGGTATTTATTTTTTACTGATTATTTTTTCATCTTTTTCTGTTTAATTGTTACTAATAGCCAATAGGTGTAGATGATGAAAATAATACTACTTTTCAACGTAAAGATTGTAGTGATAAGATATTCAATTTTCAAAATGCGTGTTTTTGACTTGTTTGTAAATAGTTTTGTTTAGATTTTCTATATTTCGTTAGAAATAATACTTTTATCTTGTTCAGCATAGAGTTGAAAAAAAGTTGTTACATTATTAAGACTTTATCATTCTGATACAAAATTGTCATTAAGTTTTTTACATTGTATCTTTATGCATTTATGACTTTTTTTTAGAACTTAACATCTATTATTATAAATATAGCGATACAATAAAATTTTTTCAGAAAAGAAAATATTGAATGGGGAATACAATTGAGTAAAGTCCCACAATAGAATAGTTATATCAAAACATATTGTAATAAAATAGATATTGATAAAATTATATTGTAATTTTGCAATATAAAAATTGATAATGATGACTAATAATGTAGATAATAGCCCCATAAAGCTTGAAATATGCGTTTATAATATGCAGTCTTGTTTAGTGGCACAAAATAGCGGAGCACAAAGAGTGGAGCTCTGTGCTTCTATGCCAGAAGGCGGCATAACTCCTTCACGAACACTCATTGAACAAGCAAAGAAAAATCTATTAATTGATGTCATGGTGATGATAAGACCACGAGGTGGAGATTTTTTCTATGACGAGTGGGAATTTAAACAAATGATAGGAGATATAGATTTGTGTAGAAAAATAGGTGTAGCAGGAGTTGTGTTCGGCGTTTTAACACCCGAAGGCAATGTCGATATACAAAGAAATAAGGTATTACTTGAAGTAGCAGGTAGTATGCAGACTTGTTTCCATAGAGCAATAGATATGACAAAAGATTATGAACAATCTGCAAAAGATATTACTAATTTGGGATTTACTCGCATACTTACTTCTGGTGCAATGAATAAAGTATGTGATGGATTACAAAAGATAAAAAGTATATCTTCGCTTGTCGGGAATAAAGTGGAGATTATGGTTGGCAGCGGAGTTAATCCATACAATATTAAATCTATTTACGATACTGTGAAGCCGAACGCTTTTCATTTTTCTGCAAAAAAAATATTTAGTGGTGGGATGTTATACAAAAATCCTATTGTATCCATGGGAGGTTTCGGTGGTATAAGCGAGTATGACTTAGTGATAAGTGATGGAGATGAAATTAAAAAAGCAAGAAATGTGATTAATTCATTGCAAATGCAATAAATATTTACATAAAGCGTTTAGTCTGTTGTAATAATTGATAACATGAAAAGGAACAATATAATATTAGCATTTGTATTTACAAGTTTTGTTATGCTGTTTATTAGGTGTGATAGGCTTGATGGCGAACAAATAATTCCAGCTTATGTTAAAGTGAAAGGATTTGATGTCGTAGAGGACCCCAATTTGGGATTCGGCTTTATACAAGATTCTTCTTTTTTAACAAGTGCCATAACAGAGGTTGCAGTTTTTATAACGATTGATGGCAGACAAGATAATATGGGAGTATATACCCTGAACGAAGATGGCAGCTTGGATATACCAATACTGAAAAAAGGGAAATGCATAATAGAATTGGAACCTGTTGTACGACTAAATGGGATGAATGCTACGAGAGCTTATTATCCTTTTTATACAACTATATTTGATACAGTTGATTTGAAAGAGGGAGAGGTTGTAGTCATAGATAAAAAGAAAATTTCTTATACGACTAATACTCACATATCAAAACGGATATTTTTTGAGGATACATTCAATCCTTTTGAAAATGGTCAGAATTTGGATTCAACAATTGCTTGCCATCTATCTGTACTTGATAATAGGGATTCCGTTGCATATGGTAACAGATGTGGAACTTTTTATTCTTCATCCTCGAAGGATAATTATATGGTCGTAACAAAAGATAGTATTATTGGAACGGGGAATAGGGTAATGATGTTGGAGTTGGATTATTGTGCAAACATACCTTTCGAAGTAGGCATATATGGACAGGTTTCCAAGGTATCACAGCCTTCATACATAAGTAGTGTAAGAATGAGTGCAAATTTCAATTCTTTATATAAACCAAATGATAAAAAAAATTGGCAAAAAATGTATATAACCTTAGGGAAAGTTTGGTCAAATATTAATAACAATCCGTTTAAATTGTGGTTTATGCCAGTTAATTCCGGCAATAATCCCAAAGGATTTGTACATATTGATAATATCAAGTTAGTTACCGTATCGCAATAATACTTTGATTTGGAGAGAATGAATAAAAAGCTACAAACATTCAAATATATTATATCGGATTATCTTTCTGCGACTATTACGTGGGTGATTTTTTTCTTTTTTCGTAAACTAACTATTGAAATTAATCAGTTTAACGATGTTAATGCAGTATTTGACGATGCAAATCTATACAAAGGGATAATATTTATTCCATTATTTTGGTTGTTGCTGTATTGTTGTACCGGAGAATATAACAACGTCTATAAAAAATCTAGACTCAAAGATTTGGGGCATACTTTTATGTGTAGTGTTTTTGGTGTTATAGTTATTTTTTTTGCCTTTCTTTTAGACGATTACGTATCGACTTATTACAATTATTATTTTACATTCGTAATACTATTAACTTTACACTTTACTTTAACTTATATCCCACGATTAATTCTAACTACTATTACTGTTATGAAAGTTCATAGGGGTAAAATAGGATTTGCCACCATAATGATTGTAAGTGATGAGGAGAGAGCCTTGTCATTATATAAAGACATATGCAATCAGGAAATTTCTTCGGGCTACATATTCAAAGGATTTATAACTGTGGGGCAACAGACCTTCACTAAATTAGAACAAACTCTTCAATGTTTAGGTCCTTTTACAGATTTGAAAAAAATAATTGAAGAACATAATATAGAAGAAGTGATAATTGTGTTAGATAAAGCAAACGAGAGTGAGATATATAATATTATTTTTACCGTACAAAACCCCAAAGTGGAATTATTTGTGCCAGCTGACAGGAAAGATTTGCTTATAGGTAATATTAAATTAAGTGCTATTTTCTCTGTTCCTCTCATTAGGATATCGCAAAATTTAATGGAATCCTGGGAATTCTCATTGAAAAGAAGTTTTGACATTCTTTGTGGATTGATTGCGATGATAATTTTATTACCTTCTTACATTGCAGTAGCTATAATTATAAAGTGTACGTCTAAGGGTCCTATTTTTTATGCACAAACACGAATAGGGAAAAATGGTCGTCCATTCAAGATGTACAAGTTTCGTTCTATGTATACGGATGCTGAAAAAAATGGACCAATGTTGTCAAATGGAGATGATGATCCTCGTATTACACCTTTTGGACACTTCATGCGTAGAGTAAGATTGGATGAAATACCGCAATTTTGGCACGTCTTTACCGGAGAAATGAGCATGGTTGGAGTAAGACCTGAAAGACAATTCTTTATCGACCAAATTGTAAAAATTGCACCAGAATATAAACTTTTGCAAAAGATAAAGCCCGGTATGACTTCTTGGGGACAGGTTAAATTTGGCTACGCTGATAATGTAGATCAGATGGTTGAGAGAATGAAATATGATCTTTTGTATCTTGAAAATATGTCTTTTGCCACAGATATTAAAATTTTACTTTATACCTTTTTGATTATTTTTCAAGGTAGGGGCAAATAATTCCCTCTGTTTCTAGTTGTACTTTATGAGTAGTACTCAATACCATTTATTTTTGACATGAATGAAAAAACTTTATAGAGTTTAAGTTTATGGGTAAATATAATTTTTGTATAGTTGATAAGTCGTGCTGATGAGTATGAAGATGTAGAATATTAACAATGCAAATGTTTGCTCATTTTGTAAGGAATTTTTTTGTTAGACATACAGACTGGAAGGCGGGATATTATTAGAGTTGACCTACTGGGAGATTTTTTATATCAGATGAGAACTACAACACGGTTTTTATGAATGATATCGGTTATGAAGTATGTTATACCATGGATTTGTATCGTCGTAATTTATTGGCAATAATAAAGCTTCGGTGTACGATGGTAATGTAGGGAAATGTTTGATAGATAGATATTTTCTTATCAAAATACTTTGTGGATTAAAAAAATGTTATAACTTTGGCGTATCTAATTTAATAGGCTGATGAAAGAAATATTTTACATATTGCTTTTCATGGTTTCGTTGAGTACGAAAAAGGTTATTATATCAATCAACTTAGAGATAATATTTCTTTATTATAAAATTCTATCTATTTATTCGGATATTAGAAAAGACAAAGTCTTTTGTAATACTGTATCTGGTATCTCTCAATCGTCTTCATCAGACTATATTTGGTTAATTGGGAAGAATGATTTGGACTAATCCAGCCGAGTGCTTTTCTTAATTTTTCATTATACACTCGGCGACACAGGGTCAAACAAAAACCAAAGAAATGAAAATTTACGGAGTGGGAGGGGGAAGGTAATAAGAGCATATTTAATTAATATTTTAAATTTGTCAGAATAATGAAAACAATAAATAGAATAGTTTTTGTTATTACCGTAATGGTATTAACATCAGTAGTTTTTTCTTCTTGCAATGAAGAAGGAAGTAATATTAATCAGCAGATAGCACCCGACCAAGGTAGCACCTGAGTATACTATGGGGATATTTTACCCTGATGGGGGATGTGATGTTTCAGAATGTGACCTGAAGACGATGCATTGTCATTATCCGGGGGAAGGGAATTGTTTGCCTGAAGTGACCATTTATGGCAATAGCATATCCCTATTAACCTCTTTGCAAATGTCAATAGATAATAACATATCTGAAAGATTTGTAATGGAAAATATGACTGAATTAATGTCATATTTTGATTCTGATCTGCTAGATGGTGTTGTTAATAATACTATTGATATTTCCTATGGTTTGGGAGATAATTCTAAGGTTTATTTTATTTTTACAGACAATGAGTCGCATAGAAGTATTTCAGTTTGTCCTTTTGTTTCGGGTGTAAGATAATTTTATTAATTAAATATCAGGAATTAACAATTACTGATATTTAAAAATTTATTTATATTATGAAAAATATAGTTTATATACTAATATTTAGTTTGCTACTATCTTATTCTTGCACAGCTCAACACGATGCGAAAGAACTTATTTTTGCGAAAGAAATAGTTTTTGATAGAGGTGGTTATAGGTGTAGTGGTACATTTATTGATAATGGTTCGTTTTATATCTATGTAGGGGAACCTGTTTCTAGGAAAGAATTAAAAATATACAATTCTGATTGGGAGTTATGTAAGACTATAAAATTAAAATCGCTTCCTTACTTGGAATATGTACATAGTTTAGATATAATCAATATGGATTCAATATTGATTTATATTGGTTCACCACTTCAACGCATTTATTTGATAGACAGTAATGCAAATATAAAGTTCCAAAAAGATATTCCTTGGTCAGTCAAGGATGATTCTGTAAGAATGTCTTTAGACCATATTGTAGGTAATTCCCATTACAATAACTATATATATACCGGAAGAACGATCTATCCAACCGGGAAAGAAATACATTCCGATTCTTACAATTGTGATGCAAGAATAAAATGTAATAGAGTAGCAAGAGAACTTCCCGTATATTGTAGAATATCATTGCAAGACTCTTCTTTGGATTTTGAAGGTTTCGGGCAGGGAGCACTGAATCATCTCTATGTAAATGATACAATTTTGGATGCTAGTTATGGAGGAACGTATATTTGTAATAACTTGTTTTTTCATGCTCATTATGTGAACGGATATAATATGTTGCTATTTAATCTAGATGATAATAAATTTCAAAAAAAATTATCTCTTAGTAGTAAGATAGCAGATTTCAAAAAGTTAAAAAATGTAATGATGGTAGGCAAGAGTTATAATGAACTGCGTGATATTAACCTTAAACGTTTTAGACGCGACGGTAAACCTCCGATTGTCCGTACTATTTGTTGGAATCCTATATTAAAACAATATTATTTCCTAGTAGATGTAAGACCACAAAGCCATTCTGATTATTTTGTAATACAGAGTTATGATAAGGACTTTAATTTTATAAAAGAATTCAAAGTAAAGGATAAAGACGACATTGATGAAATGTATATATTTAAAGATAAATTATTTACAAAATCTCTAAGGGAAAATGGGGGACAAGATAGAAGTATTGTGTATAAAGTTTATACTATTAATTTTTAGTATAAACTTTATAGGTTGTGCTACTCTTAAAGAGAAGCAGGAGAAGGATATAATGAAGTATGTTCGTAATAACTTCAAAAACATAGACCCTTGGAAAGAAAGCTGTATTTTTATAATTTCCGAGAATGGTTGTATGAATTGCAATAGGGAGATGTCAAGGGTCGCCAGACAATTCATAGATATGAATGATATTTACTTTATCATCAATGCAAATGCAGGTGGCAGGATAGTTGATATATCGCCTTATTGGGAAGCAAAAAATCAAGAGCAGATAAGTTTTGACACATTAGATTATTTTAATAATCACAATTTAAAATCTTCTTATGCCGTATTTATAAACGATGATGCTATTGATACGATACTTGAAGCTACTGCTGATAAGTTTTATGATAAAGCTCATTATATCGAGAATAGAATAATTGAAAGTCGTAAATAGATAATAATTTTAATTTCGCTATTTTAGAATTAAGATATTTGTTTGGGTAAATTATTAAATTGTTTTCGCAAATTATTTTTTTGTTTTGCGAAAACAATTTTCTGTTTTGTGGAAAAGATTTTTTCTTTTCACAAAACAGTTTTTTATATAGAATGAATAATTTAATGAAAGTAATAAAGGATTTTCAACATTTTCTTATCAAAATATTTTGTAGGTTAGAAAACTTGTTATAACTTTGCGGTATCTAATTTGATAGGATGATGAAAGAAATATTTAATATATTGCTTTTCATTGTTTCGTTGAGTGCGAAAAAGGTTATTAAATCAGTCTTTGGGATTAGGTTGTTTTTTTATTCCACTCCTCTTTTCCTTACTTTTTATTTTAATGTAAACACGGTGTTTCAAAATACCAAAAAGGTTATTTTTAAAATGTATTCATCTAACTATGTTTGGCTAATAGGGTGGAATGATTTAGACTAATTGACTTTTGCTTGATAAAGAATAGTTTTTTATTAAGCGAATAACATCTGTAAGGCAAAGTGAAATATGGTGTGTAGCAAGAGGGTCTATAATATATTAATGGTGATATACAGGAAGGTTAAGTTAAATTTATTGATATTTAAAAAAAATAATAATATTATGAAAAGATCTATTTGTTTAATGGTGCTTGTATCAATGTTTTTATTAACAAATGCACAAGAACAAAAAACAAAATTTACAATGATGACAGGTATTGGTGTTTCTAATTTCTTTAATAATTCAGGAGTGTCTTTGATAAAGAGTGATAAGGATAACTATGTTGGGTATATGGCATATGCTAATATCGGAATAACAAACAAATATTTTGGCGAAATTTATCTTAATTTATTTGGGAATAGAATAAATATGGTTTATTCTCCAAATTTAGAAGAAAATAATTTGTTAAATGGTATCGGGATATACGAAGGAATACACCATAAGGTTATGGAAAATATTTATTGCGGGATTTATCTAGGTATCGGCTTGTTATTGTCAAATTCTAAAGTTTATTATTTAAACAATGAATATACTTTGAATTATAGATTTGGTGGATATGCAAAATTCAATCTGTCATTGGAGTATAAGATTGATTCTAAATCTTCTTTTGGCATAATTTCGGGAATAATGGTAGGCAGATTAAAAGAGAAGTCTTTGCCAAGCGAATTATCTGCTTTTCAGGATAACAATATTAACGGCATATATAACTATTTTACAAATATATTCTTAAAAATAAGAATATAGTGAATAATATAATTAATCCTACTTTAATAATTTTTCACATTATAAAACATAATGTGTTGATAGATATATTGCTATAATAGTGTTAACTCTACGAAGAGCTCGTTAATATTTTCATTTGTTTATATAATACATTATGTTCAGTGTAATTGTTGTATTCAACATAAGGTTAAATTAGGTGTAAACAAATAAGTCTCGATATTATAAGTAATATTCATAATAGAACCTATAAAACATAGAGGTTTTGTAGGTTCCACTTGACAACAGTATTTTAATCTATTGTTTGAATATTCTATTGTATTTCAATGTCTGAATGATATATTACTATTCAGATGTATTGGTTTATTTTTAATATTTACTATCGCACATATATTTTCTATTTATTTGTTAAGAAGATTGATTGACAATAAGATTTTGTTTTCTGTATCTATTAAAAATAAGAAGAGATTTATCTATAATAAAAAATATTTCTGTATTGATGTTGATATAAATTATGATGATATTATTTTGTTTTTCGATTAAGAAGGAATAAAATTTATTCTCCTTTCTTGTTTTTCTTTTTGATATTTGTTTAGTCTTTTTCTATGGAGTTAACGTTAAATACCATTACTTACACTGGGAGAGGGAAGAAGGTAATAAAACGGATAATCAAAGTATTATCACTACTTAATAGAATAAAAATATACGAGAAGAGTATAAATAAAATTTTTATTGAGTATAAATGAAATTAGAAAAATCAAAATTACAGTTTCTCTGCTTCTATGCAGTAGATAATACGTTCTATTATACGATCTTCTTCATTATTTTGAGCGTCAAATGTCCCTGTTAAGTCTATTCTTAATGCTTTTGAGGTCGCTGATGCCATTATCGCCTTGATACCTCCGCCAAAGAATTTAATTAAATGGTATGATGAGTAACCTGTCTGGCGGTAAATTAATTTAGACAATACTTTGGATTGGTCTTTACTTAAATGTGCTGTTTTATTCTCAAATTTATTTTTAATATCATTGTATGCCTGTTTCTTTATCTTATCCTTTTGTGCATCATTTTGTGCTTTTTCTATCATAGAAAAATAGGTATTTAATAATTGCTGTGCTTGTTTTGCAATGGGATAAGTTTTTTGTACATTACGAATAAGTTTGGCATATTTGTGCTTCTCTGCATCTGTCAAAGGAGAAATATATCCTTTGACAACAACAGGTTCAAGGTAGGATAATGGAATGGTATCTCCTTGATAAATTGTTCCAAACACAGTAATATTTCCCACGGTTTGAGCATTAATTATAGTGAAAGAACATATCATAATTTTCAAAATGAAAAATTTTTTCATTCTATATATATTTTATTAGGTATTATATATGTGCAGAAATCTGATGTTGCATATATTTAATTACATTTTAAATGTTTCCAAAATTTGTTCTGCATATTCTTTGGTGATTTTTACTTCATTTCCCTTTTTCGAGTCAGGAATAGTGAACATTAAATCATTCATAACATTTTCCATTATACTCCTCAAGCCTCTTGCTCCAAGAGAATAGCTTAATGCTGTATGAACAAAATAATTAAGGGCATCATCTTCAAATATAAGTTTCTTACCATCCATCTCAAACAATTTTTGATATTGTTTTGTTATGGCGTTTTTGGGTTCTGTTAGAATGCGCTTTAATGCTTGTGCATCTAATTTATCTAAAGAGGTTAGTACGGGGAAACGTCCTATTAGCTCAGGTATTAAACCAAACTTTTTTAGGTCTTGGGGTTGTGCATATTTCAAAAATTTTTCATCATCAATGCTCTCTCTCTGCAACGATTCACTAAAACCTATTGCATGGGAGTTCATACGAGAGGCGATGTTACGTTCAATACCATCAAATGCTCCTGCAGCAATAAATAGGATATTACGAGTATCTACTTGGATGAACTTCTGTTCCGGATGTTTTCTGCCACCTTCAGGAGGAACGTTTACAAGTGTTCCTTCAAGTATCTTGAGTAAAGATTGTTGCACACCTTCTCCGGATACATCCCTTGTAATGGATGGGTTATCTCCTTTGCGAGCAATTTTATCTATTTCATCTATAAATACAATACCTTTTTCTGCCTTTGCTACATCATAATTAGCATTTTGTAACAAACGGGTAAGGATATTTTCCACATCCTCCCCAACATATCCAGCCTGAGTTAGAGTAGTAGCATCGGCAATACAAAATGGAACATTCAAAAGGTTGGCAATAGTACGGGCAAGTAATGTTTTACCTGTACCTGTCTCTCCAATCATAATTATATTAGACTTATCAAGCTCTACGTCATTAGTTTTATTGCCTTCTAGTATATAATTCAATCGTTTATAATGGTTATATACTGCTACCGATAGAATCTTTTTAGCTTTTTCTTGTCCAATAACATATTGGTTAAGAAATTCAAATATTTCTTTTGGTGTCTTTAAATCTAGTTTTCCATTATTGTTTTTTGGGGAATGATCGTATTCCTTCGCAAGTTGTATATTTAGTTTCCTAAGGCAATCATCACATACTCCTATAGTGTGAATCATAGATGGTAAAAAAGTCTTGACTTTGGTGTTCTCACGACCACAAAAAGCACAGATAGGTTGATGCAAGGTATAATTTTTGTCTGCCATAATAGATTATTAAAAAATATATTTTATATCTGTATTAAATTTAACTAATAGTGCTATTTTTACCTATTTTATGTCCTTTTACAGCGTACCACAAGATGAATACATAGCAAGGTATAAATAAAAGGTATGGAGTATGTATGTTATTTATAGCATCAGACCAACTGCCATAAAGGAGAGGGAGTAATGCTCCACCAACTATTGCCATAATTAATAGAGCCGATGCAAAAGAGGTATGCTTTCCTAATTTATCTATGGCTAATGCCCATATAGCTCCCCACATCACAGCGTTGGAAAATGAGAGTAAGATGAGGAATAAAAGAGATATTATACCAGTAAATAGAAGGCTTAAAATAACAAATATTAAAGACAAAATACTGCAATAAATAAGTGCTTTGGTTTGTGAAAGATACTTAGGGATTAATATAATTGTTGAGATATATCCCGCAAGAAGTGCCGATAAGGCAAACATTCCTATTTTGGTATATATATTTTCATTTAATCCTATAGATTTACTATAAGGTACAAGAGTATCTATAGCCATTACTTCTGCTCCTTCATAAAAAAATAATGCCAAAACACCTAACCACAAATATGTAGGTAATATCGTTTTTTTATCGTCATTAATTGTTTTGGGAGGACCTTGACTGGAATTGATGTTAGGTAGTTTTGCCACAAAAACCATAAAAGAGATTAATATTAAGACAAAAGCCATAATTATATATGGTAAAATAATTCTGTTTGCAAGGTCATTCAATAGAAAAATCTTTTCTGTTCCGGTAACTTTATCAATATTTGATGAAATAGTACCAAAGTCGGTAAGCAAGGCTTTGGAAAAAATATAAATACCAATGATACCTGCTATCTTATTGAATAATCCCATGATACACATTCTTTGAGTAGCAGATTCCATCGGTCCTAAGATAGTAACGTACGGATTAGCTGCCGTCTGCAATAGAGCTAAACCTGTACCCTGGACAAATAATCCAATAAGAAATACAAGATAATTTCTATTCATTGCGGCAGGTATGAATACTAAACACCCTACGGACATAACTAATAACCCAAGAGACATCCCTTTTGCGAAACCTGTCTTTTTTAATATTCCCGCAGAAGGGAGTGCCATAACAAAATATGAGATATAGAATGCAAATGTAACTAAGTAAGCCTGAGTATCGGATAGTTGACATGCTGTTTTAAGAAATGGGATTAACTGATTATTTAGCCAAGTAATGAAGCCAAAGGTAAAATATAGTATGCCAATTATGGTGAGACTGAAGGTATAATTTTTTTTATTCATAGCTAATTTGAACTATTTTAATAACGGTTTGCAAAGATACTAATTTTTTTGATACAAAAAATGTTTGTAATATGAAATACACTACATAAAAAAGTATTTCATATATTTTCAATGGAAGAATTTATGTTCTTAAAAATATACCTTCTTAAAGGAATGTTAAATAAATCTATCAAAAGATTAAAGTGTGAGATTAATAAATCTGTTTCAAAAAAGAATTTATTAATCTCACACTTTAATCTTTTATAACGGCATCTATTTATTTTCAAATTTTATATATTAATTTTCA
Organism: Bacteroidales bacterium; assembly: GCA_052170555.1. Classification (GTDB taxonomy): domain Bacteria; phylum Bacteroidota; class Bacteroidia; order Bacteroidales; family P3; genus Scybalousia_A. The sequence continues at coordinate 13,456 of JBQNAI010000002.1, read as the reverse complement.
GTATAAATTTTGATGAGCAATTGTGTAAAAAATAATAGAACAAGGAGGGGAAATATACCTCCTTATTCTACTATAGAACAACTGATATTTTATTGACTATCATTTGCTTATATATCTAACGAAATTATTCTCTACATTCGCCATCTCATATAGAACTCCAATAGGAGATACTTGGTTCATACGTTGATTTATTCTCATTTGATATTGCTGGCGAATAGCATTAATGTCCTCTTTTACAGGTCGTTTGTAAATGTTATCAACACTCACAACATAGATACCATTAAGTCCTTTGATAGGTTTAGTTAAGCCTTTGTTCTTTTGGGTGGTTGCAACTCCCAATACTCTTAATTCTGCACCAGCTTTCCCATAGTAAGGGGTAGAAAAGTCCACTGCTAAAACAGTATCAATATTTACACCTGTCTTAGAGGCAAAGTCATCTATTGTTTTTATAGATTTCAATACTGCGTTAGCTTTTTTTAGTAATTGTTGTGCCTTTTTCTCAGCTCTTACAAGATTTGCAAACTCAGGATTCTTTTTTAATGTTTCCAAAGCTATGATACCCTTAGGTTGAATGGAACTTAATCCCACAACGATAAACATATCTTGAAAACTTTCTAAATTTTGTAATTCATAAATTTCAGGAGCTACATCTCCTTCTTTAACCTTCTTGCCATAAGCCCATGAAACAACTTCACGAGCATAAGGTGTTCCATCAAGCTGATAGGATAGTTGCCCTATGTATGAGACATTAACGTTGATATTTTGTTTACGAGCCTGTGATTCCAAAGATGTCAAATCTTTAGCGTTAGAAAGGAATATATTTGCCTTGTCTTTAACTTCATTAATGGTCTTTTCGCTCGGACGAATCCCCATAACAATATGAGCAATCCTAATCTTTGGCTGCAAAACAGTTTTATCAGTAACTTTGATTATATAATCTCCTGTTTCATCAGGACGATGATAAACAAAAATACCATTTATAGGGGTATTAATCATAGGTTGAAACATATCTTCTAGTATTTGCCCGTCAGTAACCCATCCTTGATCGCCAAATTTATCTTTGGTATTTGGATCGTCTGAGTATTTAGAAACATTTTCGTTGAATAAGTCAGAATTTTTACTTATTACGGCATACAGAGAATCTACAAGTTTCTTTTCTTGTTCAGGTGTACGTTTAATTTGTTCAGCACCTATTTTGTTGTTGAATATGGCTATAACAGAGAATTTGACAGAGTCAGGACGCGTCTGCTCATCAAGAATTTTGCCCATAACCCAATTGTTACCTACTTGACGAGGAGTTAGATAACTTCCAGCACCTTTTCCTGAAAGTACAGAATCTGGGAAATAACTTGCAATAGTGCGATCCGCCCTCTTGTAATAAGTGCTATCGTATTTTGTATCTGAAACAGAGGAAATAAAAGATTCCATCTCTTGGTTGGGAATTGTCTGAATTTCTTCAAACAATTTTACAACAGAATCATTTATTAACTTGATGTCTGCGGGAGATGGTTGAACGTCAAATTTAACAAATTTAATTTCTCTTGTCTCGTCTGATTGGAAAAATTGATTTTTGTGCTCGTTGTAATAACTTTCAAAATCCTTATCGTCAACTTTTACTTTATTGTCTTCTATTGAAGCATAAGGTAGGACAGCATAGCGTGTATCTGCCACGTGGTCGTAAACACTACTCAAATGCTTAGCCATAGGTTTGGGCATATAAAAACTTTTTGCTAATACCATTCCATATTTTTGTTGCAATCTTTCATCTATTGCTTGCTTTCGTATTTCTTGCCATGCAATTTTTTGTTCAGGTTGCATATTTTCGTATTGAGACATAATTTGGCGGACAGATTGTGCGTTGTATTGTCCTGTCGTTGGGTCTGTGAATTGCTGACGAGCAACGTTAGATATAAACGTTCCTAGGAACATATCATTTTGTTCGTCTTCACCTACCGTAATTCCCAAAGACTTACATTCCCTTCCTAAAAGTTTCTCACTAACAAGTTGTTGAAATGCCATAATCTTGGTCTGAAAAGACTGTTCTTGTGTTATTTTACCATCAGGCACTTGTCTGCGCATATTATTTTCAGACAGCTCACTCCGAGAATTAAATTCGTTGATATTAATATCAATATTATCAATAGAAGCAACCTTGTTAGGCATCCCCTCCCCTCTATTTCTTGTTAATAAGTCACTGAAAATAAATGCAAGGATCGCAATTGCAACGATAGTTACAGCCAACCCGCCTCTTTTTCTAATTCTACCAATTATAGCCATAGTATTTTGTTAATTTTTTGTTAATTTTGAGTTTGCAAAATTATAAATAATTTCTCGTAATGGGAAGTTTTATGAAAATTTTTTGAAAAAAATATAAATTTTTCTTTTTAAATTCTTAACTTTGCCACACGGAAGATAGATGCAAAAATATAAAACAAACATGAAAAGGAGAGTATATCTGTTAGCATGGGTATCTGCAATCACATTTTTACCACTTGTTGTTGTTTGTCAAAACACCAGCGAAACGAATAGGAGTTTTGAATTATCAAAAAATTTAGAGATTTTCTCCAGTGTATACAAAACTCTATACAATAATTACGTGGATGAAATCAATGAAGGAGATATTGTTAAGACAGCTATAGACGCTATGACGACCAAACTAGATCCTTACACAAATTTTTATCCTGAAAGTGCAATAGAGGACGTTAAGTTGCAAATGTTAGGTGAGTATGGTGGCATCGGAGCATTGATACATTCAAAGGATAGCAAAACTATAATCTCTGAACCATACGAAGGAATGCCGGCTTTTGAGGCTGGGGTTAAAGCGGGGGATATAATCTTAGAGGTTAATGGTCAAAGTACGGAAGGTAGAAAAAATGATGAAGTCAGAGAATATTTACGAGGCCAAGCTGGAAGCGATATTACGTTAAAGGTGAAAAGGGATGGTAAGGATATGATTTTTAAATTTAAACGTAAAGCCATTTCATTGCCGAATGTACCTTACAGTGGTATAATCAGAGATCATATAGGATATATTAAACTTAATGAATTTACAAAGAATGCCGCAAAAAATGTTTTGTCTGCATTCAATACTCTAAAAAAGCAGGGGATGAAAGGATTAATACTTGATCTGCGTGGAAACGGAGGGGGGCTACTTAACGAGGCCGTTGATATCGTTAATATTTTTGTAGATAAGGGAGAGACAATCGTTACAACTAAAGGGAAAGTGGAAAATCGCAATCAAACTCATAAAACATCTCGCAAAGCTGCAGACAAAGATATACCTGTTGTAGTTTTAATAGACCCATCTTCGGCATCTGCTTCCGAGATAGTCAGTGGATCTTTGCAAGATTTAGATAGAGCAGTTATAATGGGGCAAAGAAGTTTTGGTAAAGGATTAGTACAGAATGTATTTCCATTAGTATATAACACGCAATTGAAAGTAACAGTTTCAAAATACTATATACCATCGGGACGTTGCATACAAGCGGTAGATTATTCACATAGAGATGTATCCGGGCGTGCTTTAAAAATACAAGATTCACTCCGTACAGCCTTTAAGACGAAAGGAGGAAGGTTAGTATACGATGGTTATGGAATAGAACCGGATATAATCTTGTCACCTGAATATGCTAGCCAAATATCTATTGCACTACTTTTAAAATTTTTGCCATTTGATTATGCAACAAAATTTGTAAACGCACACGATTCCATACCCCCCGTAAAGGATTTTAAAATTACAGATGAGATATACGATGATTTTGTAAAATTTTTGAAAGATAAAGATTATTCTTATACGACTCCAACAGAGGATGGGATAAAGGTTCTTATAGAAAGTGCAAAGAATGAAAAATGTGATGAGAATATCAAAAAACTTCTTGAAGATGCCAAACAACAGATAGAAAATGATAAGAAGAATGATTTATACAAATTCAAAAATGAAATAAAGGATATGTTATTAAGTGAGATAGTCGTAAGGTATTATAATCAAAAGGGTAGAGTTGAAGCAATGATACAAAATGATACTGAAGTTAATAAAGCTGTGGAACTATTGAATGATGTAAAGATGTACAATACTATATTAATGCCTCTTAAATAATAAATACTATATGAAGAAAAATTTTATCATCCTGTTTATAATATTGATAAGTGTGACAACATTTGCACAAAAGGGTCTTTCAGATGAAGAAAAAAAATATTTGGATTTTCTTTATGAGTACATGCCATTAAACGATAAGTTGGATTATGATACTTCTTTTTATATCTCTCAAATAAAAAATGTTATATTGGCAAGGAATACTTTTTCCTGGGGGCGGAAGGTCCCTGAGGATATATTCAAACATTTTGTCCTTGTTTATCGAGTAAATAATGAGAATTTAGATAGTGCACGTATGGTGATATTTCATATGTTAAAAGATAGAATTAGAGGGATGAGTATGTATGATGCAGCCCTGGAAGTCAATCATTGGTGTCATGAATTTGTTAACTATAAGGCTTCAGATGGTAGAACCTCTTCTCCATTGGCGAGTATGCGTACTTCATGGGGTAGATGTGGAGAAGAAAGTACTTTTACTGTAACTGCTTTGCGTAGTGTGGGAATACCAGCGAGACAGTGTTATACTCCACGCTGGGCACATACGGATGATAATCATGCATGGGTAGAAGTATGGGTTGATGGCAAATGGTATCATATGGGTGCTTGTGAGCCAGAAGCTCGTTTGGATGTTGGATGGTTTGATGCACCTTCTAAACGTGCTATGATGGTGCATACAACAGTTTTTGGTAATTACAATGGAAGTGAAGAGAAAAATTTTGTTAGTGATAAATATTCTAAGATAAATCTTTTAAGTAATTACGCTCCTACAAAAAAACTTACGGTGACTGTCTTGGATGAGAAAGGTAGAAAAGTTAAAGGAGCGGAAGTCTCTTTTGGACTATACAATTATGCAGAGTATTTTCCCATTGCAAAGATTATTACTGATGCGAATGGTAACGCAAGTTTGACTACTGGCTATGGAGATTTGATAATTTGGGTCAAAACTAACAACGCCTTTGCTCAAAAACAGGTATTTGCTGACCAAACTCAAGTAGAAATAGTTATATATGCTAATTTTCTAGATAGAATAAAGCGTAGCACTTCTTTAATTATTACACCACCTAAAGAATTATCTGTTCCAACTTTGGATGAGAAATTGGTGAAACAGAATAATGAGAGATTGGTATATGAAGATTCAATTCGTAACAATTATATTGCAAGTTTCCCTCATACGGATAATGAATTAATCAAAAATTCTTGGGGGAACTATAAAGAAATTCAAAAAATTTTAGATTCCAAGCACCCGTTAGCTAAAAGAATGTTGCAAATGGTTTACGAAAAAGATCTGAGAGATGGAGAATATAATGTGTTTATGGACCATCTTAACAATATAGTGGAAACAGAGACTTCCGAATATGTAATCAATCCTCGTATAGCATTGGAAAAAATTACTCCATGGCGTGGATTCATCAAAGAGTATTTTCAAAAAAACCGTTATATTTTTGCTAATGGTAAGGATTTGGCAGAATGGATTAGAATCAATATCAAAGTAAATAATACAGATAACTACTATGAAGTACCTATCTCTCCTGAAGGGGTATTGAAAGGACGTATAGCCGATGAAAAATCAAGGGAGATTTTATTTGTTGCTATTGCCCGTACGTTTGGTATTCAGTCTCGTTACGAATGGGCGACAGGTAGGGCACAATGGAGGAAAAATGATACAACCAGTTGGGAATACGCTTTTTTACAAAAAAATACAAAAAAAACAAATAATTGTATGTTGATTGTAAATAATGACAAGAATAATACGATTAAACCTGAATATTACGCTAATTTTACTATTCAAAAATTGATAGATAATCAATTTCAAACGTTAGATTATGAGTACGACCCGCATTTTAAAAATTTCCCAGATACATTGCAACTCAATGAGGGAGAGTATCGTCTGATAGTAGGTAATCGTAACTCCACAGGTAAAGTATGGGTAGAAGAAAAATACTTTATTTTAAAATCTAATCTGCCCACAAATATAACAGTATCAATACCAGAAATTGATGAAGATTTAACCTCTTATGGTAAAGTCATTTTGAATAATGAATTACTCAATATTCCATATAAATCAAATAAGGTAGAAAAATTATATAACATCAATCAAATCATAAAAGATAGCAAGGCTATTATATTAGCCGTTATAGATCCTTACAAGGAGCCTACAAGACATCTTCTTGTGGATATTGCAAAAAGTAGAATGGATTTTGAGAAAGAAAAAGATGTAACTTTGGTTTTGATACTGGATGAAAGTTTGCTAAACAAGGGCTTTTCTGTTAATTCTTTTCCTGATTTACCAGAGAATACTTTTGTACTGCTAGATAAAAGTAAAACTATAGAAAAGAAAATTTTGGAAGCCGTAAAAGTTGAGTTTTTAAATAATTATCCTATTCTTACTTTGATTACCAAGGAAGATATAGTGTATCTGTCGCAAGGATATAAGATTTCTTCTCAAGAAGAGTTATTGAAAACTATTAAAAAATTGAAATGAAAAGAACAATTCTTATAACTCTACTATCTATGTTAAGTATTTCTGCCTTTTCTCAGATAGAGTACGGATATGATCGTCCCCAAAGTAGCATAGATCCGTGGAAATTTGGGTTGAATGTTAACATTACTCAAGATTGGATTAATCAGACAAATGGAATAGAAAAAAAAATAGGATGGAAAGCAGGAATTAATGGCGAGAAACATTTGGTTTACAATATATATTTTAGACCCGTTTTAAATTTTGTGAGTAAAGGATTCAATTACGATGAAAAACTAAAATCTAAAAATGATGTTAAAGCTTATTTGCTAAGTTTAGAGTTGAATATTGAGCTAAAATTCGGAGACGAAAGAAAGGGGAGGGGTTTGGTTTGTTATTTTGCTCCATTCTTTACGTACGGTATAGGAGGCACAAGTACTTTTACAAATCAGAATCCTATAAACCCTAATGATAGTACGGTATTACCACAAGATTATATGGTGGAACGGGAATATGAAACTTTTGGTGACAATCAGTTGAAGAAAGAAGATATCGGTTTTTTGGTAGGTATAGGATATGACATTAATCATCATATAGAATTAAATTCTTTTTATGCTTTGGGATTTATGAATGTTGGAGCATATAATAATTTCCGTTGGAACAGTATTAGTTTCGGATTAACTTATTTTTTCTAAAAATCTAATGAAATTGTAGTAATAGAAGATAGTATTGAAGAAATACAATTTTATTTGTTGTAAGTGTATTTGTCAGACTACATATTATATTCCGTATCACATTATAATATTTTCAGAGTGATATGGTATATTCAATAATAGATATAAATTTTCTCTACATCACAATGGAATTGAATTAAAGTCAAGAAAGAATCTACTAAAGTCAAGAAAGAATCTATTCTTTTCTGAAGAGAAATACTCCGATTGGGGCCATTTTGAAAGAGAGTTAGGTTTAATAAAAAAATAAACAAGACATATACTACTTTTATTGAGTAAAAATATCTCTAACAATGTAAGGGAAGCACCTATTAATACAAACAAAGCCATCAGTTATGAGGTTTATTTCATAGATGGTAGAGTCCGTTATTTTTTTACGCAATATGATAAAAAAATATAAAAACTAATTAGGATTTTTATCGGATTAAATCTAATTATTCCCGAATTCTTTCTCAAAAATTGAATAAAAACGTTGTCTATTTAGATCTTTATCAGCAAATTTTCTTGCTTGTTTGCGATTGTTTGCAATTACTTCCGGGTTATCCAACAATAAAGCTCGTTCAAAAAAGTTTTCTTCAAAATCTTTGACTACTACGGCATTTTTATTATTTGTCAGGAAACCATTGAGAGCAGATACATCATAGCAAACAGGAATACAACCGCCACTCATAGCTTCTAAAAGTGATATGCTTATGGAGTCACTTTTGGGTAAAGATACCCAAATTTTTGAAATGGAATAATAATGTGCGTTTTGTTCCCTGTTGAGCCAACCGACAAACTCTACATTTTGTTCAATACCCAATTCTTTTACTTGTTTTATTAATTCCTTTTGCATTCCCGTAGAAGCAATGATGAGTTTCCAGGTCTTGTGCTCCTTTTTGCGAATAAAACGTTCAAAGGCATTAATAATCTTGTCTATATTATATAGCTTCTTGTGTAAGCGATTTGAAAAAATTATATTTTGTTTGTCTTTTGGTAAAATATCATCTGCACCAAGATTTGCAATAATAACCTTGATGGGATTTTTAGACAATTGTTGCATTTTTTCTTTAATTGCAATGCTTCCTGCATTGAAATATTTGCCATGATTAATTACATAACTTGCCATAAATTTATGGAATTGAGATTTATTAGCCACAGTTAAAACATCACTTCCTATACCTACGACTAAGGATGGTATTTTGTGATTAATTAATGAAAGAAAAAAAGCAGCTATATCTATTTGGTACAATATGATAAAAGAGGGTAAAAAAGATTTTAATAATTTTCTTACCCCCATTATAGCTTTCAATAACTTCAAGGGAGATCGTATGGAAAAATCCTGATTATTCAAAATTTTTGTTTCATTAAAATACGAACCTACCAACGTTTTGAGGTTATTTGTATGTATTGATTCGCTATTACCTACTATTAGTAATTTCTTATCATTGCTCATAGGAAACGATAATTTACTTTTAATAAGCTCTTTTATCGTTGCCCTCATACCAATTAATGAAAGCAGTATTCACAACTTTGTTCCCGCCTGCAGTAGGATAGTTTCCTGTGAAATACCAATCACCTGTATGATAAGGACATGCGAGATGTAAGTTTTCAACGGTATTGAACACAACTTGAATTTCAGCATTACAGTTTTTAGGAGTAATAAGTTGTGCTATTTTATTACTAATCTGTTTGTCAGAGAATGGTGCGTAAATTTCTTTTACGTGGTTTGTTACCATTTCTTTCGGAAGAGATTCTTGTTTTTTACACTCATTATAAACATTATCAATAATATTTTGTTGATTTTGTTCTTGTAACAATTGTATTGCTGCATTGAATGCAACAAACTGCCCCAAACGAGACATGTCTATACCATAGCAATCCGGATAGCGTATTTGTGGAGCCGAGGACGCAATGACTATTTTTTTAGGACCTAATTTATTTAGAATGGAAATGATACTTTGCCGAAGAGTTGTTCCTCTAACTATGGAATCATCTATTACAACAAGATTGTCTTTCTGCTCCTTAATCTGTCCATATGTAACATCATAAACATGGGCAACCATATCGTCACGCTCATTGTCTTGAGTGATAAAAGTTCTTAATTTAACATCTTTGACAACAATGTATTCGCGACGTATGGTAGTAGCAAAAATATTTTTTAATTTTTCTTCATTCAAACTATTTTTGACAGCAAGTATTTGTTCTATTCGCTGTTTATCCAAATAATCTGCAAAGGCTTTTGCAAGTCCCTGAAAGGCGACCGAAGCAGTATTTGGAATATAGGATATCACAGTGTTAGCGATATCCTTATCAATGGCATCCAAAATCTGAGGAAAGATTTTCTCACCTAAAGACTTTCTTTCCAAGTAAATGTCTTTGTCCGTACCACGAGAGAAATATATACGCTCAAAAGAACATTTCTTATTGGAGTTACCCCCTTGTTTAACTATTTGTTCTGAAACCTCCCCATTACGTTTGATTATAAGGGCACATCCGGGAGTTAACTCTTTGACCTGCTCAACTCTTGCATCAAACGTAGTCATAATAGCAGGGCGTTCACTCGCCACAACAACAATCTCATCGTTCTCATACCAAAAACAAGGTCTTATCCCGCATTCGTCTCTTACGGCGAAAGCACAACCATTACCTGTTATACCACAAAAAGCATAACCACCATCAAAATGTTTTACAGAGTTTTCCAATACTTTTCGCAAATCCATATCTTCACTTATTGAATCTGTAATCTGAATATTAGATTCCCTATTGAGTTTGTGTTTTGCAAATAGCTCTTGTACTTCTCTGTCTAGGAATTTCCCGATTTTCTCTAACACGATAGCAGTATCAGTAACATTAACGGGGTGTTGCCCTAATGATATTAATTTTTGAAGCATTTCATCTATGTTGGTAAGATTGAAATTTCCTGCAATAAGCAAATCTCTTGTTTTCCAATTGTTTTCTCTATGGAAGGGATGTAAGTTTTCCAATTCATTCTTACCGAAAGTTCCGTAGCGAAGATGTCCCATAAACAATTCTCCAAAGAATTTGGCATTATTTTTTAGATAAATAATATCTTCAGTTTTGTCTGGGTGCTCTTTAATAATTTGTTTATAATCGTTAAACACATTTTTGAAGACTTCCGCTATGGGTTGAGTAGCATTACTCTTCGCGATGTCTACATATTGTTTGCCTGGAGCAGTGTCAAATTTCAAAGAAGCAAATCCAGCTCCGTCTTGACCGCGATTATGTTGCTTTTCCATTAAGAGATACATACGGTTCAATGCCCAAGTATTACCATATTTTTCTTGGTAGTATTCAAGTGGTTTTTTTAATCTCAAAAGAGCAATACCACATTCGTGTTTGATAGAATCACTCATTTATTAATAATTTATTTTAAAATCTGTTGCAAAACAAGTTTTGCTTAATCTTAAAGCAGGAGCTTCTTGTCTGCGTTTCCATTCATTTGTATTGTAGAGATGTAAAACTTTATTTACGTCTTCCTGTTTATATCCCTTGGCAATAATTTCTTCAGATGAAAGATGATTTTCTATATGTTCTTTGATTATTTTGTCTAATATACCATATTCAGGCAATGTGTCACTATCTTTTTGATTTGGTCGTAATTCAGCCGAAGGAAACTTTTTAATGCTATTCCATGGAATAATTTCTTCGTTGCGATTAATCCAATAAGCAAGTTTATACACATCCTCTTTGTAAAGGTCACCAATAGGACCCAAAGCTCCAGAATCGTCTCCATAGAGAGTCCCATAGCCCACTGCACTTTCACTCTTATTAGAAGTGTTTAGCATAGCGGCATCTAATCTATTAGCAAATGCCATCACAATCATGCAACGAGAACGTGCTTGTAAGTTTTCTTCGGTTGTATCTTTTATTTTTGTGTCTAGGAGTTCCTTCAATGTAGATTTAGTTGATTCGAAAATACTTTGAATAGGTACGGTGTAGTATTTAATACCTAAATTTTGAGCAGATTGTATTGCATCATTAATACTGTGTTCAGAAGAAAATTCACTAGGCATTAGAATACCTACTACATTTTCCTTTCCCAGGGCAGCAACAGCCAAGACAACAACTACAGCAGAGTCTATGCCTCCGCTAAGACCAATAACTGCTTTATTTATTTTACTTTTATGCCAATAGTCTCTTATTCCCAATACGCAAGCTTTGAAAATGCGTTCTTCATATGTATCATTATGTGTGGGGGATTTAGCATTATTTTCATCAGTATTGACATTTACTTGTTGTTCTTCGAACTCAGGAAGTTTTTTGACAACCTCACCTCTACGATTTATAAAAAAACTTCCTCCCTGAAATATAATATTGCCCTCAGATCCTATTCGGTTTACAAAAATAACGTTAGTATTCAATTGTTTAGCATAATCAGAGAGATGTTTTTCTATTTCATTATCGTAATCCCTGTCGAAGAGAATATTGCTTACCAAAATGATAGTGTCAACCTTTAATTTGCGTTTAACGAAGTTGAAAAAATCATCATAAAAACCAAATGCAATTTTTTTGTTATTGTAATGTACGACCTCCATACCATTGCCAATAGAATAATTGCCGTCAAAATTGGAAAGATTTCTCTTCGTTGAGATTGCTTTCACTTCGCCCTTATCCACAAAAACCAAACTATTGTAGTAAAATTCGTCCGATTTTGCAGGAGTCCCGATTATGAAAGATTTTTTTGTGTTACATAATTCATCTCCAGCCAGAGAAGTCTCCTTATATACGTTACTATACAAATTTCTATTGTAGAGAGGAGAACCAGTAAGAGAAAGTTCTGCGAAAATATTTAAAACATCATCATCGCTTAGCAATAAAGCATGTTTTATCTTATTTTTGTTGTTTTGAATAGCGAGTGTGTTGTAATCAAATTGGCAAACGTTTATTTTCATTATGCATGCAAAATTATGTGATGCAAAGATACAGCTTTTTTGATAAAAAAAAGGTAATGCTCCAAAAATGTGTTAGGAATGATTTATTTTTCTGCTATAATAATATGCCGATTCACGAAATTAAAGTGCGACATTGCTTGATTAAAATGTGAGATTGCTAAATTAAAATGTGAGATTGACATTTAGTTACGTCACTAGATCTCTTTTCTGCTTATAAATGTTACGCTATCTTTTAGTAAGTATGAAAAAAAATCAAATATTATATCATTTTTGATTAAATTACAGTAAAATTGTAACAATAACGGTCAAAAACTTTTATTTTTGAGAAACATTATCTGGAATGATATACAAATATCTATTATATTCAATATACTGAACAACAGCGAAATAAACTTTTATTCCTCAAAAATATAGACATATTTATGTAAATTTATTTGGTCAGTTTGTAAATTTGTTATAATTTTGCAATCCGTTTCGGATTTAAGTTTGAGACAGGCAAATAAAAACAAATAAAGATGTACGCAATAGTAGAAATAGCAGGACAGCAATTCAAGGTTCAAAAAGAGCAGAAGATATTTGTGAATCGTCTTCATCAGGACGAAAATACAGATATTACTTTTGACACCGTAATGCTCAAAGCCGATGGAGAGAAAATAGAAGTCGGCACGCCTAAAATAGCGGGAGCTAGCGTAGAAGCACATATCATTAAGCATATCAAAGGTGATAAGGTGTTGGTGTTCCATAAGAAGAGAAGAACGGGTTATCAGAAGATGAATGGTTTTCGTCCTTTTTTAACTCAGATTCAGATTAAGGACATAAAGTAACTATTTGTTAAATTTCAAAAAGAAAGGGTTGAGATATGGCACATAAGAAAGGTGTGGGTAGTTCTAGTAACGGACGAGAGTCGCATAGCAAGAGGTTGGGAGTTAAGATATTTGGTGGACAGAAATGCATTGCGGGGAATATCATTGTACGTCAGCGAGGAACTGTTCATAATGCGGGAGATAATGTAGGTATGGGGAAAGATCATACATTGTTTGCATTGAAAGATGGTGTGGTAGAATTTAAGAGGGGGAGGTTTGATCGTTCGTATGTCTCTGTTAGAGTAGAGGTATAAAAAAGCGATTTTTGAAGAGAGTATAATTTCTCAGGGAAGAGTGAGGAATTCTCTTTTAGATGTAGAGGTATATAATGTAAATGGTATAAAGGTGAGTCTTTATGCTATTTCTATAGACTATCGAGATAGCTTTATGCTAGAAAAGGGATAAGTGAATGTGAT
>JBQNAI010000001.1:0-343270 GCA_052170555.1 Bacteroidales bacterium | reverse complement strand
ATTAAAGTGGGACTTTAAAATTTTAAAGTCCCACTTTAATTTACCAATATCACACAAAGAAAATAAGTAAACCCATATTGCAGTTTTAACAAAATATATTAATTTTGCAGACATAGATTCAACCATAATTATATGGCATATTAATATAATATATACAGAATGAAAGTACATTTTATCGCTATTGCGGGTAGTGCTATGCATAATTTGGCAATTGCTTTGAAAAAAAAAGGATATCAAGTTACGGGTTCGGACGATGAGATATTTTCTCCTGCAAAAGAAAGATTGAAACAGTATGATCTTTTACCCAATTCTTTGGGTTGGCACGAAGACAGGATTTCGCAAGATTTAGATTGCGTGGTATTGGGTATGCATGCAAAACAAGATAATCCCGAATTGATTAAAGCAAAGTCGTTGGGAATAAAGATATATTCATATCCAGAGTTTCTGTATAAAATGTCTAAGGATAAAGTACGCATAGTTATATCAGGTTCTCACGGTAAAACAACGACAACAGCCATGATACTACATGCTTTCAAATATGCAGGCATAACGACAGACTATATGGTTGGAGCAATGCTTAAAGGGTTTGAGGTTATGGTACAGATAACCGAACAAGCTAAATATATGGTTCTGGAGGGTGACGAATACTTGACCTCTCCCATAGATATGCGACCAAAGTTCCATTTATATTTGCCGAATATCGCCGTAATCACAGGCATAGAATGGGACCATATAAACGTGTTCCCCACATTTGAAAAATATAAAGAGCAATTTGAAATTTTTACAACAAAGATTTGTAAAAATGGAGTACTTATCTATTGCTCCGAAGATGAAAACGTGATTGATATAGCTAAGAATTGCCGTAAAGATATTCAAACTATACCTTATGGAATACTACCTCACAAAGTACTATATGGAATTACATCAGTTATACACAATAATAAGGTTTACGATATAAAAATTTTCGGAAAACACAACTTAATGAATATGAATGCTGCAATGAAAGTATGTGAACAAGTGGGTATATCAACAGATAAATTTCTGACATCTATGCAGTCTTTTGAGGGTGCCGCCAAACGATTGGAAATAATAAGCAAATCAGACAGTACAATCATCTTCAAAGATTTCGCACACTCTCCCTCAAAACTCAGAGCAACTATCTCAGCGGTCAAAGAACAGTTCCCCGACCGTCGTCTTATCGCAGTGATGGAGCTACATACTTATTCTTCTTTAACACAGGATTTTTTAAACCAATATAAAAATTCAATGCTTTTGGCAAATAAAGCCATTATTTATTTCAATCATCATACCATAGAGTTGAAACATCTGCCTGATTTGAACAAACATGCTATTTATTCCGCATTTGGCAAGAAAGGATTGATAGTTACAGATAATAAAAAAGAATTACAAAACATTTTGGAAGCAGAAGACTACCATAATACTTGCCTTTTGTTATCTTCAAGTGGCAACTTTGACGGATTGGATTTGAATTTATTGGCACAAAAAGTAATAAGATAAAGATATGAGAACATTTAAAGTAGGAGATAAGGTAAAATTTCTTGATCAAGAGGGAGGTGGAATTGTCACTAAAATAGTTTCACCCGGTTTAGTCAATGTAGAAGTTGATGGATTTGATATTCCTACACTTACCAAGGAGATTGTTTTAGATTTTGTAGAAGATAAAGTCGGTAAAATGTTTACTTCACAAAATAAATCGACAGATGAGAATACAATAATACACAAAGAGCGAGACAGTTTTAATCTCTCCGAAGACCAAAATGACATTAGACAGGAACATTTATACCTTTCACGACAAGGACTAGAAAAAGAGAAGGGCGTTTATCTTGCCTTTGTTCCTTGTGACCAAAAATGGCTCATAGGAAGCGAATATTTTGTTTATTTGGTCAACAATTCGGACTACACTTTACTATATTCTCTACTATTAAAAGACGTAGAACAAAAATGCTTTGTAGGGGAAGGTTTCGGAAGTGTGAACAAAAAATCGCGATTTCTACTGTCTACTATCTCCAATGACCAATTGGATAAGTGGAGTTCAGGTGTTATACAACTTTTACTACATAAAGATAAAAGTAAATCTGTACTTATGCCTAGCAATTTCAATATCAAAATCAAAACTTCCAAATTTTTTAAAGAAGGATGCTTCGAATCAACAGGATTGTTCGTAGAGAAAGCATTGATTGTACAAATCATGAGCCTAAATTCTCACGATATTGCTACGTATTACGAACAATCATTACCTAAACAACAAGATGAGACAAAAAATTTGCAAGATATAAATGTAGACAGTGCAATTGTAGGGATAAATAATAATAAACCAACTTCTTTTTTCGATAAACATTTAGTCAATCGCTACGAGGCAGAGGTAGATTTACATATTGAAGAATTAATTGATTCTGTTAAAGGATTAAATAATGCAGACATATTGAATATTCAAATAAATTATTTTCGTAAATGCTTGAACAAATCTATTGAGACAAATATTGATAAAGTTATCTTTATACATGGTGTTGGTCAAGGTATACTTAAACATAATATAGAGAAAGAACTTGATAAGTATTCTTTTATTCATTATTTCCCAGCCTCTATGCAAAAATATGGTGTGGGAGCTACGGAGGTAATTATAGGAAAAAATAAAAGGCAATAAGACATTTATTACATATACTCTACAATGTATAATAATAAATCAAAAAGATATAATATTAAACTAAGTTTTTATTCTAACAACTACTAATTTCCCTAAAATAGGTATAATATTTGTCAATACAACAATAAAAAATAATTCAACTAGAAAGACAATCAATAATATAAGTATCTAATTATTTTACATTAGTTAGTATTACGACGGCATATTCGCTCTTCGTAGCAATACGAAATTTACCTCCCCAAATACCAAGTCCCGAGAAAATATAATAATTTGTCTTTCCTCGTTGGTGTCGTCCATACGCTTTCTCAAAAATTGCATCGGTAATCAAATTAATGGGAAAAACTTGACCATAATGTGTATGTCCTGAAAACTGAAAATCTATATTATTTTGTTCTGCTTGCTCTAAATTGTACGGTTGGTGGTCAATAAGAAATGAATATTTAGTACCATTATATTTTTGTAGCAATTGCGTTAGTGTTTTACGTTGTTCGTTACTTTTATCATCGCGACCAACAATCAAAATATCATTATTGAATACGGTACACGAATCTATAAGCAAATGAATTCCTGCATTACGATAAAACTCCTCAGCTTTATCTCTACCAGATATGTATTCATGATTACCTAAGCAGGCATATGCAGGAGCATTGAGCCGACCAAACTCTTCAAAACTACGTTGCAGATTGATAGGATGAGTACTAATATCTATAACATCACCTCCAATCAGAATAAGATCTGCTTTTTCCTTGTTAATCTTATCAATCCATTTGGCAAGTTCCTTTCTCTGATTGTGATATCCTAAATGCAAATCACTAATCATTACAATTTTGTATTCTTTTTGTAATCTCTTTTCTGTTTTTATTAGAATAACTGTTCTAGATTTAGAGTGATAATTAATATTACCATATAAAAATATAATGAATATAACATTTATCACTATCAATGTACCCATCCAAGAGTTTAATAATAAATCTTTGGGTATCAAATGACAAATTCGCAAAATATCCATCAACAAAAATATCATTAACAAGTATAATAATATAAAAAACCATGATGTTGTTACTTCATAGACAATAGTAGCTACCATAAATGGAAGCTTATCAAGACCAACAGCAAAACTTACTATCATTAATACCAAAATTCCTACAGTTAATAGGACAGCTACCAATTTGAATGCTGAAGACAATGGAACAATATAATAGATTCGTATTGCAACATAACAAATAGCTATTAACGATACTAAAAATATCAAGATTTTCATTATAATCAATTATCTATCCTTTCAATTACGTATTATTTTATTCAAAGTCTTTACGACATTTTCTTTCTCCAAAATTTGTTTTCTACTTCTTGATGTTGTAACTATATATACACCTCCAAAGATTAGCAACGCTGCTATCAACTTATATATAGTCAGAACATCCATCAATGTAATTATAGAAATGATTGTAGTAACCACCGGTTGAACATAATTATACATGGATAGTGTTGTTGGTCTTAGTCTTGCCTGTGCTATAGGAATAAACAGATAATTTAAAAACGTTGCCATAAGTACTACATATCCAATCTCCAAATAAGCCTTCGTATTTAAAACTGTATAATCAAAATCACTTATATGGGACCACGTTATCGGAAGTATGGCAATCGTTGAGGCAAGAAACATCCATTTCATTATATTTATCGGATTGTTTCTTTTTATCAGTTTAGAAAATAAGGTCAAATATAAAGCATAAGCGATACCACTGATCAAACAAAAAACAATTCCTAATGTATTATTCTTGACAAGAACATTAGCAGCAGTAGGTTTAGTAAAAATCAGAATCAAAGCACCGGATAACCCACACATTACTCCTATTGTTTTTTTTATCGTCAAAGGCTCTCTAAGAAATATTGCAGCCATTATCATAGTAAATATAGGCGTCATACTAACTATAATAGATGCGTTAGTTGGTGTTGTATTGCTCAATCCAAGTATGAATAAAAACAAATTAAATACTATCCCCAATAATGAAGCTACACACAATAAACCTATATCTTTTCTACTAATCTTAGGGACTTTTAATATGAAAGATGCTATCCAAAATAACAATGTACAGCCTGCAAATCTAAATGAACTCAATAAATAAGGTCCAACAACATTAAGTATATCCTTTGCAATAGGTGTGTTAATGCCAAAAATAATATTCGTTAGCAAAATAACAGCATGCCCCTTAGTAGTTTCTTTTATATGCATTGTTGTCTTATAGCAAGATATTTCTATAATTAATTAATATTCCAAAAATTACTCTTTTACATTAAAATAATTAAAGTCACACTTTAACAAATTCTTTCTTGACATTGATAAATTCTTTCTTGAAAAGAATTTATTCTATTGCGTATTCTTCAAAAGTAATAATGATTTTCCTCTACTAAATATCTACTATTTTTGCTAATTTGTCGGATTAATCAGACAAACTATAACCCTCTTGCCTGTTTCTGAAAAAAGTAAAATTTACTTTCCCGTAATGTCGTTGTTCTACAAAGAAAGGATTATCAGTATATGAATGTTCAATGGAATGTTCCAATACAAAAAGACCATCAGGGGTCAAAAAGCTTCTAAGGACTAACTCCACAACCAAATCAAATTTGGACATATCATACGGAGGGTCAGCAAAAATAACATCAAATTTCATTTTACTTCGCCCAAGATATGTAAAAACATCACTCCTTAAAGCAAATAAATTATCAGTCTTAAATTTTTCTTTTGTCTGATTGATAAAATTTATACATTTTGGATTGATGTCTACACTTGTTATAGATCTGATACCGCGAGAAACGAATTCAAAGCTGATATTACCCGTTCCACAAAATAAATCCAAAGCATTGCACCGTTCAAAATCAATCTTATTCCTTAAAATATTGAAAAGACTCTCCTTAGCTAAGTCCGTAGTGGGACGAACAGACAAATTTGTAGGAGGATTCAAACGTCTACCTCTTAGGTTTCCTGCAACTATTCTCATCTCTGAATACTGTTCGGAATAAAAAATTAATTCTATAAGTCATTATGCGAGAACAAAAAAATATTTTTGCAAATCAATTCCATCAAACTCCATAGGTACAAGTATATTTTCGGAAGGATTGGCATAGTATACGTGTTTGATATAACGTCTTAATAAGTATATCTCCTCTTGTGAATATTTATCTCCCGTAATCATCACATTAACTTGTGCAGTATTAATCTCCAACCTTTGCAAGGTACAAAGGAGAAAGTAAATCAAATCATTAGTTGTCTTATATTTAAAAGAATTAGACAGCATAAAAGAATTACCTTCAAAAATAACAAAATCTACATTATCAGTATGCTTGTTCATTACAAGAGTATTTTGCATAAACGAACTCACATCAAAAGCATATTCTGTCAATACCAAAGACGGAGAAATGAATTGAGCTTTTGGCATAATAATTTTCAATCCGCTATATTGCTGGAGCGAACAAGCAAAAATATTTACAGCATCTATCTTTTCACAAACGCTATACAATATTGTATCATCGGAATATATTGGAGCAACTGTTTTCAGATATTCTTTATTTTTTGCACTATCGTAAAGTTTATATGGTATCCAAACATTCCTTTGAGTTGAACAGATAACTCTAATACGATTGAAATTAAACAAATGCACACCTATCGAAGAAAAACAGACCTTTACATTAGTCATTATCTGAGTTATACTCCCAGATAAGTCCACAGAAAATTCTCCGATAGCACTTAATCTGAATCTCTTGTCAATTATCGCAAAAATAAATCCACCTGCCGTCAAGCAAATGGATAAATTTGATTCATTTGTTACTATTTGACCCTCAGATTGAGTAAAAGATTCCAACTTATACGTATTCATGCATAATATTTTTTGAATTACTATTCAAAGTTACCGTCAGTAATGGGTTCTTCCATAGAACCAATTTTCCATCCGGCGAAACCGTCTTTTTTCTTTTCCAAATCCGATCTAAGAATTTTAACAGCTTGTTCATCCATTCCCTTAGTGTAAGTCTCAATCGGAGCTTTAACTTCAAAAACTGCAACTTGAATACCACTTTTATCTAAGTTACCCGCCTGCATATGGAAAACCTCTCTATCGGAATAAGGAATATACTTCAAATCTCTAATTTTATCCTTAGGAGTTAGCAATCTACCCTCAGCAGACAACTTTTCCAAGGGATTAACCTTCACAGTATCTCTTCTAAGTAAGCCTTGCTTTAATGCTTCCGCCTCTGTCATATTGTCGGGTACTGTACCGAATTTCTGAACCAACAAGGCATCTCCATTAAATGCAAAATCAATTAAAGAATCTATCGTACTACAATAAGCATTATTAGTATTCTTGTACTGTTCTTGTAACGTACGAATATCTTTCAATTTATTAATTACTTCCGTTGAGCGTTTGTCATATTCCTCTTGAAATTTAAGAGGATTAGATATACTATTGGATAATAAATACACTAAAAACACTATAGCAAACGCACCTACAACTAAAAGGATTTTCCTTACCATTTTATTCATATCAGTAATTATTTTTACTTCTGTTTACTTATTTTCTTTTTCTTTAGCTTTTATTTTGCAAAAGTAAAGTATTTCAACGAAAAAACAATAATTTATCAGAGTTTTTTTTGAATATTTTGTTCAGTATGTTCAATAAAGATGTTTAAATCAATATTTTGCAACAATTCTTCTGCACATCTCTGAGCGAAATATACACTTCTGTGCCGCCCTCCTGTACACCCGAAGTATATACTCAAATTTGAAAAATCTCTTTTTAAATAGTTATCAATATTTTGACGAATTAAATTCATTGCATTACTAAAAAACTCCTCCACTTCCTCATATCGTTCTAAATATTGCTGAACTTCTTCATCCAAACCTGTCATTTGTCGAAATTTTTCTTCTCTACCCGGATTAGGTAATGCACGGCAGTCAAACACAAAGCCCCCTCCATTACCAGTAGCATCATAAGGGTAGCCTCTTTTGTAAGAAAAACTTTTTATTGTCACGGTTAATTTGTTCTCTTTAACTACATCAGTTATTTTCTTATTGTTTACAACTTGCAAAAAACAAGACATGAGGTGAGGAACGGTAATTTTCAAAGGGATATTTTCTATCAAAAACTGTAAATTCTTCAACGCAAAAGGAATACTCCTGACAAAAGCTTTCTTTTTTTCATAAATACCTCTAAATCCATATGCACCCATATTTTGAATCAATCTCATGTAAACGTAAGCATAAAAATAGTCAGTACTTTCTTTGACGTTGATCTGGGTATATTTGGAAATAGCACTCAAATATATGTCAAAAAGATATTCTCTGGTAAATTTATCCAAATTCGTCTTGGAATTGAATAAAAAAGATGCTATATCATAATACAAACTCCCCTTTCTACCTCCCTGAAAATCAATAAAATATAACTCATCATTAAAAAGCATAATATTTCTTGGAATGAAATCACGATGAACAAAGTAATTGCAATTACAGGACAATAAATAATCTATGAAAGTATTAAAATCGTTCTCTAATAATCGTTCATCAAACTGTATATCGAAGAATTTAAGAAAGTAGTATTTAAAATAATTACAATCCCACAACATGCTCTGTCTATCAAATACTTGGGTAGGGTAAGCTTCCGTATAATCAAAATCTTGAATTGCTTGTATTTTAGCAATACTCTCCATAACCCTTGTGAAATAAGGCAAAATGTTTTGTAGTGTATGTGATTGCAAAAAGTCAAATAAATTTTCGTCTCCCAAATCCTGCTGCAAATAAACATTATTTGCTAAATCCTCTGCATAAATTTGTGGAACATTGACATTGTGTTCCATAAACTGCTTTGCATACGAAATAAATGCACGGTTTTCTTTAAAATCAGGATTGTAAGTACCTATACAATGATGATTTTCAGAAACAAGACGAAAATATTGTCTATTACTCCCCGTGGCAGATACCTTTTCAATGATTTCTATCTCCTCTCCAAATGTTTTTTTAAACAATTCCGATATCTCTTTTTTCATATTATCTGCAACAATTTTCTCATTAGAAAATTAAAATCCCACATCAGCAAATTATTTCTTGACATTAGAAAATTCTTTTTCGAAAAGAATTTTCTAAAACGACTTTTTATTTTCGAAGTTTCAATATTTCATTTTTCAGCTTTTCTAAAATATCCTTCCAATCTTCTTATACACTTACTCGTTTCGTAAATTTACAAGTATTTTTTCAGCAATAAATAGATCAAATGGGTAAGTTATTTTGATATTTTCTCTTTTCCCTTCTACTATATGTATATTCTGTCCCATACTTTCAGCAACAGAGGCATCATCTGTAAATTTCATGTCATAATCTTGAAGATATGCTCGTTTTATCATTTTGGTCAAAAAAGTCTGTGGCGTTTGCATCATAAAAACTTCTCTCCTATCAACAGCATAATTAGTATCCATATCCCCTACTCTTATACTGTCTGTGGATTTCACTGCACATATTCCATTACCATACATCATAGCGGAAATAAAGCTTCGTTCAAACATATCCTTATCCACGAAAGGTCTAACGCCATCATGTATTGCCACCAAAGAGTCTTCTACTTGTATGGTATCAAGGGCATTTTTTACTGAGAAATACCTCTCCTTCCCACCAAAAACCAGTTTAAAAGGAGTGCTAACAGCATACTGTCTTTTCAAATTATTAAATAATTCTAAATGTTCTTCATTTATCACAACAATCATATTATATGTTGCATCTATTTGCCAAATGTTTTCTATGGTATGAAAAATTATGGGCTTATCACCCAAAAGTAAATACTGCTTAGGCATTTCGGATTGCATTCTTGTGCCACTTCCACAAGCTAATATGACAACATACCTTGCTATCAAGTCTAAATAATCCTTCAAATTAGATGATTAGCATCGCATCTCCATACGTCAAAAACTTATATCCCTCATTGATCGCTTCCTGATAAGCATGCATAACAAGGTCGTAACCTCCGAATGTACAAGCCATTATCAACATGGGAGACAAAGGACGATTGAACTGACAAATCATAGCATCTGCTACCTGAAAGTCATATTCGGGAAAAATAAACTTACTTGTCCATCCAGTATAGGGTTTAATTTTTCCATCTATTGTAGCAGCACTTTCTAAAGCTTTTGCCGTTGTTGTCCCAACTGCACAAATCTTATGTTTAGCTATTTTGATTGAATTAATCTTTTCTACAGCGTCTTCGCCAATAAACATCTCCTCGCTATCACTCTTATGTTTTGTCAAATCCTCTACTTCAATGGGGCGAAAATTACCTAACCCCGAATGTAATGTTAGGTACGTTGTGTCAATACCTTTTATTTCCATTCTTTTCAACAGCTCTCTCGAAAAATGGAATCCCGTAGCCGGTGCAACGACAGCTCCTTCCTGTTTGGCAAATATTGTCTGGTATCTAACAGCATCATCATCCGACAAAGATCTATGTTGCAATATATCCACTGGCAAAGGAGTTGTCCCTAGGGATTTGAGAACCTTGTGAAATTCTTCATTACTCCCATCAAACAAGAAACGCAACGTTCTACCACGTGAAGTAGTATTATCTATCACTTCTGCAACCAGTTCGTCATTCTCTCCAAAAAAAAGTTTATTTCCTATCCTTATCTTTCTGGCAGGCTCAACCAAAATATCCCAAAGACGAGAGTTTGCATTGATTTCGCGCAACAAAAAAACCTCTATACGTGCATTCGTTTTTTCTTTTCTACCTATCAATATAGCAGGGAACACCTTTGTGTCATTCATCACAAATAAATCACCTTCGTCAAAGTAATTTATTATATCTTTAAACATTTTGTGTTCAATGTTTCCATCTTTCTTATGAATTACCATTAAACGACATTCATCTCTTTGCTTTGAAGGGAAAAGTGCTATATTCTCCCTAGGTAAATTGTACTTGAATTGTGATAATTTCATAAATATTCACTATTTGAGTTTCCATAACGGAACTATTGGGCAATTTAGTATATCAGTTACAAAAAAAACATTTTTTTTTGATAATTCACATCAATTAAGGTTGTATAAAGTGAAAAATTTCTTTATCTTTGCACCCCCAAATATCAGAGATATGAAAATTTATGTAGAAAAATTTGGAGGTGCAAGTGTAAATAGCTCTGATGCTATAAAAAATGTTGAACATATTCTGTCATTAGAAAACAAAAAAAGAGTTGTTGTTATTTCTGCTATGGGGAAAACAACGAATAAACTAGAAAATATCGTAAATAAATGGTTTAAAGAAAAACTTTTTTTTGAAGAACAATTTAACGATTTAGAAAACTACCATTACCAAATCATCAACAATTTATTTTATTCTTCAAATGGTAAATTCCTTTTTGCAAAGGAACTCTCTCAAATCACAAAAGAAATCTTTGAAGAACTGAAACAAAAAATACAAATAACACCTACAGGTGATTATAACTTTTTATATGATAGTATTGTCCCTTTTGGGGAAAAAATTTCTACCACAATAGTTTCTTATTATCTAAATTCAGTAGGAGTAATAAATAAATTGATATATTCTCACAATCTAATAAAAACTGATAATAACTATAGAGATGCAAATATCAACTGGCTGCACACTCAAAACGAGATAAACAGTAAGCTAATTCCATTGTTAGACGAATATGACTTAGTAATAACACAAGGATTTGTAGGAGGCACAAAAGAAAATTTAACAACAACTTTAGGAAGAGAGGGTTCTGATTACTCAGCAGCGATATTATCTCATTGTCTTAATGCAACAAGTATGACTGTTTGGAAAGACGTACCTGGGCTTCTAAATGCAGATCCCAAACGTTTAAGAAATACAGCAAAAATACTTACTATGCCCTATACGGAAGCAGTAGAATTGAGTTATTACGGTGCTTCAATAATTCATCCTAAAACAATCAAACCTTTAGAGAATGCGAAGATTCCATTATTCATCAAATCATTCTTGCAACCTTTGGAGAGAGGCACTACAATCTGTGATTCACAAAATGTCAATCCGATAGTCCCTAATTTTATTTTTAAAGACAACCAGACATTATTGTCAATCACACCGAAGGATCTGTCCTTTGCCTCAGAAAGTATACTTTCCAATATATTTTCTTTACTTGCAAAACATAAAATTAGAGTAAATATGATGCAAAATTCGGCAATAAGTTTTTCTGTATGTTTCGATGAAAATCCAAATATACTACCCTCTGTTCTGAAGGATTTAGAAGAAGAATTCTTTGTTCGTTACAATGAAGGATTACAACTTATTACTATACGACACTACACTTTAGAGGCAGTAAATAAGGCAATAAATGGACGAAAAATACTAATAGAGCAAAAAAGTAGAATAACTGCTCAATACCTTCTAAGCAATGATAGGGAATGTTTAAATAATTGAGAAAATTATTGTTAATTGACTATAGTTTTGTACTTTTGCAAAATATTTTATTCCAATAAGGAGAAATTATGAAAAGTAATAAAAAATACGGCAAGCAAAGTCTTTTGACTACTAACTTTTCTACGATACTTAGTATTGCACTTGTTCTTTTTATGGTAGCAAGTATAACCTTAATCTCTTTTCATTTATGGAATCTTTCCTCACAAGTAAAAGAAGAAGTATCATTTACAGTTTATGTCAGCGATGATGCAAGTTCGGAACAAGGAAAGGAATTCACCAAAAAGCTAAGAAGCAACAAATTAGTTAAAACTGCTGAATACATATCCAAAGAAGATGCAGCTAAAATGATGAATAAAGTTATGGGAGAGCAACATTTGGACGCTCTAGATGGATTCAACCCATATCAAGCTTCAGTTCAAGTTAATCTGAAAGCTGAAAACTTTACTGTTAAACAGATAAAATCGTTTATCACTACCCTTGAATCACAAGAAATCGTAGATACGGTTGATTATAGGGATGATTTAATCAACGATATTAATGCTGTGTATTATAATGCAAGTTATTTTTTTATTGCTATATTAGTTGCTCTTATTATTATATCCATAACACTTATCAATCACACTATTAATCTAACTATTCGGACAAAAAAACTACTTATTCGCAGCATGCAATTAGTAGGAGCTAAAACTTCATTTATTAGACGTCCATTTTTAATAAAAGGGTTATGGTTAGGAATTTTAGGAGGTACATTCGCTGATATATTCGCTGCCGCATTCTTAGTGTGGCTAAGCACCTCTATGGAAGGGTTTGACTTTTCTGAATTTTACTCTTTCTATGTGTTAGTCGCCATAGGTATTATATTATTAGGAGCAGCCCTTACATTACTATTTTCCTATATCGCAGTTATTCAAAACATGAATTTAAAGAGTTATAAATTATATAATTAAAATGGAAATTAAATCAAAAAATTCAAAACCTAAATTTCAGTTTGCTTTTACCAAAGAAAATTATATTTGGATGTCAATTGGAGTTTTTTTATTGTTGTTAGGATATATCATGTTAGTTGGAGGGGGGAGCAAAGATCCAAATACTTTCAATTATTCTTTATTTAACGCACAAAGATTGATAATTTCCCCAATTCTTATTATAGGAGGCTTGGTTGTAGAGGTGTATGCGATCATGAGAAAAGGGAAACAATCAACCAAAGAATAATTTTATCTGTGCCGAACAACGAAATAAGCTACTAATTACTAAATTATTTTCATTGCAAAATATAATTAATGAATTGTTCTGGCAAATTAAATAAGATAAAAGGATACTTCAATAAATTGTTTTTTGAAAAGAATTGATTAAAGTTAAAAAACAATTTGGTATGAGTATACTTCGTGAAAAGAATTCAAAGTAATAGATTTGAAATTTAAAGGGACAGAAATATGACTTTAATACAAACTATAATTATTGCAATAATTGAGGGACTGACGGAGTTCTTACCGGTATCCTCTACCGGTCATATGATTATAGCACAAGGAGTGATGGGAGTTGCAAGTGATGAATTTGTTAAAGCCTTTACAATCATCATACAGTTTGCCGCTATTTTATCAGTAGTATGTGTTTATTGGAAAAAATTTTTTAGCCTGAATAATGCACCTGTTCCGAAAAGTACGAAAACTTTGCAACAATTTTTATACAAGTGGGACTTTTATTGGAAATTGTTCGTAGCATTTATTCCGGCTGCCATAATAGGTTTCATCGGAAAGCAAAGCGGTATAATTGATCGGTTCCTAGAGAACGTACCTATTGTTGCTACAACGTTAGTTATGGGAGGGATTTTTATGCTTTTTTGCGATAAAATATTTAATAAAGGAGATGAGAATACTATATTATCGGAAAAAAAAGCCATCTACATAGGTTTGTTTCAATGTATAGCGATGATTCCCGGTATATCAAGAAGTATGGCAACAATTGTAGGAGGTATGTCTCAAAAATTAACACGTAGGAAAGCCGCTGAGTTTTCTTTTTTCTTGGCTGTTCCAACTATGGCAGCAGCTACAGGGTTGGATTTAATAAAATTGTTACTTGCAGAAGACAAATCATGGGCCACGGGACACAATATAATGCTTTTAATTGTGGGTTGCATAGTTGCTTTTATTGTTGCAATGTTTGCAATAAAAACTTTTGTATCCTTTTTGACAAAATATGGATTTAAGGCATTCGGTTATTATCGCATAATAGTAGGAGGTATTATTATTGCTCTATTGTTATGCAATGTTAATTTGTCTATTGTAGGATGACAAATTAATTGATTATAATAGCCTTTATATAGCACAAAAGATAAAAATTATATAAGACCATATTTAACCATGCTAATAGATATCAAAGAGGGGTGTTATTTCTTTGTGGACAAGCCATACACTTGGACATCATTTCAAGTAGTAAAAAAACTCAAAATAGCTATACATAAATTGAGCGGTGAAAAGAAATTCAAAATAGGACACGCTGGGACATTAGATCCATTAGCTACGGGTCTACTGATTGTTTGTCTTGGAAAGTGGACAAAAAAAATTGAATTGTTTCAATCAATGGACAAAATATATACAGGAAGTTTCCACATTGGAGCAACAACAAAAAGCTTTGATATGGAACATCCACAAGATACCTCCTATCCTACTGACCATATTGATGAAAATTTGCTGCAGAAAGTGGCAAGAAGTTTTATCGGAGAACAAGAACAAACTCCTCCATTGTATTCTGCCGTTAAGGTGAATGGTAAACGTTTATTTTCGTACGCAAGAGACGGTAAAGAAGTAGAAATTAAATCTAAAAAAATCAATATTTACGATTTTGAAATCACAAAAATAGAGTTCCCGGAGGTGTTTTTTCGTATTAAATGTTCAAAAGGAACTTACATTCGCTCTATCGCAAGAGATTATGGTACAAAATTAAACTCCGGAGCCTATCTTTCTTCGTTACGAAGGGAGTCTGTGGGTGAATATAATGTTAATATGGCATTATCCCCCGAGAAATGGGAACAGGAAATAATGAATTCGGAATGTGAAATCAGGAACTAAATTTTAGCAATAAACATTATATTCAAATGAAATTGAAAGAATTTTGTCAAAAAAAAATAATCAAAATAGCAAGAATAATATTCGTTTACGGGTTTGCTTTATTTGGTATTGGAGTTTTTGGAGCATGGGCAATATATGAATTAGGATTTACAAAAAATAGTGGATTAGTTGATAAGAATAATCGTTATCTTGCCTCCTTAAGTCAGAAGAAATTAACAACTAACCAAAACGAAACAAGTAAATTCATAACACAAAATTACATTAAATTATTAACACTAGGAAAACTGTATCCTCACAATGCAAAATTGATACTTGATGGTCTTAGGAACTCAAAAGATGATAGTCAGGTCGCACAAATGCTCAGTGCCTGCGAGATGTATTTGCAAAATAACCAGAAATATCATTCTTTATTGCAACAAGGACAAAACCTCTTCGGTAGTTACTCTACAATAGATAATAATTACAACGCTATTGAGTGGATGAATCAACCTGAATGGCAAGCATTGAAAGAAAGTATCATTAAAGATAGTGCTGCTATTAATAGAGCAGCGAAAATTAGTGGAGTAGAGCCACGTATGATTGTTGGTTGTTTGGTTGGCGAGCAAATACGTTTGTTTAATTCCAAAAGAGAGATATTTAAGCGATATTTAGGGCCAGTCAAAGTACTAAGTGTGCAGAGTCAATTTTCTTTTGGTGTTAATGGCATCAAGGATTTTACCGCCAAAATGGTAGAAGATCATTTGAAGGATAGAACCTCTCCTTTTTATATGGGACCAAAATACGAGCATATATTGGATTATCATGGTTTTGCAAATGATTCTGTACGAATCAAGAGGCTTGTAGACTATCACGACCACACATACTCATATATTTATACAGGGTGTATCATTCATCAGACACGCAATCAATGGAAAAAGGCAGGCTACGATATTAGTAATAGACCGGATATTCTTTTTACTTTATTTAACGTCGGTTTTGTTGCATCTAAACCAAGTGCAAATCCGCAATGTGGTGGCTCTCACATAACCGTAGGAGATAAAGTCTATACTTTTGGGGTTATAGGTTTTGATTTTTATTTTTCAGGTGAGTTAGCAGATGTTTTTCCTTACTGGAAAAATAGATTTATCGATTAAAATATTTGACAGTATTACATAATATAATATCTCCCTAGTCGTTCATACTGAGATAATCTAGAAAAAGAATAGTCATTATGAAGAATTTTTTTATTACACTCACTCTAATACTAATATTTTTTTTCAATGCTATAGGTATTCCTGCCGATCCTTGCCCTAAAACAATAAAGCAACCTAACGGTAAAACACTTACTTTCTATATTAAGGGTGATGAACGTATTAGTTGGGCAGAAACTTTGGATGGGTATACACTTTTAAATAATGAAGACGGCACTTTGGAATATGCTTGCTTAGATGAAAATTTAAATTTGATAACATCCGGTATCTTAGCTTGCAATGAGGAAGAAAGAGATGAGCAAGAAAAAATTTTCTTAAAAGATATACCTCAACATCTTTTCTTCTCTGATCAACAAATATATGATACTTTTAAATATTTTGATCACCCATTAGAGTAAAACGAACGATAATTTCTCTCTATACACAATCCTAAACCTGAAATAAAAATATCGGTACGATATTTTTGTCCACAAGGTTTTTCTTTTTTACAGATACTGTGCCTTAATGATAAATTAACTATTTATATCCTCTGAATAATTTCATTTTCTGCAAACGATATTCTCTAATTATCAGTAACACCGTAAAAATACTTGCCAAAATGTCAGAAATTGGAGTAGCAAGCCAGACACCATCAACTCCCATCATCGGAGGAAGTAATGATAAAATCGGTATGAGAAATATTACTTGTCTTGTCAAGGAAAGCAAAAGTGCTTTCTTCGGTTGATCCATACTCGCAAAGAAATTTGTTCCTATTACTTGAAAGCCTATTATCCAAAAACATACCATATTTTTATGAAATGTGTCTATTGTTACATTGATTAGATGTTTGTCCAATATGGAACTTTCATCTACAAACAATCTTGCTATATTGTAAGGAAATATTTCACTGAATAAACAACCCAAAGTAGAAACTATAGATGCTGCTATAACAGTCAAACTAAATGTCTTCCACATTCTATCATAATTTTTAGCACCGAAATTATATGCTACAATAGGCTGCATCCCCTGAGAGAAACCTAAAACAATCATAAATATCATAAAAGCAATTCTATTTACAATACTGAATGCCCCAACATACAAATCTCCACCATATTTCAGAAGGTTATAATTTTGCAATATGACAATAAAACACCCCGCAGCATTAGTAAAAAAATTAGGTGAACCAATGATAAAAGAACGTTTGACGATATGTCTATCAAAATAAAATTTATCTTTCCCCAAATAAACTACACGATCCCGCCTCAAAAATAAATAGAAAAGTATCAAACAACAAATTATTTGAGCAATAACCGTTGCCCATCCTGCACCCGCAACACCCATACCGAATACAAAAATGAATAAGGGAGCAAGCATGATATTTATGACGACTGAAACAAGAATTATATTCATTGCTGTGATAGGATAACCACTTACACGCAAAATTGAATTTAAGCCCAAATACATATGAGTAAATACATTACCTATCAAAATAACTGTCATATACTCTCTTGCAGATGGCAATGTATTCACACTCGCTCCAAAAAATATCAAAATAGGGTCCAGAAATATCAAGCCAAAAATAGTAAAAGCAATACCTAATACAAAATTGAGAATAATCACATTAGACAATACGACACGTGCTTTGTCATAATTTTTTTCTCCAAGATAAATGGAACATAGCACACTTGCTCCCACACCAATCAAAGAGCCAAAGGCAGCAGCCAAATTCATAAAAGGTCACGTCAATCCTACACCAGCAATATTGTAAGCACCCAAATGTCCAATAAAAATTCCATCTACAATATTATACATAGAAGATGCAATCATTGCAACAATAGCGGGCAAAGCAAACTTCCACAATAATTTGCTTATTTTTTCCCTTCCTAAAAGTAATGCTCTTTCTTCGTTCATTAACTTAAATTTCTTTTTAATAGACCCGCAAAATTACTCATTTTTTACGTATTGACCAACTTACATCCCTTTAGTAAGAACCTTTCAATATTTTAAATTTTATGATATTATGTAACTTTACACTTAAAATTAAATAATATATAAAAGATAAGTTGAATTTTTCAACTTTTTATTTCCTCATCTTATCTATACAATGTTATTTTTATGTAATTCATTTAAATAAAAATCGTAGAAAATAGCTAATTTTAGGTATCTAGTCTAGAGTAATATCGGAAATTTCCAAAAATTTTGTTCTTCCTCGTGACTATTCATAACTATAAATTTATTGTTCCCAATTACCTAAGTAAAAATCTAAAACTTAGGGACAAGTTTCATCACTTTGTTTACAATCCGAATAATTAAATTCATAATCAATCATTCAAAAACAAAAGTATAACGTTTTACAAATAGACTTCTATAAAAAACAATATGATAAAATTCAGATGAAATAAAAAAGATCATTTAAATTATTTTAGAACAGTTAACAAAATGCATAGTATTTCCTGCATAAATTTTAATTCATTTTTTAGGATATCAATTCCTATCATGTAAAATTACAAAACAAATTAAATTATTAGCAATTTATTTATCTTTATATCATGCTTATAAACTATCCATTTTACGATACTTTTCATGCTAATAAATATTAAATAAAATATTGCACAAAACAAATTAAAAACTCTAACGAAATATGAATCCAAGCAACAATGCTGCAGGTTGAAAAATAAACACGGCAATCAGTATTACCAACAAAAATAGTAAAAATACCAGTATTGTCTCCTTAACCTTATGTCTTATCTGAGTTCCTATTGTTCCTGTCAAACTATCTCCACTCTGACGGCTACTAATTATAGCAGAAATAAGTTATGTACTGTTTCCAAAAAAATTGTTGCAAAAACTATCCAAATAAATACAACAAGACTAAACATAATTTCCATAATAGTTCCAAAGATTGGTCAAGCTCCTGCAATATCAAGGAATTGTAGCAAAAATAACTTTAACTAAGGCGTAACAATGTAATCTAAGCCATAAAGTTTTGCAGTAGACAATGTTTTTATATTACCACTATTTTAAAAAACTGATTGGAATACTTCTCTATCCAGTAGACAACTAGTAATTAACAACATTAATATTAAAATAAAACTAATTAAAATTATTCTCTTTTATAATTCTATGAAAATGGCTTATGAAATTACGATATTTATGATTAACAATGAATATTAATCTGTAAATATCAAGTAATCATAATTCCTATTTATTATATTTTTATCTTTATTCATTATACTATGTAAGGTGAGTATGCAGAACAATTGTGTAAATTTTGTTATTTGTACTAAACAGAAAATGATAAGATGTCTCGTAGTACATTCTTTTCCCAATATTTTTCGTTAAAAATAAATGATTGGAATTTTTATTGCATTGATTATTTTTCGTATCTTTGCATCATAATTGAGTAATGAGTCTAATCAAAATAAACAATACTATGAGTAAGAGAATAGGTGTAGAGGTCGCTGCCTCTATGGTAAAAGATGGAATGACCGTTATGGTAGGAGGTTTCTTAGGTTCAGGTTCCGCTTGTAAGATCATCGAACAGATAGTAAGGAATAACGTAAAAAACCTAACGATTATTTGTAATGATACGTCTTTTGTAGAATATGGTAGTGGATTGTTAGTTGCCAATGGTTGCGTCAAGAAAGTTATCGCTTCCCATATTGGTACAAATCCTGTAACTGGTGAAAAAATGATAAGTGGAGAAATAGACGTTCAACTTATTCCGCAAGGAACATTAGCAGAATCTATACGTGCTGGTGGAGCGGGTATAGGTGGTTTCTTAACTACAACAGGTCTTGGAACGATTTGTGAGGAAGGAAAACAAAAATTAATAATTGATGGGAAAGAATACCTTTTGGAAAAACCTATTCGTGCAGATGTTGCTTTATTGGGGGCAAGTATTTGCGACAAATTTGGAAACCTTGTATACAAAGGGACATCTCAAAACTTCAATCCATTGATGGCAACAGCAGCAGATATTGTCATTGCGGAAGTTCAACAAGAGGTCGAAATAATTGAACCAGAAAATGTAAAGACCCCTTATCTATTTGTCGATTATATTGTAAAGGCATAGATAATGTTTTAATTCTAATATGTAATTATAGCAAATTCATAATTCAATACTAAAAAAATAAAGATATGTCAGAAAAAATAACAAGCACAATTAGATTAAGAATGAGTGCTCACGATGCTCACTATGGCGGGAACTTAGTTGATGGTGCCCGAATGTTAAATCTTTTTGGTGATGTAGCAACGGAATTACTTATAAAGCAAGATGGTGATGAGGGATTATTTTGTGCATATGACAATGTGGAGTTTTTGGCTCCCGTTTATGCAGGCGACTATATTGAAGCATATGGAGAGATAACCAAAGTAGGCAACACTTCTCGTAAAATGACTTTTGAGGCGAGAAAAGTAATCAGTTCTAGAACAGATATCAGTGCTTCTGCTGCTGAAGTGTTGGCTGAGCCTATTGTTGTCTGCAAAGCAAGTGGTACATGCGTAACACCAAAAGACTGCCAGAGATATAACAAATAGGAATATGAATAGGGATTTGTCAGAAATAATAATCACCTATGCAACTAAAAGCCATAGTGAATTATCTCAGTTGATGATTAACAAATCTAAAGATAATCTTATTTCGTGTCTTAATGATTTGCTAACCGTATATATGAACGATAAAAATTCTTCATCATTGAGAGAATTTATAACTGTAACCGTTGCAGGATATAAACATAATGCTGCAAAATTAGGTTATAATGGTTTTAAGCATAGTGATGAGATTGGAGGCAAATCTATTAATTGTGAAGCAAAACCAAAAAATATTCAAACGGAAGGTTATAACGAAAGGAAAACCAAGTCAAAACTGAACTCTGATGGTAAGTTTTAATGACTACACATACGAAAGATTGGACAAGGATATTAAAGAAAATTTTAATATTCTGAGTAGTGGTTTTATCGATGGTGAATTACAGTATATTATTGAGTTCCCTTTTTCAGTTATTTCCTCAAGAATGAAATATAATTTGGATAATAGATTTTATGGGCACCGTCCTGAAGGAGTTTATTTGAGGAGTTCTTCTTTTAATTTCACTTATATAGCGGATTCTTCCTTATTGAAAATTGTTTATTTGAACAAAGACGCTATTAAAAGGAGTGAAAAATATTACAATTCCAAATTTTATGATTTTTTAATGCTTCAATAGTATGACCGAGTTTATAAATAAGATTTTATTAGGTGATACTATTGAAGCATTAAGACAATTACCTGACAATTCTATTGATTTGGGCGTAACATCTCCGCCGTATAACAAAGGAGAAAAGAATAAAGGCTGGCTTGTTAAGAATGTTAAGTACAATAGTATCAAGGATTGCGTAAAGGAAGAAGAGTATCAAGAAAATCAAATTGCAGTTCTAAATGAACTTTTTCGTATTATCAAACCCGGAGGCTCTTTTTTCTACAATCATAAGACACGTTGGGACAAAGGTATTATGTATCACCCCATAAGTTGGTTAGAAAAAACATTTTGGACCATACGACAAGAAATTATTTGGGATAGAATGATAGCCGCAAACATAAGAGGCTGGCGTTTTTGGCAAGTTGATGAGCGTATTTATTGGCTTTACAAACCCATCGACAATAATAAAATAGGTAAAGAGTTAGAATCCAAACATTCTTTGCTTACTTCTATTTGGCGATTCCCCCCTGAGAGGAACAATCCGCATCCAGCACCTTTCCCTTTGGAACTTCCGACAAGGGTTATTACTTCTATTCTTGACAAAGATAAAGGTGTGGTTATCGATCCTTATTGTGGTAGCGGTACGACCTTAGTTGCAGAAAGTTATTGGGGAAAGATTATATCGGCATTGATATTTCGAAAGATTACATCTCATTTGCCAATAGCAGATTGAAAGATTCTCAAAAGGAAAAGCCCAAGATTGAAAAAGAATTGAGAAAACATTTTGTAGAAAAGTCTTTTAAGGAAAGAAAACTCAATAAAGAAAATACAGGCAAGTTCAAAAATTACAAGGAATCTACGAATCTTATACATAAAGAAAAAAAGAAAGAATCTTTGTCTTTATTTGATTTTGCCAATGTCTAATAATAAAACAAGAAAATGATAATGGAAAAACTTATAATCACGGCGGCAATTTGTGGTGCCGAAGTTACGAAAGAGCAGAACCCTGCCGTGCCTTATACTGTTAAAGAAATAGTAAGAGAGGCTAAGAGTGCAGTAGATGCTGGGGCAGCTATTGTGCATTTGCATGTAAGAGAGGATGATGGAACACCCACTCAGTCCAAAGAACGTTTCAAAGAATGTATTGATGCCATATATCAAGAGTGTCCTAACGTTATCCTTATTCCTTCTACGGGAGGTGCAGTTGGCATGACAGCAGAAGAGCGGTTACAACCTACAGAATTGATGCCTGAAATGGCAACTTTGGATTGTGGAACATGTAATTTTGGGGACGAAGTCTTTGAAAACACTATGCCTATGATGAGAACATTCGGACAACGAATGATTGAAAACAATATAAAGCCTGAATACGAATGTTTTGAGATGGGACATTTGGATAGTATCTTAACTCTGGCTCGCAAAGGCTTTGTTCCTGCTGCTCCTATGCAATTTAACTTTGTTTTAGGTGTGCTTGGCTGTACTCCTGCAACAGTTCAAAATCTTTGTTGGTTAGTTAATGGTATTCCTTCCGGTTCTACATGGACTGTTACTGGTATAGGTCGTCATGCTTTCACTATGGCAGCTGCTGGTATCACTATGGGAGGAAATGTTCGTGTTGGATTTGAAGACAATCTGTATCTTTCCAAAGGTGTTTTGGCTAAAAGCAACGGAGAATTAGTAGATAAAGTTGTTCGTCTATCAAAAGAATTAGGCAGACAGATCGCTAATTCCGATGAAGCAAGAGAAATTCTTTTTTTGAATAAACGATAAAATTTGTTATTGCGACATTTAGAATTACGCTTTGTTAATGTATGTTAATATAGAATAGCAGAGCGTAATCTTTTTCTTTCTTATCTTGTTTATATCAGGAAGTTAATCTGCTTTATATTAAGATCGTACCTATTGTATCTAATTAAATTCTTCTATTTTCCTCCTTTCTGTCTATTATTTTCTCTGCAAAGCAGTTGGCAATTCTCTTCTACCGTTCGTTATCCAAACTTCCGGGCTATAAATGTGGTCTACTTCCATTTCTTATATATCAAAATGTTCTTTATATAGGGCAGATTCCCTTCTGTTTCTCATAAACACTACATTTAGTATTATCATCAAAAGTACGTATGCTTAGATACTTTTTCTTTTTAGTAAAATAGTATTGAAACGAAGTAAGGCGACAAAAAAACTGCAGACCTACCACAAGATTTTACAGTACTGCCATACCTCATACGCTCACTGTAGTCCGCGGTTAGCCAAAACATTGTTAAACCAATCGTTTTGAAGCGTATTTTATAAAATTGGCAGTTTTAAAAATCTCAAAACAATAGCAAAATACTACGTTATTTCTCCGATACTATTATCAGTCGGGTACAGAGTTATAAAAAAATTATCAATTGACAAAAAAGATAGTCTCTTTTTTTACCTAAAAAAATATATATCAATTTTCTAAAAATTAAGATACTAGATCATAGAATCCTTTCTTAAAAAGAATTTTCTGATGTGGAACAATAATTTATTAAAGTCTCACATTAATTCTCTTTCTTCCCACATTAATATTATTAAATAAAATAAAGACTATTTCAGTACACGAAAAAATAAGAATAATTGTCTTTATACGTTTTTTAACAAACTTTTTATTTTATTTAATTCGTTTAATGCATCAATCGGAGTAAGATTATCTATATCAAGTTGCAATACATTATCTTTAATTTGTAATAACACAGGGTCTTCCAATTGAATAAAACTCGTCTGAAACGATGTTTTTATACGCTCTTTTGCAATCCGCTCTTCTTTATTATTCTCTTTTCTTGTATTTGCAGTTCCCGCCATATTCAATTGTAAGGAATCTGAGCGATTTTCTTCTAACGATAAAAGTATTTCATCAGCTATTTTCAAGACTTTCTTAGGTACTCCCGCTAATTTAGCAACGTGAAGTCCAAAACTTTGAGATGATCCACCCTTAGAAATAGTACGTACAAAAATTATCTTAGACCCTAACTCTTTTACGGATACATGATAATTCTTGATACGTACGAAATGTTTTTCCATCGCAATCAACTCATGGTAATGTGTTGCAAATAAAACCTTTGCCCTATTAGTATTATCATGTAGATATGTTGCTATGGCCCAAGCAATACTTACCCCGTCATATGTGGATGTTCCTCTACCTATTTCGTCCAATAGTACTAACGAATGAGGAGATAAGTTATTAAGTATAGAGGCCGTTTCATTCATTTCTACCATAAAAGTACTTTCTCCTGATGCTATATTATCAGATGCTCCAACACGCGTAAATATTTTATCAACTATTCCAATCTCCGCCTGTTTTGCCGGCACGTAACTACCGATTTGTGCAAGAATTACTATCAATGCTGTCTGCCTTAGGTAAGCACTTTTACCAGACATATTAGGTCCTGTAATGATTACTATCTGTTGTGTAGTGGTGTCTAAATACACATCATTTGCTACGTATTCTGTTCCAATAGGCAGCATTTTTTCTATAACAGGATGACGAGCCTTACTAATGTGTAATATATCCGATAGAAGAATCTGAGGACGTGTGTAGTTGTTTTCTAATGCAACTAATGCAAGTGATAGCAAACAATCTATATATGCAACACTTTGTGCCGTCTTTTGCAATCTTGATATATAAGGTATACACTTTTGCAAAATATTATTATACAGTGATAACTCCAAAGTAGAAATATTTGCCTGTGCATTAAGAATTTGCGTTTCTATATCTTTAAGTTCAGGAGTTATATATCGCTCACAATTTGTTAATGTCTGTTTTCGCTGCCAAGATTCAGGGACTTTGTCTTTGTGAATATTAGTTACCTCCAAGTAATATCCAAAAACATTATTAAAACCGACCTTTAAAGATGGAATATGTGTAATATCGGATTGCTCTATTCGTATTTTTTCTAATACCTCTTGCGAATTGAATGCAATATTTCTGTAATAATCCAACTTATCATCAAAACCCACTTTTATACTGTTGCCCTTACTTATATTATTCGGAGCATTTGGATCAATAGCGTTAAGTATAAACTCTTTCATTTCGGAAAACTCTTCTATTGCAGGCAACATATTTTCACTCCGTTTGAAAGATAATAGTATCTCTTTCAATTTAGAAAGATTATCCAATACATCTGCAAAATGAAAAAGTTCATTTGGTTGTATTCTACGAAAAGACAGTTTACTTATCTGTCTTTCCATATCGCCAATATTTAATACTAATCTTTTTGTTTCCTCTCTTTGCTCATCATTATAGACAAAAAGTCCAACTATATTCTGACGTCTTTCTATTTCTTCCTTACTTTTCAATGGTAACAATAACCAATGCTTCAACAATCTTGCTCCCATATTACTCTGAGTGCGATTGATAACATTATAAAGAGTAGACTTGTCTCCACCATTGGAATAGATAAGTTCCAAATTCCGAATAGTAAAATGATCCATCCATACAAAACTACTGTTATCTATCCTCGCAATATTGCAAATATGAGATAATTCGGTATGATTAGTATCTTTAATATAATAAATAGCAGCACCAGCTGCAACAACAGCCAAAGGCAATGAATCTATTCCAAAACCTTTCATTGAATTTACGTCAAAAACTTCGCTGAGTATATCATTCGCAAAAGTAATCGTAAATACCCAATCATCATACCCTTTAGTAAGTATATTATTTTGAAAAGTTGCAAGAAAATCTCGTTCAAACTGTCTGTGCAATACTATTTCCTTCACATTGAAATCACGCAACAACTTACTAATATCCGCTTTTGTACCTTGTGAAACTAAAAACTCGCCCGTCGTTATATCAATAAAAGCTATTCCATACTCATTTTTTTGCATGTGAATAGCACATAGATAATTACTTTGTCCACCATCAATAGCAGTATCATTATAAGAAATACCGGGAGTAACTATCTCACTGATACCTCTTTTAACTATACCTTTTGCAAACTTAGGATCCTCTATCTGGTCACAGATGGCAACTCTACGTCCTGCTTTAAGAAACTTTGGAAGGTATGTTTCCAGTGCATGATAAGGAAATCCAGCCAACCTATCCTGTCCTCCACCAGCACGTTTAGTCAATACAATATTCAAAATCTTAGCGGTATCTTCTGCATCTTGCCCAAAAGTCTCGTAAAAATCACCTACACGATATAGCAATATACAGTCAGGATATTTAGCCTTAAATTCTCCGTATTGCTTCATCAACGGAGTCAAACCGTCTTTATCTTTGGCCATATTTATTGTATAGTAATTTCTAAAATCTCCATTATTGGCGATGGTTCTATTAGAACCTCATCGGCTATTGCCGGGATCATTAGTATTTCTCCAACTTTCAATGGTATACGTTCATTCATACAACTAACGAATCCTCTACCGGCCACACAAAAATACAAAAAAAATGTATCAACTTGTCTCAAATCTTTCCGTAATCCTGTTGTTAGTGGCATAAGATTAGTAGTAAAATAAGGAGTCTCCAATAAGTTTGTCGTTTCATTTAAATGATAATGATAATGACGCTTTGCCGTTCCTTCTTGTGCGGATAAATCCATAACTTTCAAGCCCTCTTCCAAATGAAGCTGCCGTTGATTACCATCATC
This sequence comes from Bacteroidales bacterium, assembly GCA_052170555.1. Taxonomy (GTDB): domain Bacteria; phylum Bacteroidota; class Bacteroidia; order Bacteroidales; family P3; genus Scybalousia_A. The sequence goes on along the minus strand of JBQNAI010000001.1, from coordinate 316,151 downwards.
ATCTATTCTATCCCAATCATATATGCGAAAAGTAGCATCTGAAGACTGTTGAATTTCTGCAAGTAACACTCCCTTTCCAATAGCATGAACAGTGCCGGACGGAATATAATAAAGGTCGCCCTGCTCTGCATCATCATAGTGCAAAATATCCTTTATAGTCTTATTTCTCGTACGATTGATAATATCTGCCTTTGTTTCTTTTTGGTTGAATCCACAATAAATTTTTGCATCTTCATTCGCTTGCAGTACATACCACATCTCAGTCTTACCATTGTACATCCCGTGACTCCAAGAATATTCATCATCCGGATGAACTTGCACTGAAAGATTGTCATTTGCATCGATAATCTTAATAAGCAAAGGAAAATCGTCCCCGAATCTATCAAAATTATTTTCTCCCACCAATTCATCGGAATACATCTCCAACACCTCCTTTAAAGTACATTCTGCAAGAAATCCGTTTTCCACCACAGTTTCTTCTCCTTCCAATGCACTTAATACCCATAACTCTCCCAATCTTTCAAGAGGAGAGTAATCTATTCCCATCAAGTCCCTTACTTTATTGCCTCCCCAAATCTTATCTTTGAAAAGTGGCATAAACTTCAAAGGATACAATCCTCGTTCTTTCATATAAAAATATTTTTTGCAAAAGTACGAATTTTTAATCTTATATTCAAACAATCATAAAACAAAGTGGGGATTTAAAAAATTAAAGTGGGACATTAGTCTACTAATGTCCCACTTTAATTTTTTAAATCCCCACTTTGTTTTAGCAATTACTCTTTTAGAAAACGATAGGTTATATCCTGCTTCTCTCCATTAGGAAAAATTTTTACAAATCTCTGATTTGTTTTTTTATTGTCCAATCCTCCGTATTCTTTTTTGTAAGAACCTATCTTAATATAGTCAAAATTTTGTTCCTTTATCTCTTTCGATAATTCGTCTTTGCCACTATACCACGCAACTTTGATATTCTCAAACTCTTCTTTTACGAATTTAGCCAAGCGATTTACTTCCTTTGGATCATTATCTCCACCCATAAAAGCAAGACATGTAAAATTGCCTTTATAAGTATTGATAAGGTTAGTTAGAGATTGCTCATCCAAGACTTCCCCTCTGTCCTCCCAAAGCCAAGGTGAATGACAACCTTCACAACGATTAGGACAAAGGGAAAAATTTATAGCCAACGTAACTTCATCTGGCACTTCCCGGAAGACAATATCAAAGTTAAAATATTTTAACATCATGATATTTCTTTGTATTTGAAAATTATGCCAAGGTATCCGCAATTACTTTTCCCTGCTCCTTAGAAAAATCTATATGTCTTGCAGGTAAAGGTTGTTGTATGTGTTTTTCACTTTTGTTTGCATTAATGTAATAGCGTTTAGCCGCTTCTTTTTGTCTTGCTATTGAGAAATTACTAACGCGCTTCATATATCCAATAATCCTTGTTAAGTAATCTATATTTTTACTACCACAAGAAGGACATTCTTTCAAATACCGTTTATCTATGTGTCCGCAATCGTTACATATAGTATTAGGTATGTTGAATGTGAAGTAATTGCACCCTTCCTTCGCTGCAACTTTTAGGATTTGTCTGTATTGAGATTGAGATAAATGTTCTTCTAAATTTAGATGCAGTGCACTTCCTCCCGTTAAATGTTCTATATACCTCTTACCATGCAAACGAATTTTATCTAAAGCATTCAAAGAGTCATCTTCTACTATGTAAAAATATGAGTTATAACAATCACGGAAAGTTTGATAGCCATCTTCCTTATCCCATTTCGCATGTTTGACCCCTACATTCTCAGCCGGGATCATTTCACAGTTGAACATCAAATCTTTTGTGCGATATTTCTTGTTTAATTTCTCTATTATCCCCAATACATCCGCAACAAATTTTTCATATTTAGGATTATCGTTGATTTCCAAGCCAAGAAATTGTGCAGCTTCAACCATACCATTAACTCCAATGGTCAAATACTGACGTGACATATTAATGTAACCTGCCGAAAACAAAGGTAACATGCCATTATCATGAAGTTTCTTCAAGTTTTCGTTATATCCTATCTGGACCTTGTGCATCAAGTCCACTATACCTTCAAGATACTGTAAATAAGGTATATTTTGTTTTACTGCAAATTGAATACACCTATTCAAATTTACCGTTAATACACTCTTAGAGCCAGTTGATACTCCTCCTGCTCCCAAAGTATAAGAAAAACCATTGTCTTGAATCTCATTTCTCAGTCTACAACAAGACGAAAGCGAATCTGCATTATCCGAAACATAAGTAAAAAATGAATGTCCTTCGGAATACATCTCGGAAGTAAAGTTTGCCATATCCTCATCCTTAAAATCATCACCATCAGATAACAAGGCCATAGTTTCAACGGGAAAAGTAAGAACAGTACGCGTTCTTTCCTTATTAAACCACTTCATAAAGCGTTTTTGCAACCAACAAAGAGAATCCCAATGAGGACGACTACCATCAGGGAAGAAAAATTCACCAAACAAACTCTCAAAATAATATCTGTCATAATAAGCTACATTCCAAAAAACAGCCTGAAAATTCCTCGCACCAGTCGGTTGGTTGATACTATATACAATTTGTTCAAAACAATCACAGATTACCTTATCCAATGTACGTTGTTTGGCTGACAAATCTACAATTCTATCGGAATTAAGATAATATTCTTCTCCATACTCTTTCTGAATAAAATAATTCATATACATAAGGAATTCTGGAGTAGCACAGGCACCTGATAGCATAGAAGAAACCATAAATACCATATTAATAAAACCACCGCAAAATGATTTCAGATTAGTAGGAGCCTTAGAATTGCCTCCAATAGATGCCGTTCCATTAAGTAGCCATGGGTACATGGTAATGGAAGCACAATAATTAGCTAACGATGTCTCATCATTTTTGTAAATAAAGTGTTTCTCCAAAAGATCTAAGTAGCGATCAGAAAAATCTTTGCCATACATCTCTTTTAAACGATCAGTAAGCATTCGCCTATTTAAACGTATAAAATTTTGTTTTGGCAACTCTCCAATAAGCGTTGCTATATTTTTAGACTCCACGTTAGCATTAGCATCAAATTTTGAGCCTGTTGCCGCATTTTCTGCTTCACAATAGTTCAACAAAAACTTAACTTTACTTGTTGTTTCCCTATCTTCTTGATGTCTTTGACGATAAAGCATATAGGTTTTAGCTACCGCATAGTATTTCTCGGCCATCAAGGCTATCTCTACTTGATTTTGTATCTCCTCCACTGTCATTCCGTCTTTCACATTGACGCGAGAAAGAACTTCGGTTAGATCTGTTTCGGTTGCATAGCCACCAACGGCCAAAAAAGCTTTTCTTATGGCATTTTTTATCTTGTCTATGGAAAAAATTTCTTGTTTTCCATCTCTTTTTACAATGTACACACTACTCATACTCTGATATTTATGGATTATTTACTAAAATTCTTATTTCTTTATCAATATTGCTCCTTCTGTTTAGCAAAAGTACATAGAAAAAATAATATGATATCGCTATTTTTTATAAATTTATGAACAAAAAATGTTAATAACTGACAATTCTTCTAATTTTCAAATAATTATTTAAATAATATTTTTGATATTCATGTAAATCCCATTTTTTGCTTCCCTAATTCACGTTAATGATAAGCCTTCTTGTAAAAAATAAAGTCCCACATTAGAAAAATAAAGTGGGACTTTATTTTTCTAATGTGGGACTTTATTTTATTTACCACACAAAACATTCCCTCTCCATATAAAAATTGAATAACGAAAATTATCATTTATTATGTAATTTCATATAAGAAGATATTATCACGTAGATATATTCGCGTATTTTCAGTGTCTACCATATTTTAGTTACACAAAAATTTAGTACCTTTGCAGCTCAATTTAACCACTAAAGGAATTAGACTATGACCGATATGCTTGAAAAACTTGAAGCAATAAATGACAAATACATTATTCTACAAGAAAAAATCAATGATCCTGAAATAATCAACGACATGAAAAATTATGTCAAGCTTAATAAGGAATACAAAGATCTAGAACCTATAATTGTTGCTTATAAGGAATATAGAGATATTCTTACGAATATTGAAAACGCCAAATATATGATTGATAACGAGAAAGACGAAGAATTTCGTGATATGGCAAAGATTGAACTCTCGGAATTTCAAGAAAAGCAAGAAAAAATGGAGGAAGATATTCGTCTGTTATTAATTCCAGCGGACCCGCAAGATGGGAAAAATGCTATATTTGAAATTCGTGCAGGTACAGGAGGTGATGAGGCAAGTATTTTTGCAGGTGATTTATATCGTATGTATGTCAAATATTTTGAAAAACGAGGATGGAAAACCGAAGTCGTAGATTATACTCCGGGCACTTCTGGAGGCTATAAAGAGATCGTTATAAATGTCAGCGGAAAGGACGGCGTGTATGGTCAAATGAAGTATGAATCTGGAGTACACAGAGTCCAAAGGGTTCCCCAGACAGAAACACAAGGCAGGGTACATACCTCAGCTGCTAGCGTGGTCGTCCTGCCTGAGGCAGAGGAATTTGATGTAGACCTTAAAATGAGTGATGTTCGTAAAGATATATTTTGTGCTAGCGGACCAGGAGGGCAATCTGTCAATACCACATATTCAGCTATTAGATTAACACATATTCCGACAGGAATTGTGGTTTCTTGTCAAGATCAAAAGTCTCAGGTAAAGAATTTGGAAAAAGCTTTGACTGTTTTACGTACTCGGCTATTTGAGAGGGAATACTCCAAATATCTTGAAGGCATTGCATCAAAGAGAAAAACAATGGTATCTACTGGAGATAGAAGTGCAAAAATTAGAACATACAACTACCCACAGAGTAGGATAACAGACCACCGTATTAATTGGACAATGTATAATCTTCCTGTATTTATGGATGGTGATATTCAAGAACTATTGGATGCATTGCAACTGGCAGAAAATACAGAAAGGCTTAAAGAATCCTTAGAATAAACTTAAAGAACAAAAAAATAATTTTAATGCCTTTTCCGTTCAATAAAGTATGAGGACAGAAAAATTTATAATATTCAATTTACTCTTGATTATTACTTGGGGAACATTAGCTCAGTCTGACAGAGTAGCGGTTGGTCAGTGGAGAGATCATTTGTCCCACTATTTCACACATGCTGTTTGTAAGGTAGAAGATAAAGTTCTCGTAGCAGGACGATCAGCTTTATTTTTCTACAATCCACATTCTAAAAAGACTGAAAAATTCAATAAGGTTAATGGTCTATCAGATGCAGGCATAGGGCAAATTGCTTATGATAATATTACAAAATCTATTGTCATAACTTATGAAAATTCAAATATAGATATTGTTTGCAATAACAAAGTTTATAACATCCCCGACATAAAGGACCGTATAATTGAGGGGAGTAAAGCTATCAACGGTATATTTTTTTACAACAGCATGGCATATTTGTCTTGTGGCTTCGGCGTTGTTGTACTGAATCTGCAAAGACACGAAATTTATGATACTTGGTATTTAGGAGAAAATTCGTCTGCTATCAATGTCAACTGTATTTACATAGATGATACTTCGATTTTTGCTGGTACTGTGGATGGTCTATTATATGCCGATAAGAGAAGTAAAAATCTTGCTTCATCACAAACATGGAAGAATAAAAATATTTCAGATAACGACAACAAACAAGTTATTAATATTTTACCTTACAACAAAACCTCCATATTATTGCAAATCCATGAAGCAAAAAGTCCTCTATCTCACTTGATTAAATACGATGGAGTAAATAAAGACACAGTCAAAAAGTCAGAGTATATAGTAAAAGTAAAAAAATATGGCGATGAAATCGGTATCATCAACTATCTTTCTTTCACGATTTATGATACGAACTTGAATCAGCTATATCATTACAGTAGCTCTTGGAATCCTATTCCTGATATTACAGTTGATTTTAGAGATTTCTATATTGATAGTAATAATTCATTATGGCTTTCTCACTACAACAAAGGTCTTATTCATATTCCCCACTACAAAGACGGGGGTACGGGACAAAGAGAGATAATCTATCCTATGGGTCCATTAAGTAACGATGTCTTTAACATGACTTTTGATCCCAAAGGAACTCTTTATGTCGCCCCGGGAGGTAAAGATATTACTAGTGCTAATAAGTACATGATCGGAGACGTATACGTATATAACGGAGAGTACTGGGACCATCTTGATTACGGAGAAAAAAATGATACAGTCTTAGATGTGTTGGATATCGCTATAGATCCAAAGGATAATTCACACATTGTTGCAGCATCATGGTGGAATGGCATATTAGATATCAAAAACAATGTACTTCAAACAATATTTGATTCCACAAATACTGACAATCTGCTACAATCCCAAGGATATAGTTATCGCGTTGCAACAGTCAAATATGACAGATCCGGAAACATGTTCGCCGCCCTCTCTTTGGTTCCATATGGTTTTGTTTACAAAACCTTCAATAATGAATGGGGCAATTTTTACACCCACTCCTATATAGGTGGCGATGAAGTCAGAGGAATGACATTAGATAATTTCAACTCATACAAACTAATATATACCGTAAATAATAAAATACTTTTAATAAATAATCAAGGAGAGATGAAATTGATTGACCCTAACAACGGTGCTTTACTTCAAAGTTCAATGGTCAACTGCATCACTCAGGATAAGGAAGGTGAGCTGTGGATAGGTACAGAAAAGGGCATAAAAGTTATTTACTCACTCAACGGAGCTTTTGATGTTGGCTCACCTAATTACAATGTAGAGTGCAATAATATCGTATACAGCGAAGAAGGTATTGCACAATATTTGTTAAGTTTTGAAAATATCAACTGTATTATGGTAGATGGTGCTAATCGTAAATGGATTGGCACAGAACGAAGTGGAATATATGTATTAAGTCCCAACGGAGACAAAGAATTATATCATTTCACTTGGGAAAATTCACCACTGTTTTCTAATAAAATAATATGTATGGCACAAAATCCCAAAACAGGTGAGGTGTTTATCGGAACAGATAGGGGATTGATATCATACAGGGCAGAAAGTCTTGAACCGGAAACAGAAGATATAGAACTCAGCGTATTCCCAAATCCTATTAGACCAGATTACAATGGTTTGATTGCCATAAAGGGTTTTGTCAACGATTCTGATGTCAGAATTACTGATGCCAATGGACGGATGGTTGCACACTTAAAATCGTTTGGTGGGCAGACGGTATGGGATGGTAGAAATTTTCAGGGACAAAAAGTTGCAAGTGGGGTATATTTTGTTTTCTCATCGGCAAATGAAGGAACGAACAAGGCAAAAGGTAAATTTCTTATTGTAAAATAATGGTTGTAAAGACACAAACAATCTGCCTAAAATCGTTTCCTTATAAGGAAAGTAGTTCTGTGGTATCCCTATTCACTAAAGATTATGGTTTAAGGTCATGTATTATTCATGGAGGACGAAAACGTAATGCCACCGTAAAGTCTTCGTACTTTCAACCATTACAAAAAATAGATGTCGTAATGTATGACAAAGGTAACTCTGCTCTTTGCCCTATCAAGGAGTGTTGTATCACTGCAAATCTGACAAATACATATACTAATATGGTAAAAGTCTCTTTGTCTATGTTTATTGCTGAAGTATTAATACTATCTCTAAAAGAAGGCAATCCAAACGAAACAATGTTTTGTTTTTTGGGGAAAACAATATCTTACCTCAACGATTGTAAAGAGAACAAAGATTTAAGAGACTTTCATATCTTTTTTCTTTATCATCTTGCTTGCATATTGGGATTTAACCCTATGAATAATTATGATGAAGATAATCCTTTTTTCGATATATCCACCGGAACATTTGTTGCCATAGAAGATATGAAAACACTTAATAAAGAATTATCTTTATTATTCTATAAATTCATCAACACGGTAAAAGAAGATTATACGTACTGCACGGAAAACTTTCAACAAAGAAATTCTTTACTGAATATCCTCATACTATTTTTTGAGCAACATATTACAAATAATCGCCCAATACAATCACAAAAAATTCTTCATATGTTATTCTAACACAAAGCTATTTTAATAATGTGATAATTTTCAAAGCAATGCCATAATATTAGCAAGTTCTTTTTTGAAAAGAATTTACTAACTTCAAGAAAGAATTTATTAATCTCACACTTTAATTTTCCATTTCGGCTTATTAATTAAATATCCAAAGACATACTAATTGGGTGATATGGTAGTGTTTGTTTTATTTCAATAATCATATTTCACTTATCAATAATTCATTAACTTTATGCTCTCTTTATTCATTTGTATCTCTCTAATATTGTACTCAAAAAAAGAAAGGAATAGAGTATCCTCTAATTGAAACAACCTGTATTTTCATTGCAACAATAACCCATCCGTATAAGGTCAATAAAGATAACTTACCAAAATATAATTTTAAAATAAAATCTCGGAAAATTAAATAATTAAAAATCAAAAAAGTATATTATGAATATTATTTTTTATTGCATTTTTTTATTCTTTTATTTGGTCAGAACGGAAAAACATCGTACTTTTGCAAAACCAAAACAAGCGGGAATAGCTCAGTTGGTAGAGCACAACCTTGCCAAGGTTGGGGTCGCGGGTCCGAGTCCCGTTTCCCGCTCTTTTTTGTATTAGAAGCAGAAGAGAGAGATCTTTCATTGAGTTATACGAAAAGAGCATAGAGCAAAGAAGATAATGTTTTGATTACGCAACTAATACCAACTAACATAAGCGGGAGTAGCTCAGTTGGTAGAGCGCAACCTTCCCAAGGTTGAAGTCGCGAGTTCGAGCCTCGTTTTCCGCTCTTATATATCAAAATTAAGTTGCTCTGGTGGTGGAATAGGTAGACACGCGGGACTTAAAATCCCGTGAGCAATGCGCTCTTATGGGTTCAAGTCCCATCCGGAGTACTGATGAACAGTTGTTGAGCCGATTGATTATTAATTCTATCGGCTTTTTTTATGTGATAAATAATCATCGTCTCAAATTGAAGTATAAAGTCAATTAAATATTTATTTCCTACATTAATCGCATAGAATAAATAGTAATTCACAAATCAAAAACATCTTTACTTTTTATTTTCATATCATATAACCAACAAACAAACGTTCTATACCACTTAATGAGTACTGAACTGTGAATACTATTCTGTGTAGACAGTAGAATAGTCTAAAACATTTTATATTCCGACCTTCTATTCCGTACCACAATAATACAAAAATACTATACATTTATATACTTCACAAAATCAATCGGCATAGTTACTTCTTGTTAATCTATTTTCACCTATATTATTTATTACAAGTATTAAAAAATGAAATAGAAATTTTCATCCAATTTCAAAATTGGATATCTTTGCGACAAATTTTACTTATAACGATAAACTATTAGGAAGCAAAATAAAGAAAGAAATTATATCAATATTTTAATATTCCCATATCCTTCAATGGTATAACTACAAAGTCCCTCACTTGCCACAGCGGATGAGGGATTTTCAGCGTCTGAGTATCTATATTTTCTTTATCATAGAAAATAATATCTATATCTATTAGCCTATCTTCATAACCAGCAGTTGCGAAACGTACACGACCTAACTCTTTTTCTACATCGTTTATAATTTCTAAGCACTCAAAAGGATTTTTATCTGTTTGGAATATTGCACAAGAATTAATAAAAGACTCCTCACTTTCAAAACCCCAGGGTTTTGTTTCATAATAGTTAGAACAATTTAGCATATTCCCCAAACGTTGTTGTAAAAGAGAGTACGCACTTTGAATATTTCTCTTTTTATCTCCTAAATTACTACCAAAAGAAATGGTAATTTTGTGTTTCGCTCCTGTCATTATAATATCCTATATATAACTACCAAAACTTCAAAATTAGCTACCATATTAATATACTATAACCTACAAAATAGGAGGTCTAATATTAGAAATAAATAAGTCTTCAAAACAAATAATCTTACCCTAAATAGGATTTAAGTATTTTACTTCTTGAAGTATGTCTCAAACGCTTTATAGCTTTTTCTTTAATCTGGCGAACACGTTCACGGGTTAATTCAAATTTTTCTCCGATCTCGTCTAACGTCATCGGACTATAACCAGCTAAACCATAAAACATCTCAATTATATCTTTTTCTTTTGCCGTCAGGGTAGACAACGCTCTTTCTATCTCCATTTTTAAACTCTCGTATAACAATTCGCTCTCAGGCGTTTGAGCATCATCAGACTTCATAAAATCATACATCGTATTTTCGCCATCATTATCAATAGGAGCATCCATAGATGTATGTTTTCCGGAATTTCTCAGACTTTCCCTTACCTCAACATCCGTCATTGCCAAAGCCTCTGCTACCTCCTCATGATTAGGAGTACGCTCAAATTCTTGCTCTAACCGAGCATATTCTTTGTTTATCTTATTTAATGAGCCTATTTTGTTTAATGGCAAACGAACAATACGAGACTGTTCTGCCAATGCTTGCAATATACTCTGCCTTATCCACCAAACTGCGTATGAAATAAACTTAAAACCTCTTGTTTCATCAAATCTTTGGGCAGCCTTTATCAAACCAACATTACCTTCATTTATCAAATCAGGCAAACTCATTCCTTGGTTCTGATATTGCTTAGCAACAGAAACAACAAATCTCAAATTGGCTTTTGTCAATCTATCCAACGCTCTCTGATCTCCCTGTTTTATACGCTGAGCCAACTGAACTTCCTCCTCAGGAGTAATCATCTCCAATCGCCCTATCTCTTGAAGATACTTATCCAACGAAGTAATTTCCCTATTTGTTAATTGTTTTGATATTTTTAACTGCCTCATCTTATTTTTTCTTTTGTTATCTTACTCTCTTTACGTAAATTCCACTACATTGTTGCGTTTAGACTCAAAATTCTTTATTTTATTGCTTGTAAAGATGTTTTTTTTCTATTTCTTCGTAAACTCTATCTGGTACAAAATACCTAACACTCTGTCCTTTTCTTAACAATTCTCTTACATAAGAAGCAGAAATATTTATGATTGGAGCATTTACCATTGTTATATTCGAGTCTAAATACTTATCCCCCCGTTTTACTTTATCCATACCAGATATAACCTGTCTAGGATAAACATATATCTGATAGTTCTCTATTATTTTTTGATAATCTTTCCATTTATCAAAATTGTTTAAGTTATCCTCCCCCATAATAATGGAAAATTCTTTATCTGCATTTCTCGTCGATAAATATTCTAACGTATTAATAGTATAAGATGGAAGAGATAATCCAAATTCTACATTAGAGGCAACAAACGAAAGATTGTCTTTTATTGCTAACTGCACCAACCGAAAACGGATATCATCATCTAACAGTGATAATCGTCCTTTCAAAGGATTTTGTGGCGATACAACAAACCAAATCTTACTCAAATTAGTATTTTGTATGAAATAATTCGCTAAAATAAGATGACCTAAATGAATGGGATTGAATGATCCAAAATACAAGCCTATCTTTTTCTTACTAAAACTCATAATTATAAGACTCTTTTTGACGATTACGCAAAAGAATTGCAAATGGTTGCAACAAAAGTTCAAAATTTTGTTACTTTAAAATAAGTTTGTAATTTTGCAATAGTTCTTTAATCAGAAACAATAAAAGAAGAACAAATTTATTTTTCTACAAAATATGCATTGAATTTATAACAATATACACAAGTAATGAAAAAAAATGTAATTAATGGCTTTTTCAGTTGTTTTATTGCCTTAACAATGATTTTATCTAGTGCTTCAGCACAAATATTCAAAAAAACAACTTACCAAAATGACCCAATGAATGTCGTTCATTATACGTTAGACAACGGATTGCAAGTTTATCTATCTGTAAATAAGGATATCCCTCGTATACAAACATACATTGCCGTAAGAGTTGGTAGCAAAAATGATCCAAGTGAATCAACCGGACTTTCCCATTATTTAGAACATTTGCTTTTCAAGGGGACTAAACATTTTGGAACTTTGAATTGGACCAAAGAAGAGATTGAATTGAAAAAAATTGAAGCTCTTTATGAAATATACAATAAAACTACAGATGCTCAAAAAAGAAAACAAATCTATCATCAAATAGACTCCGTATCCTACATTGCAAGTCAATATGCTATACCTAATGAATATGACAAAATGATGTCTCTTATCGGAGCACAGAATACAAATGCTTTCACTTCCAACGATATGACAGTCTATCAAGAAGATATTCCTTCCAATGAACTTGAACGATGGTTAATGGTAGAGGGAGATAGATTTGCTAATCCGGTATTCCGCCTTTTCCATACAGAACTAGAAGCTGTTTATGAAGAAAAAAATATGAATTTAGCTAACGATTCTAGGACTGTTTATGAGAAAATGAACGAAGTTTTATTCCCACATCATACTTATGGTACACAAACAACTATTGGAACGATAGAACATTTACAAAATCCTTCATTAGAAAACATTAAAAAACATTTTTCCACCTACTATGTGCCAAATAACTATTGTATCGCCATGAGTGGTGACTTTGACCCAGAAGAAGCTATACAACTAATTAGTAAATATTTCGGGAAAATACGCCCCAAATATATTCCCGATTTTTCTTTTGTGAGAGAATCTCCCATTACCGAAGTCAAAACAGTAGATGTGTATGGTTTAGAGGCTGAAAATTTACGTATAGGATATAGAATAGATGCTGGAACCGGATCAAGAGATGTTCTTCTGGCACAAATGGTAGATGCTGTACTTATGAATGGGTATTGTGGCATAATTGATGAGAATATTAATCAAAAACAGCTTGCCCAATATGCAGGAAGTACAGTGATGAATCTTAATGACTATTCTGTATTCATGCTTGCAGGTATACCAAAGCAAGGGCAGACACTGGAAGAATTGAAAGACCTCCTTTTAAAACAAATTGATATTCTTAAATCTGGTTCTTGGGATGAAAGTCTTCTAACTGCTGCCATCAATAATATCAATCTTAGAAATATGCAACAATTAGAAAGCAACTCTAACAGAGCGATGGCGATGGCGATGGCATATGTGAGTTACCGCAATTGGCAAGATGTAATCAATGAGACGAATGAATTAAGTAAAATAACGAAACAGGAAGTTTTAGAATTTGCCAACAGAATTTTCAAGAACAACAATTATGTTATTATTTATAAACGGCAGGGAGAGCAACGCAACATTCAAAAAGTAAACAAACCTGCAATCACTCCCGTGGTGATGAATCGTAATGTGGAGAGCGATTTTTTTCAGAACTTGAAAAATATCAATGTAAAACCAATTGAACCAGTATTTGTCGATTTCAATAAAGATTTGAAAAAAGGAAAATCCAACAGCAATCAAATCCTTTACGTAAATAACAATCAAAATAAACGTTTCCAATTAACTTATCGTTACAATTACGGTTCGCTTTATGATAAAAAAGCAGGTATTACAAATTTTTTTATAGAACAATTGGAGTCTACCAACAAGAATCTTGCTCTAATCTATAAGGAGATGTACGATATTGCATGTCAATATTCAATTAATTTTGGTGATAAATATGCCACAGTAAGTATTTCAGGACTTAGCGAGAATATGGGTAAAGCCCTTGATATTGTTGAAGATATTCTTTGCAATCCTCAAATCTCTCAGTCATCTGTTAACAATTCCATTGACAATATCATTAAATCTCGTAACGATGCTAAAACAAAACAAAATTCAATCTTTCAAAAATTAGTTTCATATGCTTCTTACGACAAAAAGAACTTAAAAAAATACTTCACTACAAACGAAGAAGTAAAACAAATAAAATCCGATGATATTGTCAACCAAATAAAGGCTATGACTACACAAGAACAGACAATTCTATATTATGGAGACAAAACACTCAACGAGTTGGAAGAAATACTAACAGCAAAACACAAAATAAAAAAGGCAAAAAAACAATTGAGGCAAAATGCAGATTACGACCGTCTAGCCATAAAAGAAAATAAAGTTTATTTTGCACATTATGATGCAAAACAGTCGCTGTGCAGACAACTTACAACTTCTGATGTTGTTAATTTGAAACAATCACCCCAAATACAAATGTATAACGAATACTTTGGTGGCAGTATGAATAGTATCGTTTTTCAAGATATCAGAGAAAAACGTTCATTAGCTTATTCTGCTGGGGCATATTTTGTTTTGGGTAATGAAAAAGGTCATCTTAATTACAATTTTACACATATGGGGACACAAAATGATAAACTTATAGATGCATTATCTGCTTTCAGTGAACTCTTAGATAGTATGCCTATTTCACAACAAAACTTCGATATAGCAAAAAAACAAGTTATTTCTTCATATCGTACGGAACGCACGACAAAAACGGAAATCATAGATTCGTATCTTTATTGTAAAAAATGGGGATTGAAAGAACCGTTAGAGAAAGAGTTTTACAAAGCTATCCAGAATATTACGCTTGATGATGTTATCAACTTCAATAAGAAATACATCAAAAATAAGAAACGTATTGTTGTTATTTTAGGTAATGAAAAAGAGATTGACTTCAATGGGTTGAAGACTTATGGGGAAATAACCAAACTTTCATTAGAAGAAATCTTTGGTTATTAATAATATTATCAGAATTGTTGAATAAATATGCCACCCTAATAAATTAGGGTGGCATATTTATTTGGATAAAACGTAACTATTATTCAGATAAACAATTGTTCATAAAAATTATATTGTCAAATCTATCAACCCCAACAACACTCTTTTCATCAATTTCAAGCCTATCTTCCTTATCTTTTGTTTTATCCCCCACCAAAAATATATCTGGTATTCTCAATTTTAATCATTCTCACACAATTCATAAATTTATTTTCTTTAACTCACATTCTCTTTTACTTCCATCATTCATATCTTTATATATTTCTCAATTCATTCGTAGTCTTATTTCGTAAAAACTCTAACTTGAATTAAATCTATAATAAAAAAGTATATTATGAGATATTAACACAGAGTATGCAAAAACAAGCTTTGTGGAAGTATTTGAAATAAATAAAATCTGTTAAAAAAAAATGATATTAACAATATTTACAAATAATATTATTATCTATTGTTTAACAAATATTGCAAGATGGATAATGTCTTTTCCATTACTTGTACAAAAATATCTAAAAAACACAAAGAAAAAAGTATGGAAAAACAACGAAAAAAAGTATAACTGTGAATACCAACAAAACAATTAAATATACAGCAGTAGGAATTGTCAGTAAAAAAAATATTAATTCAAATACGGATAGCAGTGCTCTATTTCCCTTTGATAAAAGTCAAAAACTTAGTGATAATACGGTGTTTTTCTCCGCTCTACTCCGAATTATAGATAACCAAGCCGTGATGATAATAGAATATCAACTCTACTACTCTAACGTAGAGATATTATCATTATCCTGCAAAATGTTTTACATACTGTAAATAACATTAAACCGTTTAGGATATTATTAACAATGATTCGTTAGCAGTATTAAATACATTATCCATCCCATACTCAAAATGATTTTGCAAATAGAACAGAATAATTGCCATAGAACTTATTTTCATAAATACAACAACAAAAAAAGAATTTGCTAAATAACAAATTCTTTTTTGAAATTAATAAATTCTTTTTTGAAAAGAATTTGCCAATATCGCACTTTAATCTCACAAAATGAGATATAATTTAACGGCAGAAAAACAAAATATTTCTCTGCCGTCATGTTAAACTAATAACTACCAATAACTATTGTTTAACTATCTTTTTCTGCTTACCTCTTACATCTATTATATATGTACCACTATCAAGCATTGAAATATCAAGTTTTTCATTTATTATTTCACTGATAAGCAACTTGCCATCAAGTGAATAAACTTTCACTATTTCATTGCGAAGTCCATTAATAGTGATCTCATTTTGAGCAGGATTAGGATAAATGGCAAAGGACTCCGATACTGCATCATTCAATGCGGATGTAAAAGTGACATTAAGTGTTAAAGTACTATCGCACCCATTAATGGTCTGATATTCGTAAATGTGCGAACCACTAACGGTGAATGTGTAATTTTCATAAGTATAACTTGCTCCTTTCACAGTAGTATCTTTCACAATGTTATATGTAGGATTGACAATCAACGTTAACGTTATGTTTGTATCCACACTCGCTACTATAGTATGCTGATATACACCTGCAGTTGTTAATGTAGTATCAAAGAAAACATAACTTTCCCCTTCACAAATAGATTTAGTCATAACACTATCATAAGTAGGCATCGGATTGTTTCCACAAATATAACTACCGTTAGTTTGTCCTATCTCACTATAATTTGAATAATATTTCACCGTCCAATATTTTGTAGTTGCATTTGAAGAATTACTTGCCATAAACTTAGAAGAGTTTGTATCCGATGCATTATATAGAGGGAAAAACCATGCATTATCATTTATTTGTCTTTCTGGTAATGAACACATTAAAGCATCATAACTCTCGGTAGTAAAATTATTACCAAAGCAATACAAATAAATTAAATCAGGATTGTTTGTTACATCTAAACCTATAAGTTTATTGCCATTAGCTTGACAATCCAAAGCCTTGATGTTGCCGTAAATCGTCATAGTACTAGCTCCTGCTAAATAATTCACATAATCTGACCAAGCAGTGCCTATGTTTATGATTTTTTCATTATTACCACTTACTATTTTCACACCAGTATTATTAGTAAAAGCTGTAAAATCCAAACTTATATTTTGTCCACTTTGTACATTAAGGACAATATATTTTGTCATATCAACTTGTGGAATTATAAATGTAACATTCAATGTTAACGTACTGTCGCAACCATTTACCGTTTGGTATTCATAAATATGCGAACCGTTAGCAGTAAATGTGTAACCATCATAAGTAAAATTTGTTCCAATTACAGTTGTGTCCTTCACAATATTATATTTTGGAGAAATACTCAATATCAAATGATAAACAGAATCACACCCGTCAGATTTTGCTACATTATGCTTGTACGTACCTGCTGTTGTTAATATTTCTCCGAAAAAATTGTAAGAATTTCCTTCGCAGATAGTTTCTACCTGATATAATGTGTCATTATTGCATCCGGGAATAATCGCTTCACCATCAAAAACGGAAATATTGTCTATTCCTATTCCATAACCATATCCTATATAACCATAGAAACCTATTTGGTATGTTGCATTAGCATCAACTAGTTCTATAGTATCTTGCTGCCATGAAGTGATAGAAGTATTATATGTTACTAATTCGTGTAAAGTATCTGTTGCCGATGTCCTATAAACTATTTTTAGAGAATCCTGGTCATTAGTCCATTTTGCCTGAATATGAGACAAAGCAAGCTTAGGAGCATTCAAAGTAGATAGGTCCATAACTGGTAATAAACAAACTTGTTTAGGACCTTTACCTTTAAATTTGTACAACAAATATTTATTACCATCCGGAATATTAGAAGTATTTTTGTACATCTCAGATGATGTCGTCCATTCGCTGTTACCATTTACATTTATTTGTTCTAAGCACTCTATTCCATTTTCAAAACTTTCAGAGTATGGAAAAGTAGTTATTACTGTGCTTTCACAAGGAGTTTTATATTGTATTGTGTCAGAAGAAATACTTAAATTATTATCGCCACAATTAGTTCGCATATAAATATCGTATGTTGTTTGCAATGATAGTCCTTCCAAAGTATACGGATTATCATAAATAAGAATAGAGTCATAGACATCGTCCGTTATAACTTTATAATATAGATACCATGAATTATCGGAATATAACCCTTTTGTAAAAGAAATATCCGCACTTGTCTCATCTACTGTATTCTTTACAACCTTTAACTTATTAGGATGTTCACAATCGGGAATACTTTGTATCAATACATTATCAACACAAATTACATTACCGGTATCTGCTCCTTGTGATTTGAAGGCAATGTATTTTGCTGCACCGGAATATTCTGCAAAATTAAATTCTACTTTTTCCCACGCCTTAGTAGTTGGAATTATAAATTGTATGCTATCAAATGTAGAAGCGTCGTTAGGATCTGTCATAACTCCGACCGTAAGACGTGCACTCATAGAGGCTGGTTTTATAAAGAAAGACAGTTTTATAGACGACATATCTATATCATCTCCCAATTTAGGTGCTATGGCTATCACCGTGTCATGCTGCCCGGCAACCATATACAAAGAACCAGGAGAAGAGTAATTGCTATTTGTTATAAAAGGGTATTTAGTAGAAGATATCTTGGTCCAACAATTAGGATATGGGAAAGGTCCATTGTATGTGTGTACTCCATAGCTATCAAAATCTTCACTGTAAGGTAAATTCGTTATATCGCCACAAGATGTGTAAAAGGATTGCAGCTTAGTTTTATTTGAAATAGTATCCTCACATATTGTTCTAAGGTAGATAAGATATTGTGAAGAAGCAGATAGACCAGTTAATGTATGACTTGTACTATTTTGAATTTCTATGGAATCAAAATTTTCGGCAGATAATAGTTTGTAATAAAGCCAACAATGATTAGATGAATTGATAGTGGTATCTTGCCAAGATATAGTTGCAGAATTCTGAGTTATATTTGAAATAGATACATTATAAGGAGACGGACAAGATGCAATATTCATAGAAGATATTGGAGTATAGGTCGCTGTGGCTAAGGTGAGTCCTGCTCCTCCTGTACCAAATTCTCCAACAAATCCAAGCCAATGATTTCCGTTTGTAATACCGGGAGATGTAAAACCAAAATTAGTTGTTACATTATCACTATAAATCATAAAAAACTGTGTATTACTATTCTCCATACTATAATCAACGACACCATCTCCATCAATATCTATGGTAATATCATCTAAGAAACCACCACTAAGTAAATAATTGAATCTAGCATCATCTTCTTTCAGGGCATCGAAAATATCCTTAAAAGAAATATTACCACCGGACCACCTATAACCAAAGGTAAAGGCATCAGCACCGGAATCAAAGTTGTAAAGGATAGTAACACCAACTTCATTTTGTCCAGTACCAACCCAATACAATATATCAGATGCTGTAAAGGTACCATTAGGTGCTGTAGAGGTCAAATTTTGTGTAAATCCAACCATTGTTACTAATGTAGCTAGTAACCAACTAACGAATTTTTTTTTCATTTTTTAACCGTTTTTTTTATTTAATAAAAAATAAACTAAACGTAAAATTCTTGTAGAAAGAAAGAGTAAGATGAAGACATTTAAATCTTACCGTATCTTCAATACCCGAAAGTTACGATTAATAATAAAACATTTTGGCAGGTCTTCTGACTTTGTTTCATTTGAATTGGCCTTCCCGTAAAAAAACAGTGGCAAAAGATAAAATTCAAATACATTTTGAAACTTACAGCTACGGGTATAGTTCTTGATTTACACAAGATTCCCTATTAATCTTTCAAAAGAACCAAAAGTTTTTCGCTCAGATGAACGAACAAAATCAGATTTTATTGTATTATTTAGTAAAAATCAAATTTCAAATAATTAAGGGAAAGAGCAAAACAATTTCTCTTAACATTTATTAATTCCTACAAACTCACAAAAAAATTTATGAGAACTATACTATATTTGTTATAATGAGCAATAACCTCGGTGGGGATAAGTTGCAAATAAGTATTGATATGCAACTTATCCCCACCGAGGTTAGATTTCATTCTTTAGTCTTTAACTTTCAATAATTTTCTTAAATCAAGCAACAACAATAGGGCTGTCAAGAAATTAAACGGCATAATGAAAATCTGTCCGACTCCCGCCCCCGTGAAAAGTTCTGCCATATGAAACAAATTAAATAAAAGCAATATTGTAGCAATAATTATCTCAGTTATCAACCAGCAACGTCTCTTACCGTAAAGACATATCAATAAACCTGCAAAAGGTATAGTAAATATTAACATTGCCATCATTATCGCCATGGCTACGGGCATTGTCCCATTGGCTCCTTCCATAGTTAGGTCTCCTCCAAAAAATAACGGCATCATATCCATTATTGAATGAGCTATTAAACCCACGATTAGCATAACCCAAAAAACAGGTATTCTTTCCTTAGATGTGTACATAATTTTATGTGATTTTAATTATTAATAATACATTTTACTGCAGATTGCAAAAATACTCTAATTACAAAAGGCTCACAATACTTAAAAATGAGTATTTTTCAGATAACTATATAGTATAAAATGAATACGACAAACGGGATTTGTCTGTCGTATTCTGTGAGTTTTAATTATTTAACTAATACGTATAATAATACCTATAGAGAATTTCTTATCTCTTAACAATTTTTGTTTGTCTATCTCCGACTTGTAAAATATATGTACCGTTATCAAGCGATGAAATATCAAGTTTTTCGTTTATAATTTCACTAATCAACAACCTACCATCAATTGAATAAACTTTTACTATTTCATTGTGAATATCCGAAACAAATATTTCATTTTGTGTAGGATTAGGGTAAACAATCAAAATTTCTGGCACAGCATCACTCAAAGCTACATCTGGACATACATGGCTACCTATTGCAAGACTGTTAATAATTACCTTTTCTGCACTCTCTCCAGCAAATAGCTTCCAGTTTTTTGCTGTCGCGTTTGCTCCATTTGTCATTAAAGTATTATTATACTGTGGATCATCTGTGTTTCGTACAATCCAAAAGAATCCAAAACCATCTTGTTCACCCTCTGTACCAGATCGCACCGGAAGTTGACAGTATATATCATCTATCATTGAGGTGGATAATTTATTTCCCCATCCAAAGATAACATGTAAGGAATCACAACCTTTAATATTAAAAGACTTTATATTGGAATTTCCAACAAATTCCATTTGTTTAAGAGTCTTATTATTACCGATATCTACGGTTGCCAATTTGGGATTTGAAGTAAAGGCAACAAATTCAATGTTATCCAAAGAAGAATTTAAATCTATATTTTGTAAATTAGTTTCATCTAATCTTAGATACGATAGAGACTTACATCCATCTAGATTTATAAAAGCAAGACTATCTCTACCTATTGTCAGGTGTTCTAATTCAGTTTGTCCGGATAAATCCAAATTTTCAAGCTGATTGCCAACAAGAGTAATTCTGTTCAATTCTTTATTGTGAGAAAAATCTACGTATTTAAGATAATTGACTATTGCAGTATCAGGACTATAGGAGTGATATTCTATATGATTTATATCACCATATATTCTCATCGTATCATTACCTTGGACATAACCACTGTAAGAATAAGACCATGAACCTTCCGGTATAAATTTACTGACTCCTGCCCCTTGTATCAATACGTTTTGATTCTTAGAATTTGTATCAATCTCCGCAAACAAATATACAGAAGAGTCATTTGCAAATACTAAAGATACATATTTATCATAAAGTGGTATTGGCTTATCGGAACAAGTATAACTACCAGTGGTTACCAGTGGATTTCCAGATGGATAATAACAAACAATGTGCCAGTTTTTATCTATTGCATTTTGAGAATTTGTGGATAGAAATATATCTAGATTAGTATCTTCTTGCGAATACAGAGGCATAAATGTTGCATGATTATATTCATTTTCAGGTCTTAAAGGCAATCCACACATAATTTTGTTTAGCTCCTCTGTACTAAAAGGATTCCCGTAACATTCTAAAAATTTTAATTGATTATTTATAGGAGTTACATTCAACAGGGATAACTTATTATTACTACAACTCAAAGAATATAAAGATGTAGCCCATTTTATATCAAGATTCGTTAAAAGATTGTTTTCACAATTAAGATTTCTCAATTTACTTAACCCGCTTACATCCAAATTCTTTATTTTGTTATTTTCACAGTATAATCCCTCCAAATTAGGACATCCTTTTACATTCAGACTACCCAACTCATTGCGTCCACAGTAGATATTTTCCATATCTGGGTGATTGCCCAATATTAAAGTTTCCATCATACAGTCTTTACATTCAAGAAGTTTTAAGGCACTATTTTGAGAAACATTGAGATTAACAATACTATCATAGTTACACTCTAAATGCTCTAATGTGGCATTATGTGATGCATCTATACCTGTAACTCTATGAAAATTACCATTGCAATTCAATCTTCTCAAATTACCATAAATTTTCATTTCAGTAGCACCTGCATAATAGTTTATAAAAGTACCAGGAATCGCAAAATTCACGACCGGAAATGTCGTATCTGTCGTGCCACTGACAATTCTAACATGATTATTGTCATCAAATGTGCATAAATCTAGACGAATACTATCGCCTTGCTTAACGGTTAGTGTAACATACTTACTTTCGTCAACTACTTGGGCAAATACCTTATGTCCAAATGTTGCAACAAGTAAAAAAATTGTAATCACACATAAAAATGTAAGATTTCTTTTCATTTTAAATCCTTTCTTTTACTTTGTTAACAATTATTTTATTTTGAAACCAATCTGCTTGCAAAAGTATATTTTTTTCATTTATTGACAAAATTTAGATACGAAAAATAAATTATTTTTACTTATCTTTTTCAACTTTATAGCAAGAGAAACCAAACTTACGTTGATTATATCACTAACATATCCAATTACCAAGCAACTACTAATTGTTGTAAACAGACAGTTTCTCCATCGTATAAATATTATCTCTACTTTCTCTAGAAAACGGAAGCCTACCTCTAACAACTATCTTATCTGCACTAATATTTATAATCTTAAATACAACAACAGGATTGTCCTGCCTAATAAATATCAATACAATCTCTCCATCATCAACTGCACAAAATAAACGGCTTACATTTATCTCCGTAGCACATTGCGATTGACTTGGAAATTGACGACAGTATCCCCAATACACATTTTCATACGCAATAGGATATTCAGGACCAACCGTGGTTTTTTCAGGAGAAATTGCAATAGTATAAAAAGTATCATCATATTCGGTTACTCCCCAAACACTGCCAGCCAAGACTCTCTCTATATCAACAGCCTTTACTTTTTCATCTTTATTCTTGTCATAATTATCATTACAGGACGCAAAGTTAAATACTGCAGCCGTTGTAATCATTACCAGTAAAAGTTTTCTGTAATTTTTCATTTTTTTTATTCTTTACGCTACTTATCGCGTAAAAGGAAATCCTTTATTTCCTTTGTTTATTAATTTTGACTCGCCACATAATATAGACATTATCTCAACATAAATATTGCTTCTTCTTATGTAAAACTTTATTTCTTAGAGAATAAAACCTACTTCATCGCACTAATTTTTCTATATCAAAGCACTAAAATATCTGTCGTGTATTTTAGAAATAAAATCTGTAAATTATTAAAATTACACTCTGATCCACAAAATTAAATTTTTCTTATAGTACTTATATCTCCACAAATTTTTGCAATGACAGTTATATTTTGTAAAATACAAAACATAGAAATAAATATTTTTATTCCACCATTTTATTTCTCCCTCCTTTAATTTATCCATAAATTAAGAATATAAAAATATTAAGCCTTAGGCTTTCAATCAATAAAAACATATATTTATCTCTATGAATAGCATTACCGTATTTTATCATTTTTCATTACTGACATCAAAAAGAATGACACTTGCTACATCAGAATTTTTTTTGCAAAGATGTTTTTATCAAAACTTTCAAATTTTCTGTTAGTTTTGTCATATTATCGAACTCATAACCTGAATATTGTAGACATATGATGCCTTTTTTCATTAACACTTTACCTAAAGTTGTACCTAATTTATCATTTTATATGTCATAACTTATAATCAACATTATCATTTAAATATTTATTTCTGGACAAAAGTCTATATTTTTAGATTGCATAAAACACCTGTAATAAGATTGGACACATATTTGAATACTTCTGTTTTTTATTAATAAGACATGTGTAAAATACATTACAATAGATAGAATTGCACTCATACTTCAAATTATATCCTACTTTTCCTAATAAAAATTCTGCTTCCCTAAATTGTCTACTATCGAAAGACCTCCTTATTCTATTATCTATTATACAACTAAAGGGGTCCATCAAATTGCATACTGACGATTTTCTTTTAAACTGAAGTCTGTGATATATGCCCAAATATACATAGAATTCAAACATTCTTACAAAAACTTCCGTGAAATTAAAAAAATATTGTATATCCTATAATCTAACATAGAGTTAATAATATCACACTTTCTCCTCAGTGCTCTTAGTTTACAATTATAAACCTGAAAATATGCCTTAAAGAAATATTTAGCAACCAATACCTTCCGTCCCAATCAATTTATCATAATCTATAGTTTTTTTTGATTGCGAGTTTTATTTCTAATAAGGCACTTTGCGACACTAATGTCACACTT
Organism: Bacteroidales bacterium; assembly: GCA_052170555.1. Classification (GTDB taxonomy): domain Bacteria; phylum Bacteroidota; class Bacteroidia; order Bacteroidales; family P3; genus Scybalousia_A. Next base: position 291,647 of record JBQNAI010000001.1, on the reverse strand, counting down.
TGCTGAATTAATGTCGCACTTTCATGTCTCGTATTGTTTTAATCTTAAAAAATAATTTGCCTCTGCATTATTGGTTTCAAAAAATACAGGTCTAAAATTAGGTTTCATGGTCACCAAGGCGACATAGAATTTCCTGCATTTGTCTATCAATGATGTTGTTATGGATATATGACCTACAAAGAATAGTGCAAGTATCTTTTGAAAAAGAATTTTAGTAAAAGTCCTCTTTTCCTTTTCGTTTTCCAGGAACATTTTCTCCATTGCTCTCTCTTAAATTTTCTTCTCAATACAATTAATAACATATATTGGGCGAAACTCTATGTATTTATTAGTAAACATCATCAATACCAGTTTTATCGCAAAATGGATTATGAATACAATGCATACTTTTCTGATTACTAACTAAAAAATATTAGTTAAGTAATTATAGTTTTAAAAATTTATCCATAAACAAAAGTAACTCTTGTTTTTCTTTATCCTTAGGAAGTAATTGTAGTAGCATTTTATTTGTACTTATCCTAAAAAAGTAGTTTTTTTTCTTCCCTCATAGTCCATTTTAAACTATCCAAAATACCATACCCACAACTGATAAATCTATCCCCATATATATTATTAAGCCTATATTCCCTTTCTATCAAACAATGCTCCTTAACCGTATACAAATCTATCTTTCCCATTACTCCAAGTCGTTCCAAATAAATAGGTAGAGCCAAAATTTCATTGTTATAATTGCTATAAATCTCCTTATCTATGTAAAAATGAGACAACTTCTCCTGTTCTTGCAAGTAAAAGTGATAATTATCCCAGTCCGTATTCATATACACATGGTGTCAACATATGGAATACAAACAAAAGATAAAATCACTTAATATCTATAGAGTTACATAATCTCTCACAAGCAGAATACTATTTTTTATTTAGGTATTCCTTGTTTTGTATAAAGTTAAGCCTCTGCGTATTTGTCATTACCAGATTCTTGTATTTGTTTAATACAACACAAGCCTTTACGAGCAATATTGTATACTACGTTTGGTTAGCATCTTGGGGAAAATTATTGTTTTCGCTATACTGCCCTCTGTCAAAAACTTACCCTCATTGTTACATACAGGCTAAATAAAGCAACCTTCTTTCCTGCCTGTGTTATACTGTTACATATTTGAAGAGTACGTTTTAACAGATACAATAAGTTTTTATGGGAATATTTGTTTGTTTGAACTAAAACTTGTTTTTTAATCAGGATTGCAACCAATTTTATTCTTTTCAAATAACTCTTTAATCTTTTTAGTAAGATTTATCGTTCTATTCCCGTATTTCTAAATGTTTCTATTCTATCGCCATAAGTAAATATAATCCAATATTGTTTTGTTCTCTTTGATTTAGAATTGAATTTTTCATATTATTTTATAACAAATTCAAAATAGTCTTTCTCGCCATTATATCTAATTATTTCAAAATTTTCAACTAATTACTTTACTTTATCTACGCTCTCATTTTTTGTAAAATTAAAATTAACCAAGCCTACAATTGGGACAATCTTACCTGTATCCCATGCAAACATGTAAAACAAAAAATCACTTTGTTTATCAAGTTTTGAAAACTTTCAAATTTATTTATCAATTGGTCTGCTTTTAAAATTCAATAATATTTATTAGGTTCATATTTTCTATTTGCAGAAAAGTTAAGTTTATCAATCAGCATCTTTTCAAACTCTTGATAAACCAATTTTTCTATTTTATGTCTACCACACACTAAACCCATATTCAAATCTTCTAAAACCACAATGGTATTATATCTCCTTCATTTGGGAAATAATATATATGGCTTGGGTAAAGTAACCCTCTTTCACTTCTTTTATATTTTCTATTGTCTGCCAATTCTTTTTTTCCTCATCATTACTTTGTTCTACCGAACCTAGCAAAGAATAATAGTCTTTTGGGTAAGTTGTATTTTCTATTTTTGTTTCAATAACATTAAGACTACGTTGCTCAATTGATACTCTCTTCTAAATCAATTAATGCAAGGTAAAGAAAATTTCTGTCACACCTCTATCTACTCCCATAATATGTTTTACTCCTCCTTCCTTAATAAAATTTCTGACTTTATCATTGATATCCTCTTTCCCTTATGCATTAAATTGGTCGTTATTAGCACATAAAATTGAAACTTATCTACTGTATAACGTTTATCTTTTATAAGGTCATATTTGAAAATACTTCCTTTTTCAGAGTTATTATTATTTTATTTTTTTATAGAAGTATTTTTTTTATGAATTAGCTTATCGTATTTCAAGCTTGATATTCTATAAAATACCCCAAATTTTCCATTAACACAATATTTTTCAAACTATCCTCTATACATTTATATACCTGATCAATAATCTTTTTAACTTTCTTTATAAGGATCTACCCTGTACTCATCCTCTGCTAAAATACCTGCATTTTTAATATTTTTAAACTATTACCAATAGGTTTTAGTTCAAAACCTCAATATTTTCTACAAAGGATATAATCCAACAAATTCATTTAATTTTTTCATACTCGTAGTAGTTAATCTTTTATTATTAATTCGTGTGCAAATGTAAATAAAATTAATTACAACAAAAAAATATTTTTAACGCATAGATTATCATCTATATTTCTATTGAAAAAGATAGGTAATTTTTTATCAGGAAATATACAATAGGAATACAAATAGAATTATCACAAGCAGCAAATTAGTACAAAATAAGAAAAGACTGACCTGTGCAAGTCAATCTTTCCTTTAACATTAGGCTATACTTGTTTAATCAATTATTTTTATAGATACGGATTTTAGTTGTTGCCACCCCGCCATGTCCGTAAGTCTTATCATAAAATGATAATCTCCTTCATCAATATTGTTGGGTATAGCAATCTGTACATTGGATACAAAAGATTGTGTGTGTCGTGGAATATCAAAATCTTTGTTATATACCCATGGTTTAATAGGTTCCTTAACTGCATCCAAATCACAATCTTTTGCAGAAGTACTATGAGTATGGTGATTGAAATTATTGTGTATCTCAATATTGTAATATCCCAGCATTTCATTATCATTGAAACGATAAATAACAGATATAGTATCTCCTTTATGAAACGTTTGACAATCGTATGGACAAACAGAAAGGTTCGTATCTGTTATCGTTGGCATTTCCATATCTTTTGTATCATCTTTCGTACCACAACTTGAAAGAAAAATAAGAACAATTATCAGAAAACAATTTTTTTTCATAATAGAGAATTTACTAGTTGTTATTTTTTATGATATTCTTCAGACCCATTTATTTCATAGTTCGCAACAACACATTAATATGTGCTTCTTTCATAGAAGTTTGTCCCTCTTTGTCTGTAACAATAAAGCGGAGGTGATACTCTCCAAGCGGTGTACTTATCGGAATTTCTATGTGTTCGTGAAATGTTGTATTTTTGACACCAACATATTTCCCTTCTGTAAAAGATTTATTTATTGTAGTTCCCTGAGCAGCTTCTTGGTGCATTTGAACATCTATACGTTTTATCAGTCCCTCTGCTACTATGGACGCCTCAAGATGCATATCCTCACCTTGCTTAACTTTCATTGAGTTATTATGTCCTACTTCTGTCAAATTAATAACAGGTTTTTCTACTCTATCCTTATCTTTACAAGAATAAAGACCTAGGAATACAACCAAAAATAAGGTCATGGTTTTTAAAATGTTTTTTTTCATATTTTTCGTGTTTTTTATTGTAATTAAATATTTTTAAAATTCGAAGCCTAATGTAATCATTATGTTTAATCCCGCTTCGGGAATATCCATCAATCTATAAAAACTTGTATGGTTATAATAATGTTTGTTCAATATGTTTTTTGCTTGCAATATCATTTTTAGAATATATCTATTAATGCAAAAATGCTTAGTTAAAGAAGCATTCAACAGCCAATATCCATCAGTAATTTTTTCAGGAGGAACAATCTCCTTTTGTGCATCTACAACACGAATATTACAAGTAACAAAACATAAATTTTCGTTATTCAGAGTATATTTTACATTAAAATCTGCAGAACTAGGAACAGAAAATGGCAATGTATATCCCTTTTTGTCTCCTGAAAGCTGAACACTATAAAGATAATCACTTTTCAATTCTGTTTCTAATTTCTCATTGAAGTGAAATAGTAATTGTATCTCAAAACCATACCTAAAAACCTTCGCTTGCGTATAATAGTAAGTCTGTAAGCCTTCAGTGTATTTAGCAGTCGGATTCAAATATATATAATTGGGAAAATAATTAATAAATGGTTCTATATTTATTTCCCACCTTTTATTGTTATACTGCATTGCAAAATCCAATTGATATGATTGTTCAGGTGAGAGATTGTTGTTGCCCTTTTCATATCTGAATATATGATAATTTATTCCATCTGCACCTAATTCTTTTGCGATGGGTATTCTGAAACTTTTACCTAAATTAAGCTTAAAAATCCAATTATCTGTATGATAATTTACTCCCAATGACCATGTAAAAGAATTAAATTGCTTTTGACTATTTATTGAACGCTGTTTATATACAGAATCTTGATTGTCCATAGGTGTTTTATACCAATCGGTATAACTATCAATATCTATATTTGCATAATCATAACGAATCCCCTCATTGATAATAATATTTTGGCCCATTTTTATTTGATTAAATAAAAACGAGCCTATATTTAATGCTCTGAAATTAGGAATAATAAATCCCCAACCACCTATTTTGTTACTTTGCTGTTCTAAGTTCGCTCCTATTTGAAAATAGTTCTGTGTAGAATAATATTTTTTTACCCCAATATGAGCAGAATATGTATCCTTATTAAATTTTCTTTCAAGAGTACCACTTGGTTGGGGCATATATCCGTGCGATACAGGTTCAGAATATTCTTTTCTAATATTGTTTTGATACGCTAAGTTGCTTTCTAATAATAAGCTTCCCTTACTCCACGCTGTATGATTAATTATTTTAAAATGATTTACACTTTGATATGGCAAGTTCACGTCTCTTACAGATTTGTCGTAATCAATATCTGACAATCTAACTTCCAATCCGTGAGCATTTGCAAAAAAACCATTTTTGGAATTATTATTTGAAATTTTAATATTAGTTTGAAAATCACCTTTAAAATATCCGAACATGAGATTCCCATTTCGTTCTGTTCCTGCCGTGTTCCTAAGACGTTTACTTTTGAGAGCAACACGATAGGAGTAATATTGTATACTATCCGCTGTTACTCTATAATCTGCATAGTCCAACATAGAAAGCCCTAAGAAATAAAAGAATCTGTTTTTTCTCTGTCCAATTTTTGTAGCAAATCCTATGGATTTATTATTAGAATGAGTAAATAATAAAATCTTTGCCTCCAAATCAGATTTTGGTGTATAATTGGAATACAGATTCAATACTCCTCCAATAGCATCTGAACCGTATAGCAAAGCTGATGGTCCTTTTATTATTTCCACCTTATCTATATCAAACTGATTTATTTCTAGACCATGATCATCCCCCCACTGTTGACTTTCGTGCTTTATCCCATTTTCAATAACTGCCATACGATTAAACCCCATACCTCTTATTAAAGGCTTGGATTGACCCGAACCAATGGTCATGGCTTTTACACCAGGTAAGTTATCTAATGTTTGCATCAAACTCCCTGCAAAATGACTTTCCAGATAACTGCTGTTTATTTGCACTCTAGATTGAGATGCATTTACTTGCACCCAGTTTGAGTTATTACCTTTTATGGTAACACCTTTCAATTCTATTACACTATCCTTCGGATTTGTTTTTGCAGTGTCAGCTAGCGACTTAGCAGGTAGCACCACATTATAACAAACACAAATGGTTGTTAATACTGTAAGAAACATATTTACTCCACACTAATACGAATGTCTTTTGAAACATTTCCATTTTAACCTTCAAAAACTACAATTTTAATCAAAAAAACAAAGGTTATGCAGTTGGCGGAGCTTTATTAGAGAAAAAATGATGATTATTACTTACCAGCATCTCTACCACACTATCATTAGCATCGCTGGTATAATTGTAATATGGCTCTATTTCAAGCCTTTCCGTTACATTAAACGAAAAAGATATGAACTGACATAAACAACAATGAGTGTTTGTAATTTGGCGTTGTGCAAAATGATTTGGATGTTCTACATTATTCGAACATAATTCACATCCGTTGCCCTGAAATACATCAGCATGATTATGAGTATCTACGAAAATATTCATAATCAAGAATACTACAAGGAGTGCACAAGTGCTAATATTCACTTTTTTTATCCCAAACATTTGCAACTGCAAAGTTACACTTTTTTTTAAAACTAAAAATTTTTCTTAAATATTTTTTGAAAATTTTTCACAACTAAATACTCTAAACCTTTTATGTTTTTATGAAGTTGTACTATCACGGTATTTGAATCACCCGTTATATTTATTTGAAATAATATTTGATTATCTGAAAACATTTCTATATTTCTACATTTGCAAGTTTAAAAACATCAACAAGTTATGATTAATACCATTATTGGCATATTGTTAGGTTTATTTATCCTCATAGGATTTATTTCATTATGTATTGAAGCTCACAATGAATGCTATCACAATCCCAATTCATTCTGGAAAACTTTTTGGAGAAAATAACACCTTTATCCACTTTTAAACAATTTAGCGAAGTTGCTTAATCTCCATTCTTCCATATATATTGCTTCGTTATACCTTTGTGCCCAAGTTTTTTCATTCATTTTCCCGGTTCTTCTTTGAAAAGGTATCTTGTTATGGCGTTACCTTTTCTTATAAAATCTTCATCGTTATTTATATCAAGCCGATAACGCCCTACAAGTTTTTTAGTCTTCCAACAGCCGAAGCGAACATTTTCTGCACCTGTGTAGCCGTCTAAATAAACAACAGCCCGTCATTCATCAATAGTTCCGAACCGCCAAGCTAACAGTTTTTCATAAGAAGAAAATTTCATTTTTATTATTATAAATTAAAGTAATTTTAATATCTTAACATAATCAACAAGAAAGTCATTTTTTTGTTCTGCTTGTTCGTTTATATATTAGATCCCCACAAATCTAAAAATCATTTAACGCATTTAGTCTAAATATTCCAAAGTTTTTTACCTTTTTTCTGCAATTGTTTTTTTCTTACGCTTATTTTTATTCCAAAAACCATAAACTTCATTGACATTATTAGCGGTAATGAAAGCATTAATATTATTTGTGTTAATGTATAACATAAGTTTGGCAAACTCATCTTTTGTTAAAAGAGTCTCTAATTCAATAGATTTTTCGTTAGTATAGCCACCTATAACTTCATAAAGTGTACAACCCCTACGAATATCATTACAAATGTAATGTCTAATTTTATCATACTCTTTACTAACAACACAAACACGTTTTCTATTATTAAGCGTAGCAGTAAAATAATCCACAACAATACCATTTATCCAAGTACCAATAAGACCTATAACAACCATATTAAAAGGATTAATTGTAAAAGCTGTACAACAAATGACCGCACCTGCTATTGATACTGATTTTCCAATATCAAAATGAAGATATTTATTTACTATTTTTGCTAAAATATCTAATCCTCCCGTTGAGGCATTTATATAAAACAGCACCGCTTGAGAAAGACTTAACAAAAGAACAAAACATAATAAATCGAACCAAATATCTCCCATTAAACTCGTTGATCCTGGTTGAACAAAGTTTTGCCAAGGTGCAATCTTATCTAAAATATCTGTGAAAGGTCCCAAAATAAGTGCAGTATAAACTGTTTTCGCTCCAAATTCATGCCCAATTAAAAAATATGCGAGCACAAGTAGTATTGCATTTATTATCAATATAATTGTTCCTACATTAAGCGAAATACCAAAAAGTTGCTGAGAAACCGTACTCAATACGATTGACAAACCACTTATCGTCCCAATAATTAATTTACTTGGAATAAGGAAATAATAGACAGCACAGGCAGCAATAAACATGCCTATTGTCATAATTAAAAGTTCAACCCAAAATTTTTTTGTTTGAAGAATATTGAGAATTCTGTTCATAATTTTCCAAAAATTTTAAAAGTTATTGTTATTAATTTATTCTACTGTGCAAAAATACAAAATATCTACATACCAAAAGGATAAATTAATGTATTTTATTTACGTTTTTGCCTGTAGTACCATAGAGATTAATAGATATTCTTAAGAAAAAACATCTGTCAATAATATATTTAATCACATAAATTAACTAATAATAAAAAAACAATAAAAAAAACAATAAACATAATATGTTGACGTTATCACCCCAACATTATGAAAAGATATCATTGAGTGTAGATGTTATCCTTCTATCCTTTTACAAAAAGGAATCCCAATGTATACCTACACAAGTAATTTATTTAATTATTAGATATGAATGTATGAGGACTTTACTTGTAGATAATCACGATTCATTCACATACAACCTTTATCATTTAGTAAAAGAAGCAAATGAAGGACAGGGAATAGTACATGTAAGAAACACTGAGTGCCTACAAAATAGTATGTTGCTAGATTACGATTACATAATTATTTCTCCTGGTGGTGGATTACCCAAAGAACACAAGAATCTCATGAATATTGTCGCAACCACATGCCAATCACATCCTGTTCTTGGAATTTGCCTCGGACATCAAGCTCTTATTGAAACGTTCGGAGGCAAAATTCACAAAATAACTAAACCATTTCATGGTATTGCCGATGAAATCAAAGTCATTGAGTCTTCTAAGCTTTTCAAAGGTTTACCTCGCTATTTTAAAGGAGCAAGATATCATTCATGGGTTGCAAATAAATCTGAAAATATATCATGTTGGAATGTTACTGCGGTTGGTTCAGATAATGAAATTATGGCTATAGAACATAAAGAAAAGCCTTTGTTTGGAATACAATTTCACCCTGAATCTTTTGTTTCTGAATATGGAAAACAAATAATCAAAAATTTTTATAGCTATGCTAATTTATAATGACATAGAGAAAGGGTTTAACGATATTTCCGAATTAGCAAAAAGCAAAAAACAATTTCTTGTTGCAATTAATTTTGAAATTAATCAAATCATTATTGTTCTCAACCCTTTAAAACAAAAATATGTGCTGTTTAGAACACCTTTACACACAAATATCCGTCCCATAAAACAAAATAATATTATACTTAACTCACAAAATGTAAGTTACGACGATTATCTGAAAGGATTTAGAATAATACAACAAGGTCTTTTAAGAGGCGATAGTTATCTCGCTAACTATACTCTAAAAACTCCTATCATTTGCAATCTTTCTCTTGAAGCAATGGCTCAATGCTCCTCATCTCCTTATTGTCTTATGATTCCAAAACATTTTGTTTCATTTTCTCCCGAATGCTTTGTTAAAATCTGTGGAGAAGAAATTGCAACCCATCCTATGAAAGGAACGATAGATGCTAATATTCCAAATGCTAAAGCAGAAATTCTAAAAGATAAAAAAGAGATTGCCGAACACAATACGGTAGTAGATCTACTACGAAATGATCTTGGTATCGTTTCTAATAAAGTAATAGTTAAACAATTTAGATATATCACAGCCATTCATAGTATCAAGGGAGATTTACTACAAGTCAGTTCCGAAATTGTAGGCTACATCGGTAATAAATGGCAAGAACGTTTAGGAAGTATTCTAAAGAATATATTACCTGCAGGATCTATTTGTGGTGCTCCCAAACTTTCTACTATCAAACTCATTCAAAAGGCTGAAAAGCATACGAGAAATTTCTACAGTGGGATATTTGGTTATTTCGATGGGGCAAATTTTGATAGTGCAGTGTTGATAAGATTTATTGAGCAAGACAAAAAAGAAAATTTATTCTTTCATAGCGGTGGCGGAATAACTATTAACAGCAATCCTATTATGGAATACAACGAAATTTTACAAAAAATATATATCCCAACATGAATCAAAAATTTATAGAAACCATTTGCCTAAACAATGGAGTGTTAATGAATCTTTCTTTTCATCAAAAAAGAGTTGACGAAACAGTAAAACACTTTGGGTTATCTAATATCAATCTGTCCTCTATAATAAAATACATCCCCAAAATTACAAAAAATAAAATATTTAAGTGTAAAATAATTTACGGTATAGATTTATACGAGATTTCATTTATTGAATATTTTCCATTAATTCGCAAAAAAGTAAAGTTTGTTGAAGCAAACAATCTTTTTTATGATTTTAAATTTGAGGATAGAACAGCAATCAACACATTGATGTCGCAAACAGATTGTGATGATATTATAATAATCAAAAACGGTTTAGTCACAGATAGCTCTATCGCCAATCTTGTATTTGAGAATAAACAAGGATTATTCACTCCTGCAACACCATTACTAAGAGGTACGTGCATAAGAAGACTATTGGCACAAAAAATAGTCAAGGAACAGATTATTAGAAAACAAGATATTAAAAATTTCAAAACTGTTCGTTTTGTCAATGCTATGATAGATGAAAAAAATGCTATACCTTTCTCTTGTGAAGCTTTTTTGTAACTATTTATTTTTTTACCTTTCTTTATCATCTTCTAATTTTTTTATTTGAAATAATTCTTTTATTCTATTTCCCTAATAGTTTATCCACTCCTTTTAATAATTTATTTGTACAATACAATAAAGACTATAAAAATTTATGATAAGTGGAGAAAAAAGAAGAAAATACTAAATAAAAAGTATAGAAATCTATAAAAAAGTAAGAAAAAGGACGTTTTTTTTGTACCTTTGTGCTTCAAATCACATATAATTTATGAAAAAATGTGGACTGTTGATAATATTGATAATTTGCATTGAGACTATAAAAGCACAAAATTGGAATACATACCCATCTTATGATGAATATGTGCAGTATATGCAAAAAACAGCTAAAAATCATAATGACATATGTCGCCTAGATACAATTGGAATAAGCGTAGAGGGACGATTAATTTTATGCATGAGGATTGCAGGTATATCAAGCTCTAAAAAAAATAAACCAAAATTCTTCTACTCTTCAACAATGCATGGAAACGAATTAACAGGATCCATTATGCTGTTGCGATTATTAGATTCTATATTAATTGTTCCACAACAAACTATCAATAATGAAGATTTTCCCATTTTATATATTTGTCCTTATGCTAATCCTGACGGAACGTGGGCAGGTGGCAACAATACTATAAAAGGTGCGGTCAGATATAATGCAAACTATGTGGATTTAAATAGAAATTATCCTGATATTCGTACGGGTAAAAACTCTGATGGTGAAATTCAGCAACCGGAAACAAAAGCATTTATAAAATATCAGCAAAAAGAACAGTTTAATATCTCTTGTAATATACATACGGGGAGCGAAGTATTCAATTATCCCTGGGATAGTTACACCTCACAGCAAAAAGAGCACGCAGATAAAGAATGGTTCTCCGTCATAGGAAATGATTTTGTAAAAAGGCTCAATGATAAAAATGGGAATTATTTTTCAGATGTCAATGATGATGGTGTTACTAATGGAGGAGATTGGTATGTTATACACGGTTCCAGACAAGATTGGAGTAATTATTTTGCACATTGCAGAGAAATAACATTAGAATTAAGTATGGAGTATACCCCAAAAGAAACTGAATTGGAGGGTTATTGGAATAAATTAAAAAATTCGTTATTTGTATTCTTTGACTATTGTTCTATAGGGATAGAGGGGATAATTAAAGATAGTATTTCCTCGCTTCCTCTTAACAATGTTATGGTATGTATAAATAAGCATGACAAAGACTCCTCTGAGGTGTTTAGTAACAGTAATGGTTACTTCTTTCGTCCGATTGTAAAAGGCAATTACGAAATAACATTCTCAAAAAAAGGTTATCATCCTAAGACTATTCTGTGCCATATGGATGATGCAAAACTAAAAATGGATGTCCAACTTGTGCCAGTAAATACATACGTTCCTCAATTTAAAATACCAAAAATAAATATTTACCCTACAATAACACAAAACTCCATATTTATAGAATGTTACCCACAAAATAATTCTTACAATTATGACGTTAATTCAGCAACGCAGGATTTATCTTTTGTAATCTCTGACATTAGCGGAATAATGTCCCACAAGGATAAAATAAAGTCTGACATTACAGAAATCAATCTTGGTAGTTTTAGTGCAGGTATATATATTGTTAGTATATATACAGGTATTGGCGGAATCATTAGTAGAAAAATAATTAAGAGATGATCACAAAATGAAAAAAATACTAATATTATTTACAGCAATATTGCCATTGTGCTTGTTTGCACAAAATATCAAACCTCGGAATATCAACGCAAGTAAGATAATCGGATCTGATACGACAATTTCTACTCCATTTTTTGCTACAAATGCCGGTTGGACCATACCCTTTGGCGAAATGGGAAACAGATACACCTCTTTCTTCAACGTCAATGCCGATTTAGGTTGGAAAACCATTAATAATTGGTTGATTTTAATAGATTTTGGTTTTCAATTTGGGTCAAATAATATCAAACATATGAAGGATTATTTGTCATCTCTATACACAAATGGAGCCAATCCCATAATTGTTGGTACGGATGGTACAGATGCAGGCGTCATTGCTTATAACAGAAATTTATCTTTGAGCCTTAGTTTGGGGAAAATCTTCCCTATCACCACAAAAAATCCTAATAGTGGCATAGAAACATCCTTTGCTCTCGGATTTCTACAACATCAGATAATATATGAGGCTACACAAAGTAGAGTATTACAATTGGAAGGAAATTATAAATATCTTTATGATCGTCAAATGCGAGGACCTATGACAGGATTATTTATCGGTTATAGGCATATTAGTAAAAGTTCATATGCGAACTGGTTTGCAGGTATTGACTGGAAGATTGCCTTTACGAAAATGACAAGAGATTTCCAAGCAGACTTGAAAGGAGGAGACAGTAAGCTATACACAGACCATATGATTACAATAAAAATAGGTTGGATGTTCCCTTTTTTTGGTCGTTCAGCAGATAAAATATACTATTATTAATACTTATAGATGAAATAACGAAATCTAATCATTCTCTTCCCATAAAAGAAAGCCTCAATTATTTTTTTATGCAAATAGGTATAGTATGTAATATCATAAATATGGAATATAGTGTATGTACAATTTGGGAATTTATTTTTTTTCACTAATATGTCGTTTAGCTTCATTGTTTAATAAAAAAATAAGAACAATGTGTCAAGGTCAAAAACAGACTTGGCATAAAATTTCGTCACTTGATAAAAACAAAAAAACACTTTGGTTTCATTGTGCTTCACTCGGAGAATTTGAGCAAGCAAGAAACCTTATAGAAGCATTAGACAAGTTAAATAAAACGCATAATATTCTCATCAGCTTCTTTTCTCCTTCAGGCTATGAAGTTAGAAAAAATTACAAATATGCGGATTGCGTAGTTTATTTACCTTTCGATACACCTAGAAATGCAAAGCGTTTTATTTTAGCCGTTAATCCCGAAATAACATTCTTTATTAAATATGAATTTTGGTGGAACTATATTCGCGAACTGCGAACAAGAAAACTTTATTCTGTTAGTCTAATTCTCAGAAAACAACACTATTTGTTCAAACCATATTCTTTCTGGTTCAGAAAACAACTTAAAAATTTCGATTTCTTTTTTGTACAAAATTTATATACCGCAACATTGCTTAGTTCTATTGGTTATAAAAATAATCTTATAGTCGGCGATACGCGTTTTGATAGAGTTTTTTCTATGAGTAAGGAACAAAAAGTTTTTCCTTTAATTGAGAAATTCATTGGTGGAAAAAATGTTTTTCTTGCCGGTAGTTCTTGGACAGAAGATGAAAAAATAATTAATGAAGCTCTCAAAGATTTTAAAGAAATTAAAATCATTATTGCCCCCCACCTAATTGACAAGAAGCACATCGTTACTTTACTAAATGAGTTCCCTAACAGTATTACTCTGTCTTCCATTACACAAGACAATTGTTCATCTTACAATACATTGATCATAGATAATATTGGTATATTAATGCATCTATATTCACTCTGTACTATTGCATATATTGGAGGAGGATTTGGTGTCGGTATTCACAATATTCTGGAAGCTGCCGTATTCAATAAACCTATTGCTTTTGGTCCTAATAATAAAAAATTCAATGAAGCACAAGATCTTATAAAGCTTGGTGCCGCAAAAGAAATACACAATGCTAAGGAGTTGAGATTTTGGATAAAAATGCTGTTAAACGATAACATTATGTACAAAAATATTTCTACTATTGCAGGTAATTATGTCAAAGAGAATAGAGGAGCAACTGACAAGATTCTAGATAAAATATTTCAATATGAAGAACAATATTTTTAGTATATTACTGGTTATTTTTTGTTTTGTAGCATGTTCTCCAAATAAACATTTAACTAAGAACGGTTATTTACTTGGCAAAAATAAAATCCATATAGACAATAACACCATCCTAAAAAGTGATATTGCCAAATACATTCAACAAGATCCTAATAGAAAATTTTTAGGCATTAAAGCAGGTATGTATATTTATTCCTCATCCAAGGCTGGAGAGGATAGTGTTTGCAATTTTATTGACAAATATATTTTTCGTACGATAGGAGAAAAACCCGTAGAAATTAATGAAGATCTAATAAATCTATCAACAAAGAATATTAAAACATATTTGAAATCGCACGGTTGTTTTGATGCAAAAATTACAACCTCTTTGTCTCCTCTCAAACGAGCGTACGCCCCATGGAGCTACTACAAACGCCGCAAAAAGGTAAATTATTATATTCATACCCCATCACGTGCTATCATTGATACTTTTATCGTACAGGTTGAAGATACATCTCTAAATCGCACCATTCAACCTCTTTTACAAGATAATCCTGTAAAAAAAGGGCAATGGTACAATGAAGATTTACTTGTCAAACTGAGAAATGAAATATCTCAAAAAATGTTATCTAGGGGCTATTATACATTTAACCAAAAGTATATAGTATTTAATATAGATACCACTGAAAGCATCCACAAAACAAAAATTGTTATGATCATCAAAAATCCACCCTCTAACTCTACTGATTCTGTGAAAATATTAAAACACAAGCCATACAAAATATCAAAAATATACCTTTATCCAAATTATATTTCTACACAATCGCCTGACCATATACCCAACATTGATACTATACTCTATTATCACAAGCAACAAAAAGGTTACAAACCAACACCTTTATATTTTATCAACAATACTCATAAACCCGACATAAAAGAAAAAACTATTATGCGAAGTATATTGATGCAAAACAAAAACCTATATTCTCCCGAGGCCAGTAAAAATACCTATTCCTCACTTTCTCAACTTAGAAATTTTAAATATATTGATATATCCTACGAAGATATTACTAAAGGAGAAAAAGATACAAACGATCTTGCTTGCTACATTCGTTTAACAAGAAATAAACCTCTAAGTTTGGCTTCATCATTCGAGTTTAACTATTCTGCAAGTAATGAACCTATAAATAATATTTCTTCTTCTAACCTTGGTATAGCAGGAAACTTATCTTATTCAGATAAAAATTTACTGCATGGTGCAGAAATCTTTACCACTAACCTTAAACTTGCAGCAGAAATTAATAGTGATATATTAAAAAAAGGTAATACTCGTACTGGTTGGGATTTATTCAATGCTTTTGAAGCTGGATTGGATTTTGGAATTGAATTACCACGATTCCTTGCCCCCTTTTCTACTGCTTTCTATTCTATGAAGTTTCATCCACACACTAGTATTAAAACAGGTTATAATATACAAAAACGCTCCTATTATGAACGTTCCATTTTCAACCTCAATTACGGATACTCTTGGAATACAACAGAAAAAACTGTTTTTGCTTTCATACCATTAGAAATAAATTATGTAAATATAGAGATTACAAGCAACAGATATGCTGACTTCATCAAAACTATGGACAAACGAATTCAATATCAAATGTCCGATCACTTAGTTATGTCTATGCGATTTTCATATAATTACAACGGACAAATAACTAATCAAAAAGAAGACTTTAATTATTTTTCTTGGAATTTGGAATCTGCGGGAAACCTTTTAGATTTATATTCTATAACCTTTAACCAAAGTAAAGATTTACAAGGTCATTACACTATATTCAATATCCCTTTTTCGCAATATTTAAGAACAGATTTTTCTTTTACACGTTACAAATATATTTCCAAAGAAAGTTCTTTTGTTTACAAATTTTATGCTGGCATAGGCATATCTTATGCTAATGCTGAAGCTCTTCCATATGAGAAAGCATTTTTTGGAGGTGGTGCAAATGGATTACGTGCCTGGCAACTAAGAAGTTTAGGCCCCGGAAGTACAACTTCTTCAAGTAGTAATAAATATGACAGAGCAGGAGACATAACACTGGGGGCTAACTTGGAGTATCGTTTCCCTATAACTGGACCATTAGAATGTGCTACTTTCTTAGACTTCGGCAATATCTGGACTTTAAAAGAACAAGATGGACTTGCGGGAGGTAAGATTAGTAAAGACTTCTACAAAGAGATCGCCGCAGGTACAGGTATAGGTATTCGTTTAAATTTAGGTGTATTACTTGTACGCTTAGACTTTGCTTTGAAAGTCTGGGACCCAAGTCTACCTTTGAAAAAACGTTTTGTCCTTAATGATGCTAAATTTAAAGATATTGTATTACAATTTGGTGTCGGATATCCTTTCTAATGGTATTATGAAGTTATTATATTTCGTCACTTTCATTTACCATAAGATTTATTCATTAATACCATCTATTACGACCAGATGCAAAATAAATCTATTGAGACAATTAACATTAATATTGCCATGATTATTCTTAACATTATAATGGAATAGTGTCTACATTATTATGCAAAATTACACCAACCTTCATTTTTCAAACTAAAATTTATTTTTCAATTTAGTAACAGAATACATGTGAGCTACAGCACCCATTTTAAATGTTTCTTAAATGTAAAGAAGAGGGATTTACAAAATGGGATGAAGCAAAAAAAGAGGTTAAGAAATATCCTCACCTCTTTAAAAAATAGATTAGAAAAAATAATTATAAGAATCTTTTTTTATTCCTCATCTGAACAAATCTTAGCACAAATAAACTCTCTATTCATTCTCGCAATATTAGTTCTTTTCAACTGTTTTGGACATTCAGCCTCACAAGCAAATGTATTAGTACATGAACCAAATCCCAGTTCATCCATCTTTTTAACCATACGTTTTACTCTTATTGCAGCCTCTTGTTTTCCCTGTGGAAGTAATGCTAATTGTGATATTTTACCAGAAACAAACAACATTGCTGAAGCATTCTTACAAGCGGCCACACAGGCTCCACAACCTATACATGATGCTGAATCCATTGCCTGATCCGCTTTTTTCTTTGCTATTGGTATAGCATTTGCATCTGGAACACCACCTGTAGTTGCTGAGGTATAACCACCTTCTTGTATAATCTTATCAAAAGCACTTCTATCTACAACTAAATCCTTAATAATAGGAAATGGTCTTGCACGCCAGGGCTCAATAACAATGGTTTCTCCATCATGAAAACGACGCATGTGCAATTGACAAGTTGTAATTCCTTCATCAGGTCCATGAGGACGACCATTTATATATAATCCACACATCCCACATATACCTTCTCTACAATCGTTATCAAAGCAAACAGGATGAGCAATATTGTCCCCTATTAACTGCTCATTAAGAATATCTAACATCTCTAAGAAAGAGCATTCCGGAGAAATATCTTTTAAATTATAGGTTTCAAAATGACCTTTTGCTTTGGCATTCTCCTGACGCCATATTTTCAATGTAAGATTCATAGCTATTATTTATAATTTCTTGTTTGTACTTTAATAAATTCGTAATTCAAATCTTCCTTATGCATTTCGGGTGCTTGATCACCTTTGTATTCCCAGACACCTACAAACATAAAGTTTTCATCATCGCGTTTTGCCTCCCCCTCTTCTGTTTGATGCTCCTCTCTAAAATGTCCTCCGCAACTTTCTTCACGTTGTAAAGCATCTCGTGCTATTAGTGAAGCCAGATCTAAATGATCTGATAAACGCAGTGCTTTTTCTAATTCTGGATTGAAGCAATCATCACTCTCATCAACACGAACTTCTTTCCAAAATCTATCTTTCAGTTCTGCGATCAAAGGAATCGCTTTTTCCAATCCTTCTTTTGTTCGTCCCATTCCTACATACTCCCACATTATGTGTCCAAGTTCTTTTTGCAAAGTATCAACAGTCGTAGAACCCTTAACAGATAGTATTTTCTCTATTCTATCCTTAACCTCTACTTCCGCTCTATCAAACGCTTCATGCGTTGTGGGTATAGGTTGATTATAAATTTCTGAAGACAAATAGTTCTGAACTGTATAAGGAAGGACAAAATAACCATCAGCTAATCCTTGCATTAACGCACTTGCTCCTAAACGATTAGCCCCATGATCTGAAAAGTTACACTCTCCTGCCGCAAATAATCCCGGAATAGTTGTCTGTAATTCATAATCTACCCAAAGTCCTCCCATAGTGTAATGCACAGCTGGATAAATTTTCATAGGAGTTTGATAAGGATTCTCATCTTCTATCTTTTGGTACATTTGAAACAAGTTACCATAACGCTCAGCTACCTTATCCTTACCTAAACGCTTGATTGCGGAAGAAAAATCCAAGAAGACAGCCTTTCCGGTAGGTCCAACGCCATAACCGGCATCACATCTCTCTTTAGCAGCCCGTGATGCTATATCTCGAGGAACCAGATTACCAAACGCAGGATAACGTCTTTCCAAATAGTAATCTCTATCATTTTCTGCTATGTCATTAGCAGTTTTTTTACCTTCTCTTATCGCTCTAGCATCTTCTATATTTTTTGGTACCCAAATACGACCGTCATTTCTCAAAGACTCACTCATTAAAGTTAACTTAGACTGGTAATCTCCATGTACCGGAATACATGTAGGATGAATTTGGACATAACAAGGATTTGCGAAATATGCACCTTTTTTATAACACTGAACAGCCGCCGAACCATTGGAACCCATAGCATTGGTAGAAAGATAATATACATTACCATAACCTCCCGTTGCTAATATAACACAGTGTCCGAACCATCTTTCTATCTTCCCGGTTACCAAGTCTCTTGTTATTATACCTCTCGCCTTCCCATCTATTATCACAAGGTTTTCCATTTCTCTCCTTGCAAATAACTCTACATTTCCTTCCTTTATTTGCTTAGAAAGAGCAGAATATGCCCCCAAAAGTAACTGTTGTCCTGTTTGTCCCTTAGCATAAAAAGTTCTAGATACCTGGGCACCGCCAAAACTTCTATTAGCGAGATAACCACTATAATCCCTAGCGAAAGGGACGCCCTGAGCTACACATTGATCTATAATACTATTTGCTACTTCTGCTAACCGATACACATTAGCTTCCCTTGCACGATAATCTCCTCCTTTGATTGTATCATAAAACAATCTTCCAATAGAATCTCCATCATTAGGATAATTTTTTGCAGCATTAATACCTCCTTGTGCTGCAATAGAGTGAGCTCTACGAGGAGAATCTTGTATACAAAATACCTTAACATTGAATCCTAATGCACCCAAAGATGCGGCAGCAGATGCTCCAGCCAAACCTGTTCCCACAACAATGACATCTAATTTGCGTTTATTAGCGGGATTAACAAGTTTCTGACTTGCTTTATAATTTGTCCATTTCTCCGACAAAGGTCCTTGTGGAATTTTGGAATTTAAAGTTGCCATATACATTATCTATTTTATTCTTTTAACTATATGATTAAAATTTGTTGTCGTTCTACATCAACAAAAACACGTGAATAGGAACCATTGCAAAGCCAAGAGGTATTGCAATAGCATAAATAACTGCTAACCAATGAATCACTTTTGCATACTTTTCATTCATTAGACCGTAAGTTTGAAATACCGAAACAACCCCATGAAATAAATGTATTGCTAGTACAATAAATATCAATGTATATATCAAAACATACAACGGATCATGAAATTTATCTATTGCCATGTGATAAAAATCAGGTTCATAATCCTTAAAATCTTCACCACAATAAGTCTTAACATCTTGCTTTGTCAAATTAACAAAATATTTCAAATCTTCAGTACGTTTTTCTTCAGGAATAGAGTTGATAGCCATATACTGTTGTTGAAGCTTCTGTATTTCTGCCTCTTTCATCTGTCCCTGTTGTACAGCTTTTGCTTTCTTTTGAAACTCTTTATCTATTTTCTCTACCTTAGCAACATATTTACCTTCAATCCAACCTGTCTTAGCAAAATAGAAATCAACAAAGTGTATTATTAAAAAAACTAAAATAATAATACCTGTGTAAATCATCCATTTACTTCCTGTATGTGTTTTGGATTTTTGGGAAACCTCATACGCAATTGGACGTGCCTTCTTGTTCTCTATGGCAAGTACTATCGTAACCACTATATGAAACACAACACAAAGTAACAAGATGATTTCAAAACACTTAACTATGTAGTTAGTTCCCATAAAGTGGCAAACGTTTCTATACCATTCACCCCCATCTTGACGTAAGATACACAGGTTCATACCCATGTGAAAAGGAAGAAATATAAGCAAGAACGCCGCCAGCGCACCTACTACCAACTTCTTCGTAATTGATGCTAATTTAATAAGTTTCATGTCTTTTGTTCACTTCATTAATTGTTATTAATTCAAATAAATAAATTGCAAATTTACGACTAATTTTATTCTTACAGAAATTTTTCTGCAAATATCGTATCAATATCTCCATATCTTTACTTAATTATACATCAACAAACGAATTCAGTAGCACGAATGTATTGATCCTGTTAGTAATTTAATATATATTTTTCACCATCTTTAACAATATTTTAGCAATTTCAGAAAAGGTTTCATTTTGGACCGTCTAAAATAATATTCCAGACGGTCTAAAAGTATATTTAGGACGGTCCAAAAACTTATTTCAATCCGTCCAAAATAAAATATTATTAAATAACACAAAATTATTACAAGTAGTTAATAATAACTTATCACAAACCACAACAATACTTTATATAATATAGATGTGCCATTCTCATATAAAATAAATACTATAAATAATCACGTAAAAACTTGGAACGAGTAGATAACATTAAAAAAGGAATTGTAATTGTCGCAACTCACATTCTATCGTTGTTTGGTCAAGCATTTCCATTATCAGATGACCAAATCTATTTACGTTCAATATTTTAGCGACAATCTTCCTATTCTTATAAATATAATTTTGCCAACAATTTCTAAAGAGCAACAAAGAAAGATATTCTTTCTGTATCGTTGTTAGCTTTCTTTCTTTTAATTGATTATATCTTATATATATACTATTCAACGTATCCATTAAAAATGTTTGCAGATCATATTGACGACCCGTTTCCAGGAAAAGAGAGGTCGGATTAGGTGCTACTTGAAATGTCCATTGATTAACATTTATTCCTACACCTATATACGTATGTGAAATAGAATCTCCAATAATTTTATTTTGAATCAAAATACCACATATCTTATTTAGATCTATATATATATCATTAGGCCATTTTATAAATACATTTTTTAACCCATATTTTTGCAATACATCTACTATAGATAAAGATATAAACTGCGTAATTAAAAATTGTTCGGCAGGATGCAAAAACACAGGTCGCAAAAGCAGGGAAAAAGTAATATTTTTCCCCTTTTCACTTTCCCAAATATGTGCATCTTGTCCTCTACCAGAGGTTTGATTGGTTGTAAATATGACAGTATATTCCTCCAACTCATTATGCTCACACTCATTTGTTAAATAAGTTTGAGTAGATGCCGTCTGTGACAACTCTATTATGTTGAAAAGATTCATTTTCTACCTATGTCCATCAGCAGGTATTAACGTAAAGGTTCCACTCTTACGTTGAGGTAATCCACGTCCGTCCTTATACAATATAACATATACATATGTCCCCTGAGGTGCTGTTTGTCCATCCTCTAACTTGCCATCCCAACTTCCATTCTTAATTTGAAATACTTTCGTTCCCCATCTATTGAATATAAACAACTCATAATCTGTAAGAAATTTGCCTTTGGGTCCAAAGATATTGATTGTACCATCATTGTATCCAGGAGTAAAAGCATTAGGTAACCACATGGTAAAATCTACTACTACCTGAACACTATCAACAAGTGTATCCGGGCACATCGCTTTGTTGTATACTATAAGTGTTACAGGAAATGTATGACTGTCTTCCGAAGTATCTGTTTCATAGCTATGATAACCTTCAATAACATCACTACTTGTTCCATCACCAAAATACCATTTTCTTTCGAATGCTCCCTTAGATAAGTCTTTATATGCTATTTCTGGATTAGAATAATAAACTTTTTTAGGTTTTAGTTCCATTTCCGCCTTGACTATCATCTCAACTCTAACCTTTACACTATCAGAAGACACGCATCCCTCAGGTGATGTAGCAACGACCTTATATGTTGTATTTTGTTGCGGTGTTACCGTTGGGTTTTGTATTCTTGCATTTTCGTCAGCGATTAATGTCAAATCCCTTGGTGATGCTGTCCACACATAAGTGGCAGCGTCTGTACAATTAAGCGTAACACTATCTCCTTCGCAAATATAATCCTTACTAAGTGTAGCTTTGGTAGAAGAAATGATAACTTTATAATTAATAATCGTATCAAACGTCCTCCCACAAAAGTCTTCTACATAAATACTCACAGAGGAAGGATTGTCAATATTCATAATATCAACTGGGATTTTCTTTATAAACACAGTATCCTTCGCATAAATATCAGCCCTCATTGTATCTGAATGAATAATCTTAGAATTACAAATTGCCTTCACATAAGCAAATGAAACACTATTTTTTATTTGTACGGTGATTGAATCCTTTACCGGCAATTTATCATAACATAATGTGAGACCTCCATTAACTGAAACTTCTAATGGCAAAGGTTCCTGCATAAGATAATAAATTGTGTCAACAGGATCATTTTTGCAGTCGGTAGATATGAATAACAGAGTATCTATCTTCCCTTTTTCTACGTTATCGTTATGCATAAAGGTCAATAGGAAACGCATCATTGTATCTCCTTCCGGCATTTCTACAACGTTATTTGCTGGTAACGTTTCTACTGTACCATCTTTTTTTATCAAAAAATAATCATAGTCCTGACCTCTCACAATATTACTTCCTGCAGTCGGTTTAACAAAAAATGTATATGGATCTTCATTTGCTTTAGCGACGTAATTGGCCGACAATATCATAGTATCAGATGAACATCCTTTGATATAAACGTATTCGTACTTATTATCTGCATTTTTAATTAGCTTATAACCGTCATCCTTTGGTGTTTTTGTCATACTATGTTTTATTGAAATATTCTCAGCTACGAAAGAATTAGACTCCAAGAAAACAGCACTCTGGAAACTATGGTCGTCTATGTTACAAATAGCAATCTGAACATGATATTTTTTCCCCGGGACTGTTTGAAGAACTGCCGTTTCCAAACGTTTTGTATATCCACCTAAGATAGTTGTATTACACTTTTTATCTCTATTGTCAATAAACAACCCTTCATTGTCTACACCACAGGTTTTAGATGTATTGCCATTATTGATGGTATTAATCATAACCGACTGTCCGCTTTGAAAATCATCTTCATCATACGTACCAGGAATAATGGCTATGTTAGTGGGATTGGAATAAAACGTATTGCCCTGATTATATGGATTAAAATTTTCATCGTAGGGTCCATCAC
Source organism: Bacteroidales bacterium (assembly GCA_052170555.1). Classification (GTDB taxonomy): domain Bacteria; phylum Bacteroidota; class Bacteroidia; order Bacteroidales; family P3; genus Scybalousia_A. The sequence goes on along the minus strand of JBQNAI010000001.1, from coordinate 267,723 downwards.
AGTAGAGTCCAAAAAAATCGTTAAAACTAGTACAGACATAGTTGGGATATTCCTGAGAACCAAAACAATATTTAAAAGACATACTGCAAGATTGCGGTATAACCCAAAAATCCAAAACAGCAATGTCATTGAATTTGCCATCATCCCCAGTAAGCGTACAACCATATTTATTTATAGTGGGATCATTAACAAATTTTTGATAAGAAGAATACAAGCTCGGAGCATAAGTACCGGCACCTGATACAGCATTTTGTATAATTTCATTACCACTAACAATATTCTTACAAGCAGTAGTCGCAAGTATCAATCCACTCTTAATAGGTATATTTTTACCAGAATAGCTGGTATCTACATTTGTAAAAATACCGATCTGATTATTGTTAATCACAACTTGGTTATTATAATATATCGGTCGTGTAGTGTCTATTTTCACTCCATCTCCTAAAAAATAAGTTTCTAAAATATTTTTTATACTTTGATTAGTTATAGGAGTGATATTCAATTGTGCTTTTGATGATACAAAACACATAGTAGCAATAATGAAATACAGAATCTTAAAAAAGTAAATTTTCTTTTTCATACAACAAATTTTTCTTTACAATAAAGACACACTTTTTTGCTTTTTTTTGCAAAACAATATCTGAGAAATTGTTTATTTTTGCAAAAATAATAAAAAAAGTATCAGTATGAAAAAATTTATAGCAAAATTTTGGAATCTATTCTTATACTACACGGCTATGGTATTGCTATTTTTTGCCTGCGATAACGCCCCTCAAATGCCAAAACCTTCAACTTATCTACGATTGGAATTAATTAAACCGAAATATATCATATTTAGTGAAAACGAATATCCATTTACTTTTTACTACCCAAGCTATGCAACCTATCAAAAACTGGATTCAAAAAATGAATATACAAAATGGTTTAATTTAAGTTTTGAGAAATACAATTTTGTTGCTAATGTAAGTGTTGTTCCTTTAAATTCGGACACATCTCTTAGAGCATCAATAAATGATTTTTATAAATTTTTAAAACGACATGAAAAACTCTCTGGCGGTATTATAGAGCAGAGTTATTCTAATCCAGAAAAACGTGTCTATGGTACTACATTCGAGATAAAAGGTAAGGATGTAGTATCGCCTTATCAGTTTTTCATAACCGATTCTGTAAAATATTTTGTAAGAGTCGCCTTAAATAGTAACTTACTTCCCAATAATGACTCTTGCGGAGTAATAATTAATCAATTGAAAAAAGATTTCAACTACTTGATAAGTACTTTTGAATGGAGGAAGTAATATTTTTCTTCCTTATGTTTTTTTAGTATTCATCATATCATAAACATTCTTTATATAATACTTGTAGTCTTAAAAATAAGATGTCATTTTGTAGAATTCTTTTCAAAAAACAATAAATTCTTTTTTGAAAAGAATTTACTAAAGTGGCACTTTATTTTCAATTGTATTGAAGATAAAATCAAAATACTAAAATCCACCTTATGTTAATAGGACATAAGGTGGATTTTTATATATCTAATACAATCAAAAACTCTATTCCTATTGTATCATACCAATATTGGTTTGCTGAGTTTGAGTTGTAGTTAGATACATAGACAAAACATTACTCTTATTTATTCTTTCTATAATTTCTAAGGCATTATTTTTTTGTGAAATTGAGTAGATAAATTGAACAATTTGCACAATCTGTTCTTTCATTTCCGAATTATACATCTTTTCAGCATTCTGCTCTATACCATTCAAAATTTCCAAAAATTTTAATATAGCTTCCGATTTGTGAGTTGCATCTGAAAGTTGTCCTGCCGTCTCATTGATAGAATTAATCATTGAACCATACTTTTCACTAAACTCCATAGAAGATACATATCCATCAACATTAGGCACTTTCTTTATATCTTCCATCAAATCTTCAAATCCATTATTCTTAACCTCACGGTATAGCTGTGCAAGTATAACGATAGCCATATTCTTATCTCCTTCAACACAACGAGCTTTCTTCCCGCTAAACCGATTATAATAATGAATATAACCCTTATAATAATCTATTATACTCTTATAAACCTGTTTCCCAGCATGTCTATCTCCAACTTTACAATAAGCTTGTGCTAACAAAATATCTGCCCTATCATAAGGAAGTTTAGTCATAGGAAATTCTTTAATAGCCTTATTCAAAATATTTAATGCCTCCTTTTTCATACCCTTATCAATAAGATGCATTGCATACATAGACATATTTTGACGAGCAGACTTAGAATTGCTTACAGTTACTGCATTTTCCAAATAAACTCCTTGTTTATTAACGTTTCCCCAAGAAAATTTATCCATAAACAAACCATAAGTGTTGTCTGTATAAGTTCTATTCTGACGATATGGCACTATACGATATACCATTCCCTCTTGAATAACATAATCCATTATATTAGGGATAACATCTTTAAGAAGGTAAGGATTAATAACGTAAATAGGACGCTCAAAATGATTACTAGCTATAATATCTAATAACATGAGTTCTTGACGTGCCAACTGTGCATATTGATAAAATCCTTGTTCGTCCAACTGTTGCACAGGAATAGAAAAAACAAACTCTCCAGGTCGTCCGTCAACAGAATCATTAGGATAGATACCCTGTTCTGCCAATTTCTCTTTATTAAAAGTAATTCTAAAATTGTTTGTAGGAAGAACACTTATATATTCATAATCTTTCATGTGGGACATATAGTTGAAAGGAGGTTGTTCGCTGGATAATTTTTTAATATTCTTTAGGGCAACCTCTAATTCCATAGTATCCCTTGAAGCATGAATCCAATTAATATCCTGTCCCAATCCATAAAAACTTTTATCTAAAGTAAACCTTACCTTTTCAGAATCATAAATTTTATTGTAAAGTTGTTCTACATACCAAGCCATACCAGAAAGTGTATAATTCAATACACGAACATCAGTTCTAATACCTTCCACTTCCTGATCATACCAAAGAGGAAATGTATCATTATCTCCAAAAGTGATCAGAATAGAGTTCGGTTTACAACTCTCCAAATAATTCTTAGCAAAGTCACGTGCCATATAACGATCACTACGATCATGGTCGTCCCACTCTTGCCAAGCCATCAATACAGGAACTGCAAACAAACAAATAACAATAACAAATAAGTTTTTTAAGCTCTCATTTAGTCTAATCTTTTTTAACCAATCACAAATGGCAAACACACCCATACCTATCCAAATAGCAAATGCATAAAAGGATCCAGCATATGCATAATCTCTTTCACGTGGTTGACATGGCGATTGATTTAAATAAAGAACGATAGCCAAGCCTGTCATAAAGAATAATAAGAATACTACAAATGCACTTTTACCATTACGCTTTATTTGATAAATCAATCCTGCCAATCCCAACAACAAAGGAAGAAAATATAATGTATTGCGACCTTCATTGTTTTGCAAGTCTGATGGCAAACCACTTTGTGGTCCTAACCGTATTGCATCCAAAAATTTTATTCCACTTATCCAATTACCATGGACTAAATCTTTCTGTCCGTTAGATGCTTCTGCCGGTGAGGATTCGTAATTCAGACCATAAGACTGTATATCATTTTGTCGTCCCACAAAATTCCACATAAAATAACGCCAATACATGTGATTGACTTGATAACGGAAAAAATAAGTAAGATTTTGCACAAATGACGGTTTCGAATAATCATCTTCACTCTTTCCTATCCACATTTTATAATATTGAATGTGTCGTCTTCCTTCATCTGTTGAGTACATACGTGGGAAAATAGTACAACCTTTGTCATCCCACTTAGAAGAAAATGCTCGTTTTATTTTTTTATACTTACCAATAGCCCTGTCTTTGACATATTTTGTGGAAAGGTTATAATCAGCCCCTCCATCACTACTGCGTTTTACCTGTGCAGTATAATAAGGTCCGTAAAGGAGCGGCACTGTCCCATATTGCTCTCTATTAAGGTAAGTAAGTAATGAAACAGCATCTTTAGGAGCATTCTCATTTATAGGCGTATTGGCATTAGCACGTATAATCAACGTTGCAAATGTTGAATATCCTAAAATAAGAAATAGGACAGAAAGAATAGCTGTATTAAATATGGGTTTTACTTTCTTTTTCGTCCAATACAATCCGTAAATTATCAAGCCAAACAACAATATAAAATAAACGATTGTACCGCTATTGAAAGGCAATCCTATGCTATTTACAAAGAATGCTTCAAAGTACGAGGCAATATTAACAATTTCTGGAATGATAAAATACATCACCATAGCAACAACTAATAAAGAGACAATACCTGTAAGAATCAATCCCTTTTTTGTTGTCTGCGGATATTTTTTAAAATAGATAATATAAGTAATTGCAGGAATTGTAAGAATATTAAGCAAATGAACTCCAATGGCAACACCAATCAAAAATGCAATCAACACGAGCCAGCGTAGATTGTGAGAATCCTCCGCCTGCTCATCCCATTTTAATATAGCCCAAAAAACAATTGCCGTAAAACAACTTGACATTGCATAAACTTCTCCTTCAACCGCAGAAAACCAAAATGTATCCGAAAAAGTATATGCCAATGCTCCCACAATACCACTTCCAAACACAGCAATCATCTGAGCTGTGGTCATTTTTTCTCTATTCTCTAACGGGACAAACTTCTTTGATAGAAGAGTTATTGTCCAAAACAAAAACAATATCGTTAAACCACTACAAATAGCACTCATACTATTTATCATTAGTGCTACCTTAGAAACATCATTACCAGCCAATAAGGCAAATAATCTTCCTATCAGCTGAAATGTTGGAGCCCCAGGAGGATGTCCAACTTCCAATTTGTTTGTCGTAGCAATGTATTCACCACAATCCCACCAAGATGCTGTCGGTTCTGCGGTCATCAAATAAACGATACTTGCAACCAAAAATACCGCCCATCCGATACAGTTATTAATTAACTTATACTTTCTCATTTTAATTGTTTATTTAGTATTTTATTATTCCCATCTCACTCTTTGTCTAGACACCGGCATTGTCATACACCTTGCTCCTCCGCACCCTCTTGGCAATTCACTTGCTTCAAAAGTGACGACAAACCTATTTTTTGTCTTCAAATCTACTTGACTTCTAACAACATCCTCAGCTTTAATAACTTCAAAACCATGCCTACTAAGATTATCAATCGTATGAGTGTTCCTCGCATAACCAATTACTTTCCCTTCCCCAAGACAGAAGAAATTAGCTCCGGAATGCCATTGTTCTCTCTCTTGTATCCAAGAATCATCACCTCCACATGAGATAGGTTGCAAATCAAATCCCAGTTTTTTTGTGGCATCCATAAAACAGGTACAATCTCTATAAGAAATTTTACCGTTATCTATATCTATAATCGTTGTCGCAAAAGAAGTATCTTTCTGACATATCAAAGGTTCGTACACAATGCACTTGTCCCTATCAAGAAAATTAAATACCATATCTAAGTGTATAAAAGAATCCCTAGTTTGAGGTAGTTGCTGCACAAGTATTTTCTGTTTAGGCTTGTTTTCAGCAAACCAAGATGTTAAAAATTCTATACCTTTAGAATTGGTCCTCAATCCATTTCCTATAAACAAAATATCGTCTTTGGCAATCAAACAATCCCCCCCCTCAGTAATCGCCGTAGCAGAAAAATTCTTAGGACTTATAACCTTTGATAAGAAAAGATTATGGAAAATAGCTTCCATAATAAAACTCTCTCTATCTCTTACTACTGTACGCATTGAGTGTATTAAAACTTGGTCATAAACACTTGACGAGGCGTCACGTGTAAAAAACAGATTATACAAAGGTTCTAATACGAAACGTAATTCTTTGAATTTTACTGGATGTTTCCCTTCCCTATATGCATAACCCTCTATTAGGTATTTAGCTAAATCTCCAGCCGATACTTCAATCAATTCTTCATACAAAAACATTTTGTCTTCCTTTTGAAGCACCCTATTAAGTAAATTTTGCTTTATACTATTGTCTTGTAATACTTGTGCCAATAAATCTGTTACTTCATAGGTTTGACACCAAGAGGACAGTACCGTTCGGAAATCATAATACTCCTTGTGTGCAATTTTTAAATTCAATATATCGCTATACAATGCGTGTCCTATAGTAGACGGAGTCATCTGCTCTATTTCTGTTCCAGGATTATGCAATATCACTCCATTTAATTGTCCTATCTCCGAAAATACCTCTATTTTATTCATAAAACTAAATTTTAAGAGGTGCAAATTTAGTATAATTTTTCTGAATAGCCAAATTATTTTATTTTATTCTTTTAGAAAGAATTCGTAATTGATATATAAAATTTAAGTCTTATTTATTGAAATAGTATCTACACATTCACTGAATGCATCCTGACTGCAAAAAACTTTAAGTTGTCACTTGAATAAACTAATGTGGGACTTTATTTTACTGAAGTGAGACTTTAATTTTTCCTTTTGGCACTTTGTCCACATGAAATATATATCCACATTGACAAAGCAATAAAAATCACTTATTATCCACATATTACCAATCATCTATTATTGCAATGTCGCAATAATACTTTGACCTCCACGTACTTTATCCTCTATCTCTACATGCACTTCGCTATTTAACGGGATAAGCAAATCAACTCTTGAGCCAAACTTGATAAAGCCTAATTCACTTCCTTGCTGTACAATCTCTCCTTCCTTAGCATAACAAGCGATTCTCCGTGCTAATGCTCCAGCTATCTGTCTAATCAAAACTTTTTTGCCATCTTCTCTCTCTATACAAATACTTGTTCTTTCGTTTAATAAAGACGATTTGGGATTACGTGCATATAGTTTTTTACCATCATAATACTTTGTATAGACAACACGTCCTGAGATAGGATAACGATTAACATGTATATTATTTGGAGACATAAACGTAGATATTTGTAAACAATCGCACTTCAGGTATTCGTTTTCAAAAACTTGTTCCACAACCACAATAGTTCCATCAGCAGACGCTACTATTTTACTATCACTTGTAAAAATCTCACGATTAGGCATACGAAAAAACCGTACGATTAGAAAACTTACTGCTAATATCATTGTTTCCAATAACCATTTTATCCACCCATCTGCGAATGTTAAAATAACACATGTCAATATTACAAAAAAAATGGTAGTTATAAATAATATTTTATATCCTTCTTTATGAATGTACATCGTTTTTTATTTTTTAATTGATAAATAACATTTTAATAAAGAAATATTCTGTTACCGCTGGTAGTACAAGTAATAAAATATCAAACCGATCCAATATACCGCCGTGCCCAGGTAAAATATTACCGCTATCTTTAACTCCTACTTGTCTTTTCAACATAGACTCAATAAGGTCTCCAAACGTACCGATAACGGATGTTATAACAGCAATCACTATAAAATCAAAAGTAGAAAGACTATCGGTAAAATAAGAAACAATAACTGCAGCGATAATTGTAAAAACAAAACCACCAATCCAGCCCTCCCATGTTTTCTTAGGAGAAATACGTTCAAAAAGCTTATGTTTCCCAAATTTAATCCCCGTCAAGTATGCAAAGGTATCATTACTCCATGCAAAGATAAATACACTCATTAAGACCATAGGAGTATACACCAAATTAAACGACAGAGTCTGTCCATCAGTATGTATAATCAAATTTGTCAAAGCTAACGGTATCACCACATATATAACACCTAAAAGTGTATATGCAATATTAACGAAAGCTGTTGCCCTATTGCGATAAAGTTCTACGACAAACAGTACGATGAGAGTAGGAATTATTGCCAAAAAGCAAAAAATCCCAACATATCGTAGTACATTTAATTCACAATCAAAACCAGTTATATAAACGAATGCGATATATATAACAATAGCAAGTAAAATTCCGATAATAGTATTAGGTTTTATCCCATCTTTCTGCGATACTATGTTATAAAATTCCCACAATCCTATCATAGCAACAACAAAAAAATAAATAGCTGTTATCATTGGGTGAATAAATAACGCAACTATTACACTCAAAACGTAAACTATACCTGTGATTGCTCTTTTCAATAAATTATTCATAATAATTATCTATTCAATATAGTATATGTCAAACTCTACATATCACATAAATTTCTATTCATCCACAATAAAAATATATAACTCTTTAATATCTTCTTCAATTAGTTTTCCGGACTTAATAGATAGCACCCATTCCGGTAAGGATTCAGAAAGTCTGTTAAAAATTTGTTTATAAGAAGTTTTTATCTGTGAAGCCATAGCAATAATTATCATAATATGTGGAAAATGTACAAGTGTTGTTCCTGCTCCCTGAACAGATGTTATAATAATACTGCCTGTATGAGCAACAATTCCTTGACACAAAGATATACCGACATCAACTGAGGTATCAGCAAGTAGCGAGGATATACCATTGCTTTGTAAATAAGTTTGTAAATTTGAAGAATATGCATTGTAATGCGTCCATTTTCTGTACAATGCAAGATTTTTCAAATTCTCAAATAATTCCATTTCATTTTGACAATAAACAAATCTGCCACCATCAGAGGACAATTTTTCCGCAAACACCATCACATTGTCATCATTATAAGGGACGAAAATATCTTCATGAATTTCTACAGTAGATACCTGTTTGTCTCTGTCAAGCAGAGAATGTCTCAAAAGCTTTAGTATTTTTTCCTTCTCGGAACTATTCTTCATTTTGTCAATCTCAACAATTGTTATGTTAAATTTTCTTTCAGTCATGATAAAGTGAGACATTGATAAATTCTTTTTCGAAAAGAATTTATCAATGTCTCACTTTATCATGTCAATTAGTCTCTTTGATTTCCACCTGTACGGATTGTTTTTGGTCTTTTACCTCTGCACTTTTTTGTTCTGTCTTTGGAGTTACCATATCTTTAATACCCTCAATAGAATCTTCCCATTGTCTAGGACCAAATATATCTTCAACATCTTCACGGAAGATAACCTCTCTGTCTATCAAAAGTTTTGCTAACCTATCTAATTTGTCACGATTATTGAGTAATATCTGCTTTGCTTGTCTGTACGTCTCTTCTATCAAGCTTCTCACTCTTTGGTCTATAAGCTCGGCTGTTTTCTCACTGTATGGCTTTCCAAACGAATACTCTCTATCTGGAGATGAATCATAATAAGAAAGATTTCCTATTTGCTCGTCTAAACCATAGTAAGTTATCATACTAACTGCCATTTTAGTTGCACGTTCTAAATCATTTAAAGCTCCGGTTGAAACTTCTCCAAATACGATTTCTTCACTTGCTCTACCACCCAAAAGAGAAATCATTTGATCTATCAATTGAGACTTAGTGGTTATTTGTCTTTCCTCTGGAACATACCAGGCAGCCCCTAAGGCCTGTCCTCGTGGCACAATGGTTACTTTTATCAAAGGATTGGCAAACTCCCTTAACCAACTGACTGAAGCGTGTCCCGCTTCATGATAAGCAATTCTTTCTTTTTCTTTTGGAGATATCACTTTGCTTTTCTTTTCCATACCGCCGACAATCCTATCTATTGCATCTAAAAAGTCTTGTCTTGTAATAAGAGAATGATTGTGCCTTGCAGCGACCAAAGCTGCCTCATTACATATATTTGCTATATCTGCTCCAGAAAATCCTGGAGTTTGTTTAGCAAGAAATATGATATTAATTTCCTCTGCATTATACTTTAGTCCTTTCATGTGGACATTAAATATAGCCTCTCGCTCCTTTACACCCGGTAATTCCACGTAAATCTGGCGATCAAATCTTCCTGCTCTCAAAAGTGCGGCATCCAAAATCTCAGCTCTATTAGTAGCAGCAAGAATTATGACACCAGCATTCGGAGAAAAGCCATCCATCTCAGTTAATAACTGATTGAGAGTATTTTCTCGCTCATCATTTGCTCCACTTACCAATGTCTTACCTCTAGCCCGGCCAATGGCATCAATTTCGTCAATAAAAATAATACAAGGTGCCTTACTCTTGGCATTAGCAAACAAGTCTCTAACTCTGGAGGCCCCAACACCGACAAACATCTCTACAAAATCACTTCCACTCATAGAAAAGAATGGTACTTTTGCCTCTCCTGCTACTGCTTTTGCCAAAAGGGTTTTCCCCGTTCCCGGAGGACCAACCAAAAGAGCCCCTTTAGGTATCTTACCTCCTAGTTTAGTATATTTATCAGGATTTTTCAGAAAATCGACTATCTCCTTAATCTCTATTTTAGCCTCCTCTAGACCCGCAACATCAGAAAATGTAACCTCAACATTCTTTCCTTTCTCATAAAGCTTGGCACGACTTTTACCGACACCAAACATACCGCCAAGACCTCCCGCAGAACCACCTCCTGCTCCCCTATTCATCAGACGAAACAAGACAAACCAAAACAGAAGTAATCCAAGCATAGAAAATATCCACCCCGTAGGACCTTCAAATAAACTTTTGCGAGTTTCACTCAAAACATGGATATAGTTATTTGCTATAACTTCTTGTTTTTGCAACTCTGTAAGTCCCTTACCTACGGTATCCTTAACTATCCATTGATTTTCAACCGTCCGTAATTGCTCTCTAAAGTCCTCAAAAGTAACAAAACTATAGACATACATAGCTTGCAATCTGTCCACATTGGAATTAGCATCAGAAAATAAGCCACCATCATTCTTATATAAATCATTATACATCGTATCTCTACGGATAGCATCAGGATTTATAGATATTTCGGCATACTTCTGATTAACAACCACTATTTGTGTATAATCCCTTTGAACGAGCACCTTTTGAAGTTTTTCCCACTTCACTTCCTTACTAACTTTGGACCTGTCCTCTCCCGTAAACCAAAATACAACTATTGCGATCAAAGATATAATGTATATCCACGTAATATTGAATTTAGGTTTACCATTTTTACCACCCATAGGACTAACCTTAAATTCTTTTTTATTTTTATCTGTCATGTTCTACTAATCAATATTTTCGTAATGTGTTTGTTTAACATCTTTCCACATACTCTCAATGTTGTAAAATTCTCTTACATCGGGCAAAAATATATGAACAATTACATCAAAATAGTCTAAAAGTATCCATTGACAATTTTGCAAACCCTCTTCTTTGGTTGGCTTAATCATAATTTCCTCTTTAACTTTTTTTCTTATATTTTCTGCCAAACTATCTGCATGTGCAGGACTATTAGCTGTGCAAATAACGTAATAATCAAACAAAGAACCCTTCACACCCTCAAAATCTATAAGCGTAATATCCTTACCTAATTTATCCTGTATTGCTTTTACCACAATCTTACTGAGTAATTCAGTGGCTTTTTTCTCTTTTGTCATAATCTAATTCAATTATTAGTGTGCAAAGTTACAATTTTTTTACAATATCTATATTAATTGAAAAAAATAAATGCTTTGTTCATATTTATTGTTTTAATATGTATAAAATCAAGATGTCGTTTTACAAAAATAAAGTCCCACTTCATTTTTGTAATGTTTGAGATTATTTTATTAAAGTCCCTCTTTATTTTGCAAAAATACCCATTTATGTGTATTGCGTATCAAAAAGGGAAGGTGTAATTTTGCATCTATAATTTTTCATACAAATGCAAGTAATTAAATCTAATATCCAAAAGACCATCTTGTCAGTATCAAAAGACATTTTCATATCTAACGGTTTCCAAAAGACAAGTATAAGAGATATTGCCAACCAAAGTGGAATTTCTTTAGGAAATATTTATAACTACTTCGCATCAAAAGATGAAATATTCTTATCTGTAGTTTATCCTGTTATAATTTATCTATACAAATTATTGGACTCACATCACGGAAAAAATGGGTTAGATATTATTTCAATAAATGATAAATACTATTTCCAGCAAGTATTAGATGAATATTTTACATTGGTGAGCAAACATAAGGATATTCTACGACTATTACTACTAGATTCCTCACAATCTCGTATGGCAAATTTTGTAAATGAATACATTGTTTACTCAAATAGTGTAGTCAAAGATTGGTTTATAAACATGAAAACAAAGTATCCCCATATAAACATAGATTTTTCAGATGAGTTTATGGCATTCCATACATTCTGGATGTTTGAAACAATAAAACAAGTTATTAAAACCGAAACTTCCCAAAAACAAATAATAAAAACTCTTTCAAATTTTTTGCAGTTTGAGATTCAAGGTTGGAAACAAATTATCGGCATATGAAAACAGATAAAACAAAAACCAAATTCATTAATTGTTTACACAATGTATCAAAGAAAATTAATCATAGATTATTTTCTTTTTTTATTTACGAACAATCTTATGTTCCGTTCATTATTCGCAAATTAACAGATAAAATACATAATTAAATAATAAAAAACTATGACAAAAAAAAGAAAAAAGGGATTGACCCGATTGTTTGAAATAGCAGGACAAAAGAAAACTCTTTTATTTATGGCAGGATTTCTATCTGCAATCTCGTCAATTAGTTTATTAATTCCTTACCTGTCTATATATAAAATATTACAGGAAATTTTAAAAAATGCTTCAAATATTGCACTGGTTAATTCGGAAATTCTCAAATCCTGGGCCTGGATAGCCTTAATAGGTTTGGGTATCGGATTAATAATACTTTATTGTTCTATCATATCATCCCACATTGCTGCCTTTAATATACTATATGGTTTAAGAATAAAAGTAAGTGAACATATCGCAAAACTACCATTAGGATTTCTTTCTTCATCTTCAACAGGAGCAATAAAAAAAACAATGGAACAGAACATTGAAAAGATAGAAGGATTCATCGCCCATACCATTCCTGATTTTGTTGGTGTTATCGCAACTATCATTTTTATGTTCGTAATATTTTTTTCTTTGAATATATGGATGGCCTTAAGCATACTGATACTTATAGCAACATCTTTTTATATACAGTTCTCAATTTTCTTTGGAAAAAAAGCAAAAGGTTTTGTGAAAGAGTATTATGATACACAAGAAACTATGTCTGCATCTGCTGTAGAATACGTTAGAGGTATGCCTGTAGTTAAGATATTCTCTCAAAGTATTAATTCTCTTCGCCAATTCGTTAAGGAAATTAAAGGATATAAGGATTATGCTTTGAAAATTTGTGATTTATACGAATCAAGTATGATCAAATTTGCTGTAATACTTAACAGTATTATTATATTCCTACTTCCCATAGGCATCCTTCTTTGGTATCACACTGCGGAAACCCTATCGTTTGCCACAGTTTGGCTATTCTTTATTATCATGTCTCCCGGCGTTGCTTCACCTTTACATAAACTTATGTTTTTAGGCTCTTCCACAAGGGAAATTGACGAGGGGGTATCTCGTATAGATGCTATTTTAGATACCAAATTAAATGAAGAACCTATCAATCCTAAAATACCCAAGAATTATAACGTACAATTTAAAAACGTCTCTTTCTCTTACGATCAGCAAATAGACACTATAAATAGTACTCTTAACGATGTAAACTTCATTGCAGAAGAAAACAACATAACAGCCTTAGTCGGTCCTAGTGGAAGCGGTAAAAGTACAATTGCGAATCTAATTCCTAAATTTTACAACATTGAACATGGAGAGATAAGTATAGGAGGCATTAACATAAAGGATATAAAAAATTCCGATTTAATGGACTTGGTTTCTTTCGTATTTCAAGACACATTTCTATTCTTAGATACAATTGCAAACAACGTAAGTATGAATAGTAGTAATACGGATATGGAAAATATCATCCGAGCCTGTCGCCTTGCACAATGCCACGATTTTATCACAAAACTACCAGATGGCTATCAAACACAAATTGGGGAAAAAGGAATTAACCTCTCAGGAGGAGAAAGACAACGAATTTGTTTGGCAAGAGCTATTTACAAAAATGCTCCAATCCTAGTTTTGGATGAAGCAACGGCATTTGCAGATATAGAGAATGAAAAATTGATTCAAACCGCAATAAATAATCTAATAAAAAATAAAACTGTGATCATGATTGCCCACCGTCTGCAAACGATTAGCAATGCAGATAAAATTGTCGTAGTCAATAATGGTAGGATAATACAACAAGGCAAACATAACGAATTGATAAATAGCGAAGGTATATACAAACGTATGTGGAATGCATATACTACCGCTTCATCTTGGAAAATAAGTACAAAACAGTAATAATTATAAAATTTAAATCAATATGGACGCAATAAAAAATATTTGCTTGGGAGATTATTCTCGCCTAAAAAATCCGATTCTCAGCACTATGCTTTTGAACATCATAAATATTGTACCTTTTGCTCTTTCTATAGAAGCCATAAATGTTATTTTTAAATATTTTTCACACATCGATACCGAACTAAACACTACGAGACTTTGGCAAATCTTTATAATAATGCTACTATACACTACGATTATGGCTCTTGCCGAAAGGAAAGCATATAGAGCCAACTTCAGAGGTGCTTATAACATGAGTGCGGATGGAAGAATACGATTTGCAGAACATCTACGTAAATTACCATTAGGATTTCTAAATAAGTACGATCCTGCTGATTTATCTTCAATGCTCATAACAGACTTTACAATGGCTGAAACAAGCATATCTCATCATTTACCTCAACTACTGGGTGCCATTGTTATGCCGCTGCTAGCATTTCTTGGTCTAATATGGATAGATTGGCGAATGGCAACGGCAATGTTTATCTCTTTACCTATTGCAGTATTTATCATATGGATAACAGATAAAATACAAAGTCGTTTATCTGAGAAACAAATTGCGGCAAAAGTAAATGCCGCAGCAAGAATTGAAGAATACCTACAAGGAATACGTATAATAAAATCGTATAATTTGGAAGGAGAAAAATTCAATAGACTAAAAAAAGCAGTTCTCTGCTTGAAAAAAGAATCAATAAAACAAGAAGCAGTTCTTGGTCCTTTTATCTTATTGGCTATTAGCATTATCCGTTCCGGATTAACACTGATGATACTTGTCGGAACTTATTTCTTTATATCAGGCAGTTTAGATATTATAACCTTTGTAATGTTCTTGGTGATAGGTTCTCGTATCTTTGACCCGCTTAGCATAGCTCTAACAAATTTTATGGTATTCCGTTATAACTCTATTGCTGGTGGGAGAATTTTATCGGTTATGAACACCTCTGAGCAAGAGCAGATAACTTTTAATGGAACAAAAGAGAATAAAACCACAATTTCCCCAAAGATAGAATTCATAGACGTTTGCTTTGCATACAATGATAGTGAGGTATTACATAATATTAATTTACAATTCAAAGAAAACACTCTAACGGCTCTTGTCGGTAAGAGTGGTAGTGGCAAAAGTACAATAATGAAACTTATAGCTAGATTCTACGACACGAATAAAGGAGAAATTCTTCTCAATAATGTCCCGATAAAAAGTCTTAATATGGAAGAATTAATGAAACATATTTCGATGGTCTTTCAAGATGTTTATTTGTTTAAAGATACCATTTATAATAACATAAAGTTTGGAAATCCAAATGCATCGGAAACAGAGATAATTAATGCTGCCAAATCTGCTATGTGTCACGATTTTATTACGCAATTACCACGTGGATACGATACACTCATAGGAGAAGGGGGTAATACTTTATCGGGGGGCGAAAAACAACGTATTTCTATCGCAAGAGCAATGCTTAAAAATGCAGATATCGTACTTTTAGACGAAGCAACTTCTTATTTAGATGCGGAAAACGAAGTTGAGGTGCAAAAAGCAATAAGTAACCTTATTAAAGAAAAAACTGTTATCGTTATTGCACACCGTCTCAATACCATTGTGCATGCAGACAATATTGTGGTAATTGATGAAGGCAAAATTGTAGAACAAGGTTCTCACGAGCAGTTAATTCAAAATGAAGGATTATATAAACGTCTCTTCTATTTACAGCAGCAATAAATCAGGTTTGATACTGAAACAATAGAATGCAAAAACAAACGCTATACTCTCAATCTAACTATATCCTCGTCATCTCTTTATAATATATTATGACTATTTTGTTGAGCTTGAATATTATTCCGTTAGTAAAATATATAAATTATCTTACTTATAATTTTCCTTTAAAATTGTTGTTGGATAAAAAAATCCAACAACAATTACTCAATATTACTTGATTTTCTTAAAAAATAACTTGTTACATTCAGCCATTACACCCTCTTTTGTTGAAAAAATGTTTATTTTAATTTTCTTTTTATCTTTATCATATACAAATATCTCAACTTCATTAGGTTTTTGGCTTATTATTTCAAACTTACTTTCAAGAAAAGAATCATTCTTAAAGGTAGTTACTTTCACTTTGTTATTACTTATTGTTAAAGTTTTTGGCACTAAATTAAGAACATCCTTTGCCGAAGAAGAATCTGTTAAAACAAGAGCCATTAACGGGCATTGGTTTATCAAACTGGTAATAGCATCATAACCCAACTGCTCTTGATTTTCCAAGACGTAATCTCCTTTAATGTCTATTTGTGCAAATATATTCAGACTAAAAAAAGCTGTGCAAATAAATAATATCAAAGATTTTAAATCCTTTTTTCTCATATCTTTTCTTTTTATGTTAATATTTTTATGTTTCATAATAACAATTATTTGCTTTGCATTAGTTTTTATTTCGCCGAGCTCTCAGAAAACAAATAAAATACCGACTCGGCTATACACCTAAATTTGTTTTACATATAACCCAAACAAATTGCGATGCATAGATGCAAGATGTTTGTTTTTTATTTAGTTTTATCTTAACACAATCCCCAAGGCACTGCAACAGTGCAACACCCTTCATAAATTGCAAACAGATTTGTTCTATTTCAAGTAACAAAAAAATATAAAAAGAAAAAGAATTTTTTAGATATTATAATAAATTTTTCACCATAACTTTATTGCGTTTAATTAAAAACTTAATTACCCTGCAGAAGTATGTACAATATTTTATATAACCAAATAATTCCCTTGATTTTTTACCACAAACTTTAAAGATCTTATTACAAGGGTTTTATATTTAATTTTATTTTTGATATTTCTTGTAGAGTTTTTTACTTTTTATATATCTTATTCTGTTTTTTACAAATAATATCTTTGATATTTATTTTAATATTTAATTATAATTCTTAGAAAAAATAAAATACTTATAGGTTGATAGAATTATAGTACATTCATAAAACAAACTCCCATAACTTATAATAAATAAAAAGACTAATGATAAATAAATTAATACATAAAACACAAAAAGAGTATATAAATAGGTACCCAAAAACATACGTCTGTATATTTTGGGGTTAATTGTCTCAAAAAATGTACACTTATTTTATAATTTATAACATATATTTATTTTTATAATCTATAAAAAATAAAAAAATCTTTTGCTTTTAGACTTTCTGCCCATTATTTTCAGAATCATGAAAAAGGTTGTCAGAACCTATAATTTGCTCCAATTATCCCCATGAATGAATAAACCGGATAGTCATAATACCTTTGATATATTTGAAATGCCATATTCTCTAAATCAATAAAAAATGTCCATTTTTCATCATACTGATACCTTGTTTCCAAATTAATATCTATCATTGGTTTCAAATCATACTCTGTTAGAATATATCTCGCTTTCTGCTTAGATTTAAATACTGGAGTAAGTGTCATAAACAACTTATCCTCATATTTGTAAGTCACTTTCAAACTTGTATAGAATTTTGGACAATACCAAGCCGTCGTATCATCTGAACGCTTTACATTTTGGTAGGTAGCATGTAGATTCAGGCTAAAAGTATTAGACATATATAAATGTGCTTCTAACGTTGTGTAGTAACGTTTTGCATTGGCATAATCTATGTTCATAGTATTCAAATTAGGTTTAGTTCCCAAAGGAAGATTATAGAAAAAATGATAGTTTTTCATTTCTGTTATTCCCCCTTCTAACGATACCTGTGCCTTTGGCGATACCTTAACGGTAGCTTTTGCAAATAAATTCTCACTTCCTTCATCCATCAAGCGAACAGAAGTTGCCACAAAAGGATTATTTTTTGTTATTTCATACAATGTCGGTAATTTTGCTTCGGATTTGAAGCCTCCATATAAAGAGACGATATCTTGCCATACATTCAAGGAAGCCGTAATGGTAGGAAAAATTTGAAAACTATTGTATCCATTAATCTTAGATATGAATTCAAGGGAAGTAAAAATGTGAAAATTACGATAATCAAAGATAAAATAAGGAGATAAATTGAATAATGCTCTACTTTGAGAGAACGCACCCATATTTTCCCATTCTCTTCTCTGCCACAATGTGGTTACAATAGATGTAATAGGCAATGTCGTATCATATTTATTCCAATTGCCGTCATACCTTCTAAATGCATGCTGATAATCAAAGGTCAAACCCAACACTTGTTCCGTTTCCCAAAACAATTGTACTGTCTTGTTACCATCAAGTAATAAATGTAAGTCTAACTCTCGCGATTTTGTTTTACTTGTCGTATAATTGAGCGAAAAAAAAGAACTGTGTTTAAATAAATTCTTTCTTTCCAACTTTGTACATGTTATATCAATCCCTATATTATGCCAAGCAATACGATAATCCTTATTTTCATTTTTCAAAGGTTGTCCAGCATATGTATAATTGGAAAAATTCTCTTTACCGTAATAATAGTGCCTATTATAATTATAGTATGCACGCGTAGTTATTGCATAGTTATCAAAAATTTTTTTAGCCCAAAGATTTATATCATTATTGCTGCAACTAGCTTTCCCATAATCTTTTCGCTGCCCCACAATACTACGTGAGTAAATATCTACTCCATAAAGCAAATATTTATTCCTGAGTGATGAATATGATGCCTGAAGTAATGGAATAAAACCATTACCTAAGCGTTTAGATGTAGCTATTCCAAGCCCTCCCCTAATGTTGAAATTATACAGTTTAGCAACAGGTTCTCCTTTGACTTGAGCTGCTTTTATTGTATCAAATACTAATTTAGTTTTGTAACCTTTATCAATCTTATCAAAATTCAAATAAATTTGAGAAAAAGAAGTATCCAAAATTGTTGGGTTCTCGTTTATCTTATTAGCATCTGTTACAATAGGACTAAAACCCACATTAACTATTACATTCTCATTATAAGCAGTGTCGCTTTGTCCATATACATAATGAGAATTACACAAGACTAAACAAATTATTGCTACCAAAAAAACAAAATCATTTATAATTATTTTTATATTTGCTTTCATATTTCCTGTAATTCCTTATTTTTATTACCAATTTATTCTTTGTAATATCCTCTTATTTTACTTATATATAATATTTTAATACCATTCCTTGAAATAAATACTATGGAATAATAATCTCATCAACAGAATTTTGTTGTTCCTTTTGTTTTTGTTCGTTTTTCCGTTGTCTTTCTTTCATATTTTTATCCAAAGCATCATATTTATCCTGTGCCTGCTTAACTATCTGTTCGTTATCATAATTTTCAATAATACTCCTCAATGTTTGTTTCGCTTGAAATTCATTACCTCTATCTGCAAATATATCCGCCCAAAGAATAAATGCCTTAGCAAGATAATATTCATCAGTAGGATTTTTAGAAAATGCTCTTATGATCTTTTCACTTTCATCTAAATTTTTATCATTATATTCAATAAGAGCCAAAGTATAAATACTTTCAGCCGATATTACACCATTATCCGAAAATTTGGTCTTAGAAAAATATTCTTTTGATTTGATATTATCTTTCATTGCTAAATAAGATTTAGCAAGTATGTATTCTGCTTTATCCCTACTGTCCTTGTCAAAATTATTTGTTTTTAAAATTTGCTCCGCATAATTTATGGCCAAAAGGAACTGCTCGTTATCATAATACATTTGCATCAAAGAAAGTTTTGCTCTTGATTTATTTGTAACGGAAGACGATATGCTATCCAATACCTTATAAAGAAATATAGATTGTTCTCTATCTATCTTTTCCATATAAGAGGCTGATATAACAAGAGCTTTTTCCGTGTACTGCGTTGTAGGTCTCTTGGCTATTTTAGTATAATATAAAACAGCTGTTGCCGTATCACCTGTGTGCATGAAACAATCTGCTAAATAATATGTTGCCCTATCAAAATTAATTGTATTAACAAAAGATTTCAAATATTTCTCAAAAGAAACGATAGCCTCTTTATACTTCTCATTCATATACTGATTTTCGGCAGTTTGATATAGTACGGCTTCCTTTTCTGCATCGGTAATAGTAATATTGGATATTGTTTTAAGATACGCAAAATATTCATCCGTTTGTCCCCTTTCCATATAAATGTTCTTAATGATAGATAATGCAGCTTTTGTTTCCAATGAATTAGGATACTGTTTTACCAATTTATCCAATGTTTTTAGTGCTAAATTATGATCTCCTGCTTGATATTGTAGCATTCCTATTTTACCCAAACTCTCTTTTACATTTGCAGATTGTGGATATTCATTAATCAATTGCTGATAAGTTTCCATCGCTTTGACATTACGATCCATAGACAAATAAGTATTTGCTAATTCGTATATCATATTAGCACGATAAGGAGAAAGAACAAACTTACTTATTGCTATTTGAAGATTTTGAGCCTTAGACTCTTGATTACTATTTGCCCCTAATGCCATAGATTTTTGATAATAAGCATAGTCTGAATTATCCTTACTATCCTCTATCACCATATCATAATATTTGATTGCCCCAAGAAAATTATGAGCCATATATTCACAATCTCCAAGACGTAATTTACTATCATTAATTATTTTAGCAGATGTAGTTTGTCGCTTACTTTCAATAACTTTCATATAGTAGTTTTTAGCAAGTGCATATTTCTTTTGCTTAAATAAATTATAAGCCATAGTATAATCAGCATTATCAACATGGGGTGAAGTTTTGTAGGAGGGTACCGAATAAAACTTATTTAATGCTGTAATACTTTTTGAATAATTACCAAGCTTATAATAACTTTCCGCCTCCAAATAATAAGCAGTCGCAGTTAAAGAATTATTAAGAGGGTATTTCAACGATTTAGCAAGAGATTCCAACGTTTGTTGGTACTGTTCAGCATTGTAAAGCTCTATTCCTCGGTTGACTGTTATTTTTTGATAAATCTCATTCATTTGTTGCGTACGATTATCCATCTGTTCAATCAATTCCATTGCATCTTTATAATTGCGAGTTCTTTCATACAATTGTAAAAGATACTTCTGAGCGTCTTTTCTTTTAGAAGATTTAGGATACTTTTCTATGTAGACCTGAAAACTTTTGATAGCCTCATTATAAGGTCCGGGGTCATTAATACACAGTTTAGAATAATCGAACATACTTTCCATCTGAATATCTTTATCAAAGTCCATATTACTTGCTGCTTTATACGTATTTTTTGCAAGTGTAGTATCCTTAGTTTGCAAATAACAATAACCTAAATAATACAAAGAATTTTGTCCCATTTTGTCATTTTGAATAGCAGATTTTATCAAATAATATATTGCTTGTGCATATTCCTTTGTTTGCATCAAACAATATCCCATCAAATAGTGATCTTCTCTATTTATCGCTTGATTACTTTGTATAGACTTTAAAATATATGGCAAAGCCTCTTTATATTGCCTTTTTTTATAATACGAATCTCCAAGCATACGGTTCAATTCTGTTGCTCTTTTAGAATTCATAGATTTCTCACTCAGTAAAGGAGCCATCTCTATCAATTTATCATAATCTTCATTTAGATAATAAATTTGACAAATATAATAAGGCACAACAGATTTAAAATATTTATCGTTTCTTAAGGACTCAAACTCTGTCAAAGCTTGTTTATACCTACCTTCTATATAAAGAATATGTGCATAATAATATTTTGCCGGCGACGAATAGACACTCTGAGAATTTTTCACTTTTTCAAATGATGATAAAGCTCTTTGATAAGAATTATTCAAGAAAAGACAGTATCCTATTTTATAATAATATTCAAAATATTCATCCTTATCCAAAGCTTCAACCGAGATCGTTTGATACGTTGCCAATGCTTTGGCATAGTCCATCTTCTGTATATACCAATTTGCTATACAAAAAATAGCTTTCATTACTCTTTCACTATTTGGGAATAGAGTTATATATTCATTAAATAAAATATCAACATCATTATTCATTAAATAGTAAGCACTCATCGCTCTATAAAAATACCAATCATTCAATATATCACTTTGATTATCTTCACTATATTTATCGGGAGCAACATACTTGTAATATTTTATTAACAACGAATAATCATTATAGGCTCCTGCAAAATTTTTATCTTCAAATTTTCGCTGTGCATTACCTTCCAAATCTTTAAATTGTTGAGTTGAAAATGTATTTTGTGCAACCAATATGTCAAAACTCAATAACAATATTATTATTGAAGTAAATATTTTTGTGACTACACTATTAATATTCTTTATTATCATTTCTATGTATTTTTTGTGCATTAAACAACCGTTTTTATTAGTCAGGACGCAAAGTTATGATAAAATTTTCGTTTAGCTCCTTACCAAAAAGAATTTATTTGATTTTATCATTAAATAATACATCTTAACTTTACAATAAGTTTGGTTTACAATAAAAATATTAATAGTCTTTAAAATATAAGATAATTATAATCTACAATTCGCAAATTAGATTGTATTGTAAAAACAACTACAGTTGTATATATAATTAATTATCCGATTAGTAATCCTCTTTTCTATTCTGTATCATAGACAATGCAAAAAAATTTTAAAAGTATAATTGGTAAAATTGATATCAATTATAAAATCTAATAACAAAAAGAGATCATGAAAATAAATCACAATCTCCTCTAATAATAGAAAACCTCTATCTTTCTTGTTACGTATCCCTATAAATAGTAAAATTAATTGAATGTAACCACAGGTTCATAATTTAATTCAAACTTGATCCCCGCTATAGAGTCAGGATTAGGCTCTACACTTATCAGTAGCAGTGCTAACCAAAACTTAGGATGTTCCAGTTCTTGTTTATCTTCTCCGAAAATCTTGGTAGTGTCTTTCAGATTGATATAAAAAGTATAGCCCATAGTCTCAAATCTCAACAGATGCTTACCATCATATTCCCGTTTTATATTCTGATCTCTAATAACCATATCCATAACTTCTGCGAGACTGACGCTAGCAAGTTCTTCTTCTTTACGACATATATTATACTCGCGAATAACATCCCCAATCCTCGGCTCTTTGATAGGAGAGTAAGGATGATGTGTTTCTATTTCTTTTCTTACATTGTTAGCGAATTCATTTGCCAATGATTCCAGTGTTTTCATAATATTGGTATTTATTTATCATTTATCTTTAAATTTACTTACTTGGCTTTTTAAAGCATCTATACTAAGCATTACTGCTTCCTCAAAACTATCTGCTTGTTTAGAAGCATACAAATCATTACCACGTACCATCAAACGTATATCTGCAACTTTATTCTTGATGCTTTCCGGCTTGTCTACCCTAAGTGTTACTTCTGCTCCCAATAACCCATTAGCATGATGTTGCAATTTCATAACCTTATCTGTTACGAAATTATTTAGTCTTTCATCTGCTTTAAAATTTACAGCATTAATTTTTACGTCCATAATATTACTCCTTATTATTTTAATTAAACTCTTGCTCAAATGAGCGTCTATACTCTTTTTTCAATTGTTCTATACTTGTGTGTGTGTATACTTCCGTTGCTTTCAATGACGCATGTCCCAAAAGATTTTTAACATTCACAATATTTGCCCCATTATCTACCAAGTGTGTTGCACAAGTATGTCTGAACACGTGAGGAGAGTGCTCACTAACACTAACCCCCTCTAATATTTTATGCACAATACTGTAAAGTTGATATTTACTCAATTGTCTTCCATTCTTAGTTGTCATCAATCTATTACCACTAATATTAAAGCGATATTTCAATTCTATATATTTCATAATATCAGACATTAATTTCTCGCCTATCGGAATAACTCTTTCCTTATTACCTTTACCTAATACTCTCAATTGTTTATTTTTAACAGATATATCTTGATGTTCTATTTTCAACAACTCTGCTTGTCTGATACCGGTAGAATACAGTATCTCTATAATTAAATAGTTGCGAAAACACTCCAAATCATCTTCTTTAGGTCGTTGTTGCAATAAATTGAATATATCACTATTAGTAATTGCTACGAGCTTTCTTTGACTTATTTTGGGCGAAACTATTTTTAGCATGGGATTTTTAAAATCTGCATCATTAACTTCTACCCATTTAAAATAAGCTTTTAATGAAGATATTTTTCTATTAACACTTCTTGCTGTAAGTCCTTGTTGGGTCAAGGTAATTATCCAGGAACGAACAGCATTAACAGTTATTAGATTATCATTCTCCAGCACCATCTTCCCGTCATCATCATTAACCAAAAAACTTTCAAATTGTAAAAGATCTGATTCGTACGACTGTATCGTCAAATCGGAGTAATTGCGCCTTTGTTTCAGGTATGTCAAGAATTCACTTACTTTCACAAAGGCAAAGATACAAAATATTTTAAATTTGATACATTATGTATCTATTTTTTTTCTTTTTTAACAATATCACTCTGCAAATAAACTGTTAAGGGCGAACAAAAAATGTTCGCCCTTAACAGTTATGATTTATTTGTCCAGTTCTGCTTGTCTTATCTTCTGAACGTAAATTGCTTTAAGTTTCTTTTCTCTCGCAATAACAGAAGGCTTAGTAAATTGTTTTCTACTTCGCAATTCTCTTACCACTCCTGTTTTATCAAATTTACGTTTGAGTTTTTTTAGAGCTTTTTCAAGGTTATCACCTTCTTTAATCGGAACAACAATCATAAATAATACCTCTTTCTTTTTTAATTGTTAATAATTCTTGTTAATTGTGCGTGCAAAATTACCACTTTTATTTATTATAGCAAAACTTTTTACACAATTTATTTATATTGTATAAATTTTTGTTATATATGTTTACCAGTATTTTTTCTCAATCACAAAAATATATTTTATACGGATAAATATTACAGTGTTATTTCTAAAGATTGTTTTTTAACTTTAATTTTTTATTATCACACAACAGTTAATTAAAACGACACTTCATTTTATCCCTATTTCATTGTTTTATACTCATATGAGGGAAAAAACGTTTCGTTTAATCATAATAATATTATTTTTAAAATTTGTCATGATTCGTACTTAACATATCCACTCTCCACAGTAAATATATAAAATATCTATCTCCCCAAATTATTCCATATAATTTTTTAATTTGATTCTTTATTTATTGAGCAACAAATAGGTAAATATAAATTCTTAATATATACTTGACTTTTATCTTGTTCTAAAAAAAATAATCAACAACTATTCTTAAAATAGCATCTAAATTATTCGTTATTGCAATAACAAAATAAAAAAAATTAGCCTAAATTATTTTGATGAAAATAATCCTCATTAATACATTAGTACTCTCGTTATAATTTTATAACCGTAAAATCATATAAATAACGAAACTACTATGATTTCTTACAACACATAATCAAATACTTATCTTTATATCATAATTTTTATATTCCTTGTTTTAAATATATTTTTCTATTCACTAAAACAATATTTTTTCGTAAAAGCTTTAGGTATATTGATAGTTAATTTTAATTTTCATATCTATTGGATTCAATTATTTCTTATACATAACAAACTTTATAATTCTTTTCTAATAAGATTATACCTTTCTGTTCAAAAAGTCTACAGATAATACATATAAAGACAAATTTGCGTACCTGACTGGCATATATAATAACCATTGTTCAAAATTCAAGAAATAAAACATACCTATGTTAAAGTAAAAATCTTGATGTTAATTGTTTATAGTAAGCTGAATAATCGCCATTAGAATCCCTTATATAAAGATCTAACAATCTTGTTATCTCCTCATTGAAATCTGGTTTGGCAAAAATACAAACTTTACGTTTTATGGAAGTCTTGGGTTTTGTAAAAATATTAATGTTCCCCACAATACTGATATTATGCTGTCTAAACAACAACATCAGTTCATTCATTTCTTGATTCGGTAAGATAACTGCGATATAACCTCCTTTATTCAACAAGGATGAAGTCGTATTAACAAAATCAGACAAACTCAAACTATCATTATGGCGTGTATTATTCTTCCGCATATCGGGGGAAGGCAATGAGGAAGTAAAATATGGAGGGTTAGATATTATTAAATCAAATTTTTTCTGTCTTTCTTTTGTGAAATTCTGAATAGAAATACATTGCATCTGAATTCTTTCTCTAAAAGGACTATCTAAGCAATTTTTTCTTGCCTCAATTATAGATTTATTATCAATATCAATCCCGGTAACTGTAGCATTATTAAATATTGTCGCCATACATAGCGACAATATTCCGCAGCCTGTCCCTACATCTAAAATATTTTTAATTTTCCTATCATGAATAAAATTAGTTTCAGCAGTGGAATTGGCTTCCATAAAATCTAATTGTTTTTTATTGTCAAAAAATTCAGCTACGACTGAGGCTAACAAAATAGAGTCTGTTCCAACTTTCATTGTAGAAAAAGAATGATTCAACCCAAAGTCTTTACACCAAAATTCCATAACTATTTAAATATTCAAAACAAAAAAACAACTGCCTAATATTAAAACAAGATCAAGCAGTTGTCCATCTTCTGTAATAATTATTAATACGTACTCTTTGTTCTACGTGCTGCAGAATACATGACGCGCAAGGCTCCTGACTTCCTCAGCTCTTGCTTAACATCCGTTACATCTCCCATACGTACGTCTTTGTCGCATTTCAATACCGTAGTTATATAAGGTCTATCCGAATCATTTCTTGCTGCTCTTTCACTCTCTACAAAAGTCGCTATATCAGCTACTTCACTAAATTGGTCATTTAATTGAATTCGCGTTCCAAGACCAAATTTCTTGGTATCCATCGGAGCTCCTATATATATATTTGATGCTAACGATTTCTTCTCCAATTTTTGTATCTCCGATGCTTGAGGAACTTGTAACTTAACCAGAACTGTTGCCTCACGCATATTAGAAATAACCATAAAGAAAAACAACAAGATGAATACTATATCTGACATTGAACCTGAGTTCATTGCGGGTAATTCCTTAGAACCCTGTTTTTTAAATCTAGCCATTAGTTACCTCCTTGTTTTTTTTGACCGCCACTGTTTTTAGGCTCAGCCTCAGATATTGCAACAGGTATAGCCTTATCTATTGCATCCCTTTGCTCATCGGTACAATCTACATATTTCCTGGAAAATTTTGTTCTAGACAATTCATCTCTCAGCTCACTAACAGCTGCAGTCAACTCATTCTGGACTTTCAAATACATATCATACGAGGTACCTCTATCATTCTGCAAGGAAATAACCCCCTTAGAAACTGGAATTTTTCCCAACAATGGAATATCCTTTATTTCCTTTTCAGGCAACACAGGAGAATTGTTGGGATTACCCAAGAACTCCTTAGCCCTATCTTTCAAAGCGTTGATATCATCAACCTCGCCATTAATAAGCAGATTGTCATACATGTTCACTAAAACCGTAAACGTATTTCGCTTGTGAATTTCTGGTGGCTTTTGATTAGGGTCCGCTGGTGGTGGCAAACGTCTCTGAATTCCTTGATCCGTGTTAATAGAAGAAACCATCAAGAAGAATGTTAGCAACAGGAACGATATGTCAGACATCGACGAACTATTTAATGCCGGTAATTTTTTTCCTGCCATAATTTTTTATCTTTTTATTAGTTTTGATATCCAAGCATAAGCAAGAGATAACAATACACCTAAAAATAGTACATAAACCGTATAAAATCCGGCACCTATCCATTTAGAAGAACTTAATGCCGTACCTGTTTTTTCAAACAATGTTGCCGAGATATCTGTTCCTGATGCTACAAAATAAGCTATAAAAAATACCACAACAGTACCTACTAATATCAATAAAAATCTTGCTTTCACCAAAAGTGCATCCTTAATCAAAAATATTATTCCAATTAACGCACCACAGACTGTCAAAGTAAAAGCCGTCCAATATGCTAATCCCCAATATACAGAAGCTGTAGGCTGCTTACTTATGGGTACATTTTTATCAAAAACCACAGCATAACAAAACGTTGCAATACATGCGACTATCGCAACCACTAATGCGACTATCAATATAGGTCTTTTTTCTTTTTTCATTATATTTCCTCCTTGGTTTTTCATTAAGTAAATAATTGATTCTAATCTATCCGAATACTAATCACCAAATAAAGTCATTCGGAACGCAATATCAATTTATTTTCTGTTCTTTACCAAGATATCCATGAATGATATAGAAGCATCTTCCATAGAAGAAACCAAACTTTCAACCTTTGACAACAGATAATTGTAGAAAACTTGAAGAATCAATGCGACAATAAGTCCAAAAATTGTTGTAATCAAAGCAACTTTCATACCGCCAGCAACAACAGTAGGAGAAATATCCCCAGCTTGTTGAATATCATCAAAAGCCTGAACCATTCCAACAACCGTACCTAAAAATCCTAAAGAAGGTGCTATGGCTATAAACAAAGAAATCCAAACCATATTACTTTCCAATCTTGCCATTTGAACCCCACCATAAGAAGTAATAGATTTTTCTACGTCCTCTAATCCATTATCTACTCTATCAAGTCCTTGGAAGAAGATCGATGCAACAGGTCCTCTAGTATTCTTACATACATCTTTGGCTGCATTATAATTACCAGCCTTAACATTATCTTCAATCTTTTGTAACAACTTATCAGTGTTTGTTGTTGCAAGATTCAAATAGATTATTCTCTCTATAACTAAACCTAATCCTAAAATCAAACAAATAAGTATAGGAGTCATCCAACCAACTCCCCCTTCAATGTATTTTGTCTTCAATACCTGATGGAAAGATTGCTTGTCAGCAACTGGTACTGTCTCTGCTGCTACAGACTCTGTCGTTGCAGATTGTTCAGATAGTGATTGAGTTGCTACAGACTCTGTAGCTGTCTCAGTCATTGCCTTGCCACCTTGTGCGAAAGCTTCACTTGATACAAATGCCAACAATAAAAATATTATTGACAAATAAGCACATACCTTTTTCATTGTTTTTTTACTGTTTTTTTTTAATTATTTTTCTAAATCTTATTTCAATTTGCAGCTGCAAATTTACAATCTTATTTTCAAAAAACAATAAATATTCTATTTTTTTTGTTTTTTTTTAATTAGTTTTTTCTCTTTGGTCCTTATTCTCAGTTACTAATACCTTATCTATGCGTACCAAATCTATACCTATTATCTCAAATGTAAAATTTCTCCATTTAACCTTATCTCCCATCTTAGGCACCTTGCCTGTCATTGCAAGAATTAACCCACTAACAGTATTATATCCATACTGTTGATAATCATCTTCCAAATCAAAATGACTAAGGAAATCATAGAACGGATATTGTCCATCAACTAAATAACTACCATCTTCTCTCACCAAAAATTCTTGTTCATTGGGATCAGTTTCTAGATCAGAGGAATTACCGACAATCGCTTCTAAAATATCATTCATCGTAACCATGCCTTGAACCATGCCAAACTCGTCAATAATGAAAGCATAATGTATTTTAGTTTTCTTAAATAGTTCTAACAGATTATAAATAGATACACTTTCATGAATAAAGTTAGGTCCATGCATAATATCTATAACTCTATTATTTAATGTCTGGTCTGTAACAGGAAACATGTCTTTAATAAACATAACTCCAACAATATTGTCAAGACTCTTTTCACAAACAGGGTATGTGTAGTGGATACTATCTCTACTAACCCTCTTTATCAAATCTCCTAATATTTCATCTTTCTCCACCCACTGCAATTCGTTCCGAGGAGTCATTAAAGACTCTATTCTTCTGTCATCCAAATCAAAAACTCTCGTGACGATGTCCTGTTCTGTCTCTGCTATTTCTCCCGCATCCGCACTATCATCTATAATAGACTTTATTTCATCCTCAGTAGCTCTTTGCTTTGTTGTTATTCTTATTCCCAAAAGTTTAGATAAAGCTATCGTAATTTGTGATAATAACCAAACAAACGGAGCAAATACCTTTGTTAAAAAATTCATTGGTCTAACAATCAGTGACGCTACTTTTTCCGGGTTAGACATCCCTATTCTTTTGGGTAACAATTCTCCGAAAACTAACATAAAAAAAGTTTCTACTACAACTATTACTATTCTAGATATTATAATTGAAATGGTAGGATCAATTTTCAAGGAAATAAACACTAGTGCGAGTCTATTCACATAAGACTCTCCTGTATACAAGCCGATAATCAGACCAATGGTTGTAATACAAATTTGAATGGTGGAAAGAAACTTGTCGGGAGCGACTATAATTGCCAAAATTCTCTGAGCTGTTTTACTACCTTTCTTCGTATCTAATTCAAGTTTTGTTTTTCTCGAAGAAATAACCGCTATTTCTGTCATTGAAAAAAATCCATTCAACAGAATAAAAAGTAAGATTATAAAGACTTCCATACTTTAAGCCTCAACGTTTAAGATATCCTTTTCTTCTCTTCCATTAATGATTATAGCAATAAATAACATTATTACCCCAATAGTAATGGATACATCCGAAAAATTAAAGATTGCATCAAAGAAACTAAGATGTTTATCTCCTAGTATAGGCAACCATGATGGCAACGTTGTATCTATTAACGGGAAATAAAACATATCCACAACTTTTCCGAACAACATAGGTGCATATCCCCCATCTATTGGCATAAATGTAGCAACCTGAAAAAAAGTACTTTGGGAAAATAGGACGCCATACAACAAAGAATCAACAACATTCCCAATAGCTCCAGCAAGTATTAGTGAAAAGGAATAAATTATAACAGACTTTTCCTTTTTTTTTACCAAACGTTTTATATATATGAATATTAGAACAGAAGCAATCAGTCTTATAAATGTCAGAACAAATTTACCGACATTATCTCCAAAATTCATTCCGAAAGCCATTCCTTTGTTTTCAATGAAATGTATTCTAAACCAATCTAACCCGAAAACAAAGACCTCTTCTCCAAGATAAAAGTGAGTCTTAACATACACCTTTATTATCTGATCTACTATTAGTATCAGAAAAATAAGAATCAAAGGTTTTTTCATAGATTGTTTATTTTCTTTGCATCTTAGCCTCAACACTAAGTGTAGCATGAGGGACCAAACGCAACCTCTCCTTTGGAATGAGTTTGCCTGTAACCCTACAAATGCCATAAGTCTTATTCTCTATTCTAATCAAAGCAGCTTCCAAGTCCTTAATAAAGCGTCTTTGCCTCAACGCTTGACGCACATTTTCCTCCTTATTCTCTGCATCTGAAGTAAAATCATCATCTAACGTGTGAGAAACTGCCGAAGTGTCGGTTATATCATTAGAATCCCTATTAAATGCAGCACTTTCCAGCATCTCAAGATTCTCTTTAGCTTTTGCTATCTTGTCAAGAATTATTTCTCTAAATTCTTGTAATTCCTCATCCGAATATCTTGTTTTTTCTCCCATTTGAGTTATATTATCTTATGATTAATTGTCAATTTTATTATTTTACTCCCAAAATTTACCGAGCTCCCGTGTTGCAAAGATACAATATTTACATAAAACAATGGATTTTTATTAAAAAAAATATGAACAAAATATACTTTTTATTTTTTATTAGCTATGTATTTGTTCATTTATTCTTTGCCTTCATACAAATAATCCATGATAGAGTTTCCAATATTCCATAGTCTCAATTACTAATCACTGATTCTAAAATAATTTCTATCAATTCAAGCACACTATATTCAATATTAATAAAAAAAATAATAATATTCTTATTATTTATACAAATAATACACTCATAACATATATAATGATTTTTCCAATCATTCATAATAATTTGTTTTAACACATCCAAAAACATATTTCAGAGCGTTTAAAACAAAATAATTTGTAAAACCACAAAATCAATGTTAGCAATTACAATACTATTCACTTTTATCATAAGTTTTATTACTTTGTTAAAAAAGTAAAAAATAAAGTAATTTTGCAAAAAAAAACGATGGAATATTGTACGAAAGAAGAGATAATTTTAGGTATTGATCCTGGCACAAATATAATGGGATACTCATTTGTTAAGAAATTAGGCAAACAAATAGATGTTTTAGAAATGGATATCTTAAAATTGAGTACAAAAATTGAAATGTCTAAAAGGATGAAATATATTTTAGATTTCATTATTGCAAAAATTCAAGAATACAAACCAGACATTATTGCCTTGGAAGCTCCATTCTTTGGTAAAAACGTACAAAGTATGTTAAAACTTGGGCGAGTTCAGGGAATATGTATTGCTGCAGGTTTATCCCAAAGCATACCTTTTGTGGAGTTCCCACCAAAAAGAGTTAAACAATCTATAACAGGTAATGGTAATTCTTCAAAAGAACAGGTTGCAAAGATGCTTCAAATGATGCATTTGATAGATGAAAATCCCAAATTTTTAGATGCTTCTGATGCATTAGCCGTAGCTGTATGCTATTGTAATGAATCAAAAAAACTAGATATGGGAGTAAATATTCAACTAGAACAAAAGAAACCTAAAATAAAGACTTTATCGTGGGCAACTTATGTAAATGAGCATAAAAATAGGATATTACCATAATTTATTTATTGACCATTATATCGTTTTCAGATCACACTATGAAATAGTGGCAACTTTTTCATTCTAAGTTAAAGGCTGTTGGTATATTTCTCAGTATATTTATACGTTCTTACTAACACAGATACTTTATTAGCAAAACTACACAATACCATTTACATATTAAAACAGTGAACAACAAAAAGATTTTATATTCAATATGAGATCATTAACCGATCTATGTCTAAAATCAATCGTTACAAACGATTAGTTAGTTATTCACTATAACTAAATGTTTTATAATAAATATAACTACCCAAAATCATCAAAGAATTATTAATTAAATACAACTAAGAATTCTCTTTCTTTTAAAGCCAAATAATATTTCAACATGCACCACACACATTTCTAATAATATTAGAAACACCCTTTTACCTTAAATACTAATACCTCCTTTTATGAAATTCTGACAATAGATAAAATCCAATAAATCAATATATAAAAGACATAGACATTATTCTATCTGTTTGTATTTATTCGTAGATATTTTCTTTTCTTTATCCTCTTTTTCTACTGCCGATAGTACGATAACGACCTCTCCTTTGAACAACGTTGTTTCACATTTTTCTACCATATTTTTTAATGTTCCCCTAATATGTTGTTCAAATTTTTTACTTATTTCCCTGCATATGCAGACTTTTCTGTCATCACCAAAAGTTTCTTGCAATTCCCTTAGAAGTTTGCCTACCCTAAACGGACTCTCATAAAACACTACTGTTCGTTTTTCTTCTTTCAATTCTACAAGTCTTGATTGTCTACCTTTTTTGTGAGGTAAGAATCCTTCAAAACAAAACTTTTCGCAAGGAAATCCAGAATCTACTAACGCAGGCACAAAAGCAGTTGCCCCTGGCAAACACTCAACGTCAATATCTTCTTTGATACACTCTCTAATCAACAAAAAACCGGGATCAGAGATACTCGGAGTTCCGGCGTCTGTTATTAATGCAATATCCTCTCCCAATTGCAATCTATTTATTATCTTTCGTAGTGTCTGATGTTCATTAAACAAGTGATAAGATTGCAATGGTGTTTTAATATTATAGTAATTCAACAACAAAAAAGAAGTCCTAGTATCCTCGCAAAGTATCAATGATACTTCTTTTAGCGTTCTTATAGCACGCAAGGTTATATCCTCTAAGTTACCAACAGGAGTCGGGACCAAAAACAATTTCATTATTATCCCAATCTAAAATTTATGTTTTTTATTATGTCTAACACGCTCAGTACAACCCTTCATTCTAAACATAGTGTGCAGAATATAATACATATCTACACACTATACTCCTTTTAACAGTGTATTAATCTTGAGCAGCAGCTAATTCATCTGTTATTTCCAAATTGTGATAAACAGCTTGTACGTCATCATCTTCTTCTATTGTATCTACAAGTTTCAGAACTTTCAATCCATCCCCCACAGATAACTCAATAGTGTTATTTGGTAAACGTTGCAATTGTGCACTTTCAGCCTCTATGCCTGCTTGCTCCAAAGCCCTGTTCATATTAGAAAAATCTTCCATCTTAGTATAGACAGTAAAATATTCTTCATCCCGTTCTATATCATCAGCTCCAGCCTCTATCAATTGCATTTCCAACTCTTCTGCATCTCTGTCCCCTATTTTGATCTGAAATACTCCTTTGCGTTCAAATAGAAAAGAAAGAGAGCCGTTAGTACCCAAACTACCTCCTAATTTGTTGAATATACTACGCACATTCGCAACCGTACGATTATTATTATCCGTTAAACATTCCACAAATACAGCAATACCATGCGGAGCATAGCCTTCAAAAGTTATTTCTTGCAGTGTTGCAGTTCCTTTATCCGAAGCCTTAGTAATAGCACGCTGAAGAGTATCTTTCGGCATATTAGCACCTTTCGCATTCTGCACTGCAAGACGCAAACGTGCGTTACTATCTGGGTCTGCTCCCCCTTCTTTTACCGCAACTGTGATATCCTTGATAATTTTTGAAAATATTTTAGAACGTTTTGCATCCAAAGCACCTTTCTTTCTTTTAATGGTACTCCATTTATTATGTCCAGACATATTAAATTATATTTTAATTATTGATAATTATTAGTTATTTTATTATCTCCTATGTTTATTAAAAGGAGTTAAAAACCTATTATTTCTCTTACTTCTTTTATTGTTTTATTTGCAGACTCTCTTGCCTTTTCTTTTCCAATGGCGATAACTTTATTCAAATATTTTTCATCAGAAGACACCTCTCTAATCTTTTCTCTCAAAGGAGAAATAAACAACTCCATGTCTGAGAATAATTGTTTTTTCAAATCTCCATATCTTATAGAACAATCTGCATACGCATCTTCAAACTGTTGCACTATCTCCAATTTGGATACCAATCGCATCAAGGAAAACAAATTCTCTATCTCTACTGTCTTCGCCGAATTTATTTCTTTGGGCCCTTCATCGGTCTTTGCTCGCATTATTTTCTTTTTTAATGCACCTGACTCATCAGTTAAATAGATTGTTGCTCCTTCTCCATATGATTTACTCATCTTTCCATTACCATCCAACGAAGGAATCTTCAATAACTCTCCTTCAAAACTAAATGCTTGTGGCAAAGGGAAATAATCACTATTGTACATTTTATTAAATCTCTGTGCCATATCACGCGTCATTTCCAAGTGCTGTTGCTGATCTTTCCCCACCGGAACTTTATTCGCCTTGTGAATAAGTATATCTGCTGCCATAAGTGTTGGATAGGTCAAAAGACCAGCATTTATATTGTTTGAATTTTGACGAACCTTATCCTTAAACGCTGCCACTCTCTGCAATTCACCTACGTATGTAATCATATTGAGATACATATACAACTCACAAACTTCAGGCACAGAACTCTGAACATAAATTGTAGCTTTATCAGGGTCTAGTCCGCAAGCCAAATACTGAGCGAGAATTGTTTTAACATTTCTTTTCAAATCTTCGGTCTTAGGATGTGTCGTCAATAAATGAAAGTCTGCAATGAAAAAATAACAGTTATAGTTGTCTTGTAGTTTTATAAAATTTTTCAATGCTCCAAAGTAATTACCCAAATGCAAATTACCCGTTGGTCTCATACCACTCAGTACAGTCTCCATACGTTCTTATTTTTTTTTACTCAAAATTGCAAATTTACAAATATTTTTTTAATTCCCTTGCAAAAGGATTAAAAATCAATCATTACAAATATACAATATTTTATATTTCACTTTATATCCTTGATAGGCATTATTTTGAAAAAATAATATTTATTACAGTACAAGATATCACTTATTAACAAAAACTTACTAATGTCAAAAAAGATTTTTTTAAAGTGGGACAATAATTTCTTAAAGTGGGACAACAGATTCGTATTTTTTCAAAATAAATTCCCCAATAACAAGAGATGCAGATTATTTCTAAATAAATTTTTATAAATTTGCAATTTATACGTTTAGACATTATTTTCTAATAAAATAAATTTTTAATTATGTGCGGTATAGTTGGATACTTAGGAGACAAGCAAGCATTTGATATCCTTATAAAAGGATTGCATCGTTTGGAATACAGGGGTTATGATAGTGCAGGGGTAGCTTTGGTCGGTGATGATGGCAATCTCAATGTGTATAAGACAAAGGGAAAAGTTAATAATTTGGAAGAATATTGCAAAGATAAAAATATTAGCGGTACGGTAGGTATTGCACATACTCGCTGGGCAACTCATGGCGAGCCCAACGATAAAAATGCCCATCCTCACTATTCTCAAAGTCACAATTTAGCAATCATTCACAATGGAATTATAGAGAACTACCTCTCTTTGAAACAATTTCTTATTAGTAAAGGATATGAATTCAAAAGTGACACAGATACGGAAGTTATTGTTCAATTGATTGAGTACGTAATGACAGAACAAAAATGCGATTTATATAAAGCTGTCCATCAAGCCTTATCTCAGGTTGTAGGAGCGTATGCTATTGGCGTTGTTTATAAAAGAAATCCCAATATATTGATTGCTGCAAGAAAATCTTCACCACTCCTTGTTGGTATTGGTGAAAACGAATATTTTCTTGCCTCAGATGCTTCTCCTATAATAGAATACACCAATAAGGTTATATATCTCAACGATGAAGAAGTAGTAAAAATGGAACGTAATCAAGAGATAGAGATACGTAATCTAAAAAGCGTAAAACTTCAACCTACAATCAAAGAGCTCAGCCTAACGCTGGATGATATAGAAAAAGGAGGATTTGAACATTTTATGTTGAAAGAGATTTTTGAGCAACCCAAAAGCCTTAGTCTTTGTATGAATGGTCGTTTGAATAGAGAACTTAACGAAATCAAATTAAGTGCCATAACCGACAATGCGGTAAAATTTGAAAGATGTTCCCGCATTGTCATTACTGCCTGCGGGACCTCCTGGCATGCCGGTTTGATTGGCAAATATCTTTTTGAAAACCTTTGTCGTATTCCAGTAGAAGTTGAGGTTGCAAGTGAATTTCGTTATCGTAATCCTGTTATCCTCCCCGATGATATCCTGATCGCTATATCTCAATCAGGTGAAACTGCTGATACACTCGCTGCAATGGAACTTGCGAAGAAAAACGGTGCATTCATCTTCGGCATTTGCAATGTTGTCGGCTCTTCCGTAGCACGTATGACTGATACTGGAGTCTATACGCACGCAGGACCTGAAATAGGGGTTGCCTCTACAAAAGCTTTTACTACACAGGTGGCAGTTTTAGTTATGATAGCATTAGCTGTTGCTAAAAAACTTAATACCATCAATGATGAATATTATCACAAGATAGTAAAAGAATTATCACTAATAGAAGATAAAATAAATGAAATATTAAAACAAGTAGACCATATTAAGGATATTTCTCGCATATTTACTTATGCTAAAAATTTTATTTATCTGGGTCGCGGATTCAATTATCCCGTAGCTATGGAAGGTGCATTAAAATTAAAAGAAATTTCATATATCCATGCCGAAGGTTATCCAGCCGCTGAAATGAAGCACGGTCCAATTGCTCTTATTGATGAAGAGATGCCTATCGTAGTGGTTGCTCCTCATTATGAGTTATATCAAAAAATTCTTTCTAATGTTCAAGAAGTTAAAGCAAGAAAAGGACGTATTATCGCTATCGTTACCGAAAATGATATAGATATCAAAAGAAATGCTGACTATACAATAGAAATCCCAAAAACGGAAGAATGTCTTTCGCCTTTACTTACTGTCATTCCTTTGCAGTTATTATCCTATTATATTGCTGTTGCAAAAGGAAGAAATGTAGACCAGCCTCGTAATTTGGCGAAAAGCGTTACAGTAGAGTAAAAATATGATATGTTATGAACTTTTCAGATGCAGATTTAATACAAATAAAAAAACATGGTTTGACCTTAGAAGAAGTCAATCAACAATTGGAATACTTTATTAAAGGGTTCCCTTACGTATCGTTACTCAAAGAAGCCACGATTGGTAATGGAATTCGCCAATACAATGAAAAACAAGCAGAGAATCTGATAAAACTCTATAAAGATAGCAAAGATGAATATTCTATAACCAAATTCGTACCCGCCTCGGGTGCGGCTACGAGAATGATGAAGGATTTTTACTCGTTTTTATCTGAATATATAGACGAAGATTCAACTCCAATTATTAATTTCAGCTCGGTAAAACATGCAATAGATAATATAAATAATTTTGCTTTCTATGATTTACTTGTAAAATGCATGACTGAGCAAGGTTATTCATTAAAAGATTGTTTAAACCGAAAAGATTACAAAACCATAATTGAATTCATTCTGACGGAAAAAGGTCTTAATTATGGCAAATACCCAAAGGCATGGATAGTATTTCATAAAAGTGCTGATGACACTCGTTTACTCACTGCGTTTGAACAACATTTACAAGAAGCTGCACAATACTCAACATCAAATGGTATAGCCAATATTCACTTTACAATAGCAGAAGAACATTTGAATGGGTTTGAAAATCTAAAAACAAAACTTCTACCAATATATGAACAAAGGTATAAAATAAAATATAATATTACATTTTCTTTCCAACAACACTCTACTGATACTATTGCAGTAGATGAGGAAAATCAACCAATTCATAATTCTAATGGAGAATTAGTGTTTCGTCCTGCCGGGCATGGTGCTCTAATTAACAATTTAAATAAAATAGATGCAGATATTATTTTTATCAAAAATATAGATAATATTTCATCTTGCCATATAAAAGAGACAATACGTAATAAAGAATTATTAGCAGGAGTTTTGATTCAAACAAAACAAAAAATTAATGTATTGATGACAAAACTCAAACAACCAAAATTAACAAAACAAGAATTGGTTAGCATTGCTCACACAATAAATAAGTATCTCAATTTGCCAAACATAAAAGATCATACTACATTCCCTACTCTGACCTTATTCAAACATTATTTGAGAGAGTTGATTGATAAGCCTATCAGAGTTTGTGGAATGGTTAGAAATACAGGAGAACCTGGCGGAGGTCCTTTTTACGTAATTAGTAACAATGAAACCTCTCTTCAAATTGTAGAAACGTCCCAAATGTGTCTTACTGATGAAAAAACAAAAATCATTCTTAATTCTTCAACACATTTCAATCCTGTAGATTTGGTTATTTCTACAAAAAATTGGCAGAATAAGAGCTTTAATCTTGATAAATTCGTTGATTATCAAACGGGTTTTATTACAAAAAAAAGTTTTGAAGGAAAAACTATTAAGGCAATGGAAAAGCCTGGGTTATGGAACGGGACAATGGCAAAATGGATAACCATCTTCGTTGAGGTTCCTCTTTTTACATTTTCACCAGTTAAAACTTTAAATGATTTACTCAAGAAAGAACATCAATAAAACGTATGGTAATGTAAATAGCGACAAGTATAATACTTGTCGCTATTTACATTACCTTTTTTTTATAAATTAAATACTATAAATAATCAATAACCAATTATTTCTGTATAACGTTGACTATTTCACTTTCAATTTTTGTCCTGCTTTTATCTTATTCTCCTGTATTCCATTTAACTTACAAAGTTTTTTAACTGTCGTTCCATTACGTTTTGCTATCTGAGAAAGAGTTTCCCCCTTCCTTACTGTCACAGAAGTATTTTTACCAGAGCGCGTAGAGCGAGTTTTAGATTTCGCCAACAATCGAGATGACGAAGACTTCATATCCGAAGACT
This sequence comes from Bacteroidales bacterium, assembly GCA_052170555.1. Classification (GTDB taxonomy): domain Bacteria; phylum Bacteroidota; class Bacteroidia; order Bacteroidales; family P3; genus Scybalousia_A. The sequence goes on along the minus strand of JBQNAI010000001.1, from coordinate 227,700 downwards.
TGCCATTATAGCTAGGTTTAAAATCATTACGAGTTAAATAAAACATCTCCTTTTCGTCTTTCAAAGAAAAATCCGAAAAATCTATCATGTGCTCAGGATTAATTGCTGCCCCTAGATAACGAATTTCCAGATGCAAATGGGGACCTGAACTCCTACCCGTAGAACCCACCAAACCTATAACTTCTCCTGCTTTTACCTTTTGGTTTTGTTTTGAAGTTATTTTTGACATATGTCCATAGTATGTCTCCAATCCATTATCATGACGAACAACGACTAAGTTCCCATAACCATTACACCATTTAGCATAACGAACGACTCCATCAAACATTGCTTTAATAGGTGTTCCTAAACGCATACCTATATCTGTTCCATAATGAAAACGATGTCTTCTTGGACCAAAGTGAGATGTAACTAAGCCTTCAACAGGACAAGTATAGAATTTCTTTGCTTTATCATTAATCAAACGAATAGGGATTCGTCCTTCCATAGACGAATAGTCAAATTTTTTTAGATAGTGTACAACTTGATTGTCAAAAGTTTCATAAACTATATCATTCTCATCCAGAGCTGCATCATCATCATTATCCTCAAAGGATGCAAATTCTATAAATTTCTGCTTATATTGAGTTGTATCTTTGAAAATACCAAGAGTATATGACGAACTTTCATCCTCAACATTCGCACGATTCTTCATCATACCCTTCTCATGTACCTGACCTAAACACAAAGTAGGCAAAACAAACAAAACTATAAACGATATCTTTCTACTTAATACCATAATCATACCCAATTATTAAATTGATTTGGTAGGCATTCATAATCTCAGCCACCAATCATGAAATTTCAATTTTCAAAATTACAACTTTTTTCTTACCTGACCAAATATTTTTTCTTTTTTCATTAAATTTTAACACACTATTATAACAATAAAGTGTGAAATCTATCTATTAATCTCACACTTTGGTCTTTTAGTTTGTCCTCTTAATCTATCAATTACTTACGCCTTACCCATAGGATTAATCTCTGAGAAAGGGACATTAGGAATATTATCTTCCTTTATCTGTCCAAATGACATTTCATAACGACCTATATTTTCCTGTAGTGCATGCAAAAGTTTTTTTGCGTGCACAGGATTAAGTATCACGCGACTACGTACTTGTGCTGCCTTTACATTCGGCATAACTTGAACAAAATCTATAATAAATTCCGTAGGTGAATGTTGAACTATTTGTAAATTACTATATACTCCTGCGGCTATCTGATCAGATAGTGTAATATCTAATTTATTCTCATCATTATTTTCTTTCATAACCACTTTATACCTATTGAAAAACAAATACCAAATAAAAAGAACAGAAGAATTTACTCCCATAATTTTTATTTAATATCTTAAATTATAATTATTTTTTTCTACCTCTTTTCACCGGTTGAATACCTGACTTTGACGCTTTATCCAATTGATCCTTGTTGGCGACAAATGAATTTTCATATTCTCTAAGTCCAGTTCCTGCCGGAATAAGGTGTCCAACCAAAACATTTTCTTTCATTCCTATCAAGTTATCCTCCTTTGAACTTATGGCTGCTTCAGTTAATACCTTTGTCGTCTCCTGGAAAGATGCCGCAGATAAGAAACTCTTTGTCTGAAGCGAAGCTTTAGTTATCCCTTGTAATATCTGATGTGCAGTAGCAGGCTGAGCATCTCGCGATTCCATAGGTCTTAAATCTCTACGTACCAACGAAGAATTTTCATCTCTCAATTCTCTCACTGTTATCATCTGTCCATTCTTATAATTCTCACTATCTCCTTGTTCTGTAATCACTTGCATTCCATAAATTTTATCATTTTCAGTCTGAAAATCTATCTTATTTACAGCTTCTGCTTCCAAAAATTGGGTATCCCCGGCATCATCAATCTCTACTTTGCGCATCATTTGACGGACTATCACCTCAAAATGCTTATCATTTATTTTGACACCTTGCAAACGGTAAACATCTTGTGCCTCATTAACAATATATTTTTGAACCTCTAACGGTCCCAACACATTCAATATGTCAGCTGGCGATATTTCTCCTTCTGATATGGGAGTCCCTGCCTTTACATAGTCATTTTCTTGTGCCAATATCTGACGAGAAGTGGAAATCAAATAAGATACTTGTTCTCCTGTTTTACCAGTAATAATTACCTCACGGTTCCCTCGTTTAAGCTTTTTCCCAAACGAAACTACTCCATCTATCTCAGCTATAACAGCTTGGTCAGATGGATTACGTGCCTCAAATAACTCCGTAACACGAGGAAGACCCCCTGTGATATCTCCAGCTTTAGCACTTGCACGGGCTTTAGTTGCTAAAGTAATGGTAGGCTCTATTATCTCTAAATCCTCTACACTAAGATGAGCACCTGCAGGCATATCGTATGATTTGATAATGATATTGATGTCTAACTTTTTAGAATCCAATGTCTCTTTATCTGCATCCATATTTAAATCTACCACCCCTGCCATTTCACTAACAACGGTTGTATACCCTTTCTTAGAATTCTCATCTACTATCTTGAATAATGCCGTACCCTCTTTAACTTCCTGGCCCTGCTGAACTAGAAGCTCTATTCCTCTTGGCTTTTGATAAGTTTTGCCTATAATACCTATGGAAGGGACAATACCTTTTTGTTTAGTTTCTGTGATAATTTTTTCAATAAGTCCCGTTTGAGGATCAGATTCACTTCGAAAAGTAGTTCCTTCTATTATATTAAAAAACTTCACTCTACCTTGAACTGTAGCAATAATATGTGAGGAGTACAAATCTGGTACCGCAATAGCCTGACCAACCACTACATCTTGTCCTTCACGAACATGAACATAAGCCCCAAACTGTATATGTGACTGCTGCAAAATGCTACCCGTAATTTTATCTATTATCTGCATCTCGCAAGTAGAACCCATTTCACGATATATTCTTTCACCATCATCACTCAAATATTTTTTACTTATAAAACTACCCTTATCATCCTTGTCTCTAATAAAAGCCGCTACAACATTGGAACTTTCAAAATGAATTATACCATCATATTTTGCATGAATAGTCGCAGAATCTCCCGATGCAACACCTCCAACATGAAATGTACGTAATGTCAACTGTGTTCCTGGTTCTCCGATAGCCTGTGCTGCAATAACACCAACGGACTCACCTCTTTGAACAAGCTTACCTGTCGCCAAATTCCTGCCATAACATTTTGCACAAACTCCCTTAGGAGCCTCACAAGTTAAGACAGAACGAATTTCAACTTCTTCTATAGGTGATTCCTGTATTTTCTGACAAATATCCTCTGTTAGTTCATCTCCTTCTCTTACTATCAACTCACCGGTTTGAGGATGTATAATATCGTGCAATGTTACACGACCTAAAATCCTATCATACAAACTTTGCACTTCCTCATCATTACGAACTAACGCTCTGGTTGGAATACCACGTAAAGTCCCACAATCCTCTTGTGTAATAATAACATCATGAGCAACATCTACCAAACGTCTTGTCAAATACCCTGCATCTGCTGTCTTCAAAGCTGTATCCGCCAAACCTTTTCTTGCACCATGTGTAGAAATGAAGTATTCTAAGACATTTAATCCTTCTTTGAAGTTGGATATAATCGGATTTTCAATGATCTCAGCACCGCCACTACCAGCTTTCTGCGGTTTAGCCATCAATCCCCTCATACCAGACAACTGACGAATTTGCTCTTTACTACCACGAGCACCAGAATCTAACATCATATATACAGAGTTAAATCCTTGACGATCCGCTGCCATTTGCTTCAATACATGATTAGCAAGAGTACGGTTAATCGTCGTCCAAATATCAATAACTTGATTGTAACGCTCTCTGTCCGTAATAAAGCCCATCTGATAGTTACCCATAACCTCATCCACCTGACTTTCAGCTTGCTTAATTAAATTTATTTTTTCTTCTGGAACAATAACATCTGCCAAGTTAAAAGATAAGCCTCCCTTGAAAGCCATGTAATATCCCTTATCCTTAATATCATCTAAAAACTGTACAGTGCGAGCAGAACCACAAGTTTTAAGCACTCCTCCAATTATATCTCTAAGAACATTCTTTTTGATAAGTTTATTTACATATCCATAATCATCAGGTACCAATCTATTTAACAACACTCTGCCGACAGTTGTAAAAATTCCTCGTTTTGACTCTAATATATCATTACTAGTTATTTCTAGCTTCAATCCACTAGTATCAAAGTAACCACGACTACCTATAGCAATACCTATACTGTTATTCCCTGCCTTTTTGTCAAAATAAATTACTTGAGAAAACTCTTCACCTTTTGCATTATGATATAAAGTTATTCCTGCATGTAGATCAACACGCTTTTCATTGTAGGCTATTTGAACATCCTCTACAGAATAGAAGGACTTCCCCTCTCCTAATACCTTTTCCTCTCCATCACTCTTATACTCTTTAGTCATATAATATAGCCCAAGAATCATATCTTGCGAAGGAACAGTTATAGGTGTACCGTTGGCAGGATTAAGAATATTATGAGAAGAAAGCATCAACAATTGTGCCTCCAAAATAGCAGCATTACCTAAAGGGAGATGAACCGCCATCTGATCACCATCAAAGTCAGCATTAAAGCCTGTACAAACAAGAGGATGCAAACGAATAGCTTTACCTTCAACTAACTTAGGCTGAAATGCTTGAATACCTAAGCGATGAAGAGTTGGTGCTCTATTTAATAAAACAGGATGACCTTTAACAAGATTTTCCAAAATCTCTATAACAACAGGTTCTTTCTTATCTACAATACGTTTGGCACTCTTAACTGTCTTTACCATCCCTCGCTCAATAATCTTCCTAATAATAAATGGCTTAAACAATTCCGTAGCCATATCTTTGGGAAGTCCACACTCATACATTTTCAAATCTGGACCAACTACAATAACACTACGTCCAGAATAATCCACTCGCTTCCCTAATAAATTTTGACGGAAACGACCCTGTTTCCCCTTCAATGAATCAGAAAGAGATTTTAATGCTCTATTAGAATCACTACGAACAGAAGAAACTTTTCTAGAATTGTCAAATAAAGAATCTACCGACTCTTGAAGCATACGTTTTTCGTTACGCATAATCACATCAGGAGCCTTTATTTCCAATAAACGTTTTAATCTGTTATTTCTAATAATAACTCTACGGTATAAATCATTCAAATCACTTGTTGCAAAACGACCGCCATCCAAAGGAACAAGTGGTCTTAAATCCGGGGGGATAACTGGAACAACCTTAACTATCATCCATTCCGGACGATTTTCTAATCCACTTTTTTCCACCTTCAAAAAAGATTCTCTAAAAGATTCCACAACATTTAATCTTTTAAGAGTATCTTTTTTCCTTTGCATAGAGGTCTCTTTGTCAGCAGAATCTCTTAATTGATATGAAAGAATATTAATATCTATAGTTCTAAGTAGTTCGTAGAGTGCTTCTCCTCCCATTTTTGCAACAAACTTATTGGGGTCATCATCCGATAGGTACTGATTTTCTTCTGGAAGACTCTCCAAAATACTCTGATATTCCTCTTCCATTAATAAATCCAATTTATTCACCCCATTATTCTCGGCAATACCTGGATTTATTACAACATATTTTTCGTAATAAATAACTTGCTCCAACTTCTTACTTTGCAAACCAATCAAAGCTCCAATCTTATTTGGCAAAGAACGAAAGAACCATATGTGTGCAACAGGAACAACTAATTGTATATGCCCCATTCTCTCCCTTCTTACCTTTTTTTCTGTCACCTCAACACCACACCTATCACAAACTATACCTTTATAACGAATTCTCTTGTATTTTCCGCAACTACATTCCCAATCTTTTACCGGACCAAAAATTTTTTCACAAAACAATCCATCCCTTTCCGGTTTATATGTTCTATAATTTATAGTCTCCGGCTTGGTTACTTCTCCTCTTGAACGCTTAAGGATAGATTCAGGCGAAGCTAAACTTATTGTCATCGATTGAAATGAAGAAGAACTATTATCTTTATTCAATAACGCCATAATATCAAATACTTTTTATTTTATGGATGATTCTTTTATAATTTAATTAAATGTAACTTCAAGGTTTAACCCTCTCAATTCATGAACAAGAACATTGAACGACTCTGGTAGACCGGGTGTTGGCATGTTATCACCCTTCACTATCGCCTCATATACCTTAGCCCTACCAACCACATCATCAGATTTAACCGTTAACATTTCCTGTAAAACATGAGATGCACCATATGCTTCCAAGGCCCATACTTCCATTTCTCCAAAACGCTGCCCACCAAATTGAGCTTTACCACCTAAAGGTTGTTGTGTTATTAAAGAATACGGTCCTATACTACGAGCATGCATCTTATCATCAATCATATGATGTAATTTCAACATGTAAACATATCCTACTGTTGCAGGTTGATCAAACTTTTCACCAGATTGTCCATCATAAAGGTAACACTTACCATTTAATGGTAAACCCGCCTCTATCAATTGCTCATTTACCTGGTCTAATGTTGCTCCATCGAAAATAGGGGTCTGATATCTTCTGCCTAATTCATACCCTGCCCATCCCAAAATTGTTTCAAAAATCTGTCCTAAGTTCATTCTACTTGGCACTCCTAATGGATTTAGAACAATATCAACTGGTTTGCCATTAGATAGGAAAGGCATATCTTCCTCACGAACAATTTTTGCAACAATACCTTTATTACCATGTCTGCCTGACATTTTATCTCCTACCTTTAACTTACGTTTCTTAGCTATATATATTTTGGCTATTTTCACTATACCAGCGGGCAAATCATCTCCTATGGTTTGAGCAAACTGTTCTCTAGCTAATTTACCTTGATATGCCCTATATCTCAAACTATAATTATTCAGTAGTTTTTTTATCAAAGAATTCGTTGATTCTTCATCTGTCCAACCATCGGGATCCACTGTAGAATAATCAATAGCAAGTAGTAACTTTTGGTTAAATTTGATTTTTTTAGGAATTAATTCTTGTCCATAATTAGAATAAACTCCATTAGAAACTTTTCCAGTTAACAATATAAATAACTTTCCCACCAATTTATTTTTCAACAGTTGAACCCTATCTTCAAACTCATCTTTCAATTGTTTCAAAACTACTTTATCTTTTTGTCTGGCATCTTTGTCTTTTAAAAAACGCTCGAATAACTTCTTATCTATAACAACTCCATCTACTGATGGGGGGACCTTCAATGATGCGTCTTTAACATCTCCCGCTTTATCCCCAAAAATTGCTGATAATAATTTTTCTTCCGGCGTAGGATCACTTTCTCCCTTCGGAGTAATTTTACCAACAAGTATATCACCCTCCTTAACAACAGCTCCTATACGAATCATGCCATTATCGTCAAGATCTTTTGTCGCCTCTAAACTAACATTAGGAATATCCTTTGTCAATTCTTCCAAACCACGCTTAGTCTCCCTAACCTCCGTTATGAATTCATCTATGTGAACGGATGTAAACCAATCTTCTTTTACAACTTTTTCTGAAATAACTATAGCATCTTCATAATTGTACCCTCTCCAGGGCATAAATGCAACCTGCAAATTTCTACCCAAAGACAAAACTCCGTTATTTGTAGCATATCCTTCACACAGAACCTGACCTTTTTTTACTTGTTCTCCTTTATTTACAATAGGTCTAAGATTTATAACCGTAGAATCATTGGTTTTCCTAAATTTAACCAAATTATAAACCTTCTTATCATCATCAAAAGAAACAATCCTTTCGTCCTCTCCTCTATCGTAAACCACAGATATCTGTCTCGCATCTACGAAATCAACGATACCATCATTTTCTGCAACTATAAGATTCTGGGAATCCTTAGCAACGTACGATTCAATGCCGGTTCCGACTATAGGAATCTGTGGATTTAACAATGGAACAGCTTGACGCATCATGTTAGATCCCATCAATGCCCTGTTTGCATCATCGTGCTCAATGAATGGTATCAATGAGGCCGCAATAGAGGCTATTTGATTAGGAGCAACATCTAATAAGTTAACTTCCTCAGGAGAAACTATTGGAAAATCCGCTTGTTTTCTTGAACGCACTCTTTGATCCAATATCTTGCCATTCTCCGTCAGTTTTGTTATAGCCTGTGCAACTATTTGTTCCTCTTCCTCCTCTGCTGTCAAATAAACAGGTGCAGAATTATATTCGACCTGTCCTTCCCTTACCTTATAATAAGGAGTAGAAATAAATCCTAAAGAATTTATTTGAGCAAAAACACTTAAAGATGAGATTAAACCGATATTAGGTCCCTCTGGGGTTTCAATCGTGCAAAGACGACCATAATGTGTATAATGAACATCTCTGACTTCAAAACCAGCACGCTCTCTGGATAATCCGCCAGGTCCCAATGCTGAAATACGCCTTTTGTGTGTTATCTCAGCTAAAGGATTTGTTTGATCCATGAATTGAGACAATTGATTTGTTCCAAAGAAAGAATTTATCACTGATGATAGAGTCTTTGCATTTACCAGATCTGTTGGAGAAAAAACTTCATTATCTCTAACATTCATCCTTTCCCTTATGGTTCTTGCCATACGAGACAATCCGACCCCAAACTGAGAATGCAACTGTTCACCCACGGTCCTAACCCTACGATTACTCAAGTGATCTATATCATCCACCTCTGTCTTCGAATTTATTAACTCAATAAGATATTTTATTATGGAAATTATATCTTCTTTTGTTAAAATTCTTGTATTAGGATCCACATGTAACCCTAATTTTTTATTTATTTTATATCTACCTACACTTCCTAAATCATATCTTTTATCAGAGAAAAACAATTTATCAATCACATCCCTTGCTGTTTGCTCATCTGGTGGTTCTGCTGAACGCAACTGTCTATAAATATATTCTACAGCCTCCTTGGCATTATTTGCTGTATCTTTCTGTAATGTATTGAATATAATAGAATAATCTGCAGAAGTTGTATCCTGTTTATGTAAAAGAATCGATTTTATTCCAGCATCCAATATTTTATCAATATCTTCTACCTGTAAAGTTTTTTCCCTATCTATAATTATTTCTGTTCTCTCTATTGAAACAACTTCTCCTATATCTTCATCCACAAAATCTTCTACCCAAGACCTAACGACTCTTGCGGCAAGTCTCCTGCCAACATATTTCTTCAAATTACCCTTTGAAGCTTTTATTTCCTCTGCTAAATCAAATATCTCCAGTATATCCCTATCTAATTCATAACCAATAGCACGCAAAAGAGTTGTGATAGGCAACTTCTTCTTTCTGTCTATATATGCGTACATGACATTGTTTATATCTGTAGTAAACTCCATCCATGAACCCTTAAATGGAATGATTCTAGCTGAATACAATTGCATTCCATTGTTATGAGTAGAAGTCCCGAAAAATACCCCGGGAGAACGATGTAATTGAGACACAACAACTCTTTCTGCACCATTAATAACGAATGTCCCTTTAGGTGTCATATAAGGTATCATACCCAAATAAACATCCTGTATTATCGTTTTAAAATCCTCGTGTTCCTCATCTGTGCAATACAACTTCAACTTTGCTTTTAATGGAACTGAAAATGTTAATCCCCTTTCTATACATTCCTCAATAGAATAACGGGGAGCATCTACAAAATAATCAATAAATTCTAAAACAAAATTGTTTCTTGCATCAGTTATTGGAAAGTTTTCAGAGAAAACTCTGTATAATCCTTCATTCTTACGATTTTCGGTATCTGTTTCCAATTGAAAAAACTCACGAAATGACTTCAGCTGAATATCTAAAAAATTAGGATATTCAAACTTCCTTACAGTCGCAAAATTGACTATATTTGAATTATTTTTTGCCAAGGTTTTAAAATTTTATAAGGTTAAAATATTTTTCTGTTATAGGGATATGTCCTACAAAAAAACATAAAACAGGAACAGACACTCTATTTTTTAATAGAGTATATCTGTTCCAATATCAATTGATTGTGGTGAAAATATATTATTTAATTTCAACCTTTGCACCAGCTTCTTCTAATGCAGCTTTCAATGACTCTGCCTCTTCTTTTGTTACGCCTTCTTTTAAGGTCTTAGGGGCACTATCTACTAACTCTTTAGCCTCTTTCAACCCAAGACTACAAAGATCTTTAACATGCTTTACAACATTAAGTTTGGAAGGACCAACCTCTGCTAATACGACGTCAAATGAAGTTTTCTCTTCTACTGCAGTAGCACCTGCATCCCCGGTTGCAACAGCAACAGTAGCTACTGTTGGCTCAATACCATAATCTTCTTTCAATATATCACCAAGTTCTTTAGCTTCCTTTATTGACAAGTTAACCAATTGTTCTGCTAACGCTTTTAAATCTGCCATTTTATTATTTAATTTTAATTGTTTCTAAAAATTTTATCTTTCTTTTTTATTCTGTAATAACTACAGTTTTCTGTTGTTTATCTGTTCTCTCCTCATTAGTTATTCCCCCAATAATGTTTTTTATAGGAGACAATAATGCAGAAACAACATCAGCTATCAACTCGTTCTTTGATTTAATAGCAACAAGTTCATTCAAATGCTCGTCGCCAATATAGAATTCATCTTCTACATATGCAGACTTTAACAAGGGTTTTTCTTTTTTATCCCTTTGATTTCTGAACTCTTTTATTAACTTAGCTGGAGCATTATTTATTTTAGACAACATCAGAGACGTCTGACCTTTAAATGTTGGAAATATTTCAGAATAATCTATGTCAGAATTCTCTACAGCTTTCTTTAGAAAAGCATTCTTTACAACTAAAAGTTTTACTTCTTTTTTGTAACATTGTCTCCTCAATAGTGCTGTATCTTTCGCGTCTAAACCTTCTATATCAACAATATATAAATACGGATACTCCTTGATATGTTGTCCTATACTTTCTATTAGTCTGCCTTTATCTTCTTTTTTCATTTCGATTTACACATAAAGATTATTTACTAATAGATTTTGCATCTATTTTAACACCTGGACTCATGGTTGAACTGACTGATATACTTTTCATATAAGTCCCTTTTGCAGAAGTTGGTTTCAATTTCTCTATCATGCGTATTACCTCCAACGCATTTTCTTCTATTTTTTCTGGAGAAAAAGACATTCTTGCTACGCTAGTATGAATAATACCATACTTATCAACCTTGAAATCTATCTTACCGGCTTTTACCTCTTGGACCGCCTTTGCTATATCCACCGTAACTGTTCCGGTTTTAGGATTAGGCATAAGACCTCTCGGTCCTAAAACTTTACCTAACGCTCCTATCTTTGGCATTACACTTGGCATAGTAATAATAACATCGACATCCGTCCAACCGCCTTTAATCTTGGTGATGTATTCATCTAATCCAACAAAATCAGCTCCGGCACCTTTAGCTTCTTCTTCTTTATCTTCTGTACACAAAACTAAAACCTTCTTAGTCTTCCCAGTTCCATGAGGAAGCGTTACTGTTCCCCTAACCATTTGATTGGATTTACGAGGATCAACTCCTAAACGAACATCCAAATCAAAAGAGGCATCAAACTTGGTAAAAGTTATATCTCTCACAATCCTAATCGCTTCTTCTAACGTGTACTCTTTTGAAGAATCATACTTTTTTAAGGCCTCTACAGTTTTTTTCGATTTTTTTGCCATTTTTTGCAATTTTCTATTTAAATATTATTTAACTGAGATCCCCATACTACGAGCCGTACCAACTACCATACTCATTGCACTTTCCAGAGTAAAACAATTTAAATCCACCATTTTAGCTTCAGCAATCTCTTTTACTTGTGCCTGAGTTAGTGATGCAACTTTTTTTCGATTGGGTTCTCCCGAACCACCCTTAACTTTCGCTGCATCTAGTACTTGTACAACTACAGGAGGAGTCTTAACAACAAAATCAAAACTTTTGTCAGTATACACATTTATTATAACCGGTAAAATCTTACCAGCTTGTTTTTGTGTCCTGGCATTAAACTGCTTACAAAATTCCATTATATTCACACCCTTAGCACCCAATGCTGGTCCTACTGGTGGAGCTGGATTTGCAGCACCTCCTTTGATTTGCAATTTAATTAATCCTGCAATTTCTTTTGCCATTTTTATAAACTTTTTTAATAATTAATGTCTCTATTACTTCTCAACCTGATAAGTAGACAATTCCACGGGGGTTCTTCTACCAAAAATCTTGACGACCACTTCTAATTTTCGTTTTTCGCTATTAATCTTTTCAACAACTCCATCAAAATTTTTAAAAGGACCATCTATAATCTTAACAGTTTCTCCCACAATAAACGTCTTTTCTGACAACTCTGTAGAATCTATAGTATCATCAATTGTTCTTAATATTCTTTGAACCTCATCTTCCATCATAGGAATAGGATTACCGTTCTTTTCAGATATAAAATCTAGTACATTTGGAATATTTTTGATTATATGAACAATCTCTCCTTCTAACCTTGCTTCTACAAAGATATAACCGGGGAAGAGAGTTCTCTCTTTCGTAATTTTTTTCCCATTACGTACAGAATAAACTTTCTCAACAGGTATCAACACATTCGAAACAAAATCACTCAAACCACGTTTGCATATTTCATTATCTATGTATTCTTTAGCCTTCTTTTCTTTTCCAGCTATCGCCTTAACGACATACCATTTTGTTTTACGTTCACCCATAGCACTACAGTTATAATATCATTGAGAATTATAAAAACACAGAACCACTCCTCTACACCTCAATATTCTACAGTGAATATTTGGGAAGCAAGATGTAAAAGAAAAAATAATCTCCACTAAGCCATTAATTGATATAGATAACCTAATAACCCTTTCCAAAGCAATGTTGGATGAACTCCAAACGCAATATCCATTATGAAGACTATCAATGCAATAATCAACGATGCAACGAAAACTACAACCGTACTATTTGTCAATTCTTCCGTAGTAGGCCATGATACTTTCTTCATCTCATCATAACAACTCTTCGCATAAGTTACAACTCTATTAGCCATATCTATATCATTTATTTATCATGCAGGGGCAGAGAGAATCGAACTCCCACCAACGGTTTTGGAGACCGCTATTCTACCATTAGACCATGCCCCTATTTTAAAAGCAAGTTTATTTTTTAACTTGCTTTTACTTTTATTAATCCAATATCTTCGTTACCTGTCCAGCACCAACAGTTCTTCCACCTTCACGAATAGCAAAACGTAGATTAAGATTCAGTGCTATCTCAGACAACAACTCCACTGTTATTGTCAAGTTATCCCCTGGCATAACCAATTCACGTCCTTCCGGAAGAGATATTTCACCGGTAACGTCGGTCGTTCTAAAATAGAACTGAGGACGATATCTATTTTGGAATGGAGTATGACGACCTCCTTCTTCTTTTTTCAAAATATAAACCTCTGCTTGGAATTTCTTATGAGGAGTAATAGTTCCTGGCTTAGCAATAACCATACCTCTACGTATCTCGTCCTTGTCTATACCTCTCAATAACAATCCGACATTATCTCCCGCTTCACCTTCATCAAGAAGTTTGCGAAACATCTCAACTCCAGTAACAGTTGATTTAAGCTTTTCTGCACCCATTCCAATGATATCAACAGGTTCTCCGACTTTAATAATTCCTGTTTCTATTCTTCCTGTAGCGACTGTTCCTCTACCAGTGATAGAGAATACATCTTCAACCGGCATTAAGAAATCTTTATCCACATCTCTTTGAGGAAGAGGTATCCATTCATCCACAGCTGCCATCAATTCCATGACCTTGTTTTCCCATTCTGACTCCCCATTTAAAGCACCTAAAGCCGAACCACGAATAATAGGAGTATTATCACCGTCAAAATTGTAAAAATTCAATAAATCTCTAATATCCATTTCAACAAGATCCAACAACTCAGGATCATCTACCAAGTCCACTTTATTCATAAACACTACCATACGAGGAACACCCACTTGACGAGCCAATAGTATATGTTCACGAGTTTGTGGCATAGGACCATCGGTAGAAGCTACAACCAGTATCGCTCCATCCATTTGAGCAGCACCCGTAACCATATTTTTAACATAGTCAGCGTGTCCGGGACAATCAACGTGTGCATAATGACGATTCTCCGTCTGATACTCAACATGAGACGTATTAATCGTGATACCTCTCTCTTTTTCTTCAGGAGCAGAGTCAATAGAATCAAATGATTTTACTTCCGACAAGCCTTTTTCTGCCAATACCTTGGTGATAGCTGCTGTCAAAGTAGTCTTACCGTGATCAACGTGACCAATTGTACCTATATTAACATGAGGTTTGGTACGCTCGAATTTTTCTTTTGCCATAACTTTATTTCTTTAAGTGTTAATTTTCTTATACTTCATACCTCTGAGCCGTTAACGAGAGTTGAACTCGTGACCCCTTCCTTACCAAGGAAGTACTCTACCACTGAGCTATAACGGCAACATACTTCACTTTACAACGATAAGGACGAGCTATAAATACAACTCCCCCTTTTCTCAAGGCATCATTTTTAGCCCTACCATTAGAGCGGGAAACGGGGCTCGAACCCGCCACCTATAGCTTGGAAGGCTATCGCTCTACCAAATGAGCTATTCCCGCTTACTATCAATCATAAGCTGTCTATCAATATGCATGTAAACATTAAAAAAAAGACATCCTTTGACCTGCGTGGGGAAAGGTGGACTCGAACCACCGAACTCCGAAGAGGACAGATTTACAGTCTGTTGCAATTGCCACTATGCGACTTCCCCGCAAATATAGAGCCGATAGAGGGACTTGAACCCCCGACAGGCTGATTACAAATCAGCTACTCTACCAACTGAGTTATATCGGCATCGCTCTATATTAGAAATTTTCTATTTCAAATAACACTCCTCATCCTTCACTTGTACATCTAACCCAACTACTTGTCTTATGACACATCTTTCTTTCAAAAGGAGATTGCAAAGGTACAACCTTTTTGAATATTGACCAAATATTTATATATTTTTTTTTGTATTTTTTTTATAATTATCTGTTTTTTAGATATAAATATATTAGTATACTTTATCTTTCCTTGTTGAAATTTACATAGATTTTTATAAAATTTCTCTACATTGCATTCTTTTTTTCTCAAATATAAATAAAATTTTCTTTATTATATATAAGGATACTTTGTCTTCATTTTGTTTTTGTAGCTTTTATGTGTATCATCTAAATAACACGATATGTTACAAAACTAATGTCACACTTTAATTTACTAAACTCGCACTTTAACTCACTAAACTCACACCTCAGTAATACAAATAGAGATTTTATCTTAATGATTATTTCAATCGTTAAAAAACAAAATAATTGTGAACTATTATTTTTTAATTCAAATATATTTTTGTAAGGAATAATATATTACTTTTGCACACTATAAGTATACCACATCTATAATTAGGATTTGAAAAACAATAACTATGAATTATCCGTCAATACATTTAGAAAATACTATAACAGAATTTAGTAAATTACCTGGCGTAGGAAATAGGACAGCTCTTCGCTTTGCTCTATATCTATTAAGTGAAAATCAAGGTACTGCTAATCGTCTCGCAGACTCCATACGTTTGATGTGCTCAGAAATAAAACTTTGCAAACACTGTTTCTCTATCTCCGACACCGATGAATGCGAAGTTTGTAAAGATATTAATCGCAATCATTCCATCATTTGCGTAGTTGAAAGCATAAGAGATGTGATAGCTATCGAAAATACAAATGCATATAATGGTGTATATCACGTTTTAGGGGGTATTATCTCTCCCATAGATGGCATTGGAGCAGGAGATATAAAAATTCAGGAATTAATAGAACGCACTATAAAAGAAGATATAAAAGAAATAATTCTAGCACTACCAACAACAATGGAGGGAGATACAACTTGCTTTTACATAAATAAATTAGTAAAAAGTATAAACGTAAAAATAACCGCTATTGCACGAGGGGTATCTATTGGAGACAACATAGAATACGCAGATGAAATAACTTTGGGACGTTCAATAATGAATAGACAACCTTTCAATAGTATGAACATGTAATATCTTTTTATAAATTAAACACCTTCACTTAATTATCCCAACAAAACAGTATTATGCAATACTCTATCTCAGTTTCGGAATAGTTTTCTGTTGAATATAACCCTTAGAATAATGACGAAACAGTATTGTCGTTACTCCATTAGTCAATAATACATATTTTGCTTTGAGCATTATGTTGTATCCCATTGCTTGATTTAGTGTTTTATCGTTTATTGTAACAGTAGGAGCCTTGCATTCTATCAACATAAATGGTTTCTTGTCAATATCGTAAACTACAATATCATACCGTTTTTGCAGTTGTCCAACTTGGATTTGTGCCTCCAACGAAAACCTAGTCAATGGATAATGAAATCGTTCCGAAAGTAAAAAAACAGTACGCTGCCTAACTTCCTCTTCTTGCGTTAGTGCAACATACTTTTTCCTTATTTTACAGTAAATTTGCTTACTCATCATAATTTTCCCCCGACCCTGTAGCATTATAATCGTTTGATGAAGACTGTTGCTGCATTTTCTTTTTAATATTTGCAGTCTTTCCAAAATTATAAGAAAACGTTAAACGAACACTTCTAGAGTATGGATGACGTTTCGTAAAAGATATATACTGATCCGTATAGGAATATCCAAAACCTCCCCTTGTATCAAATATGTCTCTAAAATTAAGAGATAAACTTCCTTGTTTATTCCAAAGAGATTTTTTAATTGCTATGTCAAAATCATAACGAGCATCATATTTGCCTTGAATAGTTTTATTAGGTGCATTATATCTACCGGATATCTGAATAGTAAAGTTGTTAGGTAAACTAATTGTAGTATTGAGTTTTGCATTGAAGTTAAATGAATTGATTGCTTCATATTTAAGACTTTGACCATCCTGATAAGTACCAAAAAAATTCATACTAAGATTTGCTTTCCACCATTCCGTCATATCTCTATCAATAATCATCTCTAATCCATAGTTAGAAGATTTTGCAAGATTGACAAAAGTTTGCGCAGTTAAACTATTAGTTTCATCATTACTTGCAGCTGCCCACGCCCATTCAAATCCATACAATTTAGCATTGTCTTCATTCCATAGAAATTGAAATCTAGTCATCCCATTTGAAACTTGGCGATAGTAAGCAGATGTAAAAAAAGTTGTTTTCTTAAACATTAGAGACCAACCTAACTCGAAAGCATTTGTAAATTCAGGATCAATATTTGGATTTCCAAATCTCAAATATTCTTTATTTGTTCTATCTATATTAGGCATCATCGTCCAAGGATCAGGACGACGAATACGCCTTGAATATGAAATTTGCAATGAATTTTTTGAATTCAACTGGTATGAAATATGAATTGTCGGATACAAAGGATTATAATCTTTGCTAAAATTCGTTATACTATCATTAAAATCTATTTTTTTGAAATCATTCCTTACTATTTCCTGTCTAAGACCCAATTGAGCAGAAAATTTCTTCCCAATTTGAAACCCATAAGTAGTATAGATAGCGTGTACAAATTCTTTATTCTCAAAATCATAGCTTTCTTTCTTATTGATTATACCATCATAAGAGGTTTTACTCGTGGAATTACCACCACCATAATTGAGATTATATCCTATTTCTAATTTACTATTTTCTTTAAATGGATAAACATAATGAATATCTGCTACTGCACGATTATGGTCACTTATAGATGTGTCTCCTCTATGATAATTCTGTAATACCCTTCCATTATACATTTGTCCACTATTGTCATAATTTATTTCATCTTGAATATTGCGGTCAAATCCTCCCCAATTCCAAGTAGCACTTACATAAAATAACTCTTCTTTTTTATCCTTAAATGTTTTTTCATAAGTAAAACCAATATTATTAAACTGACCATCATTTCTTCCTGTGCTTTTATCTATATTATTCCTCTCATCAATAGTTTTAAGTAAATTTTTATTAATCGTAGTGGAGTAATCATCGGGAGTATTATGTATATGTATATTCAAATTTAGTCCTAAAGTATTATATTTATTAATATACCACTCTCCTCCTATTCTCATTCCTCCCATAAACCCTGTTTCTCCTCCATTGCGTTTACTCCTTATCACATCAGAAATAGTACCATTTTCCTTCTTAAAGAAACGTAAATTATCTGTTATCATACCCCTTTGGTCGTAACGTATATCACCAGATGCCGAAAGAGAGAATTTTTTATTTGACCAAGTAAATGTGGAAGATAAACTTTCCTTTGGTTGCCATTTATTCAATGCTGTACCAGTTGAAAAATTAATATTACCATTCAATCCCATATTTCCTTTTTCTTTAAGGGCAATATTGATAATTCCACTCATACCCTCAGGATTATATTTTGCGGAAGGATTAGTAATAACTTCTATTTTGTCTATACGAGATGCAGGAATTTGAGCAAGAACGCTTGCAATATCATTACCATACATTGTGGAAGGTTTGCCGTCTATTAATAATGTTACATTTGATGCTCCTCGCAATGAAATATTTCCTTCATCATCCACCTCAACACTCGGAACATCTTCCAAAACATCACTTGCTGTTCCACCAACTGCCATCAAGTTTTGGTCTACGTTAATAACACGTTTATCCAATTTATATTCCATCATCTGTTTTGCTCCAACAATTTGAACCTCTTGCAAACTTTCGCTTGATATATGTAACTTAACAAGATCTATTGTCGTATTAGACGTTTTAATTTCTATATTTTGAGTAAATTCTTTATACCCAACAAAAGAAAATTTTATAATATACTTTCCATAAGGAATACTTCCTACACTAAATTCTCCTTTGTCGTTAGTAATCCCCCCATTAACAATTGCTGAATCACTGGTTGCCTTTAATACTGCAACAGATACATAAGGTAAAGGTGACGAATCATTATTATCTATAACAATTCCATTAATACTTCCTTTTTGTGCCCAAACGCTTGTACAAACGAACAAGCACACAAGATACACAAATATAGTTTTCATTGATAATTTCATGTTTATTCCTTTATATTTTTATTTCAATCCCTCTAAAAAAACAAATCAATTATAAAATTAACTTTAAAATTTTTGATTCTTTGACAAAAAAAAATATAAAAAGTTTAAATAACTTTGATAAATTTTCTTTCATTATCATATAAAAACTAGCAATATTCTACTGACATAGAAAATAATTACCACAACAGTATACAATAATTAAGAGCCATTTTCATAATACCGATAACAAAAACATAAAATAGAAATAAAAAAATATTTCCCTTTTACAATCATAAGATTTGATGTATCATGGAAATATCTTAATTTACTCTATGGCAATAGCAAAATAATATTTATAATAATCCACCTAATTAATTATCCTATCTACTTCTTCCTCCGTAATTGTTTTAGCATTACTACCCTTGGGCATTTTATAATTTCTCCCATTAAATTTGATATATTCACCATAACGACCCTCAAATATCTGTGCTCCCGAGACAAATTCTTTAATAGGAACCTCTCTCTTAGATTTAGTCTTACCCTGAATAATATCTATTACCTGTTCATCTGTAATGTTAATCACATCCATTTCTTTTGGTATGCGGTAATTTTTCCCTTGACAAGAAAGATAAATACCAAATCTTCCATATTTCATTTCTATTGGCTCACTATCTTTATATCCTACAACTTTAGGTAAATCTTTTGTTATACTATCCTTAGCTATTTTCTTTTCTATTTCTTGGCTACATTCTTCAAAAGTTATGGTATACGGATTATTCCCTTTAGATAGTGTAATATTTCTATCTCCCCACTTAACATAAGCACCAAATCGTCCTAAATTAACCGTAACTTCCTCCCCTTTATATTTTCCCAGTGCTCTCGGCAAAGCAAACAAGGAAAGAGCTTCCTCCAACGTTATAGTAGATATACTTTGATTAGATTGAAGCGAAGCAAACTGAGGTTTTTCGTCTCCTTGTCCATCTCCAAGCTGAACCATTGCCCCGTAACGACCTATTTTAGCATAAACACTTTTCCCACTTTTAGAATCTACACCCAATAACCGTTCACCTTTCTGTTTTTCAGAATTATCTTTGGCATTCTTTACCTCCTGCATAAAAGGATTATAAAATTTTTTCAACATTTTATGCCAATCTTCAACTCCTTGTGCTATTTTATCAAAGTGACTTTCAACATCTGCCGTAAAGTTGTAAGAAAGAATATCACTAAAATTGTTAACCAAAAATGTATTTACAATAATACCAATGTCCGTTGGAACAAGTTTGTTGATCTCTTTACCGTAATTCTCACAGTCTATCTTTTTTGTTATTTCATTTTTCGATAGTGTATAAATAATTACATCTCTTTGCTGTGCAACTAATGAACGCTTTTCTATATATTCCCGTTTTTGAATAGTGGTGATTGTAGGTGCATAAGTGGATGGTCGTCCTATTCCCAAATCTTCCAACCTTTTTACCAACGTTGCCTCATTATATCTCGGCGGGCGTTGATTATAGGATTGTTTAGCTACGCAATCTTGCAATAAGAGGTTTTCTCCAACCCTTATATCCGGGATCAGAGTCGGTTTCTCTTCATCAGATTCTTCCTCATCCACACTAACTTGATATAATTTCAAAAATCCATCAAACAATACAATTTCCGCCTGAGATGAAAATATATTTTCATCATTACTTATTTCAATATTTATAGTTGTTTTCTCTAATTTAGCATCCTCCATCTGAGAAGCGACCATACGCTTCCAAATAAGGGAATATAAACGCATCTGATAAGTGTCCCCTGTTATAGATTGACGCTCTAAAGATGTAGGACGAATAGCCTCATGGGCTTCTTGTGCTCCCTTACTTCTATTGGCAAATTTGCGTATTCTCAAGTATTCTTTACCAAACATAGCTGGAATAATATCTTTTGCCATATTTATAGCATAATCACTCAGATTTACAGAGTCTGTTCGCATGTAAGTTATCAATCCTGCCTCATAAAGCTGCTGAGCTACCATCATCGTTTGCGAAACGGAAAATCCAAGTTTCCTAGAAGCCTCTTGTTGTAACGTAGAGGTAGTAAATGGAGGAGCAGGAGTACGTCTCTCTGGTTTTTTTTCAATAGCACAAACCTTAAATACAGCATTTTTACATCTATTCAAGAATTCCGTCGCCTGTTCTTCTGTCTCAAACTTGTTATTCAATGTTGCTTTCAACAAACTCTTATTATCTCTTGTGTAAAATATCGCACTAACACGATAAACGTATGTGTAAGCAAACTGCTTTATTTCTTCCTCTCTTTCTACTATCAAACGAACAGCGACACTCTGCACACGTCCAGCAGACAATGCCGGTTTAACCTTACGCCATAGTACCGGAGAAATTTCATATCCCACTATTCTATCCAAAACTCTCCTTGCCTGTTGTGCATTTACCAAATTGATATCTATTTCGCGAGGATTAGCGACGGCATTCAAGATTGCAGTTTTTGTAATTTCATTAAAAACTATACGTTTTGTATCTTTCTTTTTGAGATTCAATTCCTCATTCAAATGCCATGCAATAGCTTCTCCTTCTCGATCCTCATCACTTGCCAACCAAACAGTCTTAACTTTTTTAACTTCCGCTTTCAACGATGCAACTACCTTTTTCTTATCCTCTGGAACAACATAATTAGGCTCGAATCCATTATCAACATCTATTCCTAACTCTTTCTTCTCCAAATCTCTAATATGTCCAAAAGAAGACATTACTTTATAATTTTCTCCTAAGTATTTCTCTATCGTCTTTGCCTTAGCAGGAGATTCTACTATAACTAAATTTTCTGCCATTTTGTTTTCTTTATTAAAGTCTGCAAAGTTACAATATTTTTCTTTAATGTCTGACAAGACACAATGCAGAAAATAAAAATATTAGTATATTTGCCATTCATTATTTAACAAGAAACAAAAATGTTATGACAAGATTAGAAGCAATCAGCCAAAGACACAGCGTTAGGGCATACAAAGACAAAGAAATAGAGCAAAATAAAATAGATATACTAGAAAATGAAATAAACAAAATTAATAAAGAAAACAATTTACATCTTCAATTAATAAAGAATGATCCTAAGGCATTTAATTCTGTTTTAGCTCACTATGGTAAATTTTCTAACATTAGAAGTTATATTGCCCTTATCGGGAAGAAATCCAAAGATTTAGACCAAAAATGTGGTTTCTATGGAGAAAGTCTTGTTTTATTAGCTCAAACAATAGGCTTAAATACATGTTGGGTTGGACTAACATTTAAAAAAAATAAGGATTGTATCAAAATTAATAAAGATGAAAAACTTGTTTGTATAATTGCGGTAGGGTATGGTCAGACAAATGGAGTCGCTCATAGGATAAAAAAAGTAGAGGATATTTGCAAACAACAAATAACGGATGAAAATATTTTAAATGGTTTACAAATGGCACTATTAGCACCCACAGCTATGAACCAGCAGAGATTCTCTGTTTTTGTAAACGGAAATGATGTTGAATTCAAGTCCAAAATAGGATTTTTCTCAAAAGTAGATATCGGAATAGTTAGGTACCATTTCTTACTCGGCAGCGGAAGAATAAAAGAGTAATAAAAAATGAATAAGATTATATCAATATTTACGTGCATCATTTTATTATTTCCTACCTTCGGCCAATTAATCAATGGAGATGCTAGGTTAGATGTTTATTTACCTTTATTGAAAAATAAACGCATTGGTCTTGTTTGCAATCACACAAGCATTGTTAATACAACACATCTTGCAGATACACTATTAAATTACGGAGTAAATCTTACTATAATAATGACTCCGGAACACGGATTAAAAGGAACTGTCAAAGAAGGCGAACTTATAGATGGCATAACTTATTACAATCAAATTCCTGTCTATTCTTTGTACGGCAATCAAAAAAAGCCTACGATTCAAATGATGAACAATGTAGATATTATTCTATTTGATCTACAAGATGTAGGATGTCGTTTCTATACTTATATATCAACCTTGGAATATGTCATGCAAGCAACCTTGGAATATGGAAAACAAATCATTGTTTTGGACCGTCCTAACCCTAACAACTACGTTAGTGGTCCTGTTTTGGAGAAAAAATACAAAAGTTTTGTGGGAATGCAATCCATACCTGTGTGCTACGGATTGACAATAGGAGAGTATGCAATGATGATTAATCAAGAACATTGGTTGGATAGTAATAGAGTCTGTAATTTAATCGTGATTGAAATGATAAACTATAACCGTGACAGCATATACACTCTCACTATTCCTCCTTCTCCAAATCTTCGTAGCAAACAAGCAATAAAAAACTATCCCTCTTTATGTTTTTTCGAAGGTACTCCCGTAAGCGTCGGTAGAGGTACGTCAACACCTTTTGAAATAATAGGATTTTACGATGATAAAAAGGAAATTATCTATCCTAAAAGTATAAAAATTGACTCTAAACAATTAAAAATAGAATATTTAATTGACTATTACAATTATTACAAAACCACCTATGGCAAAGAAAAAGCGGAAAGAGAGTTTTTCAACAAAATGTTTGTACTTTTAAGCGGTACTGATAAATTGAAAAATGATATAATAAATGGTAAGTCAGCTAAAAAAATTCGTAAAAGTTGGCAAAAAGATTTAAAAAAATATGAAACAATTCGCAAAAAATATGTCATCTATCAACGATGATTCAGGTTGGTAAATTAAATTGGGAAAAGAATAAATTCTTTTCCCAATTTAATTTACCAACCTGACACTTTAATTCCGTGATTCCTAACTCCTGTAATGTATGTTGTCATTAAATAAATTTAACATTTTACAGATTCTTTGCAATATTAGTTGCAATCTCTTTAAATTCTTCATCAGAAAAATTCATTTTAGGATTTGCGAAATTTAAATCACCTTCTTTCTGCATAGGAACTAAATGTATATGAGCATGAGGGACCTCCAATCCTATAACTGCCATACCTACTTTAATACACGGGTAAGCCAACTTTATTGCCTTAGCTATACGTTTTGCAAAACAAATATATTCTTTTATATCTTCATCAGATATATTGAAAATATAATCTTCCTCTTTTTTAGGAACAACCAAGGTATGACCTTTTTGCAGAGGTGATATATCTAAAAAAGCATAAAATTTATCATTTTCTGCAACTTTGTATGACGGAATTTCTCCTACAATAATTTTTGAGAATATTGATGCCATGATGCTACCGTGTTATTTTTATTATTTTCAACTTCATGATTCCAGCAGGGACTTTTATCTCTGCGATATCACCAACTTGTTTACCTAGTAGACCTGCTGCAATAGGAGAGGTTACTGATATTTTACCAGCTTTAAAATCTGCCTCATTTTCTGGTACAATCTCATAAGTCATTTTCTTTTTAATTGCCATATTCTCAAACTCAACTTTTGACAATAGTAAAACCTTTGACGTATCTATCTTACTTTCATCAAGCAAACGAGCATTAGCTACCATATCCTGCATCTGCAAAATCTTCGCTTCCAAATGTGACTGAGCTTCTTTGGCAGCATCATATTCTGCATTCTCACTCAAATCACCTTTTTCTCTCGCTTCTGCTATTGCTGCCGAAATAGCCGGACGTTCTATCGCTATCAAATGGTGCAAGTTTTCCTTTAATTTTTTCAATCCTTCCGCTGAATAATATTTTATTTCTGACATTTCAATTTATTTTATATCGTTACTAAACTAAACGAATAGAAGACTTTTTTCAAGTCTTCTATCCATTTTTGAATATACTACTAAAAAGTTCGTTTCCTACATATATGAGACCTATAAAGATAATCTCACACCAACAGTATGAATACCTCCCAATATAACTGTTGTTCTATAAGCATAATCTATCGATAAATCTTTACTCCTCTTATTTCCTTTTCCTTTAGAAATTGTAGCATTAACAGATGCTCCTGCCGTAAATCCGCTAGAAAAATTTGTCTTATCGGTATTAGTATAAATGTCATTAGTACCTCCTCCTTGATAAGTATAACCGCAACGAACCATAAACAGATCCTTAAACCCATATTCTAAGCCTGCAGTGTAGAGATCCTTTGCAAAGGCCATAGACTCATAATTACCAGCGACCGTCAACCTATACTCTTTCTCTGAAAACAAAAAATCATAAGAAGCTCCAATATTCAAACTTGAAGGTAACTCCCATTCCAAAGAACGATGCTCAACTGTTTGTCTATAATCTGCATCTTGGATCGTCGCCATCACTGCGAGACCATCTCCTGAAAAGCTCATAGAAGGTCCCCAATTCTTCAAAGAAATACCAAATTTAATTTCGTAATCATCACCCGTTATATACTGAATACCTGCATCAAATCCTACACCAGTTGCCGTAACATTATCAATACCTTCATTAATAAGTTTCAACGTTATTCCGGCATATATAGTTGAAGAAAAAGCTTTTGCATACGACAACCCAAGATTCATTAATGAGGGTTTAAAAGTAGCACCTGTCGGTTCTGGAGCATTAGTCGTTACTCTTGATATTTTACCAAAATTCATAGAATTAACAGACAATCCCAAAACTCCATAATTGCCAAGATTTTGTGATAGACCGACTGCAATTATTCCTATATCTGAGTTATTCAAATAATGAGAATAATTGAAATAAAACTCTGTTCCTGATGTATGTCCTAAACCCGCCACATTAGTAAACAATGCATCCAAACCTGTTCCATTCGCTGTATTCACATTTGACCAACCGGCACTCCTCGCCCAAGGATTTATCAACAGTTCTCCAGCACCGGCTGTACCACGTCGGTCATCATTACCTGCGTTTGCACTCATATTAGGCAATAGCATCGTCATTAATATGACCAAACTAATTATTTTATGTATTTTATTCATGACTTCTTTCATTTATTTAAGTTGTACATTTTACTGTTTGGCTTACATTTATTATTGGAACGAGTTTAAATCCACCGGGCGTAAAGCACCAAACCATTTAATTAATTTTTCACCAATACCATCAGCCTTAACATGAATTAGATATACACCTCCTGATATTTGAAGACCTCTCTCATTCTTCAAATCCCAATCTATGCTCGTCAAAGCAGTTCCTCCACCGGAAATCAAATTCGCAGAAGGTCCTCTCAATTTCCGAACAACTGTACCATCAACGGAATAGATTGTAATATAACAATCAGGAGGAAGATTAGTTATCTTCACAAGATTGTCAATCTGATCCTTCTCATACAAATCAAATGCAAAATAAGGATTTGGAACTACCATTATATTATCCAAAGCACTCTCCGCTAACGAAGTTACTCCTGTAAGTGTAGCGACATTTTCTCCTATATCAAATCTGTACATAGGATAATTATTATTTTGCAATTTTTCACTTGTAGGTTGATAGTTCGCATCATAATTATTAGATGTCCAGTATAAACTATAAGGTTTCCTTACTCTTATTTTTACTGTTGCCTCAGTAGGAATCAAAGATGGTGATTTTTTTTCATTAGCAACTGTTACTCCTTGCTCGAACAATTGTCTCATAGGTGCTGGCATTCCTACCCACATAACAGACGCAAATAAAGATTCAACTTCATCTATAATAGCATCGTGTCCTGTTACTCCATCCATAGTAGTCAATTTATTTAGGATAGTATATGCCCAAATACCTTGATCATAACGATGAGGATTGATATCAACATTACTCTTTAATGTCTGATTCATCTTAAACTTATTAGTTCCTAATACATATACGTAATGCATACCTCCATAAGAAGAACCATTGCCAGATCCATAATAAGAAGGATTCCACATCATATCCCTACCATTGTATTGCCCTAATGAAGAATTTTCTCCAAACATTATGTTTAATCTCTCTCCAGTCTCTAAATTGACAGCATAACCAGGAAACCATCCCATACCATTTCCTGTACCATCATCATTTCCTTCTTTATCTACCGATACATGCCTTCTTAACATAAACTTCTTAGCTCCGCCTTCAGTCATTGTTGTATCTGTACCCATCTCTATGACAGGACACCTTGTCCATTTGGACTTATCATTAGTAAAAACAATATCCACCGATGCTAAATTGTTCAAATCATTATACAGCATAGAATTTATTTTTAAGGGATTCATATAATCCGAATTGTCCGGATCAGAAGCATTCTTTAAGTATTGCTGTGAAAATGCAGTATGCCTAGATGATAAGGATGTTAGTTTATATGGAGCCCATATTCCATAAACACAATTCTCAAACTGACTATTAGGATCCAAAGGTGTCTTCGTACCTTGAATAGCATTGGATATATAGTAATAATCTGCATTAGGATCAGAAATCAAACTTGACCCTGTACCTACGGGAGTAGACGAGCCACTTCTTATCCAGTTTGTCATCTGGGAAATATCATTATCTGCGAATCCATGCAACCAAGCACTATCAGTATTAGCATAACTTATAGACGAACCAATATACGCTCCTGGATTAACAGAGTTATTTATTGTGGAAGGATCTGTAACTTTAATATTAATAGCATTAGCTACCGGCATACCATTGGTAATAGAAACAGATATACCTAAACCAAAGATGATTTGCTCATTTATTTCACCTATCGGTCGTTCTGACACTATTTTGTAAATGTCCTTATTACCTTCTTTGTAAATCGGTTTTGCAGGATCAACATTGGTCAACTCCCATGTACAACTATCTATAACTGTTGGATAAGTAGGATTAGGTATCAACTTTATTGTATATTCTCCTGTTTTCACTTTTAGAGGATCTACTATTTTAATATTCAAAGGTCCATAATTCGCAACATATTTAGGGTTTGTTATTATGTTATTTGTCCCAGCTGCGAATAATTCTCCAACAGATTCAGGTGAAAGATTTAATGTCATTCCTCCATTACCATTACCTTCTAATCTTATCAATTCAGGAGACAACCCATAGTAAGACTGTACTAACGTCCCGTTCTGTTCCGCCTGATTCATATGAGGGATAGCCATAACAGGCTCAACACTACCACCGTCTCCTCTCTTCCTTGAAGCCAAATAAGGTTCCTTCTGTCCATCTATCTTAGTTGCATCTTCAACGTTGTAATGTTTGTAGTCATTATAAGCGTAAGCAATAGCAATGTAGTAATATTTTTTATTATTAACTATACGCTTATCTGTGGTAGTAGCAAACTTATCTTCCGTAATACGGAAAGAATGCCTAATCCCTTTATTTTCGCCCGAAACCATTGTTTGAGTTGTAGGATAACCATTAGTGATAGTTACATTTTTCAACTCTGCTATAGGGGCATTGTTTTGTGCAGAATCATAGTTCTCAATATCACACTGAGCTACTAAACGTGCTTTACTATTGTCATAAATATCTGCAATAGAGACAGTGGGGGTTGCTAACTGAAATATTTGATAGCCTTCGAAACGATAATACCTATCATAAGTATGAGACACATAAGAGGTATCAGTACCTACGACAACCATTTCTTGATAATCCCTTGGTATAGTTTCATCCATAGCTTTAAAGGACTCATTCACATTATTGCCAATTTCATTTGTTAAATAAAGAATAATTTCTCTATCCAATTCCTGAACGACAACATTAGGAGCATCAGGACCCTCTAATACATTGAAACAATTATCAAACAACGCCTGACACTTGTCATCTACTATTCTTAATAATTCCACTGACGCACTTGGTCCACCTGTAACAGCCTGAGCAAAAGGAATACCAACAGTAATGTAATTTATTGCACCAGGTTTTAATGTAAAAGGACCTGCGGATTGCATAAAACGTCTATCCTGAGGAGAATTCCCTGCACTTTCCTCTGACCATAACTTTCCTGCATACTCACTCTCTCTTCCAGACTCTCTGACACCCCAGCCCCAAATATCCGAAGTACCAGGAAACATAAAATCAGAATAAACTCCTGCATCTATACCTGTATTATAACCATTTCCTCCAAACTGCATTCTCGTATTATCTTTCCAAATCCCTCTTAAATAGTTATAATAATCTGATGCTTTATTTGGCTCTCCATTAGAAGCAGAAGAATTATTATAGTATACAAAACGTCTCATACCAAAACGTTCATCATCAACAATACCATTACCAAAGTTCACACCATTGATAGCACAAGCATCTATAGAATCTTTAGATTTCGGATACCAAGCCCTCTTGTATTTATAAGCGTTATCTGTTAAAATAATTCTTATTTTTTCATTAGATTTTAAAAGTGCTATATTGGATGTATCAGACAAACTCAATCCAGCTTGAAGACAATATTGTCCAAGTTCTTTAGATCCATAATTCTCCACAAATGATTCTATATCAATTTTTGGATTATCTCTTCCGTCTGGATCCATATAAGGTCCTTGAAAGAAATCTATACCAACAGCAGGAGGATTGCCTAAATAGGCACCTGTACCTGGACCATCAGTTTTCGAACCATTATATGCATAACCCAATCCTCGCTCTACATCACATCCAACATAATCATCTCCAGCATAACCTAAATCTGGATCTACCCATTGACTAAAATATGTATTCTGCAAAGTAAAAGTAGAACGATTGATAATCTCATATGAGTAAAAAGTCATGTTGTTGATTTCATTATTCATTGTGAATGCAAAGGCCTGAGCACGAATTTCCAAACCGATTGGATTCTCTGACCCAGATTCTGTATGAGCTCCACCCTTATCGTTGAACACCCACCACAATGTTTCATCCCCTTTTAATACCTGATCCACAAGCAAGCCTCCATTTGCCGCTATCTTCCCTCCGGTCCCATAATTAGGATTAGTCGTATCCGATTCCATAGTAGGGGTAGGAGTATATTTACTACCCGAAGGAAGATTAGCTTTTATTGTTGCAGGACATAAGACCCCTTTAAAATCATAATAAGGATAATCTCCTGAATTATAATCATATCTACCATCTTTATTCCAATCATAAAATGGTGCTAAGAATTTAGATTGTTTCAAAGATGTATTGCCGTTACCTGGCCAATTCTTAATAACATCAGTTAAGGTAGCGGGATCATATGTACCCGGTACAGGTTTTCCTTCCGTATTATACTGGAAAGAATTGATGAAAGCCTGTACTTCCGCTCTTGTGATACGATATAACTTATCCCACTCATCACAGACAGATTTATTTACAGAAGCATTACCATCTACCGTCAAAGGTCCTGGCCAAAAATCATCTCCTGCTTGCCCGAATCTCAACGCAGCAACACGCAACTGTTTATTCTCATCTTGACCACCAATCCACAATGCAGCACAATACATTGCTGTACTCGTCCCGTCTTTTGGAACATAATAATGAGCAGATGAACCATCATACCACATATTCCCTCCTTGATTGATACGGGCACGAACATTGTTTATGCTTAACTCAGCGGACCCCTGTGCTCTTCTACATGTAGTAAGATCGCCACCTGATTTCGTTACAGCTTTCTTCTCTACCTTTCCTTTGTAGGGCAATGCTTCAACAGATATAGTAACAATGCACAAACAAAGCATTAATAACGATAATTTACAAACTATATGTTTCATAACTCTTTAAATATTTCTTTTGTTATAACTAAATTAGAATTGATATGAAACTCCAATTTCTACTCTTCGCGGAGAAGCATAGTTATAAGATCCATTGTCTAAATACATCATATAGAAATTCCGATATGCTTTTTCATCCAACTGAGATTGAATTGTGATCTGAGTCTCAGGGTCTGTTAAATATCCATTATCATCTGGATCTCCCGTTACACCAAAAACTCCCGTAATATTTTTCGTATCTAACAAATTATATATGGAACAGAAAACTCCTAACATTGTATTCCTATTTCCTACTTTTACTAAGAATGCTTTATTTATTGTCATATCTAAGCGGAATATCCAAGGTAATCTTGACCCTCTGTAACTACCGACAATCGTAGACTGTGTTTGACTAAAATACCTTGTATAAGGCGATCCTGACTCCGCAAGACCAGTTATATTAACACCAAAATTTTGTAACCATTTTATAGTCTTAGTTCTTACTTCCCCATTTTTATCAGTAAAAATTCTCTTGGTGGTAGGTCCATTATATTTATTCCCCCCTTCATAACTGAAGTCAAAACTCAATTTAAAAGCATGACGCCTATCGTCCGCTATTGGAAACATCATTTTTACATTCGGATAACCCGCTCTAATCAATGAAACCAAAGTAGAACTCGGTAATCCTGTTGTTCCTTCAGCATATTGCAACGTATAATTTGCATTAACCCTTACGTTTTTTAAACGCCTAAGATCATAAGCAATAGTTAATCCCTTGGTTGTTCTAAAATCTTGGTTATCGTAAGAATAATACATAGTTGTAGGGTCTGCTCCAGTATATTGAACCAAATTAATCAAATCTCTAGTTTGTTTATAGTAAGCAGAAATGGAAAGGGCAGAACTCTCAGATAAAACCTGTTGAAAACCTAACTCATAATTAGTAATTTTCTCTGGTTTAAGATTAGGATTTGTTAATGCTCTTCCATCCATCTTTTCCATGAACAAATAACTTGAATAACTTGCCATCCAAGCTGCATCACTAGGTCTACGAGCAATAATGTCATAAGATGCTTTAAACTCCGATCTGTCTGAAACGGGAAAAGAAAATGCTATACGAGGCATAGCTACAATTTGTGGTTCATAATCTTTAAAAGCATCAGCACTAATATTCTTAGGAAGTCCAGTATCCTCTAATACACCTTTTCTAAAAGGAAGAGGCTGTCCAGATGCCCCCATAACTTTATTGGGATCCGAAACAATTTCTCCACTTGCTGCATACCACGTAGAAGCAGAACCTTCACCAGAACGATAACCAGTAATTTGAACTCCCGTAAAATTATTACTTAAACTGCTGTTTAATGTATTTACATAAACAACGGCATCTTTAGGAACACCTGCAGGAATATCTGTCCTACCATTCGCTTCTAAATCTGCAACTGTATATGAACTATATAACAAATAGGGATCTTTCAGACCCATTTGATTACCATCATATCTATCCACACGAACACCTATATTAAAAATCAAATCACGAAAATAGAATTGATCCTGAATATATCCTGCCATGTATATGGGCTGCCATGCTCCCAACTGTCTATTACCATTAGTCCCATTAAAATAATCTTGTAAGGATGTTTTACCGGTAAGTTTCTTTCCCGTATAGTCATATCCTAAAAACGAAACAATTGAATTACCTGCATTGTAAAGCTCATCCGCAGAAAACATATCTATAGAAAATTTGGATGGATCATAACTATCAATATCAATATATTCTGTCCCTGATAAATTATACCTCTGTCTAAATTGCTTATCAAAATAAGTCTGAGAACCTGCATCAAAATTCCTTTCGTAACTAACAATAGGATAAAATCCACTGTAGTCTATGATAGGATTCTCTAAATCCCTATATAATATGTGCTGATTTGCCTGTTGCTTCATTAAAGACCATAGACTTCCAGCTGCCAAACTATAAGACCTAACTATTTGCTGATCATATTGAAAACCTAATTCCAAAGAATGTCTACCAAGACTTGCAGTTATCTTTGCAGCAGCATAAATGGATTGCAACTCTGATTTGGAATACGAAGTGGAAGGAACTCCAACATTAGTGTACATACCATAAATTCCTCCAGGAGTGTCTCCATTGACTAATCCATACAAAGAACGAATATTAACATAGTTAATCAAAGATGAACGATAATTAGCAAACATCGGATCATTATATAATTGAGACGTGTAGGCTGCCAGACCTGGATTATCATTAGAAGGAGTGAAATCAACCCCATAATCTAACCAACCATTTTGTTGATAAACATATTCCTCCAAACCATCTCCATCTATATCCATTTTCGTTAAAGCATATGTTGGTCTTTTATGAGTTTGAAATATCCCAACATGTCCATATCTAAAATAGTCATCCTTAAAGTTTTGATTGTAAGTTTCTGAATACTGGCGTTGATAAGAACCCAAGATGTCAAATATAACATCTTTTATCTTACTACTACCTTCGTTAGAAGATAATTTTTGCGTAAGATTCGCCATTATTTGGAAACTATTACTTTTGGTCTCACTGTTGTTTTCATTATCCAGCAACATAGCAGCAAGACTGCCATTTTTACCTACACTGTATATGTACTCCCCATTTATCTTCAAGGCTGTAGTAGAAGTCGGTCTAAAATCCAAACCTCCTTCTAAATAAAAAGTATTTGACCACAGATTTGGTTTACGACCCACTCTTCTAAAATCCTTGGCTGTTAAATATGATGCAGCGTATTGAATAGACCCAGTAGTAGGATCCAAACGTAAAGGATTTTGTCCTACAATTTCACGGACATCATCATAAGCCATAAAGTACCTTCTATCCTTAGGTCTCCTATACGGATCATGGATATAAGAGTCAAATCCACTCAAACGATAACCCAAGATAGTCTTTCTTGCACCAGTAGATGTATCTTCCTTCGTAATAATAGGACCTGTCAAATAAAATTCTCCCCTATGATATCCCCTAGTATCAAAAGGTTCCGATGTACGATAAGAAATCAGGCCTTCCAGTTTATTTTGAGGTGGTTTTAGTGTGATACTCGTGGTTCCTCCGATAGCCTCTCCTATACTTGCCGGAGTTCCTCCTAATATTACCTGTATTTCCTGAATCGCAGATTTAGGTATATTAGCCCCAGATCTTTTAGCTCCATTTACATAACTTTGCATATTGGATTCACCTCTAGCACTACCTATGCTTCCATCTCCATTATCAACAATTCCCCCAACTGATGCTACAATTCCCTCGACAGAATTAGCTGACAGCTTACCTATTTCATCTGCTGAAAGACGTCTACCCGATTCTGAGCTACCCACATCTATTAAAGGCACCGCCTGTGTAACTATATCCACCTGATCCAGCATATCTGCCGTAGCTTCTAACTTTACATCTCCTTCCCTAGTTTGGCCAGAGGCTTTAACATTGATTCCTGTTTTAATGACTGATTTGTACCCCACAAACGAAGCCTGCATATCATAAGTTCCAGGTGTTAACTGCTTTATCTGAAATTCTCCATTTATGTCAGTCGTTGCACCACCCATCTGCTGTCCATTTTGAGTTACAATTACATTAACAAACGGTAGGGGTTCTCCTGTTTTCGCATCAGTAATCGTACCGGTTAACATGCCCTGTCCAATCACCAAATTGGCTGTTATTAACAGCCCCATCGTAATTAATATTCTCTTAAGCATACTCATATAATGTTTAATATTTTTTTTACCAATTATAAGGTTTGTTCAAAATTGCAGAATAAATAATAGCCTTCCTTACACTAAATTCTTCTCTATTTATCTGCTTCAAATCTTTCTTATATTCCTTTTTAGTTTTTGTTTCATTTTTATATTTGTTGAAAGTTTCATTATTTTTAATATTCATCTGATCTTTAATATTCACATATGTTTTAGATATATCACTATTAAATACAGAAACATCATCATTCTTTTCAATCACTTCCTTTTTATCTTTTAGAATCTGCGTCTCCTTTCTAACTTTAAATAAAAAAGAAATTGCCCATAACACTGATATTATTATAAATAAACCTTTCATCCTAACAAATATTACATGGAATTTACTTAGAAACATCCGTTCATTTTGTCACTTTATCTGCTTTTTTTGTTATCAGATAATATGCTGTCGGACAAGCGACACAAAGTGAGGCAAAACATCCAGCTACTATACCTACCAGCAATGCAAAAGAAAATCCTCTTAACCCATCACCACCGAACAAAAATATAACAAGTAAAGTCAACAACGTAGTTCCTAGTGTATTAAATGTTCTACTTAATGTTTGATTCATCGCATCATTCATCAATTTTCCATACTCCTCCTTAGGGAATAGTTTAACATTCTCTCTAACTCTATCAAACACAATAACAGTATCGTTGATAGAATAGCCTATTACTGTTAATACAACTGCAACAAAGTTTTGATCAACCTCTAGTGTAAAAGGAAGTATTTTATTAAAGAGAGAAAAAGCTCCAATAGTGATCAATGCATCAAAAGATAATGAAGCCAAACCTGCTAAACCATACTGCCATTTGTTAAATCTAATTGCAACATAAATAAATATCAATATCAAAGATACAATGACAGCAATGATTGCTGACTGCTGAATATCCTCTGCCATGGTAGGTCCAACCTGCTCGGAACTAATAATTCCTAATGGCGAAGTTTCCGTAGATTGGAATTTCCTTTCTGTCATAGCTTTATCCCTAAATAAACCTTTTGTTCCATTAAACAACTTAGAAATGACCTCTTTTTTGATTTCTTCACTATCCTCTTTTACCTTATAATCAGTTGTAACCTTCACTTGATAGTTGGGTCCATACGTCTTAACTTCCGGAGTAGATCCAAATTCTTTTGTCAAGGACGCTTTAACTTTTTCCGGAGTAACATCTTGATCAAAACGAATTACATAAGTTCTTCCGCCAGCAAAATCTACACCCATCTCTAAGCCTTTAAAAGTTAAAGAGAATATTGCTACCAATCCTAAAATAGTCACAACTATTAGTTGTTTCTTATGTGTTCCTACAAAATTAACACTAGGTTTTTCCAAAAAATGATGAGTAAATTTTGTATAAAATGCGATACTGTGTTTCTTTTCTCCCTTACGGTTCAATAAAATCTCCAAAACCAATCTTGATATAAATATACCGCAAAACAATGAAGTTAAGATACCTATACACAACGTAATAGCAAAACCTTGCACAGGACCACTACCAAAATAAGCTAATACTATACCTGTAAGCAATGTGGTAAGATTACCATCTATAATAGCCGAGTAAGCAACTTTATAACCATCTGATATAGCTGAACCAATAGTCTTACCTTTCAATATTTCCTCTTTTACTCGTTCATTGATAATAACATTAGCATCGACAGCCATACCCATAGTCAAGACGATACCTGCTATACCTGGCAAAGTCAATACTGCCCCCAATGAAGCCAATACCCCAAATAAGAAAAATAGATTACAAACTAATGCAACACAGGCTGCAATCCCAGCAGTACTGTAAAAAAATAGCATATATATAAGAACAAGTATGAACGCAAACAGGAAAGAAAGCATTCCGGCTCTAATGGATTCTTCACCAAGTGTAGGTCCAACAACCGATTCCTGCACTATTTTAGCAGGTGCAGTCAATTTACCTGACTTTAATATATTGGATAAATCCTTTGTTTCATCAACTGTAAATGAACCTGAAATCTCAGAATGTCCACCTGTAATTTCATTACTAACACGTGGAGCAGAGTAAACAACACTGTCCAGAACGATTGCAATACATTCCCCTTTATGATTTGCCGTTATCTTCGCCCATTTACTAGCTGCCTCACTCTTCATAACCATAGTAACAACAGGTCTTCCCTGCTGATTGAAATCATCCTTTGCATCAGATATAACATCACCATCCAATAACGCAGTCTTGCTCTTGTCCAAATGAATTGCGTAAAGTTCATATTGATTTGTTTTACCTATAGGTTTAGCACTCCACAAGAACATCAAGTCTTTGGGAAGTACCTTACACTCTCTTAACAGTTTTGTAATCTCATCTTTATTCGTAACAGACGCCGTACCGACAGCCAAAGTTACTTGAGGATTTCCGAAAGAAGAAAATAAAGATATCAATGGATAAGTTTTTTGCTTGACTGAGACAGTATCTCTACCTGTAAATTCATCCTGAGTGAGCTCACTAAACGTCTCTGTGGTTGATTCTTCAGCTCCCCGTGATGACTTACTCACACTAACCGCTGCCAACCATTCATCAGCATCCTGTAGAGCTTTATATGCCTTGTTTAAATCTTTTTCTACTAACCAAAACTGTAACTGAGCAGTACCTTCCAATAAATTTGCAACCCTCTGAGGATTCTTGATACCGGGAAGCTCTATTGCGATTCTTTCCGATTGATCCAATTTTTGTATGGTGGGCTGAGCAACTCCAAATTTGTCTATACGCTTAGACAAAACCTGAAAAGTTCTTTCGTATGAGTCTGTACATTCAGTTCTAATAGCACTTATAACTTGAGAATTAGATGATGTTGCAGTAATTCCCTTCTCTTGCAACTTAACTCTAAAAAAGGAAGAAAGGTCTATTTTACGTTTAGCGTTACCTTCATTAACTACTCTCTCAAAACAATCTATATATTTACCGCCTTCTGAACGGTGAATAATACCAGCCTTGTCTATCAACGAAACTAATGACGGATCATTAGGATTTATTGCCAAATTTTTAATAACATCCACAGTAGAAACTTCCATCATCACATTCATACCACCTTTCAAATCCAGTCCTAAATTAATTTCTCTTGCCTTACACTCCTTGTAAGTAAACTTACGCATAAGTAAAAAATTATAAACTGGTTGTTCCGAGATGGAATCCAGATAAGCATTTTCCCTTGCACTAGAAATAGAATCAAAAATCTCTTGATAGCGAAGCTCATTACCTCCTGATAGCTTTCTGGCCATATCTTTTGCGAATTGATTTGTCGCATATTCTCTTGCCTGAGATTCCACTTGCTTGGAGAAATAGGTAAAAGACAGTTGGTATATACAAATCAGAGCAAACACTATGGCAATAACTCTAATAGCACCCTTGTTCTTCATATATCTTCATTAAAATTTTATTAATTTTCACTACTTTTTCAAAGTTGCAAAGTT
This sequence comes from Bacteroidales bacterium, assembly GCA_052170555.1. Classification (GTDB taxonomy): domain Bacteria; phylum Bacteroidota; class Bacteroidia; order Bacteroidales; family P3; genus Scybalousia_A. Next base: position 189,866 of record JBQNAI010000001.1, on the reverse strand, counting down.
AGAATTTTATTTACAAATGGCATAATTTCTTCATTCTTTTTTTTGGTAAAAAATACAATTTAAATGTTAATTTATTGAAAACAAATTCTTTATTTTTATTTCTACATTTATCTATATCTCCTTTAATAAAGCATTTATGACATATTTAATTACAACTTTCTTACGTCGATATCCCAAAAACTTATATTGCAAAACAAGAAAAATACATGCCATCTTAGAGAAACAAAGTCCCACTTCAAAAAATTATTTTTTGAAAAGAAATTATCAACATTGCATTTGATTTAAATTATGCAAAGACAAAGCTTTTTTATTACAAGAAATTCTTAACCGAAATCAAAAAAAATTAAAAAAACTAAATTTGTATAACAAAGAAATAATATCTTTGCAACCCGAAATCATTTAAAACCTTTATAAATATGACAGAAAAAATTCAAAAGTTAATCAATGACAGTCCTGCAATGCGTTGGACAGCTCTGATACTCATCGCCTTGATGATGTTTTTCGGATACATGTTCGTAGACCTAATGTCTCCGCTCCAAAGTATGATAGAGACGGAAAGAGGATGGTCCCCCACTACATTTGGTACTTATGCGGCAGGTGAATACATTCTTAACGTTTGCGGTTTTCTCATTATCGCAGGCATTATTCTGGACAAATGTGGGATACGTTTTACAGGTACGTTATCGGCATCACTAATGTTTGTTGGTGCATGCATCAAATTTATAGCTGTAAGCAATTGGTTCCAGTCAACAATAGTTAATGAATGGTTAGACTCTTGGTGGACAACGATGCCTGGTAGTGCAAAAATGGCAGCACTCGGTTTTATGATTTTTGGTTGTGGATGTGAAATGGCAGGTATTACCGTTTCTCGTGCTATCGCTAAATGGTTTGAGGGTAAGGAGATGGCTCTAGCCATGGGATTGGAAATGGCTATTGCTCGTGTCGGTGTATTTGCTATTTTTTCTTTATCTCCTTGGATTGCTGTTCACCTTGGTAAAAGTTTGTTCGGTAGTCCAACAATTGTTGCTTCTGTTGCGTTTTGCACCTGTTTGCTCCTTATAGGTCTTATTTTCTTCTTAGTTTTTTGTATTATGGACAAAAATTTTGATAGACAATTAACAGATAAAGCAAAGTCGGAAGGAACAAACGAAGAGGAGTTCAAAGTGAGCGATATTGGTAAAATACTTTCGTCTCAAACTTTTTGGATCGTTGCCTTACTTTGCGTACTTTACTATTCTGCGATATTCCCTTTTCAACGTTACGGAGCAAATATGTTACAGTGCAACATAGGAAATATGACACCACAAGAGGCTTCAAACATCTTTCGTTGGTTCCCTATCGGTGCAGCTATCATAACTCCATTTTTAGGAAACTTTCTTGATAGAAAAGGTAGAGGAGCAACAATGCTAATATTCGGGGCTCTACTGTTGATCATATGTCATCTAATATTTGCTTTTATACTTCCTGCAACACATAGTAAATTTATAGCTTATGCAACAATAGTAGTTTTAGGAGTATCGTTCGCCTTGGTCCCTGCTGCTCTGTGGCCAAGCGTTCCAAAAATTATGGATCCACGCTATTTGGGTAGTGCATATTCTCTAATCTTTTGGGTACAAAATGTAGGTCTTTGCTTCGTTCCAATACTCATAGGCAGTGTCCTTGACTCTTCCAATGCCAACAATCCTGAGGTTTTGGTGGCGAAAGTAAATAATGCTGAATTCATACCATACGATTACACGATGCCTCTAATTTTATTTGCAAGTTTCGGCGTATTGGCACTAATTATTGCAATTTATTTGAAGATAATGGACAAGAAACAACATTTAGGTTTAGAAGAACCGAATATAAAAAGATAAATATGTTTAGAAAATAAAGTATGTTCATTCTTCTGCAGCAAAGAGAAAAAGTCTTTTAAAAAAAGATTTTTTCTCTTTGCTTTATTATTTACCTGTTGATAATTAACTGCAAGCAAATGTACGTAAAACTATTTTCAACAGTTATAGTCTGATTTCTAAATTGGTAAAAGAATTCTTTTTTTTAACATTAATAGTTTAAATTTTGGATAACAACACTAAACATAAATTTTTTATCTAATTCCTAGATAGTTTAAGCAATTAAGTTTTTATATTATCTTTCTATTTTTTAATAATTTAAAAATACTCTATATTCAGATAGTATTTCTTTTTATTTTTTCATTATGCTAAATTCAATTTTTGATTTCCTGAACAAATTTAAGGATATTTATCCTATATAAAGCTAGAAAATTTCACAAAATAAAATTTTGAGTTTTTTCAACTCTTCCTTTTAAGATTTAATCTAAAAATATTATTTTTGCATTAATAAATTGTATCATTATGCGAAATAATTTCAGAATTTACGATGCTTCAGCTGGAAGCGGCAAAACATTTAATCTTGCTAGCAATTATATTGTTACTGCGATGATTTACGGATTTAAGAATATACTTGCGGTAACCTTTACCAATGCTGCAGCAAAAGAAATGAAAGATCGCATAATGGAGGTTTTGAAAAATATCGCCTCTAATAGACAAGATAACAACACATTAGGATATAAAAAATATATTGTTCGCCTTTATAAAGAAAAGTCTGGAATTTCAATCAATGATATCCAAATACAAAAGATGTGTGCTTCCATATTGAAACAGATTCTTCATAATTACTCTTTCTTTAATATTTCTACAATAGATTCTTTCTTTCAAATAGTATTAAAAAACTTAACAAAAGAATTAGGCATAAAAGGAAACTATATTTTAGCTTTGGAAGAAAAGAAGTATAATGAGCTAGCTGTAAAATCTTTAATAAATAGATCTAATGAAAAGGAAACAAACAACCAAAGAATTCTTACTTGGCTAACAAACTTTTTTGTGAAAAATGTTGAAGACGGCAAACTATGGAATATTGAAAAAAATTTGAATCAATTTGTTCATGAAGCTTTTAAATCTGAAATTACTTCAACGTTCTTGAACAGCGACAACGAAGAATTATTATCTATCAACAAGCTTGAAGAACTAAGAAATAGTCTTGCAAAAGAAATAAAACAATTTGAAAACACTTTGATAGAGAAAAGAAATAAATTTATTTTTAAATGTAAAGAACTTGGATTATCAGCCAAAGACTTTAAAGATGGCAGAAAAAATGGTATCTATAATTATGTAGAGAAACTCCCAACAGATATCCCTCTCATTAAAGAGTTGGAAGAGCGAAAATGTTTAAAAGAAGTTTATCCAGAATACGATGATATCATTAATTATTTACATGATAATTACAATGATTATCTACTAAACAAAATTTACTATGATAACATTTATCAATTAGGAGTTCTGAATACTATATCTCAAATCAAAAATGAAATCTTAAAAAAAGAAAATATATTTGTCCTCCATAATACTGCTTTTTTTTTGAATAAACTAAATGAAGGAGATGTTCCTTTTGTATTTGAAAAAATTTCTCAGCGGATAGAACATATTTTTATTGATGAATTTCAAGATACAAACCGATCCTCATTTAACAATCTTCGCAGACTAATAGAAGAAAGTTTGCAGAGTAATGGTTCATCTTATATTTTCGGAGATATAAAACAAAGTATTTATAGATGGAGCGGTGGTGATATGCATATTATGCAAAAAATAGTCTCAGAAAATAGAGATAATGTTCATTCGTTAATGGAAAATTTTCGTTCATTAGGAAATATTGTTAATTTCAATAATGATTTCTTTGGTAGGATATATAAACAAAACAATATAGAATTTGTACCACAAGAAATTAGACGAGATGATAATATCGGTATCGTTAGAATACAATTTGTAAATCAAGATAAAAAATCTGTTGATAAAGGTGTAGATATTTTTGATTATATAAAGCAAGAAATAGATTACTATCACAGAGAAAAAGGATATGACTTGAGTGATATCGCATTACTATTTAGAAGTAACAAAAAACTTGTTGCAACTGCTAATAGACTGAAAAATGACACAAGTTTTGATTATAACCCTGTAAGTGATATCGCCTTTAAATTTTCATCCTCGCTTGCCGTCAATAAAATAATAGAAGCATTAAGGTATATAAACGACAATAAGAAAGTTATATCAAAAGAGATTATAAATGGAGATTCTAGTGCAATAAACGAAATAGATATGTTAGCAAAGACATATAAAAGGGAAAAATCTTTACTAGAAATAGTGATGAAAATAGCAAGCATTTTACACGTTGATAATGATGCAGTATTTTTACCTGCCTTTTATGATACCATTAAAGATTATATAAAGACAAGAATAGGAGGATTGAGTGAATTTATCCAATATTGGGATGAATCTCTACAAGACAAAAGTGTAGATATGAGCGGCGTAAAAGCGGGTATCAGACTAACATCAATACATAAAAGTAAAGGTCTCGCATACAAAGTTGTCATAGTACCGTATTGCGATAATCCTTTTTATAAAAGTACCAATATCTGGATAAACAAAGTCGATAAATCCGCTAAATTACCTATCTTCATGACCTCTTCTTCAAAACTTGAACAGACATCTTACAATAATTTATTTGAGGAAGAAAAATATGCTCAATTATTAGATAGTATCAATTTGCTATATGTCGCTTTCACAAGAAGTCAGGATAATTTATCTATAATTTCCTCTTTCCCATCCGTTAATGCTCTAAAAAGCGAACCAAAATCTGCTAACACACTCTTATACCGATATGTTACTCAGATTCAACCACAAGACTTTGCAAATAAAGGTGGAAGTCTATTCATATACAAAAATTGTGAAAAAACAAAAGAGCAAATAAAACAGACAAATAACGATAATGCAGAGGAAATCATCGTAAATAAGATACATTTGACGGATAATAGTATTTCTTTTTCTACTGCAAGAGAAGAAGATATGGAACAATATTTCGCCTCTTCCTATAATGATTTAACGCAGCAAGAAAAAGGGAGCAAGTATCACGAATATGTCGCACGTTTGATAATGAGTAAAGATATAGATCGTCTAGTTTTACAAGCCAAATTAGGAGGGGAACAAGCAGATGAATTAAATAACATTTTTGTAACATTGGTCTCTCAAACCAAAGATCTGCACTGGTTTGATGGATCATATAAGATTTTAAATGAAAGATCTATAATTTATCTTAATCTAGCAAATGAGGCTATTGTCAAACGACCGGATAGGGTTATGTTTAACGATAGGGAAGTTATTATTGTGGACTACAAATTCGGAAGTAAGGAGAAAAGATATAAAAAGCAAGTTCACGAGTATATGGAACTGATATCAAAAATGAAAGTTTTTCAGAATAAAACTATTAAAGGGTTTTTGTATTACATAGATATAGATAATCCCGACAATAATGAAATAGAGGAATGTTAATCTATAACTTTCCATATAATAACCAAGAAAATACAAACAAAAATCTTATAACCATACCCCTAATACTAAATAAGCGAAATCCTTTATTGAAAAAGATCTGCTAATTTCAAAAAACAATTTATCAATTTCAAGAAACAGTTTACCAAAACATAGATAGGATTGCATAAGAGAAAATAATAAAAAAATAAATCGCATCAAAAATAATGAACAAAGAAGGATTTCTAAAACAAGTTGCAAAAAAGATATTCAATACAGAGAAAAAAAATTTACATAACGTCATGGTACTGTTCCCTAATCGTCGTGCTGTTCGTTTTTTCTTTGAGTACATGAAAGAATGTTCAAAGGAGGATTCTGCATTTTTTGTACCTGAGATTTTTTCTATTGACCAGATGGTTATAAAATCTATGCCCGATATACAAAAAGGAGAAAACTTGGAATTATTATACCTCCTCTATACCGTTTATTGTAACGTTATGAATAGTCATTATACTGAAAATACAACTTTATCACTTGAAACATTTGACGATTTCTATTTTTTTGGGAATGTTATACTAAGTGATTTTGATCAAATAGACAAGGAGTTAGTGGATGCCAAAACTTTGTTCAGAAATCTACAAGATTACAAAAATTTAGAAGAAGATCCTCAGGGATATTTATCCAAAGATCAGTTAGATTTAATTAATAAGCTATTTAATACGAGATTAGAAAATGCAGATAAATCTATGCGAAAAAACTTTATTGAGATTTGGAACTGTTTGTATGAGATTTATGAACAATTCAACACTCTTTTGAATACTAATCATTTAGCTTATTCTGGCAAAATGTATAGAACATTTGCCAAAAGATTAGAAGAAGATGAGATTGTCTTATCTTGCGAGAAAATAAAAGTTATTGGTTTTTCTGTTTTAAATAATGTAGAAAAAAAAATTTTTCATCTACTAAATGAAAAATACATTACAGATTTTTATTGGGACTATGATGAGTATTATTTAAAAGATATAGAGAATGAGGCAGGCATTTTTATTCGAGAAAATATCAATCAATTTCCACAAAGTAAAGACTTTAAATACCTCAAATTTGACAATATTGTGACAAATAAACAAACTATCAATATTATTTCTTCTCCCTATGAAACAACAGCATTATCTTATATAAATACTTGGCTTGATGAGATAATTATTTGTGAGAAACAATTACACAAAATAGCAATAGTTTTGAATGATGAGTCTATTATTCCACTTGTTTTAAAATCATTATCAAATAAATACAATGATAAGATAAATATTACTATGGGATACCCATTTAATCAAACATGGTTATACAATGAAGTAATGGAAGGAATAAATATTCTAATAGACGAAAAAAAGTTTACAAAAGAAAATGTCTTTGAATGTATAAAACATATTACACAAAAGCTCAATCAAAATGATAAAACTAAAAGTATGTGGCAAATAGCGATATTGAAAAAAGTTTGTATCTCACTACTAAAATTTATCACTTCAATAGATAAAGTCAATATACCTTCATTGAATGCCGAAATCATAAAAAGCGTACTCAAAAAAGATTTTTCTTCGCTAAATATGGATATTCTAAGTGATGGAATAAACGGAATTCAACTTATGGGAATGCTTGAAACACGTACTTTGGACTTTGACTATATTCTCATGCTAAGTGCAAATGACGACAATTTACCACGTATCAACAAAGATACATCTTTTATTCCTTTTTCTTTTAGACAAGCATACAAGATGATGAATATTGACAAAAAAGCAGGTGTTTTTGCATATTACTTTTATAGATTATTACATAACGCTAAACGCATTGATTATGTGTATACAACTGTTGGTGGAGAAAACAAACTAAAAGAGAAAAGTAGGTTTATTCGTCAAATCGAAATAGAATTTCCATCCATAAAAAACTCTATCAAACAGATTAATTATAAGACTCTTACAGCTGTAAAAGCAATTAGACCAAAACAACGAGAATACTTTTTCAGTATAAAGGATATTAAGTTTATCAATGAACAGAAAGGAAAATTAAGTCCTTCATCTCTAAACAACCTTATTCATTGCCAACAAAAATTTTATTTAAATAATATTGTCAATCTGAAAGAAGAGATAGAAGATGAGAATTTCTTAACTATTGCTTTTGGTAATATTTTTCATAATTGCATTAATATGTTTTATAATTATATAAAACATAAAAATCTTACTTCACAGGAAATAGATAATATCATTGATAGCATTGTTGATACCTATATTACAAATGAGGAAAATATAAAAGAAAAACGAGTTTGTGGTGATACAATCCATTTGAATATGATAAAAAAATATATAAAAGAGGTTTGGATGCTGGAGCGTGAAGAAAAAATTGAGTATCTTTGTGGCGAGAAAGAATATTCCGTAGATTTAGAAATAGAAAATCATATCGTGCATTTTAAGGGTCGCTTAGATAGGATGGATTATATAATACAGAAAGATGGAAGTAAAATTCTAAGAATATTAGACTACAAAACGGGTATGAAAAAAGAAAAATCATTTATCTGTTTAGAGGATTTGGTGTTTCCCCCTTCCGATATAATACCGCGAAAAGATGGATTTGAGAATATTTTTGAAATTTTGTTTTATTGCTATTTGGTTTTTAATAACGAAGATGTAACCAAAATCAAACCGGAGTTGATGTACTTGACACATATGAATGAAAGAGAGATAACAATATCGGAAGCAGGAAGTAAAAATAAAGAGATATTTTATTATGATTCTATTGCAAATGAAAAATTTGAAGAGTGTCTGAAAGAGCTTTTAAATAAATTTTTAAGAAAAGAAGAAAATGAAAAATATGATGCTATCATGAGCGAAGAAAAGTGTAAATGGTGTGACTATTATCTACTTTGCTCTATGGGAAAACAAGATATAATACAATAATGATACAATACATAGAAAAAAAACTGAATAATGATATGCAAGTTATTGTAAATGAAGATACAATGACTGAACTTGTTACCATCAATCTTCTATATAATGTCGGAAGTAAGAATGAAGAAGAAACTCATACAGGATTTGCTCACTTATTTGAGCACCTCATGTTTTCAGGGAGCCACAATTTCCCTAATTTTGATAACCTTATCAACTCCATTGGAGGAGAGAGTAACGCTTTTACAACTTCGGATATAACAAATTTCTATTGCACTGTCCCACACATTTACTTAGAAACCATACTCAGTATAGAAGCTGACCGCATGCAACATCTTATCATAGACAATGACCACTTACAGGTTCAGAAAAAGGTTGTCGTAGAGGAGTTTAAGCAAAGATATTTAAATCAACCCTATGGTGATTTATACAAATTGATAAGAGAGCTATCCTATACCACACATCCATATCGGTGGCAAACTATCGGTAAAGATATTTCTCATATAGAGAAGGCTGATTTGGGTATTGTTAAAGATTTTTATTCACATTACTACAATCCTGCTAATTCTTTTTTAGCAATATCGGGAAACGTTTCTGCAAATAATGTATTTGAACTGACTGAACGAATATTTAATTTTGATAATAGAAAAGAAAAAAAGATTTGCTATAAGAATGAACCATTACAACTCAATAATCGGAACTTGACCGTTGAAAGAGATGTCCCTACAAGTATGATAGTGATAACTTTCCCTATGTGCGAAAGAACCAATCTTCAATTCTATACTTTTGATTTACTCTCTGATGTATTGTCTAACGGAAAGAGTTCCCGCTTGTATGATTCTCTTGTTCGCAATCAACAAATTTTTACGGGTATAGATGCTGTCGTTTCAGGGGATGATGACAAAGGATTATTTATGATTGTCGGTAAATTGACCGATGGAGTAGATGTAAAAAAAGGTGAAGAAATGATTTGGCAGGAACTACAGTTTTTAGTTGAAAATCCACCAACTGAAAGGGAATTTCAAAAGGTTAAGAATAAAAATCGTGCAAATTCTACATTCAATAATATAAAGATTGGAGATAAAGCACTAAATCTAGCCTATTATGCGCACCTCAATATGTTAGAACGAATTAATACAGAGAAAGATTTGTATTCAAAAGTAACCATTAATGATTTAATCTCATTAGCAAAGACAGTATTTTTTATAAACAAGCATAACACTTTATATTATTTAGCAAGAAAATAAACTTTATATATAATGAACAATCTAAATTTCCTCATCAAGACAAGAAACTCTTCTGTTATACCCATGATTAGCGTAACAGTATTATTTTTTATGTGGGGTTTTATTACATCTTTGAATGATGTGTTGATACCTTTTCTTAAAGGAGTTTATTCTTTGAGCCATTTTGAAGCGAATATAGTTCAGCTTGCATTCTTTGGAGCATATTTTGTCGGAGCCTTAGTTTTTTATCTTTTTGCTCGTAAAGGTAAAGATACGATAACTAAGATAGGTTACAAAAACACCCTTATTATAGGGCTCATCATAGCAACTATCGCATGTTGTCTCTTTGCCATAACAGCAAAAGCTAATTTGTCTTTTCCCACTTTCTTATTTTCGTTATTCTTATTAGGAGTAGGATTGACTTTTTTACAAATTGCAGCAAATCCTTTTGTATCCATTATAGGTGATAGAAAAACTGCCTCATCAAGACTCAATCTCACACAAGCCTTTAACTCTTTGGGAACAACATTAGGTCCTGCTCTTGGTGGATATTTTGTGTTTAACTACTTCGCAAAAGACACTAATGTAACAAGTGCAGTATTTATACCTTACTTATTTCTTGCCAGTTTATTGCTAGCAGTAACTATTTTTGTCTATGTCTCAAAAATTTCTTACAAAGAGACTGAAAAAAAAACGAATACAGCTCCTCAAAACATATTTACTAAACCCTATGTCGTATTAGGTGGATTGGGTATATTTTTTTATGTTGGCGCAGAAGTAAGCATAGGTAGTAATTTCGTATCCTATATGAAAGAGGTTTTAAATAAGCCTGAGAATTTAGCTTCTGCTTTCCTTAGTTATTACTGGGGAGGAGCTATGATAGGTAGATTTCTGGGTGCCATATCTTTATCTAATGTGAAACAATCAAATAAACTAATTTATATGGTATTACTTGCCCTTAGTTCGTTTATGGTAATATTTCTTGTAAATTATTCATTACATGGACTTGTCTTCCATCAAGTTTGGTTCTTCACCGTATTTATTATTTTGAACTTTATTTTTTTCTACTTGGGTAAAGGGAATACGGCTTTAAGTCTAGGTATATTTGCTATGGTAAATTTAGGACTTATCTTTTCTTCTTTTATTGCCGCTCCACAGGTTGCAGTATGGTGTATCTTAGCTATTGGTCTCTTTAACTCCATTATGTGGAGTAATATCTTCACTTTAGCTATAGATGGATTAGGACATCAGACCGCTTCTGCATCTTCTATTTTGATTATGATGATTGTAGGAGGAGCTTTACTACCCCCTATCCAGGGACTTTTAGCTGATGTTATTGGTATAAAATATTCATTTATCATACCTATGACTTCCTATATCTATCTATGTTTTTACGGATTAAAAGGATACAAAATAGGTAAACTTTAAACTGTTCTGTGAATAAATAGAAATAATGTCACACATTGGTAAATTCTTTCTTGAAATCAGTAGATCCTTTTCAAAAAAGGATTAATTGAAAAGATATTTTAATTTTAGTATACTATTACAATTGAAAATAAATGTTATCACGACAGTGATTAAAGACAGCATTATTTGGAAAATATGGAGTATTAAAACAATAATTAAAATTTTTAAATAAGTTATGCAGATAAAATTTTCACCCCCTTATATAGACGACGATGTAATCAATGAAGTTACAGATTCTTTACGTAGCGGTTGGATAACTACGGGACCAAAAGTTAAAGCTTTAGAGGAAGAGATTCAACAGTATACTAATTGTAAAGCTTGCAACGCAGTAAACTCATGGACGAGTGGAGCAATTCTCACTCTAAGATGGCTCGGATTACAACCAGAAGATGAAGTTATTATTCCTGCTTATACATATTGTGCAACAGCCATGGCTGTGATAGAAGCAGGTGGCAAACCGGTTATGGTAGATATAAGGGAAGATATGACAATTGATCCTAAAAAGGTTCTTAAAGCCATAAATCATCATACAAAAGCTATAATACCTGTTGATTTTGGAGGATTCCCTTGTAACTATCTGGAATTAAAAGAAATTATTATTTCAAAAGATATTCTTAAATTATTCAATCCAAGTACTGATAACCAGAAGAAATTAGGTAGAATTATGCTTATTTCCGATAGTGCCCATTCTTTAGGCACTAAAATAAATCATCAATCAATTGCAAATCACGTAGATATAGCCATTTTAAGTTTTCATGCTGTCAAAAATATTACCTCTGCTGAAGGAGGTATGATTTGTTTGAATCTACCTGCACCTTTTGACAATGAAGAAATACATCAATGGTTTAAGATAATGTCATTAAATGGTCAAACTAAAGACTCTTTTACAAAAACTCAACTTGCAAGTTGGCAATACGATGTTATAGGGATGGGGATGAAAATAAATATGCCTGATGTCAATGCTGCAATTGCTTTATCTCAGATACGTAAATACGACTACTTACTCAAAGAACGCCAACGCATATTCAACCGTTATAATTCTTATTTGCAGAGATTTAAATGGGCTATTTTACCATTTCAAAGTCCATATTTGAATTATAAAAATTTATCATGTAGTATTGAAATTTCTTATCATCTATATCCTTTATGCATATCTGATATTTCAATGAAGCAAAGGAATGAAATAATTAACTTCTTAGCAAAAAAAGATATAGCAACGAATGTTCATTACATTCCATTGCCGGAACTAACAATATTTAAGAATGTGGGATTTAAAATTTCGGATTATCCTATTGCAAAAAAGATATTTGAACACGAAATAACATTGCCCTTATATCCTCAATTAACTGATGAGCAAATAGATTTTTTGATACTCGCACTTATAGAGGCCCATGATTATGTGAAGAATCATTTTTAACATAATTTTTCAACATATGTAAGTAACAATTAATTATCTACAATTAAAATTTCAAACATATGAAAAGATTTTTTGATATAGTATTTTCTTTATTAGGATTAGTTTTTTTATGCTGGTTGTTTGTCATACTCGCTTTATGCGTTGGATTAACTAGTAAAGGTGGTGTGTTTTACAAACAAAAAAGAGTTGGACGCAATGGTAAAGATTTTGTTTTATACAAATTCCGTTCAATGCATATAGATGCAGATAAAGATTCTTTAATAACTATTGGAAGAAGAGATATCAGGATAACAAAAATAGGATACTTTATCCGTAAACACAAGTTGGATGAATTACCTCAACTAATAAATGTATTATTAGGAGATATGTCCCTAGTCGGCCCACGTCCTGAAGTAAGATTTTACGTAAATATGTACACTGAAGAACAAAAAAAAGTTTTAGATGTCCGTCCTGGAATAACAGATCCGTCTTCCATTATTTACAAGAATGAAAATGATGTATTGGGAACACAAAACAATCCTCAACAATATTACGTTGACGTGATAATGCCTAATAAACTACAGATTAACTTGGAATACATACAAAAAAGAACACTTTTTACCGATATAAAAGTAATATTACAAACAATGAGAATACTCTGAACGGGATTAAAATTCATTTTATCCATAAAAAATATTTAATTAATAAGCTATTAACTCCTACTCTAACAAAGAAATATAACATACAAATTTTATTCTAATTTTTTAAAACTACTCATTACATGGTCTTTTATACGTTACTAAAAGAACATTTGCCAGTATCTTATTTTATACTGTGACTTACAAGTTATAACAAAAAAAATTTCGTTAATAACAATTTTATTCTTAATTTTGCAGCAAAATTTATATGTTTTATTTAAAGGAATTTTGTAATAAAATTAAAAACAATTATAATAAAAATGGCAAAAGAAAAGAAATTCTTAACTTGTGACGGTAATCAGGCCGCTGCACACGTTGCTTATATGTTTAGCGAGTGTGCCGCTATCTATCCTATCACACCGTCTTCTCCAATGGCCGAATATGTAGATGAATGGTCTGCCAATGGTAGAAAGAACTTATTTGATGAAACTGTCAGATTGGTAGAAATGCAATCTGAGGCTGGTGCCGCTGGGGCTGTCCATGGCTCTCTGCAAGCCGGAGCATTAACCACCACTTTTACTGCTTCGCAAGGGTTGTTATTGATGATACCTAATATGTATAAGATTGCAGGTGAATTATTGCCTGGAGTTTTTCACGTAACCGCAAGAACAGTTGCAGCTCATGCTCTTTCCATATTTGGAGACCATAGTGATGTTTATGCTTGTCGTCAAACAGGTTTCGCTATGCTTTCCTCTGCCTCTGTACAAGAAGCAATGGATTTGGCTGGTGTTGCCCACCTCACTGCTATTAAAGGCAGAGTACCCTTCTTGCATTTTTTCGATGGATTCCGTACCTCCCACGAAATACAGAAAATAGAAGCATTATCCAATGAAGATATGTTGCCATTAGTTGATTGGGAGGCAATCAAACAATATAAAAAACGCTCCTTAAATCCGGAACATCCAGTAATAAGAGGAACTGCACAAAATCCAGATGTTTTCTTTCAGGCAAGAGAAGCTTGCAATTCATTTTACGAAGCAATCCCAGATATAGTAAATCACTATATGCAAGAAGTAGGCAAAATAACGGGGAGAACTCACAAACCTTTTGAATATTACGGTGATATCAATGCTGAAAATATTATAGTGGCTATGGGTTCCGTATCAGATACCATAAAAGAAACAATAGATTATTTGGCAAAAAAAGGTGAAAAATTAGGCTTAGTTACCGTACATCTTTATCGACCTTTTTCTAAGAAATACTTTTTTGATGTATTACCACGATCCGTCAAACGTATCTGTGTTCTTGATAGGACGAAAGAATGTGGTGCTCAGGGAGATCCTCTGTATTTAGATATCGTTGAAATGTTTAATGATTATCAACAAAGACCTATGATAATAGGGGGTCGCTATGGTTTATCTTCCAAAGATACAACTCCTGCACAAATGATATCAGTATTTAATAATCTAAAATCTACACAACCCAAAAGCAAGTTTACGGTTGGCATTGTAGATGACGTTACAAATCTATCTTTGTCTGTTGGAGAAGAAGTATCCATGGCTACAACAGGAACTTTTGAAGCAAAATTCTATGGGTTAGGTGCAGATGGCACTGTGGGAGCAAATAAAAACTCAATCAAAATTATTGGAAATAATACTAACAAATACTGTCAAGCTTATTTTGCTTATGATAGTAAAAAGTCGGGAGGTTTTACCTGTTCTCATCTTCGTTTTGGCGACAGTATCATACGTTCTCCTTATTTGGTAACAACCCCTGATTTTGTAGCTTGCCACGTATTTTCTTATCTTCGTCAATATGAAGTTTTAAAAGGTATAAAGAAAAATGGTACATTCCTCTTAAACTCTATGTACGATACGGAAGAAACAATCAAACACCTCCCTGCAAAAATCAAAAAGATATTAGCACAAAACAATGTCAACTTTTATATTATAAATGCAACTAAAATTGCAGAAGAAATAGGGTTAGGTAATCGTACGAACACAATACTCCAAAGTGCATTCTTCAAAATAGCGAGTGTTATACCTTATAAATTAGCTGTTGAGAAAATGAAAGAAGCCATAGTGAAATCCTATGGTAAAAAAGGAGAAAATATTGTAAATATGAATTATGCTGCCGTAGATAGAGGTGGCGATGTTATAAAAGTAGAAGTACAAAAAGAATGGCTGAATGAGAGTGAAGTCAAGGATACTACAATAGATAATCACCCTGAATTTATTAGAAATATTGTTGATGTTATTAATGCACAAGAAGGAGATTCACTTCCTGTATCTGCTTTCCTAGGTAGAGAAGACGGTACATTCCCAAGTGGTACTTCAAAATATGAAAAACGTGCCATAGCTTCACACGTTCCCGAGTGGAACTCTTTAAATTGTATTCAATGCAATCAATGTTCATTAGTATGTCCTCATGCCGCTATCCGTCCTTTTTTGATTAATAGCGAAGAAGAAACACTACTCCCTCTTGGAACAGATACCTTAAAAGCTAATGGGAAAGAGTTTGATGGATTGAAATTTCGTATTCAAATATCTCCTTTAGATTGCACAGGATGTGGTAACTGTGTAGATGTTTGTCCTGCCAAGGTAAAAGCTTTAGAGATGAAAACTTTTACTGAAAATAACTCTGACAAAAAGCGTTGGGACATTATTTCTGAGAAAATATCTAATAAGTCTCATCTAGTAGATATTAGCAAGAATATAAAGAATTCTCAGTTTGCTCAACCACTTTTTGAATTTTCAGGTGCCTGTGCTGGTTGTGGAGAAACTCCATACATAAAGTTGATTTCTCAATTATTTGGACCACGTATGATGATTGCTAATGCGACAGGATGTTCTTCCATTTATTCTGCCTCTTGCCCTTCTATGCCTTACACGACTGATGCCAATGGCAGAGGACCCGCGTGGGCAAACTCTTTATTTGAAGACAACGCTGAGTTTGGTTTAGGTATGGCTACAGCTACTAGAAAGATGAGAGAAAGGGTTGTAGCTAAAACTGAGAAACTTTTGTCTTTTGACTGGTTGCACGAAGATGTTAGAAAGGCTGCTCAACATTGGCTGGATAACAAAGATGCAACTGGAGAGAAAGCTTTTTGCATAGCAAGACAATATGAAGAGGCTTTGAAATGGGGTATTATGACAATAGACGAACTTATAGCATGGTTAGAAAGCATGCAAACCGAACACGCAGATGAGGAGTTCTCAAATCAAGGGATTACTTTCGCACAAAAACTGGAACAGGTCAAAAAAGACAAAACAAACGGAGTAGAGCATTGTTCTTGTCCTGCCTGTACAACTTGCAGAGAGTTGATTGATTTGAAGCAATTCTTCGTTAAGAAATCTCAATGGATAATTGGAGGAGACGGTTGGGGATATGATATCGGCTACGGTGGATTAGACCATGTCATAGCATCTGGAGAGAATGTTAATATATTGGTCGTAGATACCGAAGTATATTCTAACACAGGAGGTCAAGCGTCTAAAGCAACACCTTTGGGAGCTATCGCCAAATTCGCTGCTTCTGGCAAACGTGTTAAGAAGAAAGACTTAGGCATGATAGCAACTACTTACGGCTATGTCTATGTTGCACAAGTAGCTATTGGAGCTAATCCTACTCAATATATAAGAGCTCTACGCGAAGCTGAAGCTTATGAGGGTCCATCTTTAATTATTGCCTACGCTCCTTGTATCAACCATGGCATTAAGGCTGGTATGGGGAAAACTCAGGCTGAACAGAAAAAAGCAGTGGAATGTGGTTACTGGCACCTGTGGAGATATAATCCTGAATTATCTGATAAAGGAGAAAATCCTTTTACATTAGACTCTACTGAACCCGATTGGAGCAAATTCCAAACGTTTATTGATGGAGAAGTCAGATACAACTCTTTGAAGAAAGCTTTCCCACAAGAAGCAGAAGAACTGTTCAGAGCTGCACAGACCAACGCTCAGTGGCGTTATAACTCTTACAAACGTATGGCTGCTATGCAGTGGAGTAAGTAGCGTTTGATAAAAATCTATATCTTACGGCTTGACAACATCGTTGGAACAATGTTGTCAAGCCGTAAGAGAGACATCCGTCACCATGGTAACGGATGTCTCTAACGTTAAAAAACGTATTTACCCAACTAATTTAGCTAAAGTATACATACTATCTTGTATACCATTTGTATCATTCGGTATTCTACCCTTGATAACACAAGAGCTCGCATCAAAACTCTGAAACTTTCATTCAACTACTAGATCTTCTTTTCTATCAAATGCAATCTTCCCATCTCTATGGTATAGATATCCTGATCTTCTAAAATATAGGTATCAGTTACACTTTATCTTTAATGATAATCTCCATCATTACGAATTTTTTGATTAGAACCAGGAACTCATACACAGCACCATCATTAGCTAAGGTTATCCAACACGTAAACTCACCCACAACAAAATACTTCTCAATACCAACATCCTTGATATTTTTCTCAGTTTTTGCTTCATCATCGTCTCCGCAGACAACAAAATTAAAACTAACACAGTCATTACAACGGCAAACAAAAGTTTTTTACAATTCTTCTTTTTCTTTGTACCCTTTATACCGTTACCATGTAAAAAAAGAAAATTTTATTCCCTTTTTTCATTAATTATTAATTCATTTAACTCTTCTAGTTCCCTATACAAACTTTTTCATTTTTATCAGTAGTATTGAAACTGAATTTTTTTAAGAATTATTTTTTAATATCTCGGATCTATTTTCGCCCAATCTACAAGTTCCCAAAATGATTCCAAATACTTTACTCTAAGATTCTGTTTATCTAAATAGTAGGCGTGTTCCCAAACATCACAAACCAAAATGGGGGTTAAAGAATCTGTTAATGGTGTCCCTGCATTAGATTTTTGAACGATAGACAATTTACTTTCAGCATCCTTAACTAACCAACACCAACCCGACCCAAACAAACTAATACTCTTTTGAGTAAATTCAATTTTAAATTTTTCAAACGATCCAAATTGCTCTTCTATTGCCAACAACAGCTTACCTGTTGGTTGAGATTGATGGTTTATCGCTAAACAATTCCAATAAAATGTATGATTCCAAACCTGAGCAGCGTTATCAAATATTCCTCCTTGTGAGTTTGTGATAATTTCTTCCAACGACATTTTTTCAAACTCTGTTCCTTCTATCAATGTATTAAGTGTATTAACATAAGCTTGATGATGTTTGCCGTAATGGATGCTCAATGTTTTTTCACTAATATGAGGCTCCAACTCATTCATTTTGAAAGGGAGCTCAGGTAATGTAAATTTTGCCATAACATTATTAATTTTTGTTCTTAATTCTATTCTGCAAATATACAAATTTTATTTTTCACGCTAAATAAATTCATTTATTTTATTCATTTCTCATTGTTCTTTCCTAAAATTTACATATCTTCTTTGAGTCACTACACTATTAATATCCTAAGAGGTACTGTGCCACATTAGTATCCTGTGTACAATACATAATACCGAATATGGTCTTAGCCAATAAAAACAGGACATTAAAGTTTTTTTTTAACATTTTTTACCAGAGAGGAAAATGTCTCCATTATGCAAAAAAGTCATAAGGAAGTTATTACGATGTAATAGATAAATAAAAATAAAATCTTATTAGTTAGGGGAAAATTAAATTTATAAAACGATATAAAATAGCACTTCAATATCGGAAATAGATAATAAGATAGAATTACCATTCGTAATAAAGAGAGTGTGAAATTTAAATAGTTACAAACAAATAAGCAATTATACAGCAATGAACGACTAAAAATCTGCAATTGCAGTGTTTATAGATTACGGTTGCTATCCAAAATGCAGAATATCAAAATTTGTTAGAATGAAAACATAACAAATATCAAAGAAACAACACTTATTGCAATCCAAAGCAAAATTCCTTGCAAAAAAGGTCGTAGTCCAACAGAATTAAGCGTAGCTCTTGTGAGTGAAGCACCAATAAAAAATAAGGAAATAGTCAGTCCCTTTTTAGATATCAAATAAATACTCTTACCAACATATGGTAACGACTCCAGAAGATAGGTATTGATAAATATTGCCACAATAAACAATATGATAAACAAAGGTATTCTTATCTTTTTACCGTTACTTTTGAATATAAATGACGTAAATAATGCTACAGGTACTATCCATAAAGCACGCGTCAATTTAACTGTTGTTGCAATTTCTAAAGCCGAAGATGAATATGCCGCACCAGCTCCAACAACACTACTTGTATCATGGATAGCTATCGCTGCCCATGTCCCAAATTGTTTGTCAGTCATACCAATAAAGTGTCCTAACGGAGGGAAAACAAATAATGCTACAGCATTCAAAATAAATATAGTCCCCAAAGCAACAGACATCTGAGAATCATTAGCGTTTATAACTCGTCCCACAGTAGCTATTGCACTACCTCCACAAATAGACGTACCTGAACTAATTAAATAAGATGTATTTTTGTCTATTTTCAACAATTTCCGACCCAGTATCCATCCTAACAATAATGTACCAAAAACAGAAAAGATAGTAAATAACATCCCTTCCTTCCCTGATGCTAGCGATTGCTCTATATTCATTCCAAATCCTAATCCTACTACTGAATATTGTAACAAATACTTATTCATCTTGGAATTGAATTTTTTGCAAGTCTCACCAAAACTCTGTGCAAAAACTAATCCGCAAAACAAAGCAACAGGGGGAGTTAAAAATTGTAAGCAATCGCCGAGATTACTTATAGATTGTAATGACAATATTACAACTAACATCACAACAATTGTAATATAAATAGTCCTTCCCTGATTTCTGATTTCTTCTATCTTCATTATCCTTAGAATCTATTATGATTTTATCTCTAAATTTTCCGTTTGTAACAATTGCAAAAGTACAAAAATTTAATTTATTTGAATATAATTTGAAACAGTTATTATTCCATAGCACAATCAAATGTACATTAACTATTACTTGGTTCTTGAGGGTAAATAATACAAGTATTATTACAATTATATCCCCCATCTTTATAGTAGTATTTTTATCAAATTGTTACTATAAATACAAAAAACAAGTATTTGCACGTAACGTAGTGACCAAATACTCATTTTTAAGTATTGTGCCTCCTGCTATAAAGCAGTAATTTTGCATACTATTTTAAAAATCTATAGTACCATGAAAAAAAATTTAACCCTATTAATTGTTATAACATTTGGAGTACTTAATATAATGGCTCAAAGTAGTGAAACTTTGATTTTCGGAAGCGTTCAAAAAAAACAAAACGGTAGACATTTACCCGATGCTGTTGTAAGCGTAAAAGGTAGCAAAATAAACGTACATTGTGACGCGATGGGTCATTTTGAAATCCGTAACTTGAAAGAAGGAAAATATAAACTAACAGCATCTTTTGTTGGATATAATTCACAAGATATAGAAGTTATTATTAAAAAAAATAGTCCTCAGCACATAAGTTTTTTCTTGGAAGAATCTGTTGTTAGTCTGAATCAAGTTGTCGTTACAGGAACACGAACAGAACATTTTATCAAGGATGTACCTATCCGCACAGAAGTATTAACCTCTGAAGCACTGATAAACAAAAATGCAAAAAATATATTTGAAGCATTGGAAGCGGTACCAGGCGTAAGAGTAGAACAACAATGCCAGGCTTGTAATTTCTCAATGGTAAGAATGCAAGGTTTGGGGGGAGAACATACGCAAATCTTATTAGATGGCTCCCCTGTATACTCAGGTTTAGCCAGTGTGTACGGATTGCAACAAATAGGAACAAATAATGTAGATCGTTTGGAAATTGTAAAAGGGGCTGGTTCTGCACTATATGGTAGCAGTGCCGTGGCAGGTGTAATAAACATTATTAGCAAAGATCCAACATTTGAACCAATGTTAAGTACAGATATTCAAATGGGAAATTTCGGTTACAAAAATATTAACTTATCTGGTTCCATGCGATACAAAAGTATTGGATTGAGTGTGTTTGCTCAACGAAATGAAGCAGATGCTATAGATCAAACCAAAGATGGTTTGACAAGAAGTGAAGTTAATCATAAAGACTCCATTTCCGATAGAGTTGCAACCACTACCACAAATATGGGAGCTAGTATTTATTTCTTTAATCCATTCTCCGATGAAGACAAACTTATCATGCGAATCAAAGCAATGGATGAGATACGCTATGGAGGAGTGATGGCTGACGATTTATTTCTCAATCCTTTCTCGTCAGGAACAGAAAATATACGTACCAACCGTATCAACGTAGATTTTAATTACAAGCTTCCTATAGGATTTAGGCATGAAGTTGATCTCACCGGGGCCTACGTAAGACACAAACGCAATGCAACCAATGATACTTTCCTTAATAGTTATAGAGATACTCATAAAACACCAGCTAATCCAAGTGGAGAAAGTCCTGATATAGAAGACATTCGTCCATATCTTGCTACGGAAAATACTTTCTCTACCTCTGCTACATTTTCTTCTAAATATGGAAATCACAAAATATTAATGGGTATACAAAGCTACTATACGAAACTGAAAGAAACAGGTCTTTATTGTATAGATGATACAGCAAGTACATTCTATGGACAAGCTTATACTTCCACAGGAAACAAAGAAGCAAAAGAGTTCGGTTTTTTCGTACAAGATGAATGGAACATAGTACATTCTCTAACTGCTGTTCCTGGTATTAGAGTAGATTTTCATTCCTCAAATGAAAAATATGAAGCAAGTAAAAAAATATTTAATGGTACGTTTCCAAAAACAGATTTCAATGAAACATCTATTAATCCTCGTTTAGCTCTGAAATATGAAATTTCTGAAAATTTCGTTATCAGACTTAATATTGGAACTGGTTTTCGTGCTCCCTATGGATTTTCGGAGGATTTGCATCTTTGTAGCGGCTCTCCACGTGTGTGGAAATCATCAGATTTGAAGGGTGAACACTCTATTAGCTACAATTTATCTGCAGACTATTATGCAAGGAAGTTTCAAATTAGTGTTAATCTATTTAGAACGGATTTGAAAAATAAAATTCAATTTACTCCTGCCGACAATAATATTCTATTATTAGGATACACTTACCAATGGAAGAATATAGACGATGCATATGTTCAAGGATTAGAAATAGGATTCAAGACAAATATCTTCAAAAATATAGATTTTGAAATGAATTGGACCTTTAATAAAGGTAAATTTAAACATGAAAGAGCTGAATGGTCTGATCCTAATGATGAAACTAATCAAACTTTTCCTAATAGATTAAATTATGCTAAAAAAAGTCAATATATATCCCGTTTCCCTTCTTTTACAGGGGATTTTAGCATAGACTATACTCTGGGTACTTGGACATTCTCTCTTGCAAGTTCTCTACAAGGTAGCATGTACATTGATTATAATTCAGAAAATGACGGTAATAGTTCAAAAATCAAGCAGACTAATCCTTTCATATTGTTTAATTGTCGCATAACAAAGAAATTCGGTAACAATTTAACTCTATACACCGGAGGAAAGAATATCTTCTCCTATATTCAAGATGAAAAACATACGGATGATGCTGCCTTTATGTATGCACCTGTCTATGGAGCAACATGGTATGCAGGTTTAAGTTTTAATCTTTAATAAAAATTACGCCTGTGCTGTCGTATACAGAAGAATACCACTGTCAAATTTTTGACAGTGGTATTCTTCTGTATTTTTTCTCCACACAAACCACCATCCAATCAAGTATAATAAGATCAATAATTATTTTTGAAGTAGTGTATGACACATTCAACCGAATTCTTTCTTGATATCAATCTACCAATGTGCAACAAGAAAAAATTAATATCAAGAAAAAATTTTGCAAATCTACCTCAAAAATAAATAATCATTGGAAAATTTGGCTGTATGGAATTTTTGATGTAACTTTGTACTCCAAATTTAACGTTAAGTATTAACCAAATATTAAAAAATAAGGCAATGGCAATAAAAGGAGCAATTGTAGTAGATGAAGTAAAGTGCAAGGGGTGTGGCGTTTGTGTAAGCGTTTGTCCTAAACACGTTCTTGCTTTATCAAAAAACGTCAATACGAAGGGTTATAACTATTCGGAGATGATAAACGGTGATTGTATCGGTTGTGCATCTTGTGCTATGGTTTGCCCTGATGGAGTAATAACGGTTTACAAAGCTAAAGTCTAACTTTAAAAAAACGTAAAGGAAATGGCAAAAGAATTGAAATTAATGAAAGGGAACGAGGCAATTGCAGAGGCAGCAATTCGTTCCGGTTGCGATGGCTATTTCGGATACCCTATAACCCCGCAATCTGAAGTTATGGAACACCTGATGGCTGAGATGCCATGGGAAAAGACTGGTATGGTAGTTTTGCAAGCCGAAAGTGAAGTTGCATCTATTAACATGATTTATGGTGGAGCAGCTACCGGTAAGAAGGTTATGACTTCTTCATCTTCACCTGGTATGTCTCTGATGCAGGAAGGTGTTACTTATTTAGCGGGAGCGGAACTTCCTTGCTTGCTTGTAAATGTTATGCGCGGTGGTCCTGGTTTAGGTACTATTCAGCCTTCACAAGCAGACTATTTCCAAACAACTAAAGGAGGAGGACATGGGGACTACCAACTTTATACACTTGCCCCGGCAAGCGTTCAGGAAATGTACGATTTCGTATTCAAAGGCTGGAAGATAGCTTTTAAATATCGTAATCCTGTTATGATTTTATCAGACGGTGCTATCGGACAGGTAATGGAAAAAGTCTATGTAGGCGATTATGTTCCTCGTTGGACAGACGAAGAAATAGTAAATAATGCACCATGGGCTGCATTTGGTAAACCTACTTCAAGAAACCATAATGTAGTTACATCATTGGAGTTGGACTCTGCAAAACAAGAGCAGAATAATCACCGTTTCCAGGCAAAATATCGTCAAATGGAAAAAGACGACACTTTGTATGAAGAAATAATGTGTGATGATGCAGAATATGTATTCGTTGCTTACGGCTCTTGTGCTCGTATCACTCACAAAGCTGTTCAATTGGCAAGGCAAAAAGGAGTAAAAGTTGGATTATTAAGACCAATCACATTATTCCCATTCCCAACAACACCTATAAAAAAGCTAGCCCTAAGAGTTAAGGGTATATTAGCAGTGGAGATGTCGGCAGGTCAGATGGTACAGGATGTGAAACTTGCATCTGAATTTAAATGTCCAGTGGAGTATTTTGGACGTTACGGTGGCATTATTCCTACTCCACAAGAAGTTGTAGAAGCATTGGAAAACAAATTAATTAAAGGCTAAAAGTTATGTTTAACGAAGATATAGTAAAACCGGAAAATCTTGTTTACAAGAAAACAAGTGTTCTTACTGATGCTGTTATGCATTATTGTCCAGGATGTCCTCATGGAACCATTCACAGGATAATAGCAGAGGTAATAGACGAGATGGGCATTCAGGATAAAGCCATAGGTATTGCTCCTGTTGGTTGTTCTGTTTTAGCCTATAATTATTTTAATGTAGATTTTGTGGAAGCTGCACATGGTAGAGCTCCTGCTTTAGCATCTGCGATTCAAAGACTTCGTCCCGACCATCATACATTTACTTATCAAGGGGATGGGGACTTAGCTGCAATAGGTACAGCTGAAACTATTCATGCTTGTAACCGTGGCGAAAATATCATTATTTTCTTTGTAAATAATGCCATTTACGGTATGACAGGAGGTCAGATGGCCCCTACAACACTAGTAGGAATGAAATCTGCAACCACACCTTATGGAAGAAGGGTTGATTTGAATGGTTGGCCATTACAAATTACGGAATTAGTTGCACAGTTACCAGGAACAGATTATGTAACGCGTCAGAGTGCATCTACTGCTGCTGATGTTAGAAAAGCAAAAGCTGCTGTTAGAAAAGCTTTTGAAAATCAGGCTGCACACAAAGGTACACAGTTCATCGAATTTGTTTCTACTTGCAATAGTGGATGGAAGATGACTCCTGTTGCTGCTAATGAATGGATGAGACAGAATATGTTTCCTAAGTATGTCTTAGGAGATATTAAATCTGATGGAACAATTGTTAGAGAGTATAATCCTGCTGACAGTAAAGTCATCAGAGAAATAGTCCCAGTAAAATAACTCATAAATATATTACGACAATGACAGAAGAAATAATTATAGCCGGTTTCGGAGGACAAGGAGTTTTATCTATGGGTAAAATACTTGCATACTCGGGAGCAATGCAAGGTAAAGAAGTTAGTTGGATGCCATCATACGGTCCAGAGATGCGTGGAGGTACAGCAAATGTATCCGTAATCATCTCTGATGAGAGAATATCGTCTCCAATTATCAGTCAGTTTGATACTGCAATTGTATTGAATCAACAATCTTTAGACAAGTTTGAGCAATCAGTTAAGCCAGGTGGTCTTCTCATTTATGACCCTAATGGGATAACAAAGGCACCCACAAGAAAAGATATCAATGTTTATAAAATTTCCGCAACGGAAAAAAGTGCTGAAATGGGGATGGCAAAAGTTTTCAATATGATGGTTCTTGGTGGGTTCTTGAAAGTTAAACCTGTTGTTACAGAGCAATACATAGAGGAAGGATTGAAACACTCTCTTCCTGAAAGACATCACAAGTTGATCCCCACAAATTTGGATGCAGTTCAAAAAGGAAAAGAGCTTTTGGAAGCAGTAAGTACATTATAAGTAGGAAGTTTAAATACTTCTGTTGCGAGTAGCAATGACTAAGTAAATCAGCCCGTTACTATTAGGTAGCGGGCTGATTTTGTAATATGAATATAATACATTTTTTATAAATATTAATACAGAGAAGACTCCCTGTATTAATATTTATATGGATTACATTTATTTACCAAAATAAATATATTCACAACCTTTTATTGCAAAAGAACTTATTGCTATTTGATTATTTCATATCTTTCCTATCCGCTGAACTGTGACTATATGTTTTTCATTATCTTACGAGATAAAAGCTCTTCCTGTGTCATAGAGAAAATTATAGCCTTACGAAATAATTTTGTTATTTTATCCCCATTATTTTTATTAATTATTTAGTACTTCTATCATGTTTTTTCATCAGAAGAATATGATAAACGCTATTTTCTTCATACATCTCCTCAACAAAATAACCTTTCTTTTTGTAGGATTCTAATTGACTTGCAAGCTCTTTCGGAGTTTTTGCTTCAATTTGTATAGACGATTTCAATATAGGTTTAGAAGAAAAAACTTTTTTACTCATCAACAGATATGCCGTATCTCCTTTGTTATTAAGTATAGGCTTTATACCGTTGCAACCTCCATCTTTATCCAAATACAGAGTATCTCCGTCATTTTTTACCACCAACAATGTCTCGTTTTTTGCATTAGTAATTATATTACCTGTCTTATTTTGAGAATATAATCCGGTAGAAACGACTGCACTCAGTACTAATATTATATATTCTTTCATATTACTACATTATTTTAAATTATCATACCAATCACACGGTCCTTCTGTTGTATATAGTACAAGATATACATATTCTCCTGTCTTTTTATTATAGCATAAATAATAATCCGCACAAGGAATATCAAAAGTATTTTTTAATTCTTCTACACGTCTAGCAGCATTAGCTTTACCAATAGTCGTAGCAGGATATTCACTATCACACTTTATAACTTGTGGAGCATAATACAGTGTACCCTCTTCAACAGTAATTGTTTGTACAATACCGTTGACAATACTTATTCCATAATGTAACCTTCCGATTGTCGTTTCATAATCTCCTATTATGTGGATAGTATGCCCTGTCAATTCAACTTTATTTAGACTATCATTTTTTTCAGCGTCATTACAGCTACTAAGCAGCATTAAACTAACAGTTGATAATATGACTATACCTAATGCTAAACTAGTTTTTTTGTTGTTTTCATCTTAATTTCGTATTTATGTTATTTTTAATTCTTTACTATTATGTAAGATTTTACATCCTTTTCTGAAAACAAATTCCAACTTTTGTTTGCCCTGTTAGATAGAGAAAGGAAGTTTGCATAGCAACGAAGCACTTACATCTTGCTATTGCGACTACCTAACAGGCAAAGAACAGAAAATTATTCTTACCGACAACATATATATACATAGAAGCATATACACAAAAGACCTTGGCGCTATTCTGCAAAAAATAAGGTAACATTGTTATCGGGTTTTCTTGGTGGCAAAGTTATAAAACATTTTTTATATTTACAAAAATTTCTTTCAAGAAAAACTAATTTTCATAATATCAATAAATCTCTTAAACATAGCTACACACAAAATATGCACATAATAAAAAATATAATATTCTTTAATCCTCCATTGTACACATCATACCTACATTCCTATCATAGTAGGAAAATACCATAAACTTTGTTTTAATTGCAAAACAGATCCAATGCAGATTCTCCCCCTCCACAACCAAAATTACCACATAGCCCTACAATTAACTGATTATTTTTGTAAAGATTAGTCGTATAATTTTATTTAATCGGTTACAAAGTAACAAAGGTTAGAAAAAATACATAGACTGTAAAAAAAACAATCTGTATAAATTCGTGTAACTTGTGTAATTATCTAACTTGTGTTTAAGAAATTCTAACTAATATTGGCATAACATCTCTAAACTCTTCAAGCAGGTCCGAACAAACCTTACATGTAGATAAAGATTATCACAGATAAAAAATGTAAATTGAAGGTGAAACAAAAAAGAAGCGCCCCCTCTAGGACTTGAACCTAGGACCCCATGATTAACAGTCATGTGCTCTAACCAACTGAGCTAAGGAGGCGTGCTCTCTAAAATTTTTGCAAATTTACACCAATTTTTAATACCTACAAAATATTTTATATTTTTTTTATGATTAATTTTTCATTTTTACATTTATCCCTCTGAAAAATAAATCAATGCATGATATAAATAATTATTCATTTCGTGCTAGAATAAATACCATTACCTCTAAATAATTTACAAGAAAAAGATATTTTCTTGTAAATTATTTTTTTTAATTACCTCTTCAATAAAATAAAGTGGCACATTGATAAATTATTGTTCGAAAATAATTTATCAATGTGCCACTTTATTTTCATCTTAACACTGTGTATCATCCAATCTTTACCGCTACAAAAAAAACAAGAGAAATCGTATTCCCTCATTCAAAAATTATTACTAAACTCTACAATTTAAATTATTCATTTATTTATTTTCTTTATCTAAAATAAAAATTGTAACTTTGCAATTTCATTTTTTCAACAGAATAAAAATTAAATATATTATGTCAAAAGTTGTTAAAATACCTAAGGGTTTAGACATTCATTTGTTCGGGGAAGCTACTAATGAAGTTAAACAGATAGACGCCCTTTTATATGCTATCAAACCTTTGGATGTTGTTGGTATTACGCCAAAACTTTTGGTTAACGTTGGTGATATTGTACAAGTGGGTAGCCCTGTATTTTACATCAAACAAAATCCTAAGGTCAAAGTTGTCTCCCCTATTGCCGGTGAAATAACTGAAATAAAAAGAGGGGAAAAACGTATAATCCAAGAGATAAGAATCAAAACTGACGGTAGCAATAATTCTTTAGATTTTGGCAAACAATCTATCGCTGAGTTGAGTAGTGATCAAATACGAGAAAAGATGTTAGAAAGTGGTATTTGGTCTTTACTGAGACAACGTCCATACGACATTATTCCTAATGCTGAATCTACACCTAATTATATAATAGTAAAAGGGTTTGACTCCGCTCCACTTTCTCCGGATTACAATATCCTGGTAAAAGGTCAAAAAGCAGCTATGCAAGTCGGTATAGATGCACTGAAAAAACTTACTGATAGAACTATTTATTTGTCCGTAAACAAACAGACAGGAGAGGAAATTAATTCTTTGCAAAATGTGGAAAAAATTATATTTGAAGGGAAACATCCTTATGGTAATGTATCAATCCAAGCAGAAAGAATCGCCCCAATCAATAAAGGAGATAGAATTTGGTATGTTAATGCTCAAGATTTAGTAATTATTGGTAAATTATTCCTAGATGGTCATTATTATTCGAAAAGGGTTATAGCTTTAACAGGAGAGGAAGTAAAAAATCCTTGCTACTATGAGGTAACTGCCGGATGCAATATTTCATTATTAGTCGATAATAATGTTAGCGACAAACATTTAAGATATATTTCAGGTAACGTTTTAACGGGTACCCGCATTGAAAAGGACGGATATCTGGGGTATTACGATAATCAAATCACTGTTATTGAAGAAGGAGATTATAAAGAAGGATTAGGCTGGATGAAACCGGGATTGAGAAAATTCAGCATATCCAAAACATTTCTTAAAGGCTTCTCTGCTTTTTATTCTAAGCGACCTGTTCATATTGACTCCAATGTTCATGGCGGACAACGTGCATATATTTTTACCGGAGATTTTGAAAAAGTTATGCCTATGGATATTTACCCTATGCAACTAATAAAGGCCTGTATCGCAAAGGATATTGACCGTATGGAAGAGTTAGGTATTTATGAAGTAGATGCAGAAGATTTTGCTTTATGCGAAGTTATTGATGTTTCCAAAACAGATATTCAACAAATAATTAGAGATGGTTTGACTATGATGCGAGAACAAGGATTGTAGACTATCATAGAATTTCTATATTCGCATATAGTGATTCAATTTATTCAAAATAAAGGGATTATTAATAAAGAAATTGTAATAAAATGAACTTTGTAGAAAAATTTTTCGAACAGACAAGACCAAAGGTCCAGAAGGGAGCTACATTTCATTGGTTAGCATCCACTTTTGAAGCCTTTGAAAGCTTTTCTTTCGTAAGTAATAAGACAACAAAGGTAAAAGGGGCACATTTTAGAGATGCAATAGATTCTAAAAGAGCGATAATCGTTGTTGTCATTGCATTGATACCTGCATTATTATTTGGCATGTATAATGTAGGTTGGCAACATTTCAATGCGTTAAACCAAATTGCTCAAACAGAATTTTGGGAAATTTTCTTTTATGGCTTTTTGAGAGTGTTACCTATGATAATAGTTTCATATGTTGTAGGTCTTTTCATAGAATTTATGTTTGCTCAGATTCGTCACGAAGAGGTCAATGAAGGCTATTTGGTGACAGGACTTTTGATTCCTATGATTTGTCCCCCAACCACACCATTATGGCAGTTGGGATTGGCCGTTGTCTTCGGCACGTTGATAGGTAAAGAAGTTTTCGGCGGAACAGGTATGAACTTTATGAATCCTGCCTTAGTTACACGAGCATTTTTATTTTTTGCTTATCCTTCACAAATGTCAGGAGATATGGTTTGGATTTATGATATGCCAGATGGGGTAACTGGAGCTACACCACTTGGAGAGATGCTAGCAGGTGCGACTGTTCCAACTGCAAGCCTGTGTGATATGATTTGTGGATTTATACCCGGGTCCATAGGAGAAACCTCTCTTATAGCAATCATTTTAGGAGCTTTTATCCTTTTACTTACAGGTATAGCATCTTGGAGAATTATACTATCCATTATTTTAGGGGGAGCAACAATGGGAATTATCTTCAATTTAATAGCAGCAAATTCATATATGCAAATACCTTTCTATTACCATTTCTTACTTGGAGGATTTGCTTTCGGAACAGTTTTTATGGCAACAGATCCGGTCACAGCTGCACAAACTAATTATGGAAAATATATATACGGTTTCTTGATAGGTGTTATGGCCATATTGATTCGTGTAGTTAACCCCGCATATCCAGAAGGTATGATGTTGGCTATCCTTTTAATGAATGTATTTGCACCACTCATTGACTATTATGTAGTTAATGCAAATATTAGGCGTAGAAAGAAAAGGAAGCTTTTAGCAACAAACAAGAAATAAGGAGGATATCACCATGAGAAATTTTAGTAACAAATACATATATATGTATTCTACTGTTTTGATACTAATAATTGCTACTATTCTATCATTAGTTGCAGTAGGTCTGAAGCCTTTTCAGCAAAAAAATATCAAAGCAGAGCAAATGCAACAGCTACTTTCTTCAGCAGGAATAAATGTTAAAAGGAATGTTGCAGAAGCGAATTATAACAAATATATAATTTCAGAATACACGGTAAATGCCGATGGCAACGTCATAGATGAGTATACAAATAATAAGCAAATAAAAGGTAATAGTCGTCCTTTTGATGTTAAAACAAAAGTTGAATACAAAAAATATAAGGCAGGTGATATAAAAAATGTGAAACTTCCGGTTTACGTCTGTAAAAAAGATAACGGACAAGTAACGTATATAATTCCTGTGTATGGAGCTGGACTTTGGGGAGACATATGGGGCAGTATCGCTCTAAAAAGTGATTTGAATACAATAGAAGGTGTTGTTTTTGATCACGAAAGTGAAACTCCCGGACTAGGTTCCAAAATTACTGACGATCCATTTTTTGCTTCTTCTTTCAAAAATAAAACACTATTTGAAGGGGAACAATTCCAAAGTGTTAAAGTAATTAAACGTGTAGGCAAGGACAATCCTCATGCAGTGGATGCCTTATCAGGAGCAACGCTAACTTCTAATGGTGTTTCTTCTATGATTGAAGATTGTCTGAAATTCTATTTACCTTATTTTGAAACATTAAAAAAGTAAAACGGACATGAGCATAGTAGAAAAAAAGAAAGATCCATTGTTTGGATCAAGAGAGATAAAATTATTAAAAACTCCGTTTTCCAAAGAGAATCCTGTTATCGTACAAGTATTAGGCATTTGTTCAGCTTTGGCTGTTACAGTAAAATTGCAACCTGCTGTTGTTATGGCCATATCAGTGACAGTAGTTATTATGATGAGTAATCTTATCATATCTATAATGAGAAATACTATCCCTCCGCGCATACGTATAATCGTTCAGTTGGTAGTAGTGTCTTTCCTTGTAATCATAGTAGATCAATTGTTGAAAGCTTTCGCTTATGACGTTAGCAAACAACTTTCTGTGTATGTAGGTCTAATCATTACTAATTGCATAGTAATGGGACGTCTGGAAGCATTTGCTATGAGTAACAGACCCGGACCTTCTGTTATGGACGGTCTTGGTAACGGTTTGGGATATGGTATAATTCTTATCATAATAGGATTTATTAGAGAATTATTTGGTAGTGGTACTCTTTGGGATATAAGGATTATGCCTAACAATTACGTTCCTAATGGTCTCATGGTTATGCCAGCAATGGCTTTAATCCTTTTAGGCATCATCATTTGGATTCATCGTAATCGCAACAAAGAGTTAGTAGAAAACGAATAGAGAAATTAAAATATGGAAGCATTAAATATATTTATCAAGTCAATCTTTATTGACAATATGATATTTGCCTTCTTCCTTGGTATGTGTTCTTACCTGGCAATATCAAAAAACGTTAAAACTTCTATGGGATTAGGACTCGCAGTAACATTTGTACTAGTTATCACCGTCCCCGTCAATTATCTTATAGATAAGTATCTATTACAGGAAGGAGCCCTACAATGGATGAACAATAATTTTGCAAACATTGATCTGAGTTTTCTTTCGTTTATCATATTCATAGCTATTGTGGCCGGTATTGTTCAATTAGTCGAGATGTTCGTAGAAAAATATTCCCCTTCCTTGTATGCTCAATTAGGAATATTTTTACCTCTTATAGCCGTTAATTGTGCCATTCTTGGTTGTTCTTTATTCATGCAAAAAAGAAATTATTCTAACATAGGAGAAGTTTTTTCTTTTTCACTTGGCTCGGGTATTGGGTGGCTATTGGCAATAGTTGGTATTGCCGCTATAAGAGAAAGACTAAAATATAGCAATATCCCTCCCGCTCTAAAAGGGTTAGGAATAGCGTTTATAATAACAGGATTGATGGCCATGGCTTTTCAAGCTTTTAGTGGTATTAAACTATAAGGAGACTAAAAAATGCAGATAGTTTTAAGTATAATAATATTTTTAATCATTGTTTTACTATTAGTAACCATGCTCTTAGTTGCAAGGAAAAAACTTGTTCCATCAGGTAATGTTACTATAAATATCAATGGCAAGAAAGATATTTCCGTTCAAATGGGTTCTTCTTTACTGTCTACTCTTGCAGAACAAGGAATATTTCTTTCTTCCGCTTGCGGAGGGAAAGGTTCATGTGGTCAATGTAAATGTCAAGTTTTAGAAGGAGGGGGAGAAATACTTCCCACAGAGAAATCACATTTTTCACGTAAAGAACAAGAAGAACATTTTCGTTTAGGATGTCAGGTCAAAGTAAAAAATAATTTGAAAATACAAGTCTCGGAGTCCATACTTGGAGTCAAAGAATATGAGTGTACTGTTATATCCAACAAAAATGTTGCCACATTTATCAAAGAGTTTAAAGTTCAGTTACCGGAAGGGGCTCATATGGATTTTTTACCAGGTTCATATGCCCAAATTAAAATACCAACATTTCAGATTAACTACTCTGACTATGATAAAAGTTTAATAGGTGAAGAATATCTTCCAAGTTGGGAAAAATTCAAAATGTTCGATTTACATTGTGTCAATGCAGAGCCCACGATCCGTGCTTATTCAATGGCTAATTACCCAGCAGAGGGGAATGTTTTCATGTTAACCGTTCGTATTGCTACTCCGCCTTTCAATGCGGATAAGAGTGGGTTTATGAATATCAATCCAGGCATAGCATCTTCCTATATTTTCAGCTTGAAACCTGGCGATAAAGTCGTTATGAGCGGTCCTTATGGAGATTTCCATCCTCATTTCGATACGAAAAACGAAATGGTGTGGGTAGGTGGAGGAGCAGGTATGGCTCCTTTAAGAGCTCAAATTATGCATATGGCCAAAACGCTTCATACTACTGATAGACAGATGCATTATTTCTATGGTGCTCGAGCCCTTAATGAGGTGTTTTATTTAGAAGACTTTTTATCGTTAGAAAAAGAGTTCAAAAACTTCAAATTTCATCTAGCTTTAGATCGTGAAGATCCTGTTGCTGATGCTAAAGGTATAAAATATACTGCCGGATTTGTTCATAACGTCATGTA
The DNA here is from genome assembly GCA_052170555.1 of Bacteroidales bacterium. Taxonomy (GTDB): domain Bacteria; phylum Bacteroidota; class Bacteroidia; order Bacteroidales; family P3; genus Scybalousia_A. The sequence goes on along the minus strand of JBQNAI010000001.1, from coordinate 155,777 downwards.
TGAGACCTACTTGAAAGACCATAATGCACCTGAAGATATAGAATACTATATGTGTGGTCCAGGTCCTATGTCTAATGCAGTTACAACTATGCTTGACAATTTAGGAGTACCATCTGAAAACATCATGTACGACAACTTTGGCGGATAATGTCTATTTTAATATAGATTAAATAAAAAGCAGTCCCATAAATATAAGAGTGATCACGTTATGACATGATCACTCTTTATTGTTTATAAGAGAATAAAAAAAACTCCCTCTAAAAATTTTATATAAAATCACTACTCCTCATCAAACTTAACACATTACAAAGAGTAAATCCCTCATATTCACAAATACATTATGCTAAATAAGAAATCTTTCATAACTAATATGACATTTCAACATTACGAATAACACGAGAAAGCAAATCTTCCAAATAAGAGGCAATCTCAGAGCCTTGCATGTGTTGCATCTCGGTGTTTTGAGTGTTGATACCTCCTTTGATGAAAGAATCAATATTGATAGTTATATTGCGTATCTGTTTGGCTGAGCCGACAACAGAAGAAGTAGCATCAGAGGAAGAGGAATAAGCACCAGTGCCTCCGCTGTTGCTATCAGGTATTTCACCTAAACCTTGAGTTGCAAAAGTATCAGTAGCAGTGTCTTCGGAGGTGTCTGCTTTTTTGGTTAGTTTTATATTACCAAAAGCCTCTTTGGTTTGTTTGACACGCTCGGCAGATTCATTGACAAATTTTTTGCGATTGTCTTCACGCTCTTGTTTTAAGCGTTCAATATCTTTGGATGCATCGGTAGTAATCTTGGAGGTAAGGATTTGTTTAGCCTCCTCAAAATTGCCACTCAAAGCCACTTTGATAGCCTTGCCGATATTTTGAAACAACTGCGAGACAAACTGACCGAAAGATTGCAGACGTTTCCAAATAATCTGTATTTCAAACCAAATCTCCTGAAAACCGAACTTCCAATTAGATACAAACTGCTTGAAAGAGTTGACTAAGAAAGTTTTGACGGCATTCCAAACGGTAGTCCAGCCCTCATACTTACGGCATAAGGCAATAATAAAACCTATCAATATGCCTATAAGAGTGATGATAATACCTATTGGGTTGGCGTTCATTGCAATGTTTAACAGCCATTGTTTAGCTGTCAAGAGTGCCGTCTTTACTGCTAACGCTCCTGCACTGATACCTGCAAGGATTGTCTGATAATTCAAAATGGCAAAACCAGCGGCAACGGCAAGCAGAACTTCACGCCACGACCAAAGAAAAGATACAACGGAATAGATGCCTTTGAAAACGGATATAATGCCGTTAATGAAACCTTTGACATAAGTTGCAACGCCAAAGATAAACGAACGAATCTTGCCTTGATTTTCTTCAAAGAAAGTAACAAAACGCTCTTTTAGTTCATAGATAAACTGATAAAACGGTAACAAAGACGTTTTGAAAGTAACGGACATCTTGCCCATACGTTCGTCCAAGTCGCCCATATCATTGGAGAGTTGTTTCATTTGTCCTTCAGGCGTGGAAGCCAAAGCCTCGTTCATACCTCCGACAGCAGAAGAAACAACTTCGGCTAAGGTGGCAGCACGCTGGCTTTCTGTCCCATATTTAAGAATCTTTGCTTGAGCCTCGTCAAACTTGTAACCATAACGAGATAATGCTCCTACTTGTCCGTCCATAACTTTACCCATCATAGAGGCGATATTAACGGCAGATTCTTGCGTAGCATTTAAGCCGTATTGTTGAGCCAACATATCATTCATAACGGGCAAGAGTTTTTTGAGTGAAGAATCTTTGGTTAGATAGGTAGCCAACTCCTGAGCACCCGAAAGTTGAATCTCATCGCCTATAACACCTAAACGCTGTTGTGCCGAAGTCAAATCTTTGATGTTTTGAATTTGCGAGGCAGTGGCGTTCATCGTATTTTTCATAACATGGCTAAGCCGAGCCTCTGCCATAGCCTGCACATTGGAGGCTTGCTCTGCTTTAGAAAGATAGCCCGTGAATTTGTGCCAAGCCAAACCCAAAGCACCAACGGCGGCAATAACACCCGTGATAGGATTTTTCAAAAGGTCTATTGCCTTACTCAGTCCGGGGACAGACTCTTTCATCTGACGAAATGCCTCTATATGCGTTTGTTTTAAGTGGTTGATTTTGTTACGCATCTCGCCAGTGCTTTTAGATACGTTTTCTTTCGCCCTGCTTATGCCCGAAGATAGGCGATCTTTTAACTTTAATAATAACTCTATTTTACTTTGCTGTGCCATAATTTATTTTTTCTTTTGGTTTATACTATAACGTTTTTTAAGGTTATTAAAGGGTTATAAGTTTTCATTTTCTTATTGTTTTTTGTTTTTAGTAATTTTGCAAAATCGTTTAATTAAAAATTTTAGCATAATGTCATTACATTCAATTAAAAATCAACTTGAAATGATGACTTGTCTAAAACATGGCAAGCATCCTAAAATTACAATTAAAGGTCAAAGTTTCTCTATTGATTGTTGTTGTGATGAATTTAAGCAACAAATCATCAACAAATCAGAAGAACTTGTATTAAAATCAATAGAAGAAGATACCATCAAACAGTTCAAAAACCTTTAATAGATTGTAATTTGCGGAGCGGTGTTATTCATCGCTCTGTTGTATTAAAACGGGTATGTATATACCAATTTTTGCAAATTCCACCTTGCCATTGTACTTCTTTGATAGCGTTTGTTTTAATTGCTCTTCTTCGTCTGTTGTCAAAAACTTGTGGCGAATAATCATCTCGTCTTGTAGTTTCTGAAATTTTAATTTACATTTTGCCATTTTTTTATTGTTTTTTGTTTGTAATTCAATTTATTGTTGTAAATTTGTTGTCTGAAAAGAGGAATTATAAATAGTAGTGGTGTGTATAACGCCCCGTTTTATAGTTCCTTATTTTCATTTTTCATAGTTTTTAGGAGGTTTTGTAGATGCCGAGTATAAAAATATCTTTTGATTTCCTCTGTATCTCATACATTGAATATATAAATATTTGTTATTGAAAGGCTGTTTAGTTTTAAAGTAAATAAACTTATCACATTTACCTTTTAGTTTAAGTGTTTTTTTACCTGTATTATGGTTTAAATCAACATCTGCCTCATCAAAATACTCTAAGTTTGTCATAGCACTTTTGGTATAAATAAGAAAATTGTTTTTATAAAAGAATATATCTTTGGTAAATAAATCTTGTGCAAAGTGTTTTACTCCTAAATTGTTCATTGTAACATCATAAGTAACGCCGTCAATAGTAGTAGAAAAATCCTCAAAATTGTTTATAGCCTGAGCAACGGTATAATTACGATAAGCCTCACGAGAATGTTTTTTAATATTTTTAACTTCATCGCTTGGAATACCTTTATAGTATGGGTGAGAGGGAGGGAATATGATTTGTTGTTTGCCGAAGTTAATCTGAAACATAGGCGGTACGTTAGGGTAAGTGATAGCGTTGTCAGATGTTTCTTCATAGGAAGAGAAAGGCAGTTGGACAGCCTCACATCTGCAACCCCACCCGTTAGGAGGTAGGTATTTGTCCCAAAACTTATCGTCAATACGTTTTACTACGCCGTTGAGAAGTGCATGTTCTTCCCGTGTGTTGCCGTCCATCACGGCTTCATATCTTAGATAAGGCATAATGTCTTTAGTCTTTTGAAAGTCGTTCCAACGTGCAGCACTTTGAGCGGAAGCAATGGCTTGATTGTATTCTGAACGCAGCCAAGAAACATTGTACTTGCCGATAATTGCTTCGGCTTTTTGGGAAAACTCCTCAAACGAAAGCACTTTGTCGCCGTCAGTTAAGGCAAGGGATAAGTCTTTTAGTTCGTGGTAGTTTTTAGCACCGGCGAATTGATAGACATCTTCGGTAAGTTTAGTTAGTGTTGCTAAGTCGGGGCTATTGAAATCAAAAGAAAGAATATCGCCATTAAAACCTTTTTCAACGCCATTTAAAAGGTATTCTGCTGTAAGTCGCAAAAGGGTATCATCGGAGGAGATGTCTTCGCCGTCAAAGATACGCTGTGCAAGTTGCATAGCAAGAAGTTGAATGTCGTTGGTATCGCCACCATCAAAAGAGGCTTTGAAGGAGGAGGTATCGCATGGCGGATAGAGAAAAGGGAGTAGGTTACCGCCTATAAACAAAAAATGTATTATGCCCGAAGCACAATACATTTTTATATAGCATTTAGTACGTAGTATGTAGCATATAAACCTAACGGTATGAAATTTACTCCGCACTCGGATATATATACTACATACTATATTCTAAATAATTGCGAATGCCGAGCCTGTAAGCCAACCTGCTATTGCCGTTAAGACATAGACAACTACGTCAATCACCCTTTTTACTTTCTTCTTATCCATAGCAATTACTTTTTATATAGCATTTAGCGGGTAGTATGTAGTATATAAACCTAACGGAACCCCGATATATACTACGTGCTACATACTAAATACTATATGAATTTAGGCGTGATTAACTTTTGACAAGTCTTTGTATTCCAAACTTACGCCTTTCATATCCTTACGAAATGCACTTGACGGGTAGAAACGACACGTAACCCTCTTAACCGTATCGGCTCAACGTCATCGGCTTTCTTTACGGCTTTACTTCTTATTGCGGGAATAAACGCTCCCAAAGTTCCGAATTTCACGGCAGAACCTTTCATCACGGCGTTAGAAACGCGAATTTCAAAGGCTTTCAATGCTGCCAAAACATCAGGATAGGACACTGAAGTAGCGTGTGAAATCTCTTTTGCAATGGAATCCAAAGACGTGTCGGCAGATCTGAAAATCTTTGCAACATAACGGTCTTCCTTAACTCCGTCAATCTTGATTACTCTTTTTGCTTTTACAAACTGAATCATAATACTTTTGTTTTTATAGGTTAATAAATTAATTTTACGACAGCAAAATTATAACGAATAATGACACGAAAACGAGATGCAAATATCATTGTATATTATTGATAGATAATGCAATAAATTGTTGTAATATAATGTTATTATACTTCAATAAATTGCTGTAATTTTGCAGTCGTTAGCAATGACAAGCAAATTTGCCGGGTACGGCTGACAATTATTATAAAAGAGCAATATTATTTAGTAATAACATATATAAATATAGGAGGAAAAAACACATGGAAAATCAAAATTCGTCATTAGGAAGATTGTATAACTGTCAGGAGGCAGCGAATGTGTTGGGTATATCTGCCCAAACATTGTTACGGTTACGCAAAAAAGATGAAATCAAGTTGATGGGAATAACGGGCAAGTATTTTTCCATAGAACAACTGCGACAAATCCGCAACTATTTAATTCATAAATCGTAATTTTTTTTTGCTTTGCCGTATGAAGAACGCAGTTTTATTTTCACAAGTAGCCACAAGGAGAGAACCGTCCGCAAATTCTTTCCGCGTACGCTTGATTTCTGGTTCTCTTTGTGCAAAAAAAGAATTTTTCGGGTGGCTTTCGTCAGAAAGACAGCCAAACATTCTTTTTTCTTTTGGTTCGTTTTCTTATAAAGAAAATGAACATGAAAAGATGAAATCTTTTCTCTTTTCAGGCAAGTTTTCTTTAATTACTTCTTTTTAGAAAAGAAGTAACAAGAAAAGCGTTCTTTTTAGGAAAAGAACCAAAAACTATATAACTCGGACGGTAGTTGCGGACAAAATTTACCTACAATAAAACTCTAAAATAAAGAGAATTTACACTGAAATAAAATATATGTGAAATATAGCGTATAGTACGGAATATAAACACTATACGCTATATATTTTTATGCTGTTTTACCTCAAATAAAACGCCTTTTGATGAAAATAAAACGCCTTTCTACAATCGTGAAGTGGCGTTTGGTTGTCATAAAGTGGCACTTTAATATCGTGAAACGCCGGTTTATTCATAAAGCATGTATTTTTACTGTTTTGAAGTATGTTTTTCTGAAATTATTACCAAATTTTAACAAAACACAACAAACGAAAAACTGAAAATTATCCGCCAAAAACAGACAATTTTCAGTAAATTATTTCAATGAAATAAAACTTTATCTTGCCATTGCAATCATAGAGGATTGTGAATAGTCTGCAGAAAAGTTGCTTGTCTTGGTGAAGATTTCCGTAGATTTCTCTTTGTTTATTCTTTCTTTTGCAATGTCAAAATATTGTTTATCAATCTCTATCCCGATAAAATTTCTATTCAAACGTTTTGCCACAACTCCCGTTGTTCCGCTACCAAGAAAAGGGTCTAATATTAAGTCGTTTTCTTTACTTCCCAATGAAATTATGCGTTCCAACAAACTTTCAGGTTTTTCGGTTTTATGGGTAGTTTTATGTCGCTCGGCATTGATAATCCAAAGGTTTTTCATCTGTTTGCCTCCGTTGATTTGTTTTGCCAAATCATAGTTAAAATAGTATTTTTTACTCTTACTTGCAAGCCAAATCAATTCAGTAGCAGGGGCTAATCTGTTTTTTGAAAGTAGCGGTGTAGCATTAGGTTTGAACCATATAATATCATTGATTATCCAAGCATTTAAATTTTTCAAAACAGAGCCAACCGATGGGTGATTGTGCAATGTTCCGCTAATCCATAGTGTTCCTGTATCCGATAAAACTCTTAAACATTCGCTAATCCATTCGTAATTAAATTTGTCAATATCCTCTATTACGTCCCAATCTCCTTTATATAATTTTACAGGCTTTCCGTTTTGTACTGTCAGAAAATTCTCCCCCGAAAGATTATAAGGAGGGTCGGCAAATATCATATCAACCGATGAAGGTGGCATTTGCCTTAAAACGTTCAAACAATTGTCGTTATATAGTGTTGTCATTGTCAAATATTCGTTTAGTTGCTATCTGTATATACTTATCATTATTTTCTATACCTATCCAATTTCTATTTAGTTGTTTGGCTACATAACCCGTTGTTCCCGTACCGAAAAATGGGTCTAATACTAAATCGTTTTCATTGGAAGAGGCTTTTATTATCAACTCTAAAAGTTTTTCAGGTTTTTGTGTTGGGTGTGCCGCTCTGTTATCCTCTCCTTTTATTCTCTCTTTCCCTTGAACAATAGGCAACTCTATAAAATCCAAAAAATCTCTCATCTGTTTGTCTTCACCTGTCTTTGTCTTATGCGGATTAAATTTCTTTACTTCATCATAATTAAAAATCCAATTCTTTCCCTTAACAAACCAACAAACAAATTCAGTGGAATGTGTAAAAGTGCGTTTTGTAATATTAGGCATAGCATTGGTTTTGTACCAAGTAATAATATTGTTGAGTTTCAAACCTAATTGTTTGCCAATAGTCAGCACTTCCCCAATATTATGATGAGTACAGGAAATATAAATACTTCCGCCGTCTTTCAAAACATCAAAACAACATTGTAGCCATTGTTTAGTAAAATTCAAATAGTCGTCATAGTCGTAAGTATCCCAATCTTCATTAACTTTATAATATGCTCCGCCCGTTGTATTATTGGCTAACGAAAGACTTTTGCCCGAAAGATTATAAGGTGGGTCGGCAAATATTAAATCAACTGAATTTTTATTTATTTTTTTAGCCAATATATTTATACAATCTCCGTTATATATGGTATTTAGTTTCATGCCGTTATTTTATTTTTCCATTCTGTCAGTATATCATCAATAGATAAAATCCATTCGGCAGAAGTATTGCTATTGTCATTACTTTGAATAATAGCATCGTATAGTAGTTGCATATCGCTGTAATATAATTTTTCGCCTTTTGACTTTCTGTCAATAAGTACATCTAATAAGGAAATAAATTGTGTTATTGTAAGAGGAATTATTCGCTGTTGAAATCCTTCAAATGCAATCTTACGAAATCCCCAAAATGTATTTATTGTATCTCTGTGTAATGACGGTGCTATAAACAGACAATAAGCGGTTTTGTCATTGTGTTTATCTTCAAAATCCCTTAAATGTCGCATTACAGGTTGTCCTTCATAGAAAAATTGTGTTTTATCCGTTAGTATAGTAACCTCACATATTGCGTTAAACTGCTCGTAAAAACATTCAATATCAGGTTTATTGGCAGGGGCTGTAAATGTTGGTTCGTTATCATCACCGACAGGATAATTCGGCTTTATTTCTTTTGCATCGTCCAAAGCATTTAATGCCAAAGAACATAATCTTTCTAATTCAACCGACTTCTTTGCTTTTGATGAATAGATGTTTTGCAAAAGTGTTTTTGTTTCTTCTATATTTTTTAACTCTTGTACTTGATTGTGCTGTATTCTTCTTTGAAGCAATAACCTAACAGAACGAAGATAACTTATATATTCTTTCAGTTGCTCGTAGTTTAGGGCGTTTATATCTTTCTTTTCATAGATTTCTTTTTGCTCATTCAATAATTGTGTATACTGTGAAATATCATCAAGTATTAAATTTGCAATTTTAATGTTATCTTCTTTATTTTCCCAAGGTAAAGCAGGTTCGTTAATATTGCCCAGATATGCGTAATGCTCTTGTTTATTCTTAAATTCTATTACACAAGCGTTATCAAACTTCAATAAATTTTCTATTTCAATTTGTCTTCTCGGCTCTAAATCTAAATAATATCCGTTACCTCTTAAATATATGTACTTTGTCAGACGAAAATATCTTATAACATTGTCGGCATAATCATTCAAATTGTTTATACTCTCTATATTTTGCAAATTGTCTGCTATATATTTACTGACAAATTCATCTTTATTCTTTGCAGTGTTGTACTTTTTTCTAAACTCTATTACTTTCTTTGCTTGCTGTTTGATGTTCTTATAGTTAAATAACGTTAAGGCAAAAAGTTGAAACTCCAATCGTGAAATACCCTTTGCTTTGTCGTTATTTTCTTCACATAGTTTATTTACTTCATTTATTAAATGCAAAGTAGCAATGAACGGCTTGATATTATAGCCATTGCTAAAATCACTTGCATCGGGATTTGGTAATTGCCATTTTATAAAACTGCGAAAAAATACTTCTCCCAAATCATAATCATCTTGTAAAAAGTAATTTGCAACGTCCGTAAATCTTAAAACCTTGTTTTTATCTGTATAAACAAATCCCATTTTCCTAATTGGATTGTAGGATTGTCTGCCTCGCATTTCGTTACCGCCCTTATAGTTTTTTGACAACAGAATATTTTCTGCCGTTTTGTAAGATATAGGGTCATTAGATTCTAATAAATCAATAGTATTTTCATTTAATCCGTTATAAAATTGCTTATTATATACACCGTAAAGTCTGTTTTGCAATAACAGAACTTGATATTTTGCTTGAGTTTTTTCGTCCCATTTCTGACCTTCCAATTGTTTGAGTACAGACAGAAAACTTCTGACTCTTTCTGGGTTTCTTACGGTCGTTGATATACTCCAAGGTTTCATATTTTTCGCTGTTTATACGAGCGCAAAATTACAAAATAATTATCAATTACAGACTTTACCAACCAAGAAATAACGCAGACCAAAACATTTTGGCCACCTCACGATTGGAAGTAAGTTTGAGAGTAAAACCGTATGGTTACAGTAAGTACATAGATGTGAAATTAGGCTTTAAGACAGCGTAAGAAGAAAGGAGTAAGATATGTTTAACAGTAGAGAATATCAGTGGAGCGATGTTAAGTGTATGATAGGCAGTCGCTATATTGCACGCATGCGTTCGGTACGCTATAAGAGGAGTAAAGAAAAAGAGTTGCTTTACGGTTCGGGTGATGAGCCTGTGAGCATACAATCCGGTAACGTCTCCTACGAAGGGGAGGTGGCTATGACAAGAAGTGAATACGAAATACTTGCAAAGAGCGGTGGCGACACTGTGTTGGATATGCAGGTGGATATAGTAGTAAGTTACGGCAATCCTGCCAATGGCGACGTAATGGTAACCGACAAACTTTTAGGTTGTCAATTCACGGAGGAAGATGTATATACTGCCATTGAAAAAGCACAAGACTTGTATGATTGGAGTTACGAGACGTTCCGCCCATGTCAGATAGTGTTGGAGGGTAGAGGTTTTTCGGCTGCAACGGGTACGGCTGCTGCGGATTTAAGACAGATGAAAGATGCAGACAATAATGTTATCAGTTGTTACAAGGTGAGTGTTTGCATAGGACAGGATTACAACTTTGCAGAAACTCAGGATGCGATAGGTAAGAAATACGCAGACGTTGGAACAATGCTCGGTATGTTGGCTTCAAAGAAAGTCAATGAGAACATAGGCGAGGTAGAGGGCGGCAACCTTATGAATGTAAAACAAGGTCTTTGGACAAAGGCTGCGTTGAGTAATCATAAGAGCATAGCCGAGATGGATTCGGAGTTGCAGACATTGGAAGACAAAGGCTATATATTCGCTATAAGTTATGCAGGGTTGGACGGAGTGTATTTTAACAACGACCATACTTGTACGCCTATCATAAAGGACAAGGAAGGGTATTTTAACGAATACACCATATCATACGGACGAGTGCATGACAAGGCTGTAAGAGATTTGAGAACGGCACTATTGCCGAAAGTTAAAAGCAGTCAGCCAGTGGATAGCAAGACGGGAAAACTACCGACAGCGATAGTTAAATATTTTGAGGCTATAGGCGATGAAGTGTTTAACACGATGGCAGCAGAAGGATTGATAACGAGCGGCAAAACAACGGTGGATAAGGATAGCGATTTGTTGATAAGTCCGAGGGTGTTGAAAGTGGCGTTTGTTATCGTACCAATGGGACAGATAGATGAGATAAAAGGAACAATTAACTTAAAAACAAGCATATAAGTTATGACAGTATCAAGGAACGGCAAGGCTTTGGGTGATGCCGACGTGCAGATTTCAATACTTGGCAGCATAGACTACGAGGTAACGAAGTTGGAGTACGGCGTTAAGCAGACACATGAGCCTAATTATTCGGTGGGCAGCGACAGCCCTACATCGTACAGAAAAGGCAAAAAGGAATATTCCTGCACGTTGGGTCTAAGACTGAAAAGTGTGTCAGCCATAGAGAAAGCTGCAGGCGGAAGTCTTATGGATATAAAACCTTTTCCGATAGTGGTTAATTACGTTGATGACGAAAACGAGATGATAACGGACGTAATAACGGCTAAATTTACGGAGCAAGGCAGAAGTGTGGGTGATGATGACGATTTGAAAAAAGAGTTTGAGATGTTCTGCACGGGCATAAACTTTAATGTAGATTAGTAAAAAAAAGAAATACCATGGAAAAGACAAATAAGACAACAAAAGAAAAAGAACAAAAGAGTATGGCAACGATAAAAGAAACACAGTTACCTGAGGGAGTAACGCAAGAGATGATAAAAGCGTGGCAGGAACGCTACGGCGAAAACAAGGTAAAGATTGCACAACTGCCTATGGACGATGACGGCAAGGCATATAAGAAAGTTATCATCAGAGTACCAGACAGAAAAGTGATGAGCGAGTTTGAGAAGTGGATGGACAAGAACCCCGACAAAGCGAAGGAGATAATGATCAATGCATGTTTGTTGTCGGGCAAGGACGAAGTGAAAGCAGATGACGGTTTATTCTTCGGAGCAGCGGATGCTATTGCTCAGTTGATACCTGTAAGAGTTGCGATAGTAAAAAACTTATAGAGGGCTATCCGAAGATAGATGTCAGCGATGATGAGGATAGTCTGAAAAGGAGGTTATCAAACAACATAAGACGGATAGATGCTTTGATAACGCTTTATTTTCACATACCTTTTCCTGAGGACTTGGACGATGAAAGATGGATGGAAAAATTCAGGCAGTTGGAATGGTTGGCAGAAAAAGGCTTGTTGGGAATGAAAAGTGTAAAGTAAAATCAGACAAAACAAAAAAGAATAACGGGTAATATGATAAACATAGATTTGACAGATAGGATATATAAGGCTTTAGGGTATATACCGAGCGGAATGCCGCAGAGTGTAGTCATAAAAGCGAATATAGAGGCAGGCGATGTTTTGGAAAAAGCAATATCAAAGGCTTCGGACAAACGAAATCAAAGTTATGCTCTAAAGAATATTACCCGTTATGCTGTTATGAGGAATGATAAATGTTTTGCGGATTTGACACTAAGGAACGGAACACAGGAGTTTAGGTTTAAAAACGGGATAATGACAGAAAATATGCCTGATATACTTGCTCCCTGCCCTGTTTTACAGTTTAAGAGAGAAAAGAATATTATTAAAACGGCGGTAGATGGGAGCGACAGCGAAGTAATAGAATGTTTTGGCTGTAAGAGTTGGGAGATAATTATTGAGGGAATATTGATTGATTTAGATGCACACGAATATCCGAGCGATAAGGTTGTTCAGATAAGACAGTTATTTGAAATAAATGATATTTTGGAAGTGGTGGACAATCAGGTATGTGAAGATTTAGGAATACAAAGTCTTTATATTGAAAAGATTGAGAATTTAAGACTTGTAGAGGGTTTTAATGACACGTTATCATATAAACTGACAACTCATAGCATTAAACCAATAGAGTTCTTTATTTAGGTTGTTTAAGTTGTTTGAAAAATAATTCCTTTGAACGCTTATCTTTGAATCTTATTGTAATATCAGCGTATGAATCAACGATTTTAACTTTGATATCTTCATAGTCTTTAACTAACATAATACGACCACACTCATTGCCTACGTATCCATCAACAACGGTAACTTCTAAGTCTGGGTAATCTTCTACAATTTTGACCTTTATATCTTCATAACTATCTACTATCTTAACTTTGCCTTTGAGAAGGCAGTCATCGGAAACAACGACAGTGGAGGTATTATCCTCAGGAGAATGATCATTATCGGCGAAAGCGAAGAATGACAATGCAATACAAGAAAAGAAAACAATAAAGCAACGCATATTAAAAAGTGTTTAAAGGTTATTAAAATTACAAGAAAGAGATAACAAAAAACGTGCCTAAGCGATGTATTTGATACCAAAAAGTGAAATAGAGATAGGTAAAATAAAATTTTACGGAGAGAATGCAGGGATAAACTCTGTGGAGATAGATATGAGTGTAAAGAACTTGACACAGAGTGCAAAAATCGTTATGCCGCTAAATTTTAAGGAGAAAGACGGCAAGAAGATAACGGATTTGGTGCATACGGGCGATAAGGTATTGATACGATTGGGATATAATGACAATATAGAGGAAGAGTTTAGGGGCTATGTAAAGAAGATTGGGGCAGCAGCACCGTTGGAGATAGGATGTGATGATGAGTGGTATCCTTTTAAGAGGGCGGAACAGATAAATAAGAGTTGGAAGAGTACGACACTAAAAGAGATACTGACATATTTATTCAAAGGGTGGAATATAGAGGCGGTGGAAGTTAATCTGCCGACAGGGTTTGTGATAAAGAACGCAACACCTTTTGAGGCTATAAAAGGATTGAAAGAAAGTTACGGATTTTTGGCAAAGATAGACGAAAAGAGTAAGACGATAAAATGTTTTTGGGCATACGACTTTAAGGGATTTAACAAACATACCTATGTTTTGGGAACGAGGAAAGAAGAGAGTTTGCAAAAACTACACCAAAGAGAACTATCGCCCAATGTGGTTAAGAATGATTTGAAATTTAATAAGAAAGAATATATAAAACTGCATATAACGGGAAAATGTAAGACGAAAGCAGGTAAGCAGATAACGTTTGAATACGGCAGCAAGGACGATGATGCAGTGAAAAGGACTTGCAATTTTCTTTCAACGGTAGATAATGAAGAGGATTTGAAAGAAAGGACAATACAAGAATATAATAACAGAAGTTTTGACGGATATGAAGGCAAGATAACGGGATTTGGAGTGCCGAGAGTAAAGGCAGGAGATACGATAAAGATGGTAGATGTGGATAATGAGGAAAGAGAGGGAGAATATTTGGTGGAGAGTGTTAAAGTGAAATGTGGTGTAAGCGGAGGATTTAGAAGGGAATGTGCTTTGAGTTATAAGATTTAGTTTTTTTATGTTCATTTTCTTTAGAAGAAAACGAACCAAAAGAAGCGTTCTCTTTTGCACAAAGAGAACCAGAAATCAAGCGAACTCGGAAAGGATATGCGGAAAAAGTTTTAATAAATAATAAAAGTAAGTGAATGAATACTGAGATATTGAGAATATTATTTGAAGTGGTATTGGGCGGAGGTTGACTGTACAATGTGGCGTTGCTTAGAAGTAATAGAAAACAAGCGAGAGCAAAGGCATTGCAGGCAGAGATGGAATTGGGCAAGAGTTATGTTGATGAGTATTCAAAGAATATAGTAGAACCGATAAAAGAAGAAGTAATAACATTAAGAAAAGATATCAATGGACTTAAAAGAGAGATTGCGAGGTTTAGGCGTGCGGTCAATAAGGCTAACGGTTGTCAGTGGGTTGATAGTTGCCCTGTTGTTAGGGAGTTGCAGACAAGCGAAAACGATAACACAGAGGGAGCAAACAGAAACGATCAAGGAGAGATATTCCCTGAAAACTGACACAATAAAGGTAAGAGATACAATAAGAGTGAGGCAAAAAGGTGACAGCGTGTTTGTAGAAAAGATTGTATATAACGACAGAATTGTAAGAGATACAATAGCAAAGACAGACACAATAAGAGTAAATGAAATAAAGACGATAGAGAAAGAAAAGCAAAGGAGTTGGAAAGAAAAGATATTATCGGGAATGGAAGTGGTGATGTTTGGGTTGATAGTAGGGATAGGAATAATAATAGTTTATAGAATAGCGAGAGATAGATAGCGGTTGATTTATGGATACGATAAAAGATATAAAGAGACAGATGACTGACTGCTTTATGGCAGATGAGAGAATGCAGGCACTATATGGCACAAATGAAAATACGGTGTTTGAAGATTATTTTAAGAAAGTAAGTATAGAGAGTTTGTTGTTTTATGTGGTGTCATCAGTAATATACTTGCGTGAGAAAGCCCATGAGTTGTGGTTGGAGGACGTGAAAGCGACAGCACTGGCAACACGCTACGGTACTAAACAATGGTGGTATAATCAGGCGTTGAATTGGCAAAAAGGCGACAGCGTGGAAGTAGATGACAGTGGAGTACTTGGCTATGAGGAGGAAGATGAAGATAAGAAAATAATAAAATATGCAGCAGTTGTAAGTGAGGGAAGAGCGGTATATATAAGAGTAGCAAAAGAGCAAGGCGAGGAATTGGTGGCTTTAAGCAACGAAGAGTTAAGCGAGTTTCAAGCATATATCAACGATATAAAACCGTTGGGAATAATGGCTGTAGGACAGAGTTTTACGGCTTGCGAATTGGATATAGATATAAGCGTGTATTATGACGGACAAAGAGAATCTTCAACTATTGAAAGCAATGTTAAAACAGCGATTAAAGAGTATTTAAAAGGTATTAACTTCGGCGGCGAGATGATAAGAAACAAACTAATAGATGCCATGCAGGAAGTTAGCGGAGTTGAGGACGTTGTGATAAACTCTATAAACTACAATGATAACGGCACAACGGGACAAGTCGGAAGAATTTTGCAAGCAAAGGCAGGATATTATAGATTGGACGAGTTTGTTATAGGGTTAGTTAGAGTTGAGTAAGGTTGAGTAGAGTTTTTTAGGGTTGGTTAAGGTTTTTAAGGTTATGCAGGTAAATTGGGGAAGACATATAAAGTTGCTATTGCCTATACGGTTAAGGAAAGGCAAGATGTTGTTTGCTGTGCTTTGGGCTTTGACTTATTACACAAGAAAAAAGTATGATGAAGAAAGAGAAGAGATACACAGCCAAGTGCAAGATTTGAGATATACCTCGCAGATAAAAGTAATAAAAGAACTGTTGAAAAAGAAGTTTGGCGAGGGGATAGAGATAGAGGATTCATCGCAAAGTAATATAACGCTTATGTATAAAAACGATTTGCAAGAAAGGAGAACATTTATCGGCGGAAGTACGCAAGAGACAAGATTTTTTGCACGCCCGAGAAGTGAAAGTAATATAGGCGAGGATTTTACGGTGAAAGTACCGACTGGGATAGATAAAAAGAAAGTAGAAGATTTGATAAATAAATATGTGTTTTACGGAGTAGGATATAGTATCGTGTAGTATGTAGTATTTAGCATGTAGCATATAAATAATAAAAAGGATGAAAGAGATAAGAGATAGTAAGAAAACAAGAGAGGTTACTCCTAAGGATTTTGAATTTTTGAGCGATGCAGACAAAGAAGTTGCCTTAGGAGTAGAAAAGATGTTAAGGACAATATTTGGATGGGACAACACAATGCCGATAATACTTAATGGCTTGGAGTATGACAGCACAAATAAAAAGATAACGGCAGGAAAGGTGTTGTATAACGGTGTGGTATATGATGTTGGGAAGTTGAGCTTGCAATCATCTATATCATTTAATAACGCAAGTACATTGTTAACAAATGTAAAACTGCTATTTACTTCAAAAGTTGTAAGTCCTTCGCCTGTATATGATGAGAGTTTACAGCAGAGTATAAATGTGCATTATGAAAGATATGGTGTGCTTATGCAAGTAAAAAGCACGACACACACGACATTGGGCGGCAGCGTAACGGTAACGAATAATAATGGTTTTAATGATATAAACGTAAGCGGTTTTTCATTTTTGGATTTGTATAGGGTTGAGAATATCAGCGGACAGATAACTAGTTTAAATGAAAGAGTAACGGCATTGGAAAAGGCGGTATCGTTGAAAAATATAACGCTTTCAAGTGGCAGTACGACATTATAATGAAGACGATAATAAAAACGGGAGAAAGTTTGCAGGATTTGGCTTTGAGGCTGGCGTGCGGTATGGAAGGAGTGTATGAGATAGCCAAAGCGAACGGATTGGAGATAGACTTTGTTGCGAATAACTTAACGGAAGTGGATGTGCCGTTTGAAAGTAATCAGAACATAACTCAGATGATGAATAATGCGGACTTTGTAACTGGAATAATAATAGAAGAAAGTGATGAGACACAAGAATATTGGGTACTTAAAGACGGATATTGGGACGATGAGGGCATTTGGATTGATGAAGAGTATTGGAAAGATTGAACATATAGTATTTAGCAGGTAGCATATAGTATATAATTAGAAAAAGATGGAAGAGATAAAGAATAGAGAAAAAGGTTTAAGCGTCAGAGAGAAACTAAACTCGTTGATAAATGCTATAAATAAAGGTATTGAGGCAAACGATAACTATACCACATTGAAGAATAAGCCGCAAATAAACAGCGTGCAGTTGGAGGGTAATAAAACGCTTGAACAATTAGGAATAGTTACGGCGATAACAGAGGCTATAAACTCTAACAATAGGGAGTATTATACAAAAGACGAAATAACTCAGATAATCACAGAGGCTGTTAGTTCATTAGATGGTAGTAGTGTAACAAGCGAAGATTTGAAAGAGTTTGTTACAGAGGACAGAGTGAAAGAGTTATTAAAAAGTTATGGAGAAACAGTGTCGGAATTAACTAAAAATGTTAAGCAAAAAATATTTAAGAAATGTGATGTTGTTGGTGACGGGGAGTGTTATTTGAGAGATAGCCGTGCAGAGAGGGTATATTCATTTGAGAAAGAAACATCGTCTATTTATCTTAACGGCGTTAGGTACTTCCCTGATGATTGGGAATATAAAGAAACTACAGGTTTGTTGTCGTTCGTTGTGGCAGATAGGAACGGCGACAGGATAACGGTCAAAAGAGATGACGATGTTTATTTGGAGGCATATTTTAGTTAAGTATTGAAAATATGAAAACAAGGAATATACGACAACAGCAGGTGGATTTGTCGGCGTTAGAAGATAGAATAACGGCGGTGGAGAGCCTCAAAGGGTTAGGTCAGGTTGCTGGGGAGATAAACACTCAGATGGACACTATCGTTATTGCTCACGGCTACAAGGTCACTCCAATTGTTACAGTGGTGAAAGAAAATGTTGATGGAAGTAAGGAAGTGATTTTGTGTGATATTCAGCACATCAATGATAATCTCGTAGCTGTGAGTTGGGAGAGTAGATTCAATGGGTGGGTCTATTTACGATAGGGTTGATTAGAGTTTTTTAAGGTTTTTAATAAAATAAAGATGAAAAGTTATAGTAATTTAGATTTACAACTGAATCAGTTGATAAATGCAGTAGCGGAAAAAGTAAGTACAAATCCGACGGCATCAACGGCGTATAAGGGACGGTTTATTTTTAATACAACAGACAATATGTTGTATTATTGTGATGGGACAAGTTGGGTGCCTATTACAGCAAACATAGATACGAAAGTAACGACAGTAGGTAATCACTATACGCCGAGTGGGACAACAGTGCCAACAAAGAATAATGCGACAACTCCGACAGGGGACACTGTGCAGGTTGTTTGTCAGGTTAAAGGTGATGCAGCAGGACACGTTGTTAGCCAGGATACAGTCAATGTGCCGACAAAAGAATATATAGACGGCTTGATTTTGGATTTGGGCAGTGCGTTGAATTTCAAAGGAACGATAGGAAAGAGCGGAGCAACGGTTACGGCACTACCGAACAGCCATAAGGTCGGAGATTGTTATTTGACAAAGACGGCAGGAACGTATGCAGGACAAAGCTGCGAGGTTGGAGATATGATTATTTGTATAACTACGGGGACGGCTGCAAACAATAGCGATTGGACAGCAGTCCAGGCAAATTGGACAGTAGCGACAGGTACGAGTACGTTGGTTTGGGGGACAGAGGTAACACTTGCAACAATAGGCGGAGTATCAATAGGCGCAAAACTGCCGTCAAATCCGAATACACACAGTTCTCACACAATAAGTGTAGCGAATGGAGATGCTGCAAGTGTTCCGTCAGGTACGGAGATAACATATGTAGAAAGTGGTGCAGGCGGTACGGCTTCAACGGAAAATCTGCCATTAACACTAACAAGAAAGAAAATAACAGTGCCAGACGTTTCGGGTAAAGCTGATAAGAGTGCAACGGTTTCAACGGTAACGTATGACATTACAAACAAGAAACTAACAAAGACTATTAATGGAAGTTCCACAGATGTTGTAACGGTCGCAAAAATAGTAACGGACGGTGGCGGTATAACAAGCCATCAGAGTTTGGACGGATATGTAAATGATTTAACGGTATCGGGTAGCGGAAAATTTGTAACAGGAGTATCAAAGAGCGGTAAGACTATAACGGTAACAAAAGGCAATGTTACTTATCGTATGCCACACATTTACACTTCATCTGTAATAAGTGGTAAAAGCGGGACAATAGAACAAGTAACCCATAATTTATCTAATATACAAGATGCTTATGCAATATGCGATGGTAGGAAGGTATTGTTGGATATAGTGATAGACTTTGCACATAGGTCTGTAACTTGGAATGCAGATACATCTATTGCAAGCAGTCTGGGAATTCAGATTGTTATTTTAGGTTCAACAACCTCCAACTTGTAAGAGATAAGTTATGGAAAGTTTCAGCAATATCCAAGCAGTAAAATTTATAACGAAAGGCGGGACGAGTGCGGAAGTAGTATTGGGCGACGGAAATATAAGAAATAGAGCGTTGATTTATTGTTACGGGGAATGTCCAACTGCGGGATGGACAGCAGCAAAAGTAGTCCCTCTTGATGGTTTTGTTTTGGAAATACGAAGCAAAGTTACAATAAAGTTTTTCAATACTAATACAGCCTCTGCTCCTACAATGAATGTTAATCAAACGGGAGCGAAAACTATACGTTATAACAATGCTAATATATCATCAGGACAGATAAAAGCCAATCATTTCTACGAGTTTCTTTATGATGGGACATATTGGCAGTTGATAGGCGATTTGGACACAGACTCGCATAATACAGCAGGAATAACGGCAGGAGCAAGCGGAACGACAACAAACGCCATTGCATACGACCCTTATATAAAGATTAAAGAAAATGGAGTGCATAGAAGTCAGATACGGTTGGTAGGCGGTTTGCGTACTACTATAAAATCGGATGCAAGCGGTAATATTCAATTTACAGACAGAGAAGATCTTCATAACGATACCTCCTATATGTCCGAGATTATAACTGTTCCAACGGCAAATGCAGATATAACTTCAGAAGTATTGAATCTAATAGAACAAGGACGAAGTGTAATATATGTTACAGGTGAAATGGGCAGATTGTATTTACAGGGATTGAATGAGTTGACAATAGATGCTATTGCAAATAATAGCAGCGTAATGAGAACTATCTTTGGTAAATATTTCACTCATCCTATAAGGATTATTGCTTTACGAAATATAGAAAGTAGGTATGTTTTGGGAGATATTGCTTTTATGTTCGGTTTGAATCCTCAATCTGTATTGAGGCGAATGCACAGCGTGGAGCTGATTTGGACGGGAATATTGGAAGAGGATGTTGTAGGACCAAGGTATGGTTGGCAGTTGGTGGATTATATGTCAATAGATGCGTGGTGATGAAATTATATTAAATGGAAAGTTATGAAATATTTTACGGTTAAAGAATTATGCAAGACAAGTACAGGGTCAGAGAATGTGCCTAATAAGGGGCAGGAGGCTAATCTTGTCTTTTTGATCGAAAATGTCCTTGACCCTGTGCGTGAGAAGTTGAGACAGCCTATTTATGTTACTTCGGGGTTTCGCTCACAGGCGGTAAATAAAAAAGTCGGCGGAGTGTGGAACTCGCAGCATTGTGTTGGACAGGCTGCAGATATTACACTCAAAAACAAGGCGGAAAATACGAAGTTGTTTCAGTTGATTAATGAGATGTGCATCAAAGGGCAGATTGAGTTTGACCAACTTATTTGGGAGAAAGGGACAAAGGCGTTTCCTCAGTGGATTCACGTATCATATAAGGCTGTGGGGACAAATAGGAAACAAGTGCTTTATCTAAGGTAATAGGGTTAATTAAAGTTAATTAGAGTTATGAATGAGATTTTGTTACAGATAGGACTTCCAATATTGACGGCTGTTTTAGGCGTTTGGTCGGGTAATTATATCACTAAACGGCAAAAGAAAAAGTATGATTGGGAGATAATCTCCACAGCAAACAAAACAATGTTGGAAACGGTCAATAACACACTGAATCAGATTAAAGTATTGACAGAGGAAAACATTGATTTAAAAAACGAGAATATGCAGTTGAAAGTTGAACGTAACAGCCTTAATTTCAAAATTGACAACCTGACAAAAAAGGTTGAGGGGTTAGAACAAGTTATCAGGCGTTTGTCTAAAAAGAAAGGTGAGTAAATGAAAGTAAGGTTTTTAGGGTTGTTAGCGTCGTTAGGATTTATAGGGTTATTTTGCTGTTGTGGTAGTAGTAAAAAGTCAACGCAAAGTAACATAACGCACGATACTATTGTAAATACGGTGTATAAGGATAAAGTCGTTTATGATAGCATTTATAAGTACGACAGCATTTTTGTGTTTTTGAAAAATGATACCGTTTGGTTGGAGAAATATTTAACTGAATACAAGTATAAGTATTTGCACGACACGGTTTTTGTTGGCGACACAATTGTTAGGTATCAGACAAAGATGGAAATAAAAGAAGTAGAGAAAAAAGTTGTTCCGTTGTGGTGTTGGGCTGTTTTGGGAATTATTGCACTTGTAGGAGTTATAGAGTTGAATAGAGTTTTTAGGGTTGTTTAGGGGTCTTAAAAGTATGGGAAAATTGCCTCTGCCTTATATAGAGAATCTCTCACCATTCTCTATAATTAAAGGTGCTTATACCACTACGACAGAGACATTATGTCCTGTTCGGTGGTATGAGCACCTTTTTGTTTAAGAACGATTCGTTTTACAACAAAATGATATGTAAGAGAATGCAAAATTAAGAAAAAAGATTAAAACAAAAGGAAAAGATATGAAAGAATTTATTCAAGCACTGTTGCCTTTTTGATTATATATATATGTGTGCCCAAAAAATGTACATTTCGTTTTGCAATCTTGACAAATTGTTACGATTTTATGTACATTTCGTTTTGCGATTTATAAATTCTGCTATTGTTTTATATTATGTCATTGTTATTCTTCCTCCTTTTTCCAATATCTGTTTTCAATAAGATAGTCTAATAAGAATTTTACCGTTTTTTTTTCTGCTGCAGTCGGTTCGGCTACGACTTCATTAGATAATGTAGAATGGCTGGTAAACTGTACGATTCTATTATAATAGGTCTGTTTGTCATCAGGCAACAGGTATGACCATCGGGGATAATCCAAGAAATTTGCAGTTTTTTTCCATATAGATTACGAATAAGTGTAAAGTGATATTTTTGAATGTTGTCCGCCTCTGTAGCCTCTTCTATCGTCTGCTTCAAAAAAGGTGAAAGGAAAAGCTCTTGTTGGAATCCCTTCCCTTCTCTTTTAATTCAAACGTTCCATCTTCGTTTTTATCCAGCATATAACCCACTTTGGGGTTAAGTTCATTATAAATCACATGATTGTGGGATTTTATTATGAACTTCAGTTCCTCTGGACTTGACTTTATTAGTTCTGCCACATTTACAGCTAACTCTATCAAGTGATTTTCATCCAAAGAACTTACAGGGTCATCAATAAATACATATTCTAAGCTATAGAACTGATGTGTAGAACGATTTCCCAATTCCGAAGTACTCAGAATTCAACGCCCTCTTTTAGGAGACTATAAAATACGCATCATATAAAGCAACTTTCCTCACCTCTTGAAATCTTAATGTTTTCGGTACGTTCTTCGTTTCCTCCATCAATAGAAAAACTTATCTCATCATAAGTTTCATTGAAACGTGGAGTTAATTTTCGCTTGTATAGTGCTGAAAAAGAGTGATAATATTATTGGCTTGTCCTTCATCTTCCAGAATCCAACGTGTAAACCCATTGGGGCATATATTTAACTTTCTATTTACATCTTTGTCCAAACCATTGTCCCAATAAAATAAATCTTCGATAAAAGCATTGTAATAGATATCCTTTACAACCGTCTCCTCATCTCCTGTATCGTATTCTTGTTTGGGTGCAATCAGTTCTTTGAAAGTACGTGACAATTGGGTTTTACCTACACCATTAAAGGCATAGATTAGTTGAACTTTCTTGGTGCTATTTTTTAATTCTTGTGTTATTTCTTCTAATGACTTTTCCATATTCAAGGTATTACTTGATGTTCAGGAAATGATAATAATTTATTTCTGTAGTATTCATATTGCTTTCTGCGTAATTCTATCTCCTTGGGCAATCCCTCACTGATGGAGGTGGTGAGCGTGTCAAACTTATCTAGAATAGCTACTATTCACTTCTGTTCAGAAAGAGGAGGAATGGGAAATGGTTGCTTTTTGAGTCTTTCCATCTCTACAGAAGGGAAGCTACTTATATTTACATTCTGCTTATAACATTCATCTATTACACAGAAATAATAATAAATAAATTTTGGTAATAGCGAATAATTCAACAATTAGTATTGCATGCTCTCTAATAGTTGTGGTTGTAGCCATAATTATAGAGCTAGCCTCAAATAACTCTTTACCTTTGATGGCTTGGGGGTGTGATATGCTGGATGAAATCTTTCAGAATGCCCCCACTAGTACGAAGGTCTTCCATACGAAACCATGGAATAGTTCCGTTCTTCCCAAAAGTAGGATTAGCCTTTGATGGAGATAGCCATTTCTTGTTTCAAAAATCTCTCCCATTGTCTTCCATATTACATTATTTGACCTTTGTCCTTCCCTATTTAACATATCTAAAGATAGCAAAAGGTTACGATAATACTCATACTGTCGCAAGCGGCAGTCCAGCTCCGCTTCCAGCATAGTGAACTTGTCAAGGATTTCCACAATTTTACATTGGATTTCCAATGACTTTGTTGGATTATCTGGGCATGGAATAGGTACCAAAAAGCGAGCTATATCTTTTGCGTAAACATGAGGGACACCACTGCCAGTTTTGAGTTCGTGAATCTTATCCTGAATATTAAGTAGAAAATAATAAATGTAGCGAGGTAGTATCTGCCTTTTGTCTGCCTTAATAGAAAAAGTATCACTTACGAAAATCAGTTCGTTCCAAAACATTATGAAACCAGCATATGCACCAGAACCTGCAACCGTAATAGTTTCACCATCTAGATTAAAGGTATCTATATAATATGCAAGCTGTTGTCCTCCAGCAATAACAGGATATTTCCCTTCTGTTGAAGTCTTTTTAGTTATAGAAGTTCCACGCTTCAATTCCGCCACTTTTCCCAACGGCTTCCACTCCACCTTTGCACCTTGTAACAAATTGTCTATAAAATTCATATTTGACCTTCTTTTTTAGATGTTTGATACTTTTTTCAAAGTCTGAGAATATCTTTTGCGTTTTGTTAAACTCATCATACTCTGCTTTGGAAACTACCTGTCTTCTGCTTACAGCTCCTTTACCTTTAAGAATGTCATATTTACGGAAAGCTAAAAATTCATTGATACTGCTTGCAAGCTCTTCCATAGTGAACGATTTTTACGCTCAATCAGATCTTCTATATAATCAAAATAACCCGTCACCAAGCGTTCCAACCGATGGATTTGGTTTTCCTTCAAATAATTCTTTATAATAGTAGCATCACTTTTGAGAATTCTTCCACCGGGAGCATTCTTCCAAGTAGTCAGCCCCATATTGTCTTTTGTCTTATCAGCAAATGTGTTGACAATCTCGGGTGCCTTTTTCCCGGTAATGGCATAATGGAATTGGTTTTGTACCATTGCATAAAATTCTTTGGTGATATAGACATACTTATCATTGTCAATACTGCATTCAGCAAAAATATCAGTTATTTGCAACCATATTCTTCGCTCGCTGGCACGAATAGAGTGAACACGATCCAGTAATCCCCCAAAATAGTCTTTCCAAAAAGTAGCTTCTCCCTGTTTCAAATGCTCGTCATCCATTGCAAAGCCTTTGTTCATATATTCTTTCAGAACTTTAGTCGCCCAAATCCTGAATAGGGTTACTTTGCGTGAATTGACACGGTAGCTAACTGAAATAATGGCATCAAGGTTGCAAAAATAGACCATACGCTTAACGTTGCGATTACCTTCTAATTGAACTATTTCCATTTTGGAAATAGTTCAATTAGCTGTAACTCACCTTCAGAATAAATATTGGTAAGATGTTTTGATATTGCAGGGACTTCAACACCGAACAGTTCGGCCATTGCTTTTTGTGTGAGCCAAATGGTTTCGTCTTTGGCAACCGTACTAATCTCAACCGTTTCTTGAGGAGTGTTATAAATCAAATATTTTATTTCATTATTCATCTTCTAGTTCCTTTATTATTTTGTCAATATCTACACGTAGTAAGTCTATCTTCTTCACAGTCTTGGCTATTTCATCATTCAGCTTTACAATGTCAATCACTTCTAGTTTATCTTTCGCTTCTACGTAAGAACTGACGGAGAGATTGTAATCGTTATCTGCTATCTTACGATTGTCTACAGACGTGGCAACGTAGTGGACTTCTTCTTTATTTTCGAAAATCTCCACGATGCGATCGATATGTTCGGGTAGCATCACATTGTTATTGGTTTCTTTCTTGAAGAAATCTTCACTACTGACACCTATGAACTGCGTCTGTGTATCAATCTTATGTTTAGAGTGCACGAGAATGTTCACAGCAATACTTGTGCCATAAAACAGATTGGGAGGCATGTATATGATCGTTTCCACAAAGTTGTTATCCTCCAAGTATTTTCTTATCTTCTGCTAGACTCCACCACGATAGAAGATGCCAGGGAAACAGACAATGGCAGCACGCCCATAAGCAGAAAGATAGCTCAGGGCGTGAAGTACAAAGACGAAACCGGCTTTAGATTTTGGTGCTAATACACCGTAGAGGCAAGGCGGTCATCGTTGATTAGTGTGGGATCGTTGCTGCCTACCCAGTTTACCGAATAAGGTGGATTGGAAATGATGGCATCTAAGGGCTTTTCATTGTCATTTTGGGAATTGAGGAGCGTATATCGCCCAAGGCAATGTCAAACTTATCGTAATTGATGTTGTGCAGAAACATATTCATACGTGCTAGGTTATAGGTGGTATGATTGATTTATTGCCAGAAGAAGTCTTCCTCTATCAGATGCTCGTCAAACTACTTCTTGGCTTGAAGCAACAGCGAACCAGAACCACAAGCAGGGTCGTAAATCTTGTTTACGGAGGTTTGTCCCAACAAAGCAAGCCGTACTATCAACTTTGAAACATTCTATGGGGAAAAGAATCCCCCCGGATTTGCCGGCATTTGCAGCATAGTTGAAAATTAAAAACTCATAGGCATCGCCAAAAAGGTCTATTTCGTTATCTTCAAAGTTACCAAAATCAAGACTTGCCACTCCCCTGATAACTGCTGTCAAACGCTTGTTTTTATCCTCAACGGTATTCCCAAAACGGTTACTCGTGGTATCAAAGTCTGCAAAAAGTCCCTTGATATCATGTTCAGACGCATAACCATTAGCCGAAGTTTATATCACATCGAAAATTGCAGCCAAATCCGTATTCAAATTAGGGTTACAGTTAGCATCCTTAGCAAAGATTTACAAATAATTGACTGGGATAAATAAAATATCACTTGGTCTTTGTGGTATCATCTTTAATTTCCTGAGTAATTACATCATCAGAGAGATGTGTATAATTCACTCTTTCATCTCCAGCCTCAATAAAATTGGTAAAATTCTCGCTGATGAAACGATAGAAAAGTGTTCCTAAAACAAACTGCTTGAGGTCCTAGCCATCCACGGCTCCACGTACCTCGCTAGCAATCTTCCAGATAATGTTCTGTAATTGTTCTCTTTGCATGATGCTTATAATTTCATTTATGTCTAATTCTTTATTTCAATTTGTAAATGTAAGTGATTATATCAATATAATCATATTATTAATTAATAAATATTCTGTTCCCATATACAATTATAGATAATTATCTATGTAACAAATATTTCTTATCCCCTAACTATCACATACTATTTTGCAATACCAAAAATGCTATCTTAAAAATTTAACTAACGTGAGCAGTAAATTCTTTTTGATATTAGCTCTTCCTTTTCTGTGATTAGTGAACAACTACTTTTTTGTTACAAACAAATTCATGCAATAATATGTATATCCAATAAAAAAACGTTCTTTTCAATCAGTTTTTATTTTCATAATTATCGGAAAATGGTCACTTATTCCTCCTTCATATTTCATACCTTTGTATGTTGAAAAAGGACGAGCATATTTTTGTCTTTTGCTTTTAGTAATCAAAAATTCAGGTTTATAAACGAATGTATTTTTACAAGAATCACTAAGAACAATTCGTTGCTTTACCTTATTAGATACCAAAAACTGATCAAAAGAAAACATATTACCTCCATAAACATACGACCCAGTCTTATCTTTATTATCTATCATCAAATCAAACAACAACTGAGGATTCTTATTATTGTGATCTTCCAGATGAAATCCATTCAACAAAGTCTTATCCCAAGGATTGTCATTCATATCACCCATAACAATAAAATATTCATCCCCACTTGATATTTTTTTTCTAACATCTTCATAAATACTTGCAAAAATTCTCTGTCTTAAATCCTTTTTTTTATTATTCTCTCTCCTCGATGGTGCATGAATTACATATATATTCAATATCATTTTACCTAATATCCCTTTGACATACAAAACATCTCTCGTGCGATCCTCTCTTCTATCGCTAACCGATGGCATAGGAAAACTTTCTATCACTTTAAATTTTTTAGGATCATATAACAAAGCCACATCTATACCTCTTATGTCTTTAGATGGATAGTGCAAATATCTATATCCTATCTTTCTTAAAGGCGTATCCTTTGTAAGGGCATCCAATACTTGATTATTTTCTACTTCACACAACCCTATCAAGGCAGGTGTTTGTTTGTCTTCAATAGATATGTAGGTTTTTGCAAGAGCATTAAGTTTGGATTTGTATCTTTCGAAAGTCCAGTGTTTTCTTCCTTCAATAGTAAAATCATTATCCAATGTCAAAGGATCATCTAATGGATAAAATAAATTCTCTACATTATGAAAGACTATCGTCTCTTCTTGTGCATGAACTAATGCCGGTATAACACACAGCAATAATCCCAGGTGTCTCAATCGGGACATTTTTTTTAACTTTACTCCACCGTACTGTTTGGAAGATATCTTCACAATATATTAGAAAAAAGCATATCGGATACCGAAATCAAACACTATCAGCATCCGATATATAATATTTATTATATATGCGTTATTCGGGTTTATAAAAAGGCATTCTTACAACCTTTGCTTCAACCAATTTATTTCTAATTTCAATAAATATAGGTGTATCTTTCTTAGAGAAAGGAGTCTGTACCTGTGCTGTACCTATATTCTTACCAGTAGAAGGAGAAGGACTACCGGAACGAACTTCCCCTATAACTTTGCCAGTCGCATCACATACATTGTATCCATTACGCGGAATCCCCTTACCAATCATTTCAAATCCTACAACTTTTTTATTTACTCCATTTGCTTTTTGTCCCTCTAAAAATTTACGATCTATAAAATCATTACCATCAACGAATTTGGTAAGCCAATTTAATCCAGCCTCAATAGGAGAAGTTTCATCATCAATTTCGTGCCCATACAAACAAAATCCCATTTCCAATCTAAGAGTGTCCCTACATCCCAAGCCAGCAGGCATAATAGCAAACTCTTTGCCAGCTTCAAACACGGCATCCCAAATTCTATCAGCATATTTTTTATCAAAATACAATTCACATCCACCTGCTCCTGTATATCCAGTAGTAGATAGCAAGACATTATTAACGCCTGCAAAAGTTAAAAACTTAAATGTATAATATTCCATATCTAATACTGGAGTACTTGTCAGTTTCTGCATAACTTTCATAGCATTTGGACCTTGTACCGCCAACTGTCCATAATATTCACTCTCGTTTGTGAAATCTATCCCGACTTTCAAACCCATTTGTTCCGCTATCTTACTCATCCAAGTCCAGTCCTTGTCTATATTAGCAGCATTGGGTACCATAAAATATTCATCCTCCTTAACTCTATATATTAACATATCGTCAACAATGCCACCTTTCCCATTTGGAAGTACGGTATAGAGCACTTTGCCATCGAACAATGTATTTATATCGTTGGAAGTGCAATATTGTACAAAATCATGTGCCTTCTTCCCTTTTGCTCTGAACTCTCCCATATGAGAAACGTCAAAAACACCAACATTCTTTCGTACATTGTGGTGTTCCTCAACCAATCCTGTATATGAAATAGGCATATTGTATCCCGCAAATTCCGCCATCTTAGCACCAAGTGCTATATGTTTTTCTGTAAATGGTGTAGTTTTCATCTTTTTTTATGTTTTTTTAATTTATTAATATTTTAATCAGTTCTTTTTTTACTACTACCTTTCAGTTATATTGAAGATTTCTATAAGCAATATCCATTCTATAATAGCAGTACCCACATCGCATAAAAACAATGAGTTGCAAAATTATAACTTTTTCTTATCTTATTCAAATTTTTTCAACAATAATTCTTTAGAATCCCATACCGCATAAGGAGAATCTCCTATCCAACACCCTGTATTAATATATTTTGTCCCACTCTTTAAAAGAAACTCTTTTTTAATATGACGATGACCAAAAAGGAAATAATCCGCATGTTTTGTTTCCAAGTATTTTTGGCAAAATTTGTACATCGGTTCCTTTTCTTTTAAATCTTTCATATCATATTTTTTATGTTTACGCCTATTATTACGACTCCAATGTCTTGCAATCCCAAGCCCGACACAAGCAGGAAACAAACTAAATAACCACCATGATAAACGATTACTAAATACCGCATCCATAATCTTGTAACCAATATCCTTAGCATCTAACCCATCCCCATGGCCTATAACAAATGTTTTTTCATCAAAAACAAATGTTTCATAACGTTGGCGATGTATAATCACTCCCAATTCCTTAGTAAAATAATCTTTTTGCCATAAATCATGGTTACCACAAAAATAGTCAACAACAATGCCTTGTTGTACCATATGTTTAATTTGAGCCTGAAACAAAACAAATCCTTTGGGGATAGTAGAATAATATTCAAACCAAAAATCAAAAATATCTCCTAATAGAAATATTCGTTTTGCACTAGTTTCTATTGATTGAAGGAAACAAACAATCTTCTCTTCCTTTATTTTTTCTTCTTCAAAAGAACCTACTCCTAAGTGAAAATCAGAAAGAAAATATATAAACTTTGTGCCATAACGTTGAGTATCCTTTATATAATTATCACTCTTTGTCATATTTTGTGCTATTTATACGCGATACAAGATGTTCTAGATATTTGGTATTCTTATTATTGGGGAGTTTTTTCTGTAATCCTTTCAGAACTTTCTCATAAATAGCCTCATCTCTTAGAGGATCTATCAAAGGAGTGTTCTCCATATTTCTATAAAGTGCGACCAAGGTTGTTAAACTTCCCTCATATGTATTTATGTAGTCTATAAGAAATTGTCTTTGATTTTCTCTAAGCAAATGATATTTCTTTGTAATCTCTTGTCTTACAGAATCAATGTTATTGATATCTTGCATCTGCAATTGCTCATTCATATTCTTTAAAGCAAAACGAGTCATGGTTTGTTTGTCATTCAAAAGTTTTAACTTACTTGATTCTTCACTTCCTTCAATAGTGTATGTAACAGCCATATTCTCGTAATCTGCAGTGATTCTTATCTTCTCATTTTTTTTAGGACATAGCATGATATAATCATTACTACCCTGCAAAATAAATATAGACTCTTCCGCTAACTTTTCTTTTACACTAAACTTACCATCCTTAGAAACTTTTATTGTATCCAAAGCCTTCACACCCGAATTTTCCATTTCCATCAAATAAACCGAACACTCATTGCAGTTTTCCAACTTCCCTGTCAATTCATAATTATCTCCTTTGTCCGAACACGCAACAAAAAAAATAGTAATTAGTATCAAAAATAAATTTCTTGTTCTTTTCATTAGTTCTTTTTATCATTCATTAGTATAAAATCTGTAACAACCATAGCTGCAAGACTCTCTACTATTACTGGGGTACGTAAAAGCTGACAAGTATCATGTCTTCCCCCTATTTCTTTTATTTGCAGCTGTCCTTTTTCGTTTATTAACGTCATTCGTTGCGATAAAGTATGTATCGCATGAAAACCTACACTGAAAACTATCGGCATACCATTAGTCAACCCTGCATTAAGTCCCCCCGAGTGATTAGTTACAGTCGTAAAATCTTCTTTCCACAAATCGATATCTTGACTACCTAATAGCCTATCACGATAGGATATATCACCTAATGAAAAACTTACAGCAGATGGTACATTCATCATTGCTTTTGCCAAATTTGCCGATAATTTTTCAAATATTGGTTCACCTAATCCGACTCCAACTCCATTAACCTCACATCTTATTTTACCTGCCACCGTATCTTGCTTTTTAGTTACTTCTTTTAGCAAATTTTCAACTTGTTCTCGATCATTCAGATAATCTATGCCTCCTATCTCTGTCACAATTGCATTAACTACAATGCCCCTTTGTTGCAAAAACATTTTAGCAAAACAGCCCGCTACTACGACAGGTAAAAACATTCTTGCCGAAGCCATATCTTTGTATTTCAAACTGTCTTGCCCATACTTAACAAAATATGGATAATCTGCATGAGAGGGTCTGAACCATCCTTTAAAACTATCGTAATCTTCTTTGCGAATATTATGATTTACTACTCTAAATTCTATAGAAGTTCCATCAGTACGACCATCGGCTATTCCACTTAAAAAATGTACACAATCATCCTCTATACGCGACGTGCCATATTTCTGAGGTCTTCGTCTATCCAATTCCCTTGCAATATAATCGTTATCAACGATTAATCCCTTAGGACAGTTCTCCAATTTACCCCCAACTTCCTTCCCATGTGAAGAACCTGTGATGGTAAGAATAAATTTATGGCCTATTGTATTATTCATCTGTATTCAAAAAATTGTAGTCAAGTGTTATATATCAAAATTCTTTCTTGACATTAACAATCTCTTTCTTGAAAAGAAAAAATTCTTTCTTGACATTGATCTTACGAAACACTACTTTGTTTTGTAATTTCTTTTGTTAATCTTCCTTTTTCAGAAAATTATCTCTGATTAATTGCATATAATGTTCCGAAAATTTTTCATTGTTTTGACGATCATACCTGACTTGTGAAAAAACTTGTGCAAGATTGTCTAAGCTATTCTCTTTGACAAATTGTTTATTCTCGGGGTTAGACTCTATTTGCTTATAAATTTGATTAATCTGCTCGTCACTATAACTTTGGTATTTTTCATTATGTACAATAGCATTCAATGGTAATCGTTCCGTTAGATTAGGATTTTCATCGGGTACCCCTATCGTTAGACAAGCCACAGGTATGACCCCATTAGGCAACTCAAAAAACATACTTATCCGATCTGCCATATAATTTACCGTACCCAACCAACAAACACCCAATCCTTTGTATTCAGCTGCTGTGGTAATTGCCTGAGCGGCGATAGTCGCATCTATTGTAGAGATATTGAGAAAAAGAAAATTGTTAAGACTTTTGTCTGCTTTATTTACTTCACACCATCTATTGAATCTGTGAATATCAGCACATACTGTAACCACTACATCCGCCTGAGTAATCATCGGTTGATTGAAATGTAAGGATGCATATTGCTTTTTTTTATCCTCATCCCTGGTAATAATAAAAGAATACAATTGCATATTACCACAATTGGATGCTCTAATTCCTGCTCTCAATATATAATCCAATGTGCTTTGTGATATATGTTCCTTTTTATATCTTCTAATAGATTTTCTTGTCTGTAAAATATCCATAATTTTTTACTTAGTTTTATTGATATTATTAGTGTGTATCAAAAATTTCTAACTCATTAAAATCTATAACCAAGAGAAAATTTCAAATAATTATAAAATTCTCCATTCTCCCATATCAAGCGAAAGAATAAAGCATCGTAGTTACTTATCATCGCTTTCCCACTACGTAAAGATAATAATGAATAATTCCAATCAGCAGAGAAAAACCAATGATCATTGAAATAATATTCTCCACCCATAGAAAACAATAGACCGAACTTACGATATTCGGGATAAACTAATTGCTCAACCCCCGCAATACTCTCTTTATGGGAAATAAGTAACGAAGGCACCAAACCTATTTTGATATTGATTTTATCATTATAAAAATACTTATAATATAATGCCAAATCAACATACGAAGCAGTTATTTCAACCCTAAAATCTGTCTGAGGTTTGGATTCTATCCCACTACCTTTATAAACGTACTGCAATTCCCCTTGCAAAGCTGAGTATTTAGCAATCTGTTTGCTAATAAAAATCCCTCCTTGCGGTCCTATAAAATGAAAACCTCCCATCCCATCTCCATCTACTTGTGATATGGAAGTGCCAAATATTGCTCCTACTCTATATCCTTGCCCTTGTACTGTAAGAATAGCAATAACAATACAAAAAAACAAGCAACTCTTTTTCATGGTGATTGTTTAACTAATTTTTTTATATATATGGATTGTTGGACTTCTCAAAATCTATATATGTTGTGGGACCGTGTCCCGGTAATATACGAGTATTAGATGGCAAGGTCATAATATTGTTTTTTATATTAGTCACAAGTTCATCTAAATCTCCTCCAAACAAATCCGTTCTACCAATAGACTGATAAAATATTGCATCGCCAACAAATACACTCTCATCAGATCGTGAATAATAGGCAATGCTGCCCCCACAATGACCACTTACATTAAGTGTTTTTAAAATATAGTTGTCCCCAAATATAATTTGTGAATTATATTCTACGTATTGAATCTCAATATCTGTTACATCCACAGATTGAAAATTCATTGTCTTAGATTGAACCGCTGCCGTTCCTAATAGTCTTGCCCCGTCTTTATGCATAATCAACGGAACGTCATATTTGCTACATATATCAACAACTCCACAAAAGTGATCAATATGGGCATGCGTCAAAAGGACCTTTTGTAGGTGCAGAGTTCGATTAGAAATAAAAGAAAACAATCGTTCTTTCTCTTCTTTCTCATTGCAACCAGGGTCTATAACCACACATTCTTTCGTCTGATCATAAAGAATGTAAGTATTCTCTTGAAAATGATTAAATACAAACTTTTCTATCATAAAACTATCATTATGTTTAAGGTATAAGATTACACCTTCCTTCTAAATTTTTATACAAAATAACACTTCCCATTTACCTATTTACCAAACAAGACAATTCCCATTAATATCATATATCTTTTTATAGTAAGTAGTTCCCTTAAATTAGGTGTTTTTGTTTTGCAAACTCTCATTAATCTTTGCTTGCTCCCATAGATTTTCCATTTGTTCTATGCTCATATCACAAAGTGACTTATTAATTTTTCGGGCTAGTGCTTCCATATACTCAAATCTACTTTTAAATTTTTTATTGGTCTTTTCCAATGCAGTGTCTGGATTAACACCGATAAATCTAGCATAATTAATCAAAGAAAACAATAAATCTCCAAACTCTTGTGTAATTTTATCACTATTATTTAAAGATTGCAATTCTGTGTGTAATTCATCCATCTCCTCCTCTACTTTATTCCATACATCTTCTTTGCACTTCCAATCAAACCCTACGCCTTTTGCTTTATCCTGCAAACGATATGCTTTTATCAATGAAGGAAGAAACTTAGGGATGCCAGCAAAAGTGGAACAATTCCCTTCTTTTAGTTTGATACGTTCCCAATTCTTCTCTACTGCTTCTGCAGTAAGATTCAATTCTCTATTGAATACATGAGGATGACGACGGATAAGTTTATCCGATAGCGAATTTAGTACATCCGTTATATCAAACACATTTTTCTCTCTACCTATTAATGCATAAAATACAACATGCATCAATACGTCTGCCAATTCTTTACAAATCTCTTCGTCGTTCCTATCCAGTATTGCTTGCGATAATTCATACAATTCTTCTATTGTTAGTGTCCTTAGCGTATCATTTGTTTGCGAATTATCCCAAGGACACTCTGCCCTCACTTTTTCCATCAGCGATAACATTCTATCAAATGCCTCAACTTCCTTTTTGTGCTTTATTCTATCCATTTGAATTAGTGCAATTACTGTTCTTTACTCTCGTCCTACATCCAAAGATTTGCAATTTCTACCATTTTGGAAATATCTTGCTGTTTCATGCATTTAAAATGCACTCTCGGACAATTTTTATAGCCAAGTTTAGAACAAGGTCTACATTTTAATCCCTTAACTTCAAATATATGGTTTCCTTTTTCGTATTCTTTTGGCAGGTACGGGGACATACCAAATTCAGGCACCGTGTTACCCCATACAGATATTATATTCTTCTTCCGAGCTGCTGCAATATGCATTAATCCTGTGTCGGCAGTGATAATTCCTTTGGAAGTATCTATTAAAGCTGCCGTTTGATTTAAAGAGTATGCCCCACAACCGTTGAAAACTCTAGAACCGATAGCATTTTCTATTTTATTAGCTTTAATTTTGTCATTAATATCTCCAAGTAACAGTATGTTGCCATTAATCTTTTCACACATAGCAATAATAATATCTGTTGGTATTTGTTTTGTTTGATGTTTTGCCCCAACAGCTATCGCAATATATCCATCCTGAAAAGATAACGGCAAAGCGTCTGGCGAAATATAATCCTCTTCTTGTAAAAAGAAATCTAATCCTTGATAATCATTTTCAACATCTAATCTTTTAACCGCTTCAAAGTACCTATCTACTATGTGAATATCTGGCATTACATTTTTCTTTGTGTGAACATAATACCACTTCTTTAAATTCAATTTATTAAATGTGCCATAAGGTTTTCTTAAAAAGAAACAAACTCTATGTGAACGTAAATTTTTCTGCAAATCAACTACAAAATCGAAGTTCTCTTGTTTCAAGTCCCGTTCTAATTGATATAACCCTATTCCTTTGTTATATATGTGAATTTTATCAATATAAGGATTATTTTCCAGTATGGAAGCGTTTTGCTGTTTAGTTAAAAAATGTATCTGACAATCCCGGAATTTATTTTTAATACATCTTACAACAGGTGTTGTAAGTACAATGTCTCCAATAGAAGAAAACCTTATTATCAAGATTTTTTTTATGGGAGTATCGTCTTCTGTATTTCCACTACTCTCTTCCATTAACTTATTTTTTTAATTTTTTGCAAAGATACAAAACATTCTCAGAATAACAAATTTTTAAAAATAAAGGCTCCTCTGAACAAAGTTCTTATAACAATTAAACAAATAGTGTTTTTTATCTGTATTAATAATAAAACTGCTCATTTAGAGCTCAAAAAAACAAATATTATATTTCTATCCTTTTATTCACAATTCAACTTACTGTTTTCAAGAAAGAATTTTTTCCTTCTTGAAAACAGTAAATCCTTTCTTGACATTAATTTTCTTAGAAGACCTCCCTTAAAGACATTTTCATACAAAGGCAAACAATATCACCCAATATGTATTCTTCTTTTTCAATCTTAATCCATTTTTTACAATAAAAACAGATCAATTATATTAGTCAACCTTTCAAATATGATAAATAACTATTTTTTATTTGCAGTACTCATATTTCCCTTGGTCATCAACTACTGTAACAAAGGTTCTATCAGAATGTTCTACCCTACCAATTATCTGTGCTGCAATACGAAAACTCTCACTTAATGCAATAATATCTTTTGCAATATCCTCTGTACAGTATATCTCCATACGTTGCCCCATATTGAATACTTGATACATTTCTTGTCGTGGAGTATTACTTTGTTTTTCTATCATCTCAAACAACGGAGGTAATTTGAATAGATTATCTTTGATAATATGTACATTTTGGCAAAAATTCAGAACCTTACTCATTCCACCACCCGTACAGTGTATCAGTGCATGTATACTACCTCTAAACTCTTTCAATATCCGTGCAACAAGGGGTGCATAAGTTCTTGTTGGAGAAAGGACAAGTTTACCAGCAGTAATACGCTTTGGATATCCTTCAATAACCATCGGACATTCATTGATTTCTATTTCGTCAAGAAGTTTTTTTCGCCCACAATAGACGACCTCATCTGGCAATTGAGTATCGAAACTTTCAGGGAATATATTTTTCAACTTATGTTCGAAAACATCATGTCTCGCACTTGTCAGACCATTACTTCCCATTCCTCCATTATACTCTGTTTCGTAAATAGATTGTCCGAAAGAAGCCAATCCAACTATAACATCTCCTTGTTTAATATCAGCACTTATTATATTTTTTCGCTTAGAGCGTGCAGTAACCGTACTATCAACTATAATAGTTCTAACCAAATCTCCAACATCAGCCGTTTCTCCTCCCGTAGAATGGATATCTACCCCCATATCCCTCAGCATTTGCAAAAATTCTTCTGTTCCCTCTATAATAGCTTTAATAACCTCTCCTGGTATCAATCGTTTATTTCTACCGATTGTACTACTCAATAAAATATTATCAGTAACCCCTGCACACAATAAATCATCGGTATTCATAACTATCGCATCCTGAGCTATACCCTTCCACACTGACAAATCGCCCGTTAGTTTCCAATACATATAAGCTAATGAAGTTTTGGTACCGGCACCATCGGCATGCATAACATTGCAATAGGCCTCATCCCCTACTAATATATCCGGGACAACCTTACAAAAAGCACCCGGGAATAACCCCTTATCTATACCTTTTATTGCATTATGGACGTCTTCTTTTTTTGCAGAGACGCCTCTTAGATTATATTTCTGTTGTGTCATATTGTTTTATTATTTTATCATTCATATTTCGGTAATTTTTCTTCATAAATATCTGCCAAATCTTTTATTTGACTTGTCAAGTCATCTATTTTTTTTATCTCTTCTGCATACCAATCCTCTTCAAGCAACATTATTTTACGTTGTCTATGTGTAATTTCCCAATAAGGACGAATTACTGAAAAGAACGTCTCAGAAACATCAACACGCAATTCCTCCAAACCCCAATTTTCGCACATAACACAAAGATTAAGATAAAAGGCAATTCGCTTAGCAGCCTCCAAACGATTTTGAGATTGAAACTTTATTGTACCAACATTGTATCTATCAATAAATGTCTTAAAATTTTTCATACTTTTTGTCATCATTTCTCTTGCTGTCTGCTTATTGCCAATGACGTATTGAATAACAGCAAAATCTGCAAGCGTTAAAGGATAGTTATGTACAGATGCAGGTATATCATTTGTTATTTTATTTATCAAAATTTCAGCTTGATCATAATGTTCTGTCTGCAAAAGCTTGTAGGCCAAAGAACCAGCATTTTCTACGTACATATTAATGATGTTACGTTCAATCTCATTGAAATAAATATTGCGATCAAAGTTGCAAAATTCAAATCCATTAATAATGTTTGCATACATTTTTTGCTCATTGATATTATCAAATGAATTTCTATCAGTAACGACATTGGTCAGTTTATATGCAAATCCCTCTAGTGATAGATAATCATCAAGCGATAAATAATCCGTATTTGAGTATGCGGAAAAATAAATTGGTCTGTCATTATTTGAGGCAATAATATCCATCATTATTATATCACGTTTGCTTAACACCGCATCATTTACGGTAAATACAATATTCTTCCCATCAATGTTAACAATGAATTTATTGTAATTCAAATTCTTTATATGATTGCCAAACTTTGGGTCGGGAATATTGTCTTCTTTTATTAACTTCAATGCTTTTTTCAGCGATATAGTATCAAAATTTGGTAATATCTGCACCTCATCCATAACTCCTGCTCTATAATCTCCAATAGAAAAAGTCATCTTCAATGGTTCTAATTCATATATCGGTTTAGTTAGTAAATTGATATAATAA
Source organism: Bacteroidales bacterium (assembly GCA_052170555.1). GTDB lineage: Bacteria > Bacteroidota > Bacteroidia > Bacteroidales > P3 > Scybalousia_A. The sequence continues at coordinate 116,896 of JBQNAI010000001.1, read as the reverse complement.
TCATTATTAAGCATCTGTCTATTGATTACCCTAACGTCTGTTCTTATCTTCTCTACATGCTGAGCGTACCAAAGAGGGTAAGTGTCATTATCCCCATCTACAAAAAGTATTGCATTCTTATCGCAGGAGTTCAATATAGATATCGCAAAATTGCGAGCAGTATAGTTATACCGATGATTGTGGTCATCAATATTTTGACTAAACACCCATATAGGCAATATCAAAAATAAAGGCAGTATATAGCGTGGATGTCTTACACGGATTAGGTTAGCAACCATTTGGGATATCCCTAATACTCCTATACCAATCCATATACTCACTGCCATAAATGAAGGTAAAAAAACATAATCACGCTCCCTAGGTTCGTAAGCTACGACATTAGTATAAAAAACTATTGCAATAGAAAACATAACAAAAATAGTGGTCACAAAAAGAAAGCGTTTACTATCTTTGATGATATGGTAGAACATCCCTATTAAACAAAGAATCAAAGGAACTGCAAAATAACGATTATTTGCATTGTTCTTAACAGAAAAATATGTCTTCCCTTCGTCTATTTCGAACAACTTATCTACATAATAAATGCCAGTCTGCCAATTACCGTTGGTCATATCTCCATAACCCTGCATATCATTAGTACGACCCGAAAAATTCCACATCAAATATCGCCAATACATATATCCAAATTGATAATGAAAAAAGAATTGTATGTTTTGCATAAATGAAGGCTTCAATCTCTGTTCTCCGTTTATCAATAAAGTGTTTTTGGGCTGCCCCACCCAGGATACATATCCGTCATCATAGGTCGGCGATGTATAATTCCACATACGAGGAAAGAACGTATAAAACTCTCTATTAAAAATAGGGTAACTTAGTTTCTCATCTACTTTAAAATCTTCCGCTGGCAGAGCTGTATAATAAGGTCCATAAAATAAAGGTGGATGAATATAAGACTGACGCGTCAGATAATCATGCATACTGTCACTTGTATAAACACCATACTCATTCATCGGCAAAAACTGATTACTACGCACCGCAATGACAATGTACGTAGAGCAACCAACAAAGAAAAATAGAAGACAAAAAACCAAACTATTCAAAAAAGCTAGTCGCTTTACAAAAGATAAATATAATAAAACTCCACATAAAAATAATATTCCTAAAATAGGAATAATAACAGAAATATTAAACAATTGTACCATCCAATCAAAAGCATTCATGAATAAATACAATGTCACAATAGATATAATAATTGAATATACTATTCCTCTAAATGTTATCTTTCTGTAATGGAAATATATTATAAAAACTATTGCGGGAATTACCAATAATGTCAAAGGATGAACTCCGTAAGACATACCTAAAACTAATGATAACAATATCAAATATTTTTCTTTTGGATTTTCTTCCCAAAGAATTATTATATGCAAACAAATTGTTGTGAACAGGAACGAAAAAGAATAAACCTCGGCTTCTGTAGCTTGTGTCCAGAAAGAATCTGTAAAGGCAAAAGTTAAAGATGCTATCACCGCTGCTACGGTATTCCCTATTGGCTTAGAGGAATATTTATTAAATAAATACAGAAATAAATGATACAACAGCATTATACTTAATCCGGAACAAAGTGCTGAAAGGGCATTAATCAAAGGTGCTATCAATTTTACATTCCCACAAGATAGAGAAGCAAACAAAGAACCAACAAGCTGATATAACGGAGCTCCTGGTTGGTGTCCAACAGATAGGTGACATGAAGACATTATAAATTCTCCACTATCCCAAAATGCAGTTGTAGGATACATCGTAAAAATATACAAAAATGTAGATAATAAAAAAACTATCCATCCAATAATATTCACTATTCTTTTGTATTTTCTATCCACGAGTTCTCTTTTTTATATCTTCATCCTCTCCATAATTATTCTTTAATAGAAAAAAAATAATCTTCGTATTCTTTAAATAATTTTTTTATTACACATTTATTTCACCAATTCACGAAAGCTTTGTTAAAAATATCATCTACAAGTTCTTCATTTATCTCCTTGATTAATACTTCTTCCACAGAAGATAGCGATAGCGAGGCATCGTAATCTCTATAACGAGTAAAAGTTTCTTCAAAATTGTTTTTAGTATCTATTCTACTTACATATTTTATTTTGATAGAAATCGTCAAACGATTCTTAGCAGCCCTATCGTTTGTAGTTATGGCAATAGGAGTTATCATATAAGAAACAATACTCCCTGTAAATACCGCATCAGCATCGTTCTCTGTTTCGCTAAGGGAAGTCCCTGAACGAATCTTATTGATTAATGCATAGGTAAGCTCTGATGATAATATCGGTTGAACAATACTTGCTCTATTAACAAAATTTTCTACATAAAAAGTCTTCATCTCACTATTAACCGAGGCTCCTGTGAAAGAATAACCTCCAATACATGAATGGAAAAGTAAAAATATCGGAACAATTAAATAAAAGTGCCATAGGATAAAACTCTTTTCAAGAAAGAATAAATTCTTTCTTGAAGTCACAAAATTTTTTTTTGAGAAGAATTTTGTGTGATATAGTTTATTTTTATTGAAATTCGCTTTCATCTGTTTATCAAAACAAAATATATTAAACAATGCTAAATACCAATACTTTCCTTTTAGCCTTTGCATATAAATATTTCATTCAAAAAATTTTTTTATAAAGTAACTTTATTACGAAATAATGATTAATTGCAATAATCTCTACAAACATACACTATTTTATAGATATAGCTTTACTAATATTAGACATTTTTCTAACAAATTCAAATTGTATACTATTTATTTCTTCAAAAAATATTTTAATGCCCATATTTGCTGATAAAATGTATCCTCATAAGACGAATTTCTTCCTCTGTATATTCATCCTCTCCCAATTCTTCCAATACTTCCTGTACATCATCAGTCTCTAACTCTTTAAAACATTCTATAATTTCTTCTTGATGTTCTTCCTCTACAACACTATTAATATAATAAGAAATATCTACCTTATTCCCAAAAGATACAATACGTTCTATATTATCAAGCAATTCGTCCATCTCCATATTTTTACTACGAGCAATGTCTACCAAATCTATTTTCTTATCAATACTTTTTATAATATAGGTTTTTATACCCGTAATAGTGTTAATATTGCTTTTAACTATCAATTGCTCTGGTGGAATTATATCATTGTCTTCTATGTATTGTTTTATCGCTTCACAGAATTGCCCTCCATATCTTTTAGCTTTCGCTTCGCCAACACCAATTATCTTAGACATTCTGTCTAATGTCGTAGGATACTGAATTGTCATATCAACTAACGAACGTTCTTCAAAAATAATATTAGGGGCAAGTTTTTCTTTGGTAGCAATGGACTTACGTATATCTTTTAGTATTGCAAACAATACACTGTCTGCCCCTCCTCCAGAGGTGTTATGTACAACAAACTCGTCATCTTCAAAAGATTCGGGATTAGTATAGTCATGGTCCTCAGGGACTAATATATCATATGGATCTTTTCTATATTCCAATGCCTTAGGTTGCAATTTCAACAAACCAAATGTCTCAACCTCTTTCTTTATAAAACCTTCTATCAAACACTGACGAAGAACTGCCTTCCAGTGTAGTCTATTTTTTTCCTTACCATAACCAAACAAATCCAATTTATGATGTCTGCACGTCTTAACATCTGTATTCGCATTACCTATCAATATATTTATTAAATGGTCTGCCTTAAACATTTCTTTAGTTTCTTCTATCAATTCTATAACAGCAAGAATATCTTCTCTGGATTCTATTTTCTTTTTAGGATGGAGACAATTATCACAATTGCCACAAGATTCCTGTTTGTATTCCTCTGAAAAATATGACAACAACGTAGTTCTTCTACACACTGAACTCTCGGCGTAAGAGATTGTAGCATCCATCAATTGTTCTGCCACTTCTCGTTCTGTCATAGTTTTGTCTACTAAAAATCGTTCAAACTTATTCATATCTTTTTCTGAATAGAATGCTATACAATTTCCTTCACCTCCATCCCTTCCTGAACGACCTGTTTCTTGATAATAGCCCTCTACACTTTTGGGCATATCATAATGTATCACATAACGAACATCGGGTTTATCTATTCCCATTCCAAAAGCTATCGTCGCCACTATTACATCTATTTCTTCCATCAAAAATTTGTCTTGGGTCATCGCTCTTTGCTTAGAATCCAAACCTGCATGATATGGCAAGGCTTTTATCCCGTTAATATTCAGTATTTGTGCGATATCTTCCACTTTTTTCCGAGATAAACAATAGATGATTCCACTTTTGTGTTCATTATTTTTGATAAAACGGATAATTTGTTTTACTAATATCTTTTCATCTTCTGGTTTAGGGCGAACCTCATAATACAAATTAGGACGATTGAATGATGAAATGTAAAGATTTGCATTTTCTATGCCCAAATTTTTTAAAATATCTACACGAACCTTTTCCGTAGCGGTAGCTGTCAGGGCTATGACGGGTATATCCTGACCAATATTGGTAATCATTTCTCTAATCCTACGATACTCAGGTCTGAAATCATGCCCCCACTCACTAATACAATGAGCCTCGTCAATAGCAATAAAAGATAATTTTATTTGTTTAAAAAATTCTATATTATCTTCTTTCATCAAGGATTCTGGAGCTATATACAACATTTTAGTTTTACCATCTAAAATATTCTGTTTAACTCGTTTGGTCTCATGTTTGCCAAGAGATGAATTTAAAAAATGAGCTATGGAATTATCTCCACACATCTGTCTAATAGCGTCAACCTGATTTTTCATTAATGCAATCAACGGAGATATAATAATAGCAAGCCCGCTCATCATTATCGCTGGCAACTGATAACAAAGACTCTTCCCTCCTCCTGTTGGCATTATCACCATAACATTATTACCTTTCAGCAAATCTATAATAACTTTCTCTTGATTCCCTTTAAACGTTAAGAATCCGAAAACACGTCGCAGGCAAGAATATAGTTCCTCCCTCGAAAAATCTTGTTTTACCTCATCCATTTATCGCTCCTTTATCAAAATTATTAGTAACTTTGCCGAAGATTTATTGCAAAGCGATAACAAAATTAATAAATTTTTTAAATATGAGCAATCAATTTGATATAAAAAATGTGATAATCAATGCTATTTTACAACAATCTGAAGCTATAAAAAGGTTGATAGATTATGTAGATGAAGACTTTACGCTGGCAGTACAAGAAATTTTTCATTCCAAAGGAAGAGTGATTGTTACAGGAATAGGAAAGTCAGCAAAAATTGCTGATAAAATAGTCTCCACACTTAATTCAACCGGCACACCTGCTCTATTCATGCATGCAGCTGAAGCAATTCATGGTGATTTAGGTATGATCCAGCCCGAGGATATTATAATTTGTATTTCAAAATCAGGCAACACTCCCGAAATTAAAGTTCTTCTACCTCTAATTACAGCATTTAAAAACAAAATAATCGCAATTACAGGAGATAACCATTCTTTTCTTGCAAAAAATTCAGATTACGTATTAAGTTGCCACGTTGACAAAGAAGCCGACCCAAATAATCTGGCTCCCACCTGTTCAACTACTGCTCAACTTGTTATAGGGGATGCTTTAAGTATTGCACTTCTAACATTAAAAGGTTTTAGTGCGAAAGACTTTGCTAAATATCATCCAGGGGGGTCTCTTGGTAAAAGACTATACTTAAGAGTTAGGGATTTATATAAAAATAACGAGAAACCTTTTATTGACTATTCAACACCTCTTAACAAAGCTTTGATAGAAATTTCCTCAAAACGTTTAGGGTGTACGGCTGTTATTGAAGGTAGTAAGGCTATTGGAATTATTACAGATGGAGATTTAAGACGAATGTTAGGCGATGTAAATGAACAAATAGATATGACAAGATCTTGCAAAGAAGTAATGACAAAAAATCCTAAAACTATTAATGAAGAAGAATTTGCAGTAACTGCCTTGAATGTAATGAGAGAAAATCAGATTACACAACTTTTGGTTACAGATAAGGAGAATAATTATTTAGGTGTGATACATTTACATGATTTGTTACGGGAAGGTATAATATAATCCTCATAGTAGGATAACAAAATATTATATTTTACGTCAATGTTACAAGAGAGTCAAATAAAGTGGGACTTTATTTTATTATTGTCCCATAAGAATTCAATAAAGTCCCATAAGAAAATAGTATAAAAGAGTAATCAGTTTTACATATCAATACATTTATTTTTTTATTTAAATTACGAAATAGAAGAATAAGAATAAATACCAAAAATATAAAAATTAGAAACAATGATAAGAAAAATACCACATACTTATGTCATAATTTTTTCGATGATTATACTGTCTGCTGTCATTACTTGGATCATCCCTTCTGCCGAACCACAAACTTGGCAAATTTTTTCTGCTTTTTTTAAAGGTTTTGCCAAGACTCCATCTGTAATAGTGTTTATCCTTATTATTGGAGGTTCTTTTTGGATACTTAACCAAACTAAGGCAATAGAATATGGTGTGGATAAATTAATCATTCAGGGATATAAATGGGAAAAATACAGAATTTTAAGATTTTTAGGAACTAACAATGTTATCATTTCTTCCATAATGATATTATTCTCTTTATTTGGGGCTATTTTTGGTATGAGTGAAGAAACTATTGCTTTTGTTATGGTATTTATTCCTTTGAGTAAACGTATGGGGTACGACGAAATAGTAGGTGTTTGTATGTGTTTTTTGGCTGCAGGCTTAGGTTTTGCCGGTTGTTTGTTGAATCCATTTACATTAGGAATAGCTCAACAGATAGCAGGTATAAAAATGTTTTCCGGCATAGAGTATAGAATAATAATTTGGACAATATTTACATTATGTGGCATTATTTTTGTTCTTCATTATGCTCACAAACATAAACACAATCAACTGATAACTAATAATATATCAAAAGATGATCCCTCAAATACTTTATCAACCATTGACACTAATGTTGCCAGATGGAGTTTACTGATCTTAGGTATAGTTATTCTTTCACTAATTATAGGGGTTACTGCTTTCGGGTGGGAATTTGAACAAATTGCAGCATTATTCTTTGCGATGGCAATAATAATTGGTCTTATATCTAAACAAAAAGCAAGTCAAATAGCAAAAAATTTCATTGATGGTTGCAAAGATATGCTATCTGCTGCAATGGTTGTAGCACTTGCTAGTGGAATTCTTGTCATTTTGGAAGACGGTAAGGTTATTCAAATGATGCTAAATGGAATAACATCTTCATTGCATGGCACATCAAAGGCGGGAACACTGAGTATTATGTACGGTTTTCAAACTTTAATGAATGCTCTTATCACATCCGGAACTGCAAAAGCAGCAATGTTGATGCCTATTTTCAGAGATATCGCCAATAGTGTTGGATTATCATTACAATCTACGGTTACAGCATTTCATATTGGAGATGGATTTACAAATCTAATAACTCCGACATCCGGTGTGCTCATAGCGATATTGGGAGTTGCCAAAATTCCATACATAAGATGGGTAAAATTTGCCTGGAAGTTTATTGTCATAATGATAATTCTTGGCTATCTTCTACTATTACCTCCCCTTATATTTAATTTCCCAAACTTCTAAGTTTTAGCTATTCTCACTATCAATTTGTTTTGTATGAACAAATTGGATTTCTTAACTTTCGTTTTTTCGTCCTGCAATAGTAGATAATTTTATCCATTTATTAAAAGTAAAATACAAGTATTTTTTTTATTCCTTTGTAGGAACACTATAAAAATTTTGATTTAAATTTAGGAAAAATGTCACTACTCCCACCAACATCCAAAAGTCTAATACTTTTACATAGTATCAGTAGATACAAAATTCGTCTTCAATGAGACGTTGCAATATTCATCTATAATCAATAGCTGTACTTCCCCCTTTTTTATTGCTTTTTCCCCCTCCATCATTATATTTGCAATATAAAAAAGACTTTTGTTAAAAACAATTCAACAATTTATTTCTTAAAAACCTTGTCAATAAAAAATTAATTTGTATCTTTGCACGGGAATTGGCAATTAATTAACTACAAATTCATATAAAAGAATGAAAACTTTAAAAAAAATATTTGCAATGGCAATTTTTCCCTCAATAGTTTTCACTTCTATCGTTCCTTTTTATTCATGCAGTGAAGACGAAGGGAAGAAGTGTTTAGATTGTGCTGAGCTGGTAAAAGAGAAAGTTGGATTTGATACTATTTGCATCAGAAAATTTAAAATTGACCCCCTAACAAAAGATTTTAGATACTACTATGATGGAAGTTATTATTTTACAAACATAATAAAAGAAGACACTTTCCACTACTTTATTAATAATCCTAATATGATTCGTGTGTATAAAGAGGACAGTGCTTATGCTTTCACTGTAAATATTTACAATTCAACCAACATTTTACTACAAAAAAATTATAATGGTCATCAATTTTATTACGAGGTTGAGATATTAGAAGAAGGACTTCAAAATTCCATAATTGAGGGGTGGAAATATAATCCTGTTTCCAACGAGGTCGGTCCAATAAGTGGTCATCAGGGGGAAAAACCTAAACCTCAAGATGATAATAATCAAGGAGACAATAATAATAAAATCAATAAAGAAGAGGGAGAGTCCAATCCTGCCAAAGGCGAAGTATTTAACCACGGTGGGAGTGGTGGAAGTCCATTTATTAAATGACAAAACAGCAAGAAAGTCTTTGCACTGAAGCAAAGGCTTTTTTGACTTTAAATAATTAATGCAATCATGCTTTTCGAAAACATTGTAGTAGGGCCGATACATTCAAGACGTTTCGGGACCTCCTTGGGTGTGAACGTCTTGCCAACCAAAAAAAAATATTGCTCTTTTAATTGTATCTATTGCGAATGCGGTTGGAATGAAGTAGATACACGAACTAAAGTACCTTTTAACGATAGAAATCGTATCAAATCTGAATTGGAATTATGGTGTAAAAAAAATAATGAGAATGAGCGTGCGAAAGTAGACTCCATAACCTTTTCTGGCAATGGCGAACCCACACTTCATCCAGAAATACTAGGTATAGTTGAAGACGTTATAGAAATTAGAAATAAATATATACCACAAGCAAAAGTTACTATCCTAACTAATAGTACGATGTTAAAAAATCATAACGTCTGGCAGGCACTTCATTTGATAGATAATCCTCTTTTGAAAATTGATGCCGGCACAGAATATATGTATAACTTGATTTCCAAACCTGTAAATGCAACTTTCGAAGAGATAAAGTCTAATATTATACGTTTCGGCAATCATTGTGTTATACAGACTATGCTCCTCAGAGGGGAAAATGACGATGAGAAAATAGACAATACCATCGACGAAGTATTTTTACCATATTTGGATATTGTTAACCAGACTAAACCTCGGGAAGTAATGCTTTATTCTTTAGATAGAATCCCTCCCGCAAAACAACTTATTAAAGTTGAAAAAGAGGAGTTGGAGATATTTGCCGACAAAATAAGACAGTTAGGTATTAAAGCTTCTGCTTATTAAATTTAATTATGATTTTAATAATTGGTCATTAATAGTGATTATATGGACATTAAACAAGAGAAGAAAGAACTAAGGAAAATAATACGTGAAAAGAAAAAAATATATTCAACGTTGAAAAAAAAGGTATCTTCCTACCCTATATTCGAATGTATAGAAAGAACGAAGGTATTTAGAAAAGCAAATTATATCCTTATGTATTGGTCTATGGAAGATGAGGTTTTTACTCATGATTTCATCAATAAGTGGTATAAAAATAAAAGCATACTTCTGCCTTGTGTCGTGGGAAATGATTTAGTCTTAAAACAATATGGCGGATTGGAGTCTATGATAGAGGGGGAACAGTTTAGCATATTAGAACCACAAGGAGAGATTTTTCAAAATTATTCTGCTATAGATCTGATGATAATACCCGGAGTAGCCTTTGATACAGAGAAAAGAAGATTGGGAAGAGGCAGAGGATTTTATGATCGTTTATTAAAAACTCATGATTGCTGTAAAATAGGTATCTGCTTTGACTTTCAGCTTGTAAAAAAAGTACCGGTAGAGGAATTTGACATCAAAATGGATAAGATTATTGCCATGTCTTCCATACATTAAGTAGACGAGTAAAGATTATCCGAGTGTAAAAAATAAATAATATGCAATAAGGATAAATATTTATCAATACTGCACAAGCAAGCAAAGAAATGAATAAAAAATATCTATGGCTTTTGTCTTTATTATCCGGGGGCTTAATGGCATTATCTTGGGTGAATGTAATGAGTATGGGATTCTTAATGCTTATCGCTTTCATTCCTTTGCTGTTTATAGAAGATTTCATTGCGAATAACAATACCTCTGGAAAATTTAGTCCAATAGCAATATTTATTTATTCATACCCAGCTTTTTTTATTTTTTCTTTTGCTAACACATGGTGGATTGGTAATGCATCTTTTTGGGGTTACGTGATTCCTGTGGCTGAAGCTACGTTTATGAGTTTTGTTTTTCAGTTGTATTCCTTTTCAAAAAAAATTGTAAAACAGCGACAAAGTGCTTACTTTTTTATTTTATTTTATTGGATTGCTTTAGAATATTTGCAATTTTCTTGGGATATCAACTTTCCATGGCTTAATCTTGGAAATTCTTTTGCCAGCTATCCTATTTTGATTCAATGGTATAGTGTTTTAGGAATGGAAGGTGGCACTTTATGGATATTACTAAGCAATATCCTAATCTATTTTCTTATTATATCAAAATATCAATACAAGAAGCCATTTCAAAAAATTACTTTCAGAAAAGAATTTGCTCTTGTCAAAAAAGAATCCTCTAAAGTGTCATCTTATTTTCAAAGATATAAATACATGTTTTTTGCAATAACTATTATTGTCGTTCCTATCGTATGGTCATTTATTTTATGGACAAATTACCACGATAATCACACAAAAAATGCAAACGTGTTGATAGTTCAACCCAATTTAGACCCATATAATGAGCAATATATTTTATCTCCCGAACAAGTTATTACAAGGATAAAAAAAATAGCAACACCAGTATTGAACGAAAATACCAACTACCTAATTCTTCCTGAAAGTTGTATTCAAGAATATGCATGGGAGGATTTACTGGATAGAGTTCCTAGTATAGAAACATTAAAGCACTTTATTAAAAACACTAAAAATTGCGAAATTATAGCGGGAATGTCTTCTCGTAAAATACTTCCGTATGGTACAAAATCTGAAGCTGCCAGAGAAATTCCTAATATTCCAAAAAGATATTACGAATCTTGCAACACAGCTTTAATGTTTAATAAGACATCCTCTCAAAACGATATCCAGTTAAGGCATAAAAGCATATTAGTTGTGGGTGTAGAAAAATTACCTTTCAAAAAATATTTACCTTTCGTAGAAAAACTTGCTTTGAATATGGGAGGCAGTGTAGGTACATTAGGTATTGATACATCTATCTCTAACTTTTACAGTAAAACCAATCAAACCACTATCGGCGTTCCTATATGTTGGGAAAGTATAGATGGTAATTATACACGAATGTTTGTAAAAAACGGAGCAGATTTCCTACAAATAATTACTAATGTCGGTTGGTGGGGAGACACTCCTGGTTATAAACAATATTTCGCTATGAGTCGTTTGCGAGCTATAGAAAATAGACGATATGTATCTATTTGTGCAAATACCGGATTCTCAGGTCTAGTGAATGCTAGAGGAGAAACCATAAGTAGAGGAAAATATTGGGAGCAGGAAGTATTTGAATATAATATCCCTTTGCTAAAAAATAAAACTTTTTTCACCAAACATGGCGATATGATTATGCAACCATTTGCATTTTTCTCTGTTCTTCTTTTGCTTTATTCAATTATAAAAAAGAAGACTGAAAATAAAGAAGAAATAAAATAAGTCTACAAAATTATATTGTAATAAAGTTTTTTTTTGTACATTTGCCGCTAGTTATATAAAACATATTTTCAAGATGAAAAAGAGAGATATTTTATTTATATTATGCTTAATAATCGCAAGTTGTTATGTTAATGCAGAGCCTACAATAACTGTTCTGAGTGTTGATAACATAAAAGCGACAACTGTTAAATTTAGAGGGAGTATTCAGAATCTTGGCACAAAAATGCCTACAATTGCTAAAAGGGGATTCGTATATGCTCCGGTCAACAATCCAATGCAGGGTGATACCATAACATATCAAGAAACTGCCGCGAAAAAAAATGAAATTTATTCCCGAGAAATAGTAAATTTTGATGATTTTCTACAACCCGGAACGCAATATTGGGTGAAAGCTTTTATAACTTTTAAAGCAAAAAATTCAGATACAGAATTCGTTTATTCCGATAAATTTTATTTTAGTACTATATCTCCTATCAATGATTATTCAACAGCGGAACCTGTTGAAAGCGTCTCTTTGACAACAGCCTCTTTGAAAGGGACTATTGACTCTGCAGGAAACTCCTTTGAGTTGGTTGATTGCGGATTCGTATATTCAAAATCACCAAATCCTACCTTAGGTCTCACAGGAACGGAATACACGAGAAGCACTTTCAATTCCAATAAAGTATATCCCAAAATAATTACATCAGAACTCATTAATCTAGAAGCCTCCTCTACATACTATTACCGTATTTGGACCATTAATAAATACACTAATAAATATTCTGATACCGCCTATTCCCCACAAAAATCTTTTATAACACTTCACGCTTGCGGGTTAGTTCCTACTAATTTAGATACCGTGTACGTAAAAACCGATGAGGTTGGATTAAAGTGGAAAGCTCAAGAAGGACAGACTAAATTTGAGATTGAATACGATTTATCTGGACATACTCTTGGTGAAGGTAATAAAGTTATTGTGGAAAATAATAATATAATTCTTAAAAATCTGGAAAGTAATCGTTCTTATACAAGTTATGTTCGTGCCGTATGTCCCGATATGAATAGTGAATGGAGTCTTATGCGTCCTTTTCACACTCTTCCTGCTCTATGCGAGAAAGTCCTGGGGTTACATTTAGACAATGTCACTCATATTACAGCAAAAATTAGTTGGTCTCCTGGCCAGGAAGGCGAACATCAATGGGAGGTTGCTTTTGCTAATAAAAAAGATCCTTACCCTAACAAATCATTTCTTGTCAAAGACAACCCTGTTTTCCTTCCTGCTGGTTTGATTATTAACAACGAATATAAAGTTAAGGTTCGTACTGTTTGTGATATTTCTTTTGATACTGTAGTTAATGATCCTGTAACAGGAAATCCCGTAGATACAGTTATGGACTCTACGGTCTATGGTCTTTGGAGTGAAGATTTAATTTTTTCTACCGCTTCCTCAAGTTTGCAGAGTGATATGTCCGTTGAGGAGAATATCTCTATATTCCCAAATCCTGCATCTGATGTTATAAATTTCTTTTATAGAGGCAATCTAAATGATATACAAAAAATTGAGATATACTCTCTGTTAGGAAGTTTGGTTTATGTCTCAAATACATTACCAAAAGAATTGCATACTTCTACGTTAGGTAGTGGAACATTTATTGTTCATATCACGACTTCAAACGGTATAAAAGCGGAAAAGATAATAATAAAAAAACAATAACTAATCAAAAAAAACAATTAACTAGAATGTTAAATACAATCTTATTGCAAGTAAGTAGTGCAGCTGAGCAAACGGCACAAACAACGATTAAAACTCTGAATCTATTTTCTCTTGCCAAGGCAGGAGGATGGTTGATGGTCGTACTGGCTATCCTTTCTGTTGTAGTCATTTATTTATTCATAGAAAGATACCTTGCTCTCAACAAAGCACTAAAAGAAGACACATCTTTTATGAACCATGTCAAGAACTGTATCCATAACAGCGATCTGCAAGGTGCAAAAAATCTTTGCATGTCTAATGACTCTCCTATTGGAAGAATGATAGGTAAGGGATTATCTCGTATGGGAAGACCTCTAAATGATATCAACCAAGCAATAGAAAATGTAGGTAAAATGGAAGTTGCAAAATTAGAAAGTGGGGTTTCAATGCTTGCAACCATTAGCAATCTAGCCCCTTCTATAGGTTTTCTTGGTACAGTAACGGGTATGATAAAAGCTTTTTTCGATATGGCAAATGCCGGGAATAATATAGACATACAGCTATTGTCAAGTGGTATTTACGAAGCGATGGTAACAACTGTGGGAGGATTAATTGTAGGACTTATAGCTTCATTCCTCTATAGCGTCCTGGTAGGGAGAATTAACAAGGTAATATTCATCCTTGAAAGTCGTACCAATGAATTTATGGATTTATTACATGAACCTGCTGCATAAATTTTTCTTATTATGATCCGAAGTAGTAATAAAATTACACCGCAGTTCAATTCCTCTTCTATGTCTGACCTTGTGTTTTTATTGTTAATATTTTTTATGTTAACAAGTACATTGATCAGTCCGAACGCTATCAAAATGCTACTACCACAATCTACATCTGGACAAACAATAGCAAAACAGAACGTAACAGTATCTATTGACGAGAAGATGACTTACTACGTTGAAAATCAACCTAAGTCATTAGAAGAAATGGAATCTTATTTAGAAGCATTATTATCTGATACACAAGAGGGTACTGTAAAATTGCATGCGGATAAATCTGTACCAGTACAATACATTGTTAATGTTATAGACGTGGTCAATCATGTAAATCAACGTAATAATACAAAACATAAGGTTATTCTTGCAACAGAAGCCCCATCCTCAAATGGTATGACAACAAGATAAACAATGAAAAAACACAATGACAAAGAGAGAAAATCTCTTAGTATGGGTATTACCCTATTGTTACATGGTTCTGCACTAATATTGCTCTTAATTGTTGGTCTGCCATATCAAGATCCGCCACCAGCAGAAATAGGTGTAGAAATGAGTCAAAATGCTTTAACAGAATCTACAGATGAACTGCAGGGAATACAGGGAGGTGGGCTAACCTCCGATGAAAGAATGGCAGCATCTAATGATCATCAAGAGTCATCTGTAACTCAGAGTTCAGAAGACGTTCCTTTGACTGCAAGAAAAACAAAAAAAAATATAAAAAAACAATCTAATCAGGAAGAAGAAATAATAGATCAGACTGCCTTGTTCTCTAAAGGGAAAATTAAGGAAAAGGGAAGTGGAAATGGGGCAGAAGGAGGTGAAGGGTCTTCTAAGGGAACAGGTAACGGCACAGGAGAATATGGTGGTGGTACTGTAAATTCGGGGACATCCTTTTCTTTGAATGGTAGAGGTGCTAAAAGTTTGTCTACTCCTAAAACAAACAGAACAGAAACAGGAAAAGTAGTAGTCGCTATCAAAGTAGACCAGCAAGGTAACGTGATAGAAGCTATCGGAGGAGAACCAGGAACAACCATCATGAATACAAATATTTGGCGTACTTGCGAACAAGCAGCCAAACGTTCAAAATTCTCAGCAAAAGAGAGTGCTCCTGAAGTTCAAAAAGGGACTATTACATATAAGTTTGTAAGATAGTATACTAAACTACTATGAAAAAAGATATTTTACAATGTATAAGTTTAACATATCTCATCTTTTTTTTAAGATGAGATATGTTATTGGGCTTGATATACATTTTACGAAAAATGTACTCTTATATATAATGTTTATAAATTATTGCACTAATATTGTTTGAGTATTCAACTGCAAAATTTAAGTAATGAGTAAAGTAAAAACTTGTATTACGCCCATCTAAAACGTCTATAAGACGCAGTAATAGTATATGTGGACGGTATGTTTAAGGCAAAAATGAAAAAATACCAACTTTTGGGTATTGTACAGGTTAAATAATGGTTGTAACTTTGCAAATGTAAAACTAAGAATAGTGCCTAAAACATTATTATAATTGTTCCTTTAATGTTCAAAGGGGGTAAGTCAGATAACTGCTTATCTCCTTTTCTGTTTTATCTGACTTCTTAAATGATTTAAATATTTTTTTATTCCAAATACAAATAATTTGTATCTTTGCACAAAAATTGTTAAAGACAATGAAATCAATAAAAATTATTGCTGCTATTATTTTGAATCTTTTATCTACTATGCTATTTGCACAGTGGGATCAATATTTTGAAAATAAAGGATTGAGGATTGACTACTATCATTCTGGACGTGTTAATGTAGATTACTTTACAATAGAATCTATGAAAGAAATCCCTTTCTATTCCGGCAGTCATAAAAATTTGATAGACAATACTAACAATGGTGCTTACTTAATTAGTATGTATGAAAAAAATACTCAAAAACTGATTTTCTCCAAAGGTGTTTCATCATTATTTAATGAATGGCTTTCAATGGAAGAGGCAAAACGAATGTGCGGAAATTTCGAAGAAGTGATAGTTGTCCCATTTCCTAAAAATAATTTGGAAGTAGAAATAGCCTTCTCTGTAAGAGATAGTCTAAACGAATGGAAAGAAATTGTAAGATACACAGTTGACAAAAATGAAATATTACCAATGGAATCATTAAACAAAAAAAATAAACCTTCTGAACCTCACTTAATGACTTTCAATAAAACAAACCGTACAGTGAATAGACGTGTGGATTTAGTACTTATTCCCATCGGTTACACAGTAGAAGAAAAAGTAAAAATGTTCCAAAATTTAGGATTGATGGCAGAATATATCCTTTCTGAAGAGCCATACAAGTCCCTAAAAGACAAGATTGAAATAACGGCAATAGAACGTTACTCTTCAGAAAGTGGTATAGGAGGATTGGAAGGGAGTAATATCAAAAATAGTGATTTAGGGTTGCAGTATAATACTTTTTCTTCTCCCCGCTATCTAATGACTCACAACCTTTGGGATTTATATGATGTTGTAGATGAAATTCCTTGTGATGCAATGATTTTGGTTTGCAATAGCGATACCTATGGAGGTGGAGGAATCTACAACTACTATGCTACTTGCTATACTGGTATGAAAAGTAAGGAAGTTATTGTACATGAATTCGCTCATAGTTTTGCAGGTCTTGGAGATGAATACTCTGATAACGATTCCCAGGCAGGAATCACGTCTTCTACGGTTGAACCTTATGAAAAAAATATTACAACATTGGTCAATTTTAATAATAAGTGGAGCAATATGATTGAAAAAAACACTCCTATTCCAACTCCGACAACCAAAGAATATGAAAATAAGATTGGAGTCTTTGAGGGTGCAAATTATCAGAAAACAGGATTTTACCGCCCATACCAACATTGTATGATGAGGGATCTAAGTCCATTTTGTCCTGTTTGTAGTAAAGCTATTATAAATATTATAAATCTTTATTCGGAGTAATAAAGAGTAAAAAGCAAATCAGATCATATAGTTTAAGTCACAATATTTATGACCAATTAGAATAGATACAAATTTTCCAACACAATATTTAAATATTATATTGTAAGGATATTTTTTTGCTTTTCGCTTACAGATGTTAATGTCGCATTTTAATTTATCAATGTCGCACTTTAATCAACAAAAGTCCCACTTTAATTTATTAATCATAAGTTATAATTAAAACACTATAATCCTAAAATAAACAGAAGACTTTATAATAATTTTCATAACAAAGAATTATTATAAGATGTCATACTTTATTCTTATGAATCTCCCAAGTAATTTAGTCCTCTAATGTGATTGCGACACAATCCATCTGTCCACCAACAGGAGGGTTAAGTTTACGAATATTCAATGTGACTTTACCAATACTTCTAAATTCTTCTTTGACGGCAGAAATGATACGTCTGCCTACATGTTCCAACAAATGAGAAGGTTTTTGCATCTCGCGTTTAACTATCATATATACTTTTGAATAATCTACCGTATCGGATACCTCATCTGTCTTTTCGGCTAACGATGTATCTACATCCAAATATATATCAACAGAAAAATTCGTACCTATTTCTTGTTCTTCCTTAAAACATCCGTTATAGGCATAAAATTGCATATTTTCAATAGATATTATTGACATATATAAATTTAAATTGTAGAAGAAAACTGATTAAGAAAACGGATATCATTCTCAAAATATTGACGTAAATCCTTAACATCATACTTCAACATGGCAATGCGTTCAATCCCCATACCAAAAGCAAATCCCGAGTAGATATCTGGATTAATACCCGAAGCTTGTAATACATTAGGATCTACCATTCCACAACCCAATATTTCTAACCATCCCGTGTGTTTACAAATATTACATCCTTTACCATTACAAATAGTACAAGAAATATCCATTTCAGCACTTGGTTCCGTAAAAGGAAAATAGGACGGACGTAAACGAATATTCGTTTTAGTGCCAAATAATTCTCTTACAAAATACAGTAAAGTTTGTTTCAAATCAGCAAAACTTACTTCTTCATCTATATATAAACCTTCAATTTGATGAAAAATACAGTGAGCACGTGCTGATACTGCCTCATTCCTGAATACTCTTCCAGGTGCGATAATACGAATCGGTGGTTGTTGATGCTCCATGGTTCTGACCTGTACTGAGGAGGTATGGGTACGGAGCAAAACATTATTACCATCTTCTCTGTTCTCAACAAAAAACGTATCTTGCATATCCCTCGCAGGATGTTCCGGTGGAAAATTCAGTGCAGAAAAAACATGCCAATCATCTTCTATCTCCGGACCTTCTACAATGGTATATCCCAAATGAGAAAATATATCAATTATTTCTTTCCTTACCACTGTTAATGGATGAATACTACCCAGAGATAGCGTTTGAGCAGGTTTTGTCAAATCTTCCTTAGGTTTAAACTCCTCCTGTCGTTGTTCTACTTTATGTTTTAATGTTTCTATTACTAATTGAATGGAATTTTTCAGCTCATTTAATAGTGTCCCCGCCTCTTTTTTATGTTCATTAGGAACATCTTTGAACTGAATAAACAAATTATTCATCAAACCCTTCTTCCCGAGGTATTCTATTCTTATTTTTTCTAAATCATCCTTAGTATTAGCAGAAAGTTTCTTAACCTCTGCCATTTTTTCCTTAATTACATCTTGTAACATAGACACCCTGTACAATTAAATCCTTTACTTAATTCATTTATCGTCACTCAATAATTTTAACAGTCATACGAATATCTTCTATAGGTCTATCATTGCCATCCGTTTTCACCATTGCAATTTTATCTATAACCTCTATACCTTCCACAACTTGTCCAAAAACAGTATAATCGCCATCTAGAAAAGGTACTCCTCCCTCATTAGTGTATATCTGTCGTTGAAGAGTAGAAAAAGTTTTACCCATACGCAACTCCAAATTGTTAATTTCAGCTTGAGTATAAACCTTACCCTGACAAATGTAAAATTGACAAGCAGAAGAAGCCTTTTGAGGATTCATATCCCTTGCAGCAGCTAATGCTCCTTTCTTATGAAGAATTTTTGCATTGAATTCGGCAGGTATTTTATAACCAAGATCTCCATTTCCTAACATTTGACCGCTTTTAGCCGTCTTACTATTTGGATCTCCACCCTGAATCATAAATCCTTCTATCACCCTATGAAAAAGAGTAGAATCTAATACGCCATCTTTTACGACTTTAATAAAATTATCTCGGTGTTGAGGAGTTTCGTTATACAAAACTGCTTTCATATCTCCGTACGGGGTAGAAATAAGCACCTTAATCTGTTTCTCTTGCATCATTGTATTTTCCGTATTTTCAGCTATTTGTAAAGTTTTATTGGACTTACATCCGATTAAAATAAAAACCAAAACAGCAAATAAAGTTAAAATTTTTATTGTACTTCTCATTTTTTTATTACATTTGCAAACTGAAATAATCAGTTTCTATTTTAAAAATTTTTAGAGTGCAATATTACAAAAAAATTCTGTTATGAAGAAGAATATTTGGAAAACTTTTGCGATAATATTATTTTTCGCCGTTGTAATACCTTTTTTCAATTCATGCGAAAAAGATCTGGATGGATGTGGTTTAACCGTTGTTGCAATAGATGGAAATAATAAAACTCGTCTTACAAAAGCCAAGGTTCATGTTGGCAAAAATAATGGAACAATAACTAGAAACGGTGAAACCGATGGGCACGGGGAAGTTTATTTTTTCTTCGATAACGAGGCTATTTTTGATATCAACATCTCTTATGGCGAAGCACCAAACACAAAAACAGGATTAGCTAGTATAAGATTAAAATATGGACAAGTAGTAACAAAAGTTGTTCCTTTGTACTAAAAAAAGAATATTCTTACATGGTACTATTTTTGAATAATTCATCTATCAATTCATTTTCAAAGCCATGAGAGGAGAGAAAATACTGTAGACGATACCTCTTTTGATATTCATCATTAACTTTTAACGAAGACAGCTTCTTCTCGAACAGATATCTTAAAACTTGTTTGTACTCTTGTTCATCTATTTGGGCAAAGGCGTTGTTGATATATTCTACTCCTATTCCTTTTGTCATTAGCATACGCTTTATTTTTATCCTTCCCCAATGGCTTTGGCGGATTTTGCTTTGCGTATACAATAGAGCATAACGACCATCATTAATGTAATTTTCTGCTATCATCTTCACCACAACTTCATCCGCCTCTTTACTTCCTAAACCATACTTAATCAGACGCACTTTTACATCTTTTGTCGTTGACTCTTGCGTGCTACAATACTTTCTTGCATATTCAAGTCCTTGCTCTACTGTCTCCAATTTTTTTTGCCCCATAGGAATCTAATTTTTTGCAAAATTAAAATATTTTTCTAAAAAACATTACATAAAATAAATATTTAATACCTTTGCAGTCTATGGAAAATAACAAGACACCAGTTTGTGTAATAATTTTTATAGCAATTGTGTTGCTATTCTCTTGTAATAAAAACAAAAATAACCTATATAGTGTATCCGTATCCCCTTATTCAATGATAGGAACTCCTGCCGAAATGTTCTCTTTAGGTCAAATACGAATATTTCAGGCAAATAACAATTTGATATGCTCTCTCATGGAAAACCTATCACTGGACTCTTCTGTAACCAATTATACTATTGCCCCTATGCATCTTATCTACAATATCCTTGCCGACAGTATTTCAACCGATTGGCAAAAAGGATTTGCAAAACATTATAATCTTACAGAATTATCAAATAAACAATTTCAACAAAGTGAGACTGCATTCCTAAATATCGTAAAAGATATAGATTCTTCTATTAACATAGAAAGTAGTATTTACGACAAAAATGATAGTAGCATTAATATTGTTCAGCACTTCGAAATCAAATTAATATATCAAGATGTTGCACCTAATAATGTTGATAATATTTTTACCACTATAAATAATAAAAAACCTCGTTTAGATTTTATAACCATCAATGGAAACATTCGCAGTTTGACTACTAGTGAAGAACAAGTAGTAGAATTACCTATCGGTAACGGTAATTATATGCTTATGCTAATACGCCCAAAATTAAAATCAATAAGGGAGTATATGTTAGATTTTTCAGAAGAAAAATATTTCTCATTTATAAAAGGTTTGCAAGAAAGAAGAAATACCGTATCCTTCCCCCTGATTAGCATTAAAGGTACGCTCTCAAATATTCCTATGCCACAATACAGCAGAATGGATAGTGTGATACATTTCTCCCCAAAATTAAATCTTATTCATTCTTTTGTTCTAAAAAAAGTAGCAAAGACAGATATAAATATTCAAAAAGTATCTACTTTCACCGATGGGGCGTTCTCTTTCAACAATTCCGATATTATAAAATATTCCTCCCCATTTCTTTTTATCATAAGGGGGAAAAATTCAAATCTTATTATTTTTGTAGGTATATATTGCGACTATAAATAACATCTCTTATTTGTTCAGCAAATATTTCGACAAAATTTGAGAACAAAACATCTTCTTCTTTGTTCAATACCATCTATAAAAAAAGATATCATCATTAAAAGTTCAGCCACGATTAGACACTTATATTCAATATTGATAATAACTATATTATTTGTCAATATTAACCGTACAAGTGTATAACAAAAATAAAAGGTTACCCAATATTGAGTAACCTTTTGTTTTTGTTATCTTTATTATATACTATTTTATGATAGCAACTCTATTTAAGTAATCTTTTTCGAAAGGTTGAACAGAACATCCTTTGTAATCAACCTTGATTTTACTCTTGTCAACACCTGCATTTATCAACGCGTTGTAAACTGCTTCAGCTCTCTGTTGAGAAAGCTCCAGGTTTCTATTCTCAGATCCTGTTGCATTGTCTGCATAGCCTGTAATTGTGAATGTTTTATTTGAAGCCTTTATAACATCTGCCATATATTTGATATTGATTTCATTTTTATCTGAAACTTCTGCACTGCCAATTGGGAAGAATATGCTCAATGTAACATCATCATTCAACTTAACTGAAGAATTTCCTCCATTAGCTGCTTTTCTCAAAGCATCTTGAAGTTCTCTTTCCTTATCCGAAAGTTGTTTTTTGTAACGATCAATTTGCTTTTGGTATTCTGTATTCTGATCATTAGCAGTCTGCAAATCTCTCTCTAAAGCTGAGATTCTATTATCATAAGCGGATTTATCTATAGGAGTATATGCATGGAAGTTTCTTTCTCCAGGAAATTTATAAGTAACTCCCAATGATGCTGAAAGCAAGTTTCCATTCATAAATTTGCTGTGGATATCTGTTCTATTGTCAAACGCCGGACGAGAGACCTGGTCTCTTAACTCCAAATTTAAAGCCCAAGCTTCGCAAAGACGAAATCTAGCAATCAATCCTATTGGAGAAACAATTTCTTTACCCCAAGTTTGATTCTTAAGCTCTGTTCCATCTTTATCTTTCAGACCTTGCTCAAACGGTTTTGACTCCGAATAACCCAGACCTACGAAAGCAATTAAATTAAACAATCTATCAGATTTATAACGGCAAATCCAATTTGTTAAATTGACCATAACGTCAGCATGAACTGCCCAATACTCATTTGTCACCCACATACCCGGAGTAGCGTTAGGATAGTTGGTCATTTTACCCATAATACCATAACCACCTAACCTAAAACCTGTAATAGGAGTTACCCATTTACCAACCGATATTTCAAAAGAAGGCATTGTAAAATCTTTACCAAATCCTTCAGGGTTATAAGTATCAAAATTACCTTCTTGCCAATCCGTTATGTAATAAGTCTGAAATCCTGCTCCAAGTGTAATTTCCCAATTATCCCAAAACTTGTTGGTTTCAAAGTTTCTCCACCTTTGCTTGCTTCCTTTTTCCACTTCTTGAGCAACCAGCATAGAACCGGCTGTCAATAAAAGGGCTAGCGTAATAACCAATTTTTTCATTTCTTCTGTTAATTTAAATTATTAATAATTTGTCGTTTTCTTTATGCTTTCTAACAAATTGAGATGCAAATTTACAACATTTTTCCATAATGACAAATAAAAATTACAAAATTCTACACCTTATACCAGCCTTACCAGTATATGATATATATTGTTTTCTTCCTAATACGTCATTTCAAATAAAAAGTTTCATCCGAAGCAACTAATTAATTTTTACCATAAACATTCCCAAATAGTTACTAGCAATGTATTTTAATCATTTCAATCATAAATTTTATAATGTCACATGTTATTTTTGCGATCAGTCATGTTATTTTTGTTTGGACGGTTAGAAACCTATTTTTAGACCGTCCAAAATAATATTTTAGACGGTCTAAAATCCATTTCCGGACCGTCTAAAACAATATTTTCTTTGAGGTTGCAGCATCATTGGTAGTAGTTATACAGGATTTGTTCCTCTGTGCAAGTATATGGTCTGAATGCACCAAACAGTCGTATCTTTTTAATAAGCTTTTATTATTTTTCACGAAAATATTAATATCTTTGCAGCAGATTTTCAAAAAATTATTAATTATGAAAATATAAAAAAATTCTTGCTTTATTACCTATGTCTTTTTTCTACCTCTATACGATAACAGTAGTACTGTATCTTAGAGATAATATGAGATGATAACTTATAACTGTTAACAAAAAATAAGACAAAGTAATAAATTTTCATCCGTAAAAATAGTGAAGTATTAACAATATATAATAAACTTTTGAAAAAAAACAATGGTTAAGAAAAAAGAAAACACTTTTAGTTTTACTCGTATCTATCTTTGCTAATACAATTACAGAAGCACAAGTATCAGACTACGAATCTAAACAACAACGGTTAGAAATACTTGAAATCAACAAGCATATGACATCTGAGCAATTGGACGATTATTACACCAAAATGATGAAACTAAATCCTACAAATTTTAAAGTTTCTGATTTACCAATGCAATTTTCCAATCAATCTACGATTTTAACAAAAGATAAAAAAAGCAAATCAGTAGAGGTGCCAGAGGATATGATGTTCCCAATAGAAAGCGATGAAGTCCAGGCAATTTTAATAGAGTGATCTTATATCACGAAAAAGAAAGGGTCAAATCAATACGCTGAAGCTATTTTTAATGGCATAGGAATTACTTACTCCTCTTTTAACGACTACACACTGGTGCAAACAGTAAATACCCCTGATGTTGCTATGGCGAGTTCAGCTGCTAAGCTCTACGGAAAATTAGCCGATGCCATACAAAAACATGCCCAAGTTTGGATAGACACATATGGTATCCCGAAGATAGCACCACTATAAAAAATTTATGGAAAATAGAGGAACTCCTATACAAAATTATCGCTTTTTTGTTCATCCGGGAAACTCTTTTTGGCAAGAGTCTGGGACCGATAGCTTTCTATTATGGGGAAGACGATAAAATAGCATTTATGGATTTTGAATACTACGGAGAAAGACCTATTGACGATCAATTTCCTATTCAGATTGCAAAAGATTTGGGTTGGAAATGCTACACTAGTACAATCGAATATGAATGAGGAAATATTCTTTTAGACGGCTTGGGCTCTTTATTCACCACCTCTGCTCTTTACAAAACAAATAACGATACTTATGGATTGTATTACATTGACAGTTCATTGACAGAACCAGCTTTGAAGATATTAAAAAAAAAGGCTTTGACAAAGACGCAGGTTCAAGATTCTTTAAAACATCTTATGAATTTAAAAAACTTAGTGGGTGCCTGCTTTGTCTTATGACGGAGGAACAGGACATATAGATTTGTATGCTGATATGTGGAAAGAGACCGGATTTATTGCTGCTAAGTATCCCGACACTCTCGCTTCGTGGGACGATGCCAAGCAAGTTCAAAAAAAATATTGATATATTTACTGCCCAAAACAATTGGTTTGGTAACAAGTATGATGTAATGAGAGTTCCTCTTCCGGCAAAGGATAATGGCTCTTGGTATTCAAATGAAAAAAAACTACAACCAGTATACTCGTTGTTGGGCTAATCACACTTTTGTTAATGACGCCATAATTCAACCTGTTTTCTACGATACCACACTATCTCAAAACAAACAAGGAGACGTTAAAGGCAACCTTCAAGCTATTAATGTTTTGAAACAGTGTTATCCAGGTTATACCTTCGAAGAAATTGATGTCAGGAGTTTTGATGAACGTGGTGGTGCAATCCATTGTATTACGAAACAAATTCCTGCTGATAACCCCGTAAGAATATATCATCAACCTACACACTGGTTTAACACTCTAAATAACGGCAATAAGTATATTGTAGAAGTTCTTTCACAGAATAAAAGTGGGATAAACAATGTAAAAAATTTTTATAAAATATATAAATGAAGATAATTTCAATGAGTTATCTCTTATTTCCCAGGGGAACAATCTTTATAAGGGTGAAATTTCACTTAACGCTGATAAAGATAAAGACACTTTGGTATATTATATTTCTTCTACCTCAAACAATGGCAAAACTATTACTAAGCCTATGACGGCATCACAAGGAGGGTATTATGTTATGCCATACGGTAAAAATGTCACAACTTACAACTATGACTTTGCATATGCCGCTAATCCCAATGTTGAATTGAAAAGTATCTCTAAACGAGATTTAGACAACATTTCTGAAATCTATCCAAATCCTACGACAAATCATGCAACTGTATTAGTAAATAATCCCGCTGACTTATTTTATAGAATAATTAACTTAAAAGGTCAGGTACAACAAAGTGGCAAAATAATGAAAAAAACCTCTACCTTACAATTAAATTTGTCTGAAATAAAAGCAGGAAATTACTGGATTATTTTTACAGATGGTAACTTTTCTGTAAGCAGAAGTCTCATAATCGTAAGATAAATAAGACTATATAACTGAGCAATAACAATTAATACAATTTTAATTGTTATTATATATTCTACTATTGCACTTATTAACTCTAAAGAGACAGATATGTACCACCTTTTATCATCTGTCTCTTTTCTTTATTCCTTAATAATTTCAACAATTGATCAATTGTTTCTTTTTGCATAAAACAATTTTCTTCTTTCCAATATGGAATAATATTAACTAAAAAGGATAACATATATCTTATTACACAAGATCTCCTCTTGAAGCATCCTGTCTAATAAATACGAATAACATCAAAGTAAAAGCCCACAAAGATGATCCCCCATATGAAATAAATGGCAAAGGAATACCTATAACAGGCAACAACCCTATTGTCATACCAATATTTACCATAAAATGAAAAAATATTATGCTTGCTACTCCATAGCCATATATTCTTGCAAATTTACTTCGTTGCCTTTCAGCCATTTTTATCAACTTCGCACACAACCACATGAATATTATTATGATGAATGCACTACCCACAAAACCCCACTCTTCTCCTATAGTACAAAATATAAAATCCGTATCTTGCTCTGGAACAAAATTGAACTTTGTTTGTGTCCCTTGCAAAAAACCTTTCCCAAAAAATCCTCCCGATCCTATTGCTATTTTACTTTGATTGACATTATACCCAACACCTTTATCATCTTTCTTTTGTCCCAACAATACTTCTATTCTGTCCTTCTGATGCGATTCTAATACTTCATTGTATCCAAATTGCACCCCTATGACAACTGTAGCACAAAATAGAAATACAGCTATGAAATACGTCATTTTAATATATTTATTACGTCTATGAATGAAGAGATAAGAAACAATAGTCAAAAAAAACAATATTCCTATCAGAACATACGGATTGACAATCAATGCAAGTATAAACAATATTATTGTAACAAGTCCAAATATCAAAACTACCGAGGATAATCCTTCTCTAAAAAGAACGAAGACAAAAGAAAGAAACACTAATGCACTACCAGTATCATTTTGTAGTAATACTAACATCATAGGTAATGCCACAACTCCTATTGCAGAAAAACGTGTTGTCCATTGTTTCATATCAACATTAACAGCTGAAAGTATTTTAGCCAAAGTTAATGCAGTAGCAAACTTTGCAAATTCTGAAGGCTGTATCCCTAGATCTCCTATTCCTAACCAACTCTTAGCTCCTTTTGTAGCAGTAGCAACACCGAGTACAATTACTAATAGTCCTACACATATGATGTATAGAAGATATGAGGATTGTGAAAAAAATTTAGGATCTATTACAATTACAAATAATGCAATAATTATGGACGCCATAATCCATACCATTTGTTTACCATAACGACATGTAAAATCAAATATACTTGAGTGTTCCGAGTCATACACAGCCGCGTATATATTCATCCATCCAATGAATACCAAAAATAGCCAAACTAATATGACCTTCCATTCAATGCTATTCAGTATACCTTTGTTATGTCTATTCATATACTATTTATCATTAGAAACGTTATCTTTGTTTCGTACCATTAATTTTTTCGTCCTGTATTTCCTATTAGGAAAGGTTGGCAAGGCGTAGCTTCCATGTATTGTCGTTCTATTTCTTTGCGTCCAACATCTCCTCTGATGTACTTTTCTATTATTAACCCTGCAATAGGAGCAGCCCAAGTGCCCCCACCACCTTTCGCATTCTCCACATAAACTGATACGGCTATCTTAGGATGATTCCTTGGGGCAAAAGCAATAAATACAGAATGATCCGCTCCTGAATTTTGTGCCGTTCCCGTTTTCCCACATACTTCTAACCCTGGCACATCCGCTCTATGACCCGTACCTCCTCCTTCGTGAACTACTCCATACATACCCTCAATGGCAACATCCCACCAAGATGCATCAACGGTGGAATGATTTTTTTGTAAATATTTAGTTAGACGCTCTCTTCCTCTGTCATCTCCAATCGCTTTAACCAAATGAGGAGTTATATACCATCCTCTATTTGCTACAATAACAGCAAAATTTGCCATTTGTATAGGAACAACAGTAACTTCTCCCTGTCCAATCGAATTAGAGTATATAGTATAGAAATTCCATCCAGTAGGATACCAACGATTATAAAAAGCTGTGTCTGGAATATATCCTCTTCTTACACTAGGTAAATCTATATCTAATCTAATCCCAAATCCCATCTTATACATTGCCGATGTCCATTCACTAAGACCATATTTACTGTCCAATTTACCCGTTTGTGGATTTTTACGTTGTATTTCTTTTTGAAAAACTCTGTAAAAATATGGATTACAACTCATCTTGATAGCCTCTCTGACACTCGATGCCGAAGGATGATTATGGCATCCAACTAAACTCTTATCACAAGGGAAGCCTGTTGAGGGAGTAATTACTCCCATATCCAAGGCAACTAAAGCTTGTGCTACTTTAAAGATACTCCCTGGCGGATATTCTGCCATAAGTGCTCTATTGAACAATGGTTTGGAAATATCGTCTGCCAACTTTTTATAATTTGTCCCTCTAACCCTTCCTACAAGTAGGTTAGGATCATATGTAGGTGCCGAAACAAAACAAAGAACTTCTCCCGTTGATGGTTCAATGGCAACAATACTACCACGTTTATTCTTCATCAATTTTTCAGCATACTTCTGTAGTTCCAAATCTATAGTAGAATAAAGATTTTTACCTGCAATAGCCGGTTGGTCGTACTTACCATTCTGGAAAGATCCTTTTTCTCTGTTATGAACATCCACGAGTGTTATTTTACTACCTTTAACACCTCTAAGATACTTTTCATAGCTTCTTTCCAAACCATTCATCCCTATATAATCGCCACGCTTATAATATTCGTCTTCCTCTATTTTTTTTTCATTAACTTCTCCGATGTATCCCAAAACAGTAGCGGCAACGCTATCCGGATATGTACGCAATGTCCTACTTTGAGCGTAAAAGCCTTGAAATTGATATATTTTTTCTTGTAACTGGGCAAAGTCTTCCTTACTTACCTGTTTCTCAAAAAAAGAAGGAGCATACATGCTGTACTTTTTAGCTTTCTCCATCTTCTTCCTAAAGTCATCTTTCGTAATTTTAAGTAAAGAACAAAAATAATCAGTATCTAGATTCTTTACTTGACGAGGAATAACCATTAAATCATATACTGCCTCATTATAAACAAGTAACTTCCCTCTACGATCATACACTAATCCACGTGATGGATACTGAGTAACATATCGCAAAGCATTCTTATTGGCGAGTTCTTTATAAGTATCATCAATTATTTGTATGTAAAGCAAACGGAGAATATATATTGTACCTATTGCCATAAATATCCCCACAACTACAAATCGCCTCGAAGAAAGATTATTTCTCATCTGCTTTGCACTTTTATTCTTTTTTTTGCGTTTTAAACGAACAGGACTGCAAATTTACAATAAAAAATGATTTCAAATACAGATTTATTCAATATAACAACAGAAAAAGATTTTAATTCTTTAGCATTAGAAATATTTTCTTATCAATATAAAACAAATAAAGTTTACAATCGCTGGTGCAATCTAATAGGGAGAAAGAATGTCACAAATGTAGAACAAATACCTTTCCTCCCAATATCCTTCTTTAGGACTCATGATATTACATGTTTTGACAGCAATAAAAAAGAAGACTATTTTATTTCCTCCGGCACAACAAATATACAACGTTCAGTCCACAATGTTTTATCAAAACAGGCATACATAGATAATACTATCAATTGCTTTGAACAGTTTTATAATGATGTATCAACATATTGTTACATCTGCTTATTACCTAACTATTTGGAGCAACAACATTCTTCACTTATATGCATGATGGACGCTTTCATTAAACGGAGTATATACGGACAAAGTGGCTTTTTTAAAGAAAATCTACAAGATGTAATACAAGTTATGGAATATAATGAAAGCAGAGGAATAAAGACTATGCTTTGGGGAGTAACTTATGCTCTTTTGGATTTGATAGAATTAAAAAAATTCACTTTGACTAATACTATTGTTTTCGAAACAGGTGGAATGAAGGGTAAACGAAAAGAAATTACAAAAAAAGAATTACACAGTATTCTGAAGGAAGGATTTGGAGTAAAGGCAATTGCATCTGAGTATGGAATGTGCGAATTATTTTCTCAGGCTTACGCTAGTGCTGACGGACAATTTAAATCCCCAAAGCAAATGCAAATATCTATCAAATCCATTAATGATTACAATGGAAAAAAACTTATAAACCATAATGGTATAATCAATATAATCGATTTAGCAAATATAAATACTTGTTCATTTATTCAAACCGAAGACATAGGAATACAAAATACAGATGGTACGTTTGAAATTACAGGAAGATTAGACCATAGTGCTCTCAGAGGTTGCAACCTTATGTATACTTTTTAACATGAAATTTATTCACATCAAAACTGAAAATAAATAAAAGGTTGAATGGTAGCACTTTTCATTTGAACCAAAACAAAAACTATTATTACCGCT
Organism: Bacteroidales bacterium; assembly: GCA_052170555.1. Lineage (GTDB taxonomy): Bacteria > Bacteroidota > Bacteroidia > Bacteroidales > P3 > Scybalousia_A. The sequence continues at coordinate 86,075 of JBQNAI010000001.1, read as the reverse complement.
ATTATAATTTTGCAAACCAGTGGTAGAATTATAAACTTATCACGATAAAACAATTTCAACCTCTTAGGTACTAAATGGATGATTAATGCAGCGACAATAATTGTCAAAGGTTTCCAATAAGCCAGCCAAATACTCCCCCAACCCAATAAGTTAGATTGAGTAATTTTATTTAGAATTGTCATAGCTATTTCGAAAGTATCAGCACGAAAGAAAATCCATAATGCATTTACTAAATGAAATGTAATCAAAAATAATAATAATCTGCCTATAGTATATTTAGAAATATATTTTGTGACAGAATTGAGTAATTTGTCTATACACAACAGCAAGCCATGTGCAGCACCCCAAAAAATAAATTTAAGGTTAGCTCCATGCCATAAGCCACCTATTAACATTGTTGCCATAAGATTGAAATATTGCCTTATTTTACCCTTTTTATTACCACCTAAGGGTATATATATATAATCCCTTAACCATGTGGATAATGAGATATGCCAACGATGCCAAAAGTCAGTTATAGTTATGGATTTATATGGCGAATTGAAATTCATGGGCAAGTGATAGCCAAAAAGTAATGATATGGCTATTGCGATATCAGTGTATCCTGAGAAATCACAATATATTTGTAACGTATAGCCATAAGATGCTAACAGATTTTCTATCCCGGTAAATGCCTCCGGTGAGGCAAATATTCTGTCTACAAAGTTAATAGATATATAATCTGACACTAATATTTTTTTAATAAGTCCATTTAGTATAAGAAAAATTGCAAGAGAAAAATCTATTTTAGTCAATCGCCATTTATCTTTTAGTTGTGGCAAAAATACATCTGCTCTTACAATAGGTCCTGCCACTAATTGCGGGAAAAATGTTAAATAAAAAGCGAAATTCAAAAAACCTATTTTGCTATCTATGCGCTTTTTATATCTATCTACGAGAAAACTAATAGCTTGAAAAGTATAGAACGAAATACCGACAGGTAGAATTATTTTATCTATTGAAAAGGATGTTCCGAATACATTATTTGTAAACAATGAAAGATAATCTTGCAGTCGTATATTAGCAGAAAAGTATGTATTTATCAGATCTATGAGAAAGTAAGTATATTTGAAATACAATAAAAAAGCACAATCCCAAAATATACCAAATGATAATAAAATTTTCTTTATAATTTTACTTTGGACTTTCTCTATCCATTGAGAAATACCATAAGTGAGTAGTGTCGTACAGCCCAGCAAGATAACAAAATTACCAGATGATTTGTAATAAAAGAAAATAGATACCAAAAATAACCAAAAATGGGAAAGTTGTAAGCGATTCTTTATCATCGCAAAAACAAGCAAAACTATCAAAAAAAAGAACCAAAAATATAATTGTGTAAATAACAATGGTTCGTCAGCCACGTAAGTAAAAATATTCATCCGTCCTATACTAATTTGCTGCTGTTATCATTTCCTTATTTTATCTATCATAATCAAAATGGCATTTTGCAAAATTGTTTTGCGAAAAGGATTTACTGATATCACACTTTAATTTCATAAAACCACACCTTTTTCTTACAAATTTTCATTTAATGAATTTCCAGCCAATTATTACCCCAAGCCATCTCTACAAGAACTGGCACATTTGGTAAAGGCAAAGCTGTTTCCATTGTATTTTTAACTAAAACTTTCATTCGCTCCAACTCAATTTTCAAAACATCAAAAATAAGTTCATCATGAATTTGAAGAATCATTTTACTTTGCAAGCCCTCCTCCTTTATTCTTCGGTGTATTTTAACCATAGCAGTTTTTATCATATCTGCTCCGGTACCTTGTATTGTCATATTCACTGCATTACGTTCATCAAATGACCGAAGATTAGAATTCTGTGAGTTAATATTCGTTAAATAACGACGCCTCCCCATCACAGTTTGTGCAAATCCATTATCACGTGCAAATTGTATCCTATCTTGAATGAATTGTGCAATCTTAGGGAAAGAAATAAAATACTGATCTATCAAATTTTGAGCCTCTGCCCTCGTTATCCCCAATCCCTGAGATAATCCAAAAGCACTAATACCATAAATTATTCCGAAATTAACACTCTTTGCAGCACTACGCATTTGTCTTGTTACTTCTTCTTGTGGGATATTATATATTTTAGCTGCAGTAGCCTTATGGATATCATGATTCGACATAAATTCGTTGCAAAGATGCTCATCTCTACTCATAGAAGCAATAATTCTTAGTTCTATCTGAGAATAATCTGCACTTAACAATAAATGATCTTCATCAAGTGCAACAAAGGCCTTACGTATTTCCTTACCTTTCTGCGTCCGTATTGGTATATTTTGTAAGTTTGGATTATTAGAAGACAGACGTCCCGTTGCAGTGACCGTTTGGTTAAATGTTGTATGAATCTTCCCTGTACTCTTATTTACTAATTGAGGTAATGCATCTACATAAGTATTTTTTAGCTTAGCAATTTCTCTATACTCTAAAATTTTTGATATAATAGGGTGATTATCCTTATATTTGGATAAAACGTCCTCTGCTGTTGAAAATTGTAGAGTATGAGTCCTCTTCGCTTTTGCAAGTCCTTGTATATTCAATCTTTTAAATAATATTTCTCCTAACTGTTTAGGTGAAGCTATATTGAATTTGTCACCTGCTAAGGTAAATATTTCTTCTTGTAAAACTTTTTTTTCTTTTTGCAATTTTGAGGAAAATTCCTCTATTGCTGAAATATCAAACTTTACTCCCTGATATTCCATATCTAAGAGTATATCTTTGAGAGGCAACTCCACATCATAATAAAGTCCATCAAGCCCATCTTCCTTTAACTTTTGTAAGCATTGCGTTTTCAATTCATCAAAATGAGTCACTATGTAATTATTATCTATCCTTTGTTCGGGATTAATCAAATATTGTGCTAAAGCAATTGGATAATATTCACTATTTTTGTCTATAACTATAGTTTTCATTTTTTCTTTTTGTAGAGACATTTGATTTTTAAAAGAAAACAAATCTATTTGAATGGATTGCGATGAAGAAAGTTTCGTATCAATGTTTGTAGATTTAGAATTCATAGGACTGTATGACAAATTATCAAAAACTTTATAAAACCTTTCTGAAAACTTTTTAAATTCCAATTCTTCAAATAGTGCTTGACATTCTACAAAATTAGGTATTTTTATCGTAAATTCATCAATAGATAACTCTATTGGCACATCCAAATGAATTGTTGCAAGTTGTTTAGAAAGCAAAGCTGACTCTCTATTGTCTTCTATAGCCTTACGTATACTCTTATTTTCTATCTTATCAACATTGAGCAAAATATCTTCTATACTATCAAATTGTTGCAACAGTATCTTTGCCTTCTTTTCACCTATACCTTTAACTCCCGGTATATTATCGGAAGTATCCCCCCACAACCCTAACAAATCTATAACTTGTTGAGTATTTTTTACTCCAAACTTATCCAGAACTTCTCGTGTACCCAATACATGCTCTTTTGAGAAAGCGGTTGCCAGTTTTAATATATAGATATTTTCTTCTACAAGTTGTGCATAATCCTTATCTGGTGTAACCATATAAACTTCAAATCCTTCTTTCTTTGCTTTTTTCGCCAATGTGCCTATAACATCATCTGCTTCATATCCTTCACATGAGACTTTGGCTATGTTCATAACATCAATAAATCTCTCTATGTATGGAAGACTTACTCTTATATCCTCCGGCATAGCCTCTCTATTAGCTTTGTATTCCTCATACTCTTGTTTACGAAAAGTTGGGCACTCACTCTCAAAAGCTATAGCCATCAAATCAGGATGATATTTATTTATAATATCTAAAATAGTATTAGCAAATCCCAAAATAGCAGAAGTATTTAACCCCTTTGAATTAAGACGAGGATTTTTATTCAAGGCATAATACGAACGATATATAAGAGCAAAAGCATCTATCAAAAAAAGTTTTTTCATTACTAGCCTATTTTTAAAATTCTATATTATAGAAACGGCAAAATTACAAAAAATCTTTTATTTCAAATATATATGATAACTCTGTTATGTTTTTATCTAATATTTTTATACATCATATTTAATTCCTCAGTCCTTTATAGATAATTTATACATACTCTATTTATTCAAACATATATAAGAAAACGTAAAGTGTGAGATCAATTGATTAACCTCACACTTCTACCGAATTACTCTGATTCTCTTTAAAATAAATTCCTATTTTATCCTAATTCAAACTTCACTTAATAGCACTAAACCCCTTAAAATATTTTCTTAGCATATCCATAAAGAATCTTTTTAGTATTCCCACATATCTTGTTCTCTATTGAAAATATCTTCCTCTATTTCATCGGAAGCCAACAATGCATCTAAGCCCGTTAAGTAATCTGCTATTCTACGATTTTGCTGATTACTTGTACGAGTTATAAAAGATGTAAACAATCGTTTAACGAAAACGTCATCATACGAGATTTGCTTAGCATCATTCTTGGGATTATACATTTCTGCGTTAGCAAGAAGATTTCTTACAGCGGGATCATTGTAACGAATCCAACCTAAAGGTATAACGGATGTACCTTCTCCAGTCGGATTAGGTCTGTCATATTCAAATGCAAAACCTATAATACGTACATCTCTAACTGAACGCTGCTTATCCACATACCATTGCTCCTTAATCCTCATTCTTTTAACATCCTCTGGATTCATTTCTGAATAAATTGTAGAATCTACTTCTATATCATACCCATCAGCATCAGTTACATAATTAGTAACAGTTTGCGTTGTACCCATAGTTTTATAAAATTCTACATAATTCAACTCTTTTTTGAATTCGTCATCCTCGTAACATTTAATCTCTCCATTTCTTAGTGCTTTATCTATTACAGAAAATAAATTGGCACGACCTTGTAACCCATATTCGGCTTCATCACCAGGGCGGGGAAAATAAAATGATTGATTCATCTTTTCCCTAAAATCCACTAATCGCCAAACTTTCTGTTTCCAAACAACATCAGCATCTCGCACGAAAGGGTATACAAAAGGTTTTCTCGCCTTGTTGTTATTCTCCGACTCATAGAAAGAATCATAAGCAGAATTATCCTGTTCGTCCTCCACTACCTGTGCCAATGTATTGCTCCCAGCCAAAAACATTAACGCACCTAATATTAACAGACTTGTTTTTTTCATAGCACTAATCTTTTTTATTGTTATAGCCTTATTTTATCTTGAACATCAACTGTCCTTCTGCTGCCTTTACACCATCAGGACCTCTATACCTAATATTACTAAACACAACTGAGTTTCCTCTACGCAACTTGCTAAACTGAGCTTTCATCTCAGCTGTAATTTGTCCACTGTTAGCATTCATCGGAGGCTTACCATCTCCACCCGTCATAATGTCTACGGTATAACTTACTACTTCAAATTTAACAGGAAAATCAAATCCATTAGGATCTATACGAAGAGAGTTCTGAGCAGCCAATACTTCTTTTGCAATAGCTCCACCAGCTAATGTTCCTAACTTTGCAGACATCTTAGGTATCTGCTTACAACGGAAATCCATTGATCCTAATGCTTTAGTGGCACCATTCAACTTAGCACTAACTGATATGGTTGCTTTACCAGGAGTCTTGACACTAACTGTAAATGTACCGTTTGTATTCTTTCGTATACTTCCTCCTCCACCTGTCATTGACACCATCAAATCATTGCTATTTACTCCAGGAGCTGCTATAGATATAGGATTATCTACACCACAATACAACACATTCATATTAGTTGGAGAAATAGTTACTGACGGAGGAGCGACAAAAAACTCACCAGAAAAATCGTAAGGGGTTCTACCCGTTTCTTTTTTCACATACACCACACCTTTATATGTCCTTTTACCCAAGGCTCCACTGCCTATTTTCAATCTAAGTGTACCTGAATCTGTAGCACTAATAGATCCACCTGCACACTCCCCCTCTAATGGGGTTCTTGTATCAATTGCTGCAACTATAACATCGGCCTCGTATGTCCCTCCTTGCATGATATAAGTCTCTCGTGGGATAACTCTCGCCACAACCTTATCAAATTTGAAATCATCAGCAGAAATATCTGAATAAAGATTATTAATCATATCATATTCCTGATTTTTAATCTCGGACTTGAGTTTATTTAAAACAACAATATCTGCGACAAGAATACCCTGATAAAAATTATACATAGACCATCCTAACTCTTTACCTTCTGCATTTTTATGCTTGCTCTTAGTATCAATTTGGATTGTCTGCAATTGTTTTTTGTATCTATCAGCACACAAACCCATCATCTTTTTCTGATAAGCATCTATTTTTTTTCGTAATTCAGCAGCTTGACCAGAGTTCTCATGTTGCTCACTTCCTAACATAAAATTCACGGTTTCAGAAACATTGTCCTTTTTCTTTATCACATTGTAGCCTATTTTACCTTCCAAACCCTGTTCTATATTCTTCCTTGCCTCAGTCCTTCCACCTTTATATCCCTCTACGGAAGCTATTAAATCATATTTTAAGTCATCTATATAGTTTACCATTTCACTTGTTGCCTTCTTGACTTCCTGAGCCTTATTCCAATTCTCCTGAATTTTTCCAGGATTATTATTATATGCATTCTCAAACATCTGATAAGCACCGGCAGTCTTTGTTGCAAGCAACTTATTTGTTACATCCATGGAGTCTCCAACTGTAACGAAACCATTCAAAATTTCGGCAGACACATTCAGTGCCAACATCGCAGTATACACCAAATACATCATTCCTATCATCTTTTGCCTCGGAGTCTCCGGACAATTTGTTGCACCCATAATCTTTGATTTTTTTAATTAAACAATTAATTTAATTTATACTGATTCATGGATTATCAATTAACCTTTTACCTGCATTGCCGCAAGCATATTACCATATATATCATTCAAAGAACCAACCTTTTTAGAAAGTGCATTAACCTGTTCTTTATATTTAAGCACATTCTCTGCTGTATCCGCAAAATTTGTAACAAGATTATCTATTCTTTCTTGGACATTCTTTGTCGCTTCTAATTGAGCAGAAGAGTTTTGTATCTGCATTTCGTATAAAGCGTTTATAGAAGAAAGACTTGATGCCATTGTTTTCAATTCATCTATGTAGGATGCATCGCCCACAGATAACGTATTTGCAGTTTCCTTGTATATATTTGCCAATGTAGAAACAGCACTTGTTGCCTCTTGAACAGATGCCAGATACTCTCCCGATGCTAATAGATCCTTATTAAGGTAATCTGCTGTTTTTTTATAAGCGACAGTCAACCCAGTAACCTGAGTTGAAGCTTCTCCGACGTTTTTAATAAAAGTTTCAGAAGTCTCTGCGGCCTTTGCAACAGAACCTAAACCATTCGTTGTTTCGGACAAACTCTGAAGCCCCCTACCCAAACTCTCTATCAATTCAGGACCTATCTTAGCATCTTCTAACATTTTATCTAGTTCTTGCGTTGCATTTTTTCCGGTCAAACTACCCAAAGCAGCATTCCCTTCTTCTGCAGAAATACCGTCCAATGCAGTTTTTTTTGAAGTGGATTCTTGGCGTCTTGCCTGCTTTTCCTCTTCCGTCAAATCTTCCATTCCTGCCAATTCAGGATATGCCAAAGACCAATCATATTCTACATGTAAAGGCTCAAATGCTGAGGCAAAGAAAATCAAAGCTTCTATACCCATACCCACAATCAACATTAAAGTAGCCCCCGGCCAATGGTTAATTTTGAATAATGCCCCAACGATAACAATAGATGCACCCCAACCGTACAATTTTGCTGTAATCTGTTTGTACGTCTTACTTCTAACAAAACTATCTATACCCATAATAAAATTAGTTTTTAACGTTTTTAGTTATTGTTTATTTTTTCTTAGATTATTTCTACTCCCCCATTGCGTAAGCAGATCGGCTATTCAAACCATGAACGCCGATATTCTTACTCATATCTATAAATCCTGTATTATTTATTGTATACACTTGAAGATGTTTTCGGATTATCTCCTCTTACACGTCCTAAATAAGACTGAACACAACGGAATCCAATATAACTTTTTCCCGTATCCTGGTATTCATATGAACGCGTAGAAGTCTGAATAAAGAATTTGCTATCTTTCCAAGATCCTCCACGAACGACTTTTTTCTTCATCACCATATCCTCATCATCGGTAGCCCTATAAAGATTATACTGATTCAAATCATGTGCGAAATCATATGCGGACTCATTATAAGCATCGGCACACCATTCAGCAACGTTACCTGCCATATCATAAAGACCAAAATTGTTAGGTGCATAATGTGCCACTATGATTGTGGTAGCTCCACCATCTCCATCGTAAGCACCGCGCAATGGCTTATAGTTTGCCAAAAAACATCCCCTGCCATTATTCACATACGGTCCTCCCCAAGGATAGGGTGACCCATCTACTCCTCCCCTTGCGGCATACTCCCATTCCGTCTCTGTAGGTAAGCGAAAATCACCCATACGTGCATAATCATTACGCTCCAAATAATCATTCATTTGAGTAGTTCTCCACCATGCAAAAGCTTGTGCCTGCACATAACTAACACCTACCACCGGGTAGTTATCATATCGTGGATGATCAAAATAAGAACGAGTCGCCTCATCGTTGTATGAGTATGTAAAATCATGAATCCAACATAGAGTATCAGGATAAATGTTTACCTTTTCTTTCTTCATCAAGTTTTTCCTGGCACCTCTTAGGTGTGAAGGTCTATTATTGAACCCCGAGCCTCTATATTCACGACTTGCTTGCTCTGTTTCAAAATCCTTTACTGCTGCAGCATGATAATCAATCCAGGTATATTCATACACAATCTTAGACGCGTCAAGTTGTCGTTTATCATAAAACCTCTCATCTGTTTTGATATATAATTTAGACAAAGCTTCTCTTTCATCTTCATTCTTGTTATTATCCCAATCAATTTTTGCCTTCCAGTTAATCATGGGAGTTTCTAACGTCTGTCCCCATTGATCTGCCTCTATTAAATATTTGTCCGCTGCAACATCACCTAATTCCCTATAAGCAAGAGAATCTCTTACCCAATACACAAATTGTCTGTATTCGTTATTAGTAATTTCCGTTTCATCCATCCAGAAAGACTGCACTTGTACGGTCTTAGGAGCGAATGCAAAATTATGATTAACATCTTCATCCGCTGACCCCATAGTAAAACTACCTTGTGGCACATCGACCATTCCATATGGCTGCATATCCACAGCCTTAGGTCGTTCTTGAACACCTATCAGTTCTCCATTATCCGAACTGCTACAACTTATTATCACTAATGCAGTCGCCATTAATACAACGAACTTTCTCATATCTTAATCTCCTAAATTTTATTCAACTTAATATCTTCTCTATCTTCTACGCTACACTTAATATTTTTGTTACATCTTTTCCCTCAAAAAATTTCCATATTCATCATCATCCTCATTTCATATAACATTCTGCTTTGTCGTTATTAGACTTTTTACCATCAATACCACTCTTTATTTGACTAATCACACACTCTATTTTTTTACATTCTATAAATTCTACATATATATTGTATTCTTATAACTTGTAGGAACCTTTGGTGAAGTCTCTATGTTGAAACACCATCTCAAAAATACTTCGAACGATCCTGATCCTTGAGTAGAAACTCGTGAAGTCGGTATGTCGTAAGAAAATCCCACCTTAAAATCTTTTATCGTAAATCCTCCTAATACCATTACAGCATCATCTATTCTGTATGACATACCGCCCCAAATTTTATGCTCATACTCAGCTAACAACGAAGCATCTACTTGATAAGCAGACGAAGAAGTAAAATCTGTTTTTAACAATGCGGAAGGTAACATCCGCCAAGAAGGATAATCCGGTATAATCCATTCATATCCCGCAAGAACATAATAGAATCTTCTATTATTCCACTTCAACTTCTCACTTTTTGTTTCCATTATCTTACTAACCGCAGCTCCCAAGTACACTTTCCCTGGTACCTGATAATAAACTCCCAGCTGCAAATCAAATAACATATCTTCCTTATCTAAATTATTCAAAACCGGATCCGTATTGGGCTTTGGTTTATCATCTTCTCCGAACTGCGACGACCCAACTAAATGACTATTATCAAAAGAAGCATTGAATAATTGTGCCTCTATACCAATAGCAAGATTACCTGTAGGTAACTGAAAACGATAAGCATAATCCAACTTCACATAAGTATTGTCATAATATCCGATTTTATCTTTGATAACTGTGGCACCGATACCTCCATGCAATAATTTAACTGGCATATCAAAAGAAATATTCATTGTTTCTCCCTTAGAAGCACTCGAAATCTGTCCATTATCCATCAATTTCAACCCCATCCACTGCTCTCTAAAGAAGCCTGTTATACACATAGCTCCATTACTTCCTGCGTACCCCGGATTATAAGATAATCTATTGAACATATATTGCGTAAAATGAGGTTCTTGCTGTGCATATAGACCAAAAATCCCAGGAACCCATACAACTATACACGATATTGTAACAATAAATATGCTCTTTATCTTTACCATATAACAAATCTTATTTTTCGATCACTTTTATCAGAAAATAGATTGTGCAAAAGTAGAATTTTTTTTCCATTAATTAACACCAAATGTCTATTTTTTTATATTTTTTTTTGCAATTATTATCCTAAATATCTGATTATAAATAGTAATTTTATACATTATTACTATAATTTACTCCCTTTTCTTCTTAATGGAATGTACTGACGGATACAATTTTTTCAATTCCGATACTGCTGTATCTACTGTTTTTTTATCTGGAAAAGGTCCAATATTCACATAAAAGAATTTCTCATTATAAATCTTTTCTATATGTAACATGTCTACATATTTCTGAGGTAAATTTTTTTTTACGCTTTCTATTTTACATTTCTCACTAATGGTTGTAATACGAACATAATACAGATAATGTGGACATTGTTTGCGCTCTGTTATTAGAGAATCTATGTAGATATAGCTTACACTATCATTCATCAATTTATCATTTAGTATAACATTCTGTTGATTCCAAATATCTACATAATCTTTTCCTAATACCTCTATAATCACCTGCTCTGAACCTTTTAGTCCTATTTTATTAGCAGCGATTTTAGTCAAATCTATTATTCCTCGTCGACCACAACGATCATTAATCTTAACCAAGATACTACTATTTGTCCTACTATTTGTTACTTTAACTACGGTGTGTAAAGGTAGACTCTTATGTGCTGCCGTATAAAGCTTCTGGGAAAATAACTCCCCACTAGCAGTTCTCTTATTTTCGAATCTATTATGATAATACGTTCCTTTACATGAGAAAGTCTTCTTTATATTTTGTGCAAAACTCTCGCCAAAACTTAGCGACAATATTGCCAATAACAAAAAAAGATTTGTATTCAGAATATTTCTTGTTCCTCTTACCACTCTTTCGAATCTTCGTTAAACCATTTATGATGCAACCTCAACACCTGCTCTATAACGTCTCTGACACAACCTCGTCCTCCTCTTTTATCAGAAATGTAATCTGCCACTTGCTTAATCTCTTGTACTGCATCCGATGGACAAGTTGCCACCCCCACATTACACATTATGTCATAATCAGGAATATCATCGCCCATATATAGAACGTTTTTCTGTTCAATATTATTATCTTTGCAATACTGATGATATATTTCTATCTTGCTACCAACAGATAGAAACACATCTCTGACCCCCAGCATATTCATACGTGTTTCTATACTTCTGCCACAACCTCCTGATAATATACCAATTTTATATCCCTTTTTTATTGCATACTGCATCGCATAACCATCTTTTACATTACCGCTACGCATTATAATATCATCGTTGACAGTATAAATATTCCCATCGCTTATCACTCCATCATAATCAAAAAGAAAAACTCTAATATCTTTTAACTTTGTTTTGTAGTTCATTATTATCAATAATACAAATGATTTATCAAATAACCTTGCACATAATCTTTTACGCCCTCTTCCAAAGAGTAAAAAGATTTATCATAGCCAACATTTCTCAATTTATCTATTTTAGCCTCAGTAAAATACTGGTATTTATCTTTTATATCTTCCGGCATAGGAATAAAGTCTATATCAATAGGGATATTCATTGCAATGAAAGTATTCTTTGCCAAATCATAAAAACTTCTTGCCAATCCTGTACCTACGTTGTATATGTCACTTTTAGGCTTAACGGTCATTAAAAAGAACATTACCTCAACCAAATCTTTTACATAGACAAAATCTCTCAATTGTTGTCCGTCTTTATACTCCTCTTTATAAGATCTAAATAATCCTACCGAGCCTTTCTTTAGTATTTGGTCAAATGAATGTAATACGACAGAGGCCATTCGCTGTTTATGATATTCATTAGGTCCGTACACATTGAAAAACTTCAATCCTGCCCAAAACTTTGGTTTTTTTTCTTGTGACAATTGCCACAAATCAAACTTCTGCTTAGATCTGCCATACAGGTTGAGGGGCTTCAAATCTTTAATTTTCATTAGATCATCATCATAGCCCATATCTCCATTACCATATGTTGCGGCAGAGGATGCGTATACTAAAGGTATTTCATATTCAGCACAGATATTCCAGAGTACTTTAGTATAATTTATATTCAATTGCTCTAATACATGCCAACGAACTTCTGTCGTAGAAGACCTCGCCCCCAAATGGTATATTCCTTCAATATCCTTAGCGTTTACTTTCAACCATTGCAAAAAATCATCACGATCTACTTTTTGAACAAATTTCTTATTATTCCAATTCTCTAGTCTATCATCTCTCGAAAAATCGTCCACAATAACAACATTACATATGCCCTCGGCATTAAGCTTGCCAACCATACAACTCCCTATAAATCCTGCGGCTCCTGTTACTATATACATTTCACTGTTTTAATTAATTTTTTTCTACCTGTTTTATGTATTCTAATTGATTCAAATAAACTTCTCGCCACCCTTGCCACGAATTTGTATCGGACAAAGATTCATTATGCCAAACACTGATAAACTCTCCATCAACTGCATTTATTTCATCTATTATTTTCTCTATCTTATTATGAGCTTGTTCTTTATTTAGTTGCAACCCATTCTTCAGTGCCACATCCATTATCTCAAACGGATGGATTCTCATCTTTGTTTCACAATCTCTATCTAAATCATAAAAATTGTAAGAACTACATATACCTGCTCTAAATCCTACACAGTCAGAGTAACCCATTGAATAATCATCTGTAATTCCCCTATCCATCAAATATGAATAAGAGTCTGGCAATCTAAATCGCAAAAAATGGAAACGCGAAGATAAGATTGGTTTATGCACACATAATGATAACATCCTTCTTGAAGTATCCATACTTTGAGGATTTTCCAAACAATAGTAGGAAGGATGAAGCCCTATTTCGGCATTGACATTAATTTTATTTATCAATGATCTAAATTTACTGTTATAGACACTTATATTTTTATCATATTTATTATAAAATTCAAACAAAACAAAAAAAATACTTTGCAACCTGTTCTTCTCTATCTGAGAATTGAGCCAATCAAAACAATCCCACATATCCCTCTTTTTGCCAATAAGTACCATAATTCTTTGTTTTATTGCAAAATAATCCTTGTTCAGTATGTCTCTAAATAGTCCTCCTATTGTTCTGTATAAACTTTTACCTTTATAAATATATGCCTGATCTATGTCTATAGTATTTATAAAATTAAATTTTTTAATAGCAAATGTTATTTGAGGATATTTTTCTTTGATATGCTTAGCTAAATCTTTAACCCATAAATTTACAACAGGTCTTTCAATAAATCCGTGTTTGAAAGCAAAACTACTTCTATAGGAAAAACGCTGATGCTCATCAGTTATGAATGGTAAATACTCTTCATACCTGGAAATCATATAAAATACAGCAGCAAAAATATCATATCCTCCAATTTCATCACTATAATTCCTAAATATTTTATCTAAATCTCCATCCTTAAAATAATCTACTTCCATATACCTGATAGTACTCTCAAAAAGAATAGTATTGCCTATCCTTATATGTAACTCATCATTTATTTTATCATTACAATAGGAAATCTTAGGTAACTCATAATTGGAAAAATAATCTCTGTCCGTTGTCACCATATACTCCAATCCCAATAATTCTCCAAAAATAAGCTTGAAGGTATATCCTAATCTGTTTGTTTGTTTTTCCGTATATAAAAGCAACATACTATGTAAAAAAATATCTTATCTCAAAGAAAAGTTATCTCCCAAATATTTCTTTCTTACCGCCTCATCACTTGCCAATTCTATCGGTGTTCCTGATTTAAAAACCCTACCATCAATCAAAAGATAGGCTCTATCTGTTATCCTCAATGTTTCATACACATTATGGTCAGTTATTAAAACACCAATATTTATTTCTTTCAATTTTTTAATAATTCCTTGAATGTCTTGCACTGCTATAGGATCCACTCCTGCAAACGGTTCATCCAATAGTATAAACTTAGGATTACTCGCCAAAGCTCTTGCTATCTCGCATCTTCTTCTTTCACCCCCTGAGAGTTGATTACCCTTACTCTTTCTAATTTTCTGCAAAGAAAACTCATTAAGCAAAGTCTCCATCCTATTACACCTCTCTCGTTGCGTCATTGTTTGGAATTCCAAAATAGACATAATATTGTCTTCAACACTTAGATTTCTAAACACAGAAGCCTCTTGAGGTAAATACCCTATTCCCTTTTGTGCCCTCTTATACATAGGCTCCTCGGTAATATCCTGCGATACTCTTTCGGCAATATCATCCTTGTGGCTGCTTTCCAAAAAAACTTGACCTTCATTGGGTTTAATTAATCCCACTATCATATAAAAAGTCGTTGTCTTACCAGCACCATTTGGTCCCAATAATCCAACTATCTCTCCTTGATTTACATCTATACTAACTCCCCCGACAACGGTCCTACCCCTATATCTTTTTTCTAATTTTTTTGTATATATCCGCATTATGACATCACTTTTTATTAACTTTGCGTTCTATATGGCACAACTCTTATTCCAAATAAAAAACTATATAACATATATCCTTAAAGCAAAAGGAATCTATAGTCTACACTCACCGTTTATCTTCCTATTCTATCACAACGTCGTTGTACGCAAGACATATAAAAAAGTTTCAAATTTCTCGAAAAAAGTAAACCTTATAAATAATATATACGATTATAGTGATCGCTTTCACATAGAGTATCCTCCTGTAGATTTATTATCCCTAAAGTCCAAAGAAATATTAAATTCACAAAATACTATCCTTATTTTTGACAACCTTAATTGTAGCAAAAAAGTTCATCAAAAATGGAAAAATCTCATCAATACCCCATCTAATCTCATTCTTCTTGATTTTTATCATATTGGAGTGGCTGTTAACAATGAAAATTTTAGACAATTCTACTATGTCGTTTGTAAAACCTAACCCTCAGTAAATATAATGGAATATTAATTCTCATTATTTTATACCAACTTCAAAAAAGAATAAACTCTTTTCGAAAAACAATTTACTAATCTCACACTACAATTGTTAAATAATAGTTATTCTCTTTTGCATCATTTTCCTGTGTCGTAATTATCATTTGAATCACACAAATGAATAAATGTAACGATAATAAAAAATATAACAATAACTTTATCACACTAAAAATCTTATATTTATAATAACAATAATAAAAATTTTAGTCCTATTTTTTGTCATTAGATAAAAAAATTGTAATTTTGCAAACTGAGATCAAGAGATGGTATCTGTAGTTCAGTGGTTAGAGCACCGGATTGTGGTTCCGGTTGTCGTGAGTTCGAATCTCACCAGGTACCCTTAGCAAAATGAAATCTGGTTTTATAAATATTATTGGAAATCCCAATGTAGGCAAGAGTACATTAATGAATGCCTTAGTGGGAGAAAATCTTAGTATCATCACATACAAAGCTCAAACTACAAGACACCGCATAATGGGAATATTGAATGGCGATGATTTCCAAATGATTTTTTCGGATACTCCAGGCATTGTAAATATTGCCAACAAACTCCATGAACAAATGTTCGGATTTATCAGTAGTGCTTTGCAAGATGCCGATATTTTTCTATTGGTTACAGAAATTGGAGAAAAGCTAAAAAATGAGAATATCTTAGATAAAATCATTAATTGTAAAACTCCCATTGTAATAATACTAAATAAGATTGATATTTCTCAACAGGAGACCGTTAATAAGATGCTTCAATACTGGCAGGAGAGAATCCCTCGTGCTATAATTATACCTGTGTCTGCAAAAGAGAAATTCAACATTGAAGAAGTGAAACGAACACTTTATAATCTCTTGCCTGAGAATCCACCGTACTTCTCCCAAGACGAACTTACGGATAAATCCATGCGTTTTTTTGCTTCTGAAATTATTCGAGAGAAAATTCTGTTAAATTATACTAAAGAAATTCCTTACAGTGTAGAAGTTGCAATTGAAGACTATAAGGAAGAACAGGATATTGACCATATTTCTGCTATCATATATGTAGAAAGAGAAAGTCAAAAGAATATCATAATAGGTAAAGGAGGATTGATGATAAAAAAAGTGGGGATACAAGCTCGTAAGGATATAGAAAGCTTTTCTGGCAAACATACTTACTTAAAATTATTTGTAAAAGTAAAAAATAATTGGCGTAACAATATGAAGGACTTAAAATTTTTCGGGTATATAAATAGGTGATAATATCATTATTACATTGTCTCGTATATGAAGTCTTCAAAAACAATTATTGTAGGTGCGGGTGCAAGTGGTTTGATGGCAACTAATCAACTGGTCAAGGCTGGTGTAAAGGTTATACTGATAGAGAAAAAACATCAATTAGGATTAAAACTTCGTATAACGGGGAAAGGGCGTTGCAATCTTACAAATGTATGCTCAAAAGAGGAATTTTTGAATCATATATCTTCATCAGATTTTTTTATTCCATCATTTAATTATTTCAATAACCAAGATCTAATAGATTTCTTTGAAAACAAAGGAGTTGAGTTAGTAGTTGAACGTGGCAATCGCATATACCCCAAAAGTAATAAGGCAACAGATATCTTTTTTGCTTTATTGAGAGATGTCGAATATAACGAAAATGTAGAAATCCATAAAAATTGCGAAGTCAAGCATTTGATAGTAGAAGAAGGTAAGGCTATAGGAGTTATTGCAAATGGAGAAAAAATTTTTGCGGATAACGTAATAATTTGTACGGGTGGCAAATCCTATCCTACAACTGGCTCAACCGGAGACGGATACCGTATTTTAAAAATGTTAGGACACAATATTGTGACACCAATCCCTATACTTGTAGGATTAAGGACAACAAATGGTTACCCATCTTCGTTACAAAACGTTGAAATAAAGAATTGTGAGGTGATAGTAACTGATAACAACAAAAATATTATCACGACCCATTTTGGTGATATTTGTTTGGATGAATATGGGGTTACAGGACCTATCGTACTTACGATATCACGTGAAATTGCAAGGAAGTTTGATAATGGCAAACGAATGTTTCTAACAGTTGACTTCAAACCTAAAATATACCAAGATAGGTTATATGAAGAGATTTTGAAAACATTTAAAACCCGAAGAACAGAAAATGTCTCCTCTATTGTGAGAAAATGGGTACCAAAACTAATGGTCAATGAAATTTTGCAAGTTTGCAAAATTAATCCCAAGATAATGGGATACAAACTGACGGATAAAGATGCAAAGACCTTGCTTTGGTATCTCAAATGCAGAAGACAAGAAATTGTAGGTACCATGGGGTGGAAAGAAGCAATTATTACTGCAGGAGGAGTATCTCTCAATGATGTTAATAAATGGAGTTTAGAGAGCAAAAAGGTACCTAATTTGTACATTGTCGGAGAATTGTTGGATTTGGATGCAGATACAGGCGGCTACAATCTACAAATAGCCTTCTCTACAGCAGTAAAAGCTGCACAAAGTATTATAAAAAGGTATACATCATTATAATTGCAATAACTTTTATAATTTTTTAATAGCTTTTATAACACACTAAATCTTCAAATCATACTTACACTTAATAATCTCAAAATTTAATACATTTACATCAAATATCCATATTCCCATACAGTTTTTTGAAAAATAATATTAAAACACAAATATATCAATAATTTGACTTATACGACCAAAGATATATTAAAGATAACCTTTCCCGTACTTGTGAGTATGCTTGTTGAACAACTACTCACTATTATAGATAATGCCTTTCTTGGCAGGCTATCCGAGATAGAGCTTGGGGCTAGTGCTATTGGTGGAGTGTTCGCCATATTTCTTTTTATGGCAAGTTTCGGGTTTGCATTAGGAACTCAAATCATTATTGCCCGGAGAAATGGAGAAAAGAATTATTCTCAAATTGGAAATATCTTTTATCAAGGAATTTATTTCCAAATATTTTTGGCACTAATTGTCATATCGTTTACATTCTTTTGCGTTCCAAGTATTTTATATCATTTTTTATCATCTTCAAAAATATATTCGGCAACAATAAGTTATTTAAATTGGCGAACATTAGGTTTAATGTTTGCTGCAGTTTCTACTATGTATCGTTCCTTCTTCATGGGTACGATGCAAACTAAAATTTTAATGCCTGTTTCCATTGTTATGGTAATATCAAACTGCATTTTCAATTACATATTCATATTTGGTAAGTATGGATTCCCTCAACTTGGAATAATAGGAGCAGCTCTTGGCACCTCTCTTGCCGAACTTGTAGCTCTGATATACTATATTGTGTACACAAAATACAGAATTGACAAGCAAAAGTTTGGATTAAATATCTTCCCTCATTTAGATTTTTCAGTATTGAAACAAGTTTGGAATTTATCAATATGGACTATGCTTCAGAATGTATGTGGAGTAGGAACGTGGCTTATATTTTATATATTTATTGAACATTTGGGAGAAAAGGAGATTGCAATCACTAATATTATTAGAGGAATGAACGGTATAGTATTCGTTTCCTTTACAGCTTTTGCTTATACTTGTTGTACAATTGTAAGCAATTTATTAGGAATGAATAAGGTCAATGAAGTTATGCCTACAATTTTTAGCCATATAAAAATTGCTTATTTGTGCGTCATGCCAATAATCTTGGTTTACATTATATTCCCACAAACTATACTATCACTTTTTACCAACATAGAGGAACTAAAAGAGTTGGGCAAGCCGATAATGTGGGATTTACTTGCTATAAATATTATTGGAATCCCACAGAGCATCCTATATGAGAGTGTCGCTGGGACAGGAAATACTAGAAAGGTTTTACAGATGGAGATTTTTACTCTTATAATTTACACTGTATATATATGGTATGTCATATATTATTTACAAAGTAGTCTTGTTATCAGTTGGACTTCGGACATAGTGTATAATCTTACATTATTAATTCTTTCCTTCATTTATTTCAAGTATTTCAATTGGAGAGTTAAAAAAATATAATTTCACCTTTCTGTACCATATTGTAATTTCAAACTTACTTTTCTATTTTTTTCTTTTTCCCATAGCCTTATTCTATCATAAAAGAATAACTTTTCACTATATAATATAAATCAAAAATTTTAATACAATATTATTCTCATACTAATTTTTATTCTATATAACACAATGTATGCATATTCATATATTACAGGTAATTCCTCTGTTTGCTTTAAAAAGGCAAACAGTATTAAAATACAAAAAAAATTGTAAAAACTTCTTCAATATTTTTATTTTCATTATTTTTGCACTCCATCATGAAGATTAAGTATGAATTTATTTCTTTAAAATAAAGAAATATGAGCTAAATAAAAACAAAAAATTGAGAATCCATGGAGTATTTAAAGCTTTTTGTATTTGCAATATTCGTAAACAATGTCGTTCTAAGTCAATTCTTAGGAATATGCCCTTTTTTAGGTGTATCTACTAAGGTAAGTACGGCATCAGGAATGGGCATGGCTGTCGTTTTTGTAATGACCATCGCTAGCTTGGTTACATTCCTTATTCAACAATGTATTTTAATTCCTTTAGGATTGGAATTTTTACAAACAATAATGTTTATTTTAGTTATTGCGGCTCTTGTCCAGATGGTAGAAATTATCTTAAAAAGAATAAGTCCTCCTTTATATCAAGCATTAGGTGTATTTTTACCATTGATTACTACAAACTGTGCTGTACTCGGTGTAGCAATATTAGTCATTCAAAAAGATTTGCACCTATTACAAGGATTGGTATATTCCATTTCCATTGCTATTGGTTTTACTTTATCATTGATTTTATTTGCAGGCATACGCGAACATTTAGAGTTAGCAAGTGTCCCAAAAGGGATGAGAGGTACGCCTATAGCTTTAATCTCGGCTGGAATATTGGCAATGGCTTTTATGGGATTTGCTGGACTCGTAAAAATATAATCAAAAACAATAAAATGAAATAGGCAATTTATGACAAATAAAGATGCAAGTAAACAGTTATTTAGAGGTCTAAAAGAAAAAAAAAGTAAACCTTCTTGGCTGTCGCGTTATTGTAGAAAAAAATTATTAGACAAAATTATAATAGTTTTAAAAGAAGGAAAAGTAAGTAAGGCATGGGCTCACGAAGATTTGGTTTCTGCTGTGGAAAAAAAACCACGTAGCATTGTACTTTATGTTGAATTTGAGTCTAATGATGAAAATGGTTTTGCACACAGTGTAGATAGTAGAATGGATACCCGATTCGACAAATACAATATAAATATTATTGATGTCAAAACACTTCTCCCTACAATAAAAAAATCTATTTTTAAAGAATTAGTACAAATCGTTTAATACTTTAGCTCTACTATTTTATTGAATTGAGTTTTCAAAATACTAAACACAATAATGACTTTATCCATCGTAATAATTACTCTAAACGAAGAAAGAAATATTTCAAGATGTTTGCAGTCTGTAATTGGAATCGCTGACGAAATTGTAGTTGTAGACAGCTTTTCCAAAGATAGAACAGAAAAAATTTGCAAACAATTTAATGTGAAGTTTATTTCTAACAAGTTTGAAGATTATGCTTCTCAAAAAAATTTTGCGATATTACAATCTACCGGAGACTATATACTATCCCTTGATGCAGATGAACAATTAAATGAGGTACTAAGACAAGAAATATTGAAAATCAAACACAATAATATTGCTGATGCTTACTCTTTCAATAGAATGACTAATTATTGCGGGGAAAAATGGATAAAACATTGTGGCTGGTATCCTGATACTACTATAAGATTGGTGAAAAGAGAATTAGCTCATTTCGAAGGAGCATTTGTCCATGAAGGTATTAGATTGAATGCATCTATTAAACTAGTACATCTGAAAGGCGACTTACTACATTATTCGTATTATACTACCGAAGAACACATCAATAGAATAAACAAATACTCCACATTAGGAGCAAAAAAATATATTGCTTGCGGAAAACAAGTCAACTTGTTGGATATAGTGTTCAAACCGTGTTGGACTTTCTTTCGTACATACTTTCTTCAATTAGGCTTTTTGGACGGTTGGGTAGGTTATCGCATATGCAAAATTGTGGCCTTTGAAACATTTATAAAATGTATTAAAGTCAGACAATTGTCAAAAAAAAAATCATAATTACCATATCTTTCCTGAAATATTATTGATGTTTAAACAAAACAAGGACATCAATAAGGAAATAAAAGTCATACCTTCATAACTTTCAAAACTACTTTCCGCAAACATCCAACATAACGAAATAACAAAAAAAGCACAGAAGTACTTATTTCTAAATAAGTGCAATTTCGTTGGTAGATAAAACAAGTAAAAGACTGTAACTATGAATCCTAATATACCAAATGATACAATCATATAGATAAATTGATTATGGGGATTACAACCCGTTGTACACAATTTTGGATATTTCGTTATTACAGGAGCAACAAGTTCATCCTTTGCATCGCCGGTCCCACAACCAAATATTGGATATTTTTTGATTATATCTATTGCATTTTTTGACCAAAAATATCTCTGAATTATGGACATGTCTTCTACTTCACCTGTACGTAAATAATGTTCAAATTCGTAGAAAGTTTGATATAATCTCGGACGCAGAGAAAACTTTTCTGCGTAGATATAGTTAGAATATCCTCTTTTTATATTCTCAATATCATTATTTGACAATTGTGCTACTCCTTTTGCATCTTTCCTCAGTCCTTTAGAATTTAGATAACGATATATCACATTATAATACCTATAATTTTCTACTCCTTGTTTCCCTTCACAATAATCCGACAACTTCAATCCAGTCCGTTTCTGCCACATATTATTTACCTCCTTGGGACACATATATTTATTGACATAATATCCATTTTCTATAGATTTATTCTCAGTAATAAGATAAATATTACCTAAAGAGGTTTTTTTATTTCTTCCGAAAAAAAATTCTTCTTTTGGTGTAAAATAATTATCATATTGTTTGCATAGCCAGTAAGCAGATGAAGATATAATAAATATTAAAATCACAATAGCAATTAATGAATAAATTTTATTTAATTTTTTCAATATATAAATAAATCCGCAAAAAACAAGAATAAAAATGGAAACTATTCCACTTATAAGAGAAGCAATAAATAGGTATGCACAAAACAAAAGAGATAAGGAGATAAAATATTTTCGTAATTTTCTATTTTTATAAGCCTCTATTACCATTACTGAAATCGCAAAACAAATATGAAAAGCAAAAGAGATATTTCTTGCCGTTGGAATAAGAACTCTACTGTCCACATACGGATCAATAATGTAATGAGTTATTCCTATAATAATACCACTTGCAATAAGAGTAATATAAATAATAATAATGGTATTTAAAATATTCTTTTGGATAGGAGAGATAATCAAGAGAAATAAAGGGAGTATTAAAAAAGGTAATTTGTGATTAAGTTCAAAACACGCATCTTTTATATTTGTAGTCCAAATTAGTCCTATAATATTCAGAATATAGATACTCAGTAAACAAATTAAAATTTTGTATTTTTTTTTCAATAATAATATTTTTTGTTTAACCTTTCCTATAAATAAAATCCTCAATATCATAAAGATAAGACCCATAGTAAATAGAAAAGGAGAATAAATAATGCCACTAATTAGAACCGACAACGAAAAGATATCCACCAATTCTATCACAGATAAGGAGTTTATCTTATTCTTTATATTATCAATAATTTGCATCAAGAATATTATATATGTGAATTTCTCAATTATCTGCTTTGGTTCTCAATTTATTTTCTAACTCTCTTACTTTTTTTTCCAAATCAGGAAGTCTTTTAAAACAAACATATGATCGCATCCATTCCTTTGGAGGAAAAGCAGGCGATCCTAACAATTGTGCATCATCCTGTACGTCTGTCATTACACCACTCTGAGCCCCTACTTGGACACGGTCTCCAATCTTTATATGTCCTGCAAAACCTACTTGACCACCAACAAAACAATTCTTACCTAATTGAGTACTCCCAGCAAGACCTGTTTGGGCAGACATTACAGTACTGTTACCTACACTGACATTGTGGGCAATTTGACAAAGATTATCTATCTTAACACCTCTATGTATCACCGTTGAACCAATAGTAGAACGATCTACACAAGTATTAGCCCCAATCTCTACATTCTCCTCTATAATAACGTTCCCTATCTGTTCTATTTTTCTTAGACTGCCATCATCTAAAGGAGCGAATCCAAAGCCATCTGCTCCTATTACTGCACCGGAATGAATAATACAATTATCACCAATAACTACGTCATGATATATCTTGACTCCAGGATAAATGATAACGTTATCACCTATTATGGTATTATCACCTATATATACTTGTGGATATATTCTCGTATTCTTTCCCACTTTTACCCCCTTATCTAAAACAGAATACTCTCCTATATAACAATTTTCTTGTAGGGTTACACTATCATTTATAAATGCTAATGAAGATATACCAGTACGATTAAACCTATATCTATTGTACAACTTCAAAAGTGATGCAAACGAACTATATGCATCTTTTACTCTGATAAGCGTGGCATTTGTCTTTCTTTCCAAAATAAACTCATTATTGATTATAACAATTGATGCTTTTGTTTCATAAATAAAAGGTACATATTTAATATTAGCTAAAAAAGATATGGCACCTTGCTCTCCTTCTTCTATCTTGCAAACCTTATTTACTATAACTTTTTTATTACCCTCTACTTTCCCTTGTAGAAACTCGGCAATCTGTTCTGCTGAAAATTCCATCTTCAATAATACTTTTATCAATTATTTACCAAATATTGTCTTATAAATTCTTCTAATTTGTCAATTTCAATACCTCTTTGCAATATTTTACCTTTTTCATCGGCGATCAAAAAATACGGAATATATTTAAAATCGTATCGTTGTGTTATTTCTTGTCCATCTCCTAAAAGAGAAAGCCAACTAAATGAATTTTTCTCTGAAAATTTAATCCAATCGTTTGGATTCATGTCTAAACTGATAGAAACCACCGTGAGCCCTTTTTCTTTAAATCTATCATAAATTTGTTTCAATTTAGGGAGACTCTCTAAACACGGTTTACACCATGAAGCCCAAAAGTCTACCAGTACTAGTCTGCCTTTAATATCTCTTTCAGTAAAAACTCTGCCATCCTTATCCTGTGCTGAAAATACAAGCGTAGAAATTGTTGACTGTTTTGTTACTTTATATTTATATGCCTCAACGAAATATTTATGCCAAATATTATCACTTTTCTCATTCACCAAAGCTGCACAATACTTCATTATAGGATTATCATTATCCCGTAACATCTGCATCTCACTTATCAATACAGAATATGGATAACCGCTTTCGGGATACTTCGTTATAAAATCTTTATATATACCAACTTGTTTAGTAAACATCTTTAGATTGTTCTTTGTATGGGTTAACTCTATAAAAGAATCATTAATCTTTTGCCAAAAATCAGAAAAATCTTCTGCAAACCTACTCCCCTGATAGGAAACTTTGAGTATTGATTTTCCACTCAAATAATCACTTACACCTTTAATTTTCAACGTTATAGTTTTACCCTTTTCTACCATTAAAGGTAGATTTATTCCGAATTTTTTATTCTTATTAACAATAGTTAGAGAGCATTCCTTTCTTTTCTCTGTAAATTGTAATGTATCCAAACTGATATTGCATTTGCCATTTTTTATCTCAGTTTTAACTATCTCTTCCTGAGTACGATTGTTAATCATATCCGGATCTTGATATATTATATAAACTTCTGCCTCACTCATCTCCGGAATTTCTATTACCAATCTATTACCCCTAGAACAAGATACTAACAAACATGTCAAAATAACAAAAAATATTAAAAATACTTTTTTCATTCTATTTTTTACGTATTAAGATTTCGTCAATCATACCATATTCTAGAGCTTCTCTACTCGTTAGCCAGTGATCCCTATCCCCGTCAGCCTCTATTTTTTCACAGGATTGCCCACTGTGTTTGGAAATAATGGTATATAATTCTTTCTTTGTTTTCAAAATTTCCGTTGCTGCTATTACTATATCTGATGCTTGTCCTTGAGCACCACCCATAGGTTGATGAATCATAACTCTTGAATGTTCTAATGCTGAACGCTTCTTATGAGTTCCGGCACATAACAAAACAGAAGCCATACTTGCAGCTAAACCAGTACAAATAGTTGCGACATCAGGACGTATATATTGCATAGTATCATATATACCAAGACCTGCCTGCACATATCCCCCAGGAGAATTTAAATAAATTTGTATATCATTACGAGAATCCGTGCTCTCTAAAAACAATAACTGTGCTTGAATAATATTAGCTACATCGTCGTCAATAGCTGTCCCCAAAAATATTATTCGGTCCATCATTAAACGAGAAAAAACATCCATCTGTGCTACGTTTAATTGCCGTTCTTCTATGATTGTTGGATTTATGTAAGCATTCCTTATATTAAAATACCTACTATAACGCTCCAAAGTTAGAGAATTAATATTTCTCCCTTTGGTCGCGAAAAGTTTAAATTCATTTGTAAAATTCATATCTATTTCCTAGCCTTTATAATTAATTATATTGTAATCCTCTATCAACATTTGATTTGCGTACTCTGATAATATCATTATACCTTAAATCTAATTAAATTTCATTTTAAAACACAATATCCCTAAAACACACAATAATTTCTAATGTCATAATTCCTTATTTAATCAGAGTAAAATGATAAGTCAATTCATTTGACAATAAGTTCCTGGTAAAGACGTTTTTTGTCTATGGGTACAACACCAACTACCTCACATACCAACCCTCCTGCAAGATTACTAATTTTAGCAACATCTATTACGGGTAATTGTAATGCTACGCATAACGTTGCAACGCTAATAACCGTATCCCCTGCTCCACTTACATCAGCTATTTTTCGCAGATGTGCTGGTATTAAATGAATCATAGCATTTTTATTCGTATAGTCTGCAATAAACACTCCATATTCACTTAATGTTATAAAAATATAAGAAATATTTTGTTTATCGTGCAATAATAATGAAGCATCTGATAAATTGTCTAATGTCGGTTGATCAAACTCTATTTTTAATCCTTCTTTTAGCTCTTTCAGGTTAGGTTTAAATAAATTGACGCCTTTATAAAGAGAAAAGTTTCTGTGCTTAGGGTCCACTGTCGTAGGTATATTCTTTTGCTTTGCAAGTTGAACTGTTTGTTCTATAATTTTTTTTGTAATAACACCTTTGTCATAATCCTGAAATATGATTGCATCTATCTGTTGCTGGTCAATGGTAGATTTTATTCTATTAAGTAAAGCAGATTCTTCTTCTTGATTTAAAAGACTAGTAATCTCCTTATCTATTCTAAGCATTTGAACATTATTCCCTATAATTCTCGTTTTAATAGTTGTCGGACGCGAATCACTAAGAACTATCCCCTGGCTACTCATGTTATATTGCTGCAGGAGATTTATCAAAATTTCTTCATTATTATCTTTCCCTACAACACTACAAAGTATAGGAGTTGCCCCCATTGCCATAATATTTAAAGCGACATTTCCTGCTCCTCCCAAACGATGTTCTATCTTTTGGACTGAACAAATGGGTACCGGTGCCTCCGGCGATATTCGTTCTACTTTACCCCATTGGTATGAATCAATCATGACATCTCCAATAATAAGTATATTCAAATGATTGAAATCTTCAAAAATCTTTTTATAATCCATAACAGTTTATTTATGAAATTTCCCCCCGAATATTTTTATTTAACAGTTCTATTTGTTTTTCCCTTTCAACAAAGTTGCCCAAAACGAACATCATTTTACCTAAAGCAGCTTCTGTCGTAATATCCTTTCCACTTATCACTCCCATATCTCTTAAATCACAACTTGCTTGATAATGTCCCATTTCTACACTCCCAGCTTTACATTGAGTTACATTCATTATGATAATACCTTTGTTGATCATATCTTCAATTTTTTGTAAAAACCATTCGTTTGTAGGTGCATTCCCTGATCCGTAAGTTTCCATTATAACACCTTTGAGATTCGGGATATTGCTTATTGCATCCAAATATTCCTTATTCACACAAGGATGAATTTTCATTATAACTATATCTCTGCAAAGCTTAAGATAAACTTTAAATTTTTGAGTAGTGGTAGGTAAAATTAAGTGCTCCTTGTATGAAATATTGATTCCAACTTTAGCAAGCGAAGGAAAATTACCAGAATAAAATGCTTCAAAATACTCTGCATTAATTTTTGTAGTACGATTACCACGGTAAAGTTTGTTGCCAAAAAAAATACAAACCTCAGGAATAATTATCTCACTATTAGATGCAATTTCCACTGCAGAAATAATATTATCTCTTCCATCAGTTCTTATCATTCCAAGAGGTAATTGGCTACCTGTGATAATTACAGGCTTATTTAAATTTTTCAAAAGAAAACTTAGTACTGAAGCTGTGTAAGACATCGTATCTGTTCCATGCAAAATAACAAAGCCATCGTATTTTAAATAATTGTGATCAATAAGTGTTGCAAGTTCTATCCATTTATCTGCATTCATATCAGAGGAGTCAATAATGGGATCACATTGATAAGTGTGTATGTTGCAATCTATTTTTTTCAATATAGGCAAAACCTCATATATTCTATGCATATCAAAGGGTGTCAGGGCATTCGTTCTCGTATCCTTTACCATACCAATTGTTCCACCTGTGTACATGATAAGAATTTTCTTCATTGCTTTTTTGTTAAAGATTCAACCTATCCCGATTATATAATTACATTACATACATCTTACGCCTTTTTGATTTCTATGGCTAAATTTTTACCCTCAATTATATCTATTTTGCTTATCGGGTTATCTACTTTTTCTATCAATATAAGTTCCTTTGTTAGAGTTTCACTACAAATATAATCTCTATACATTGCTATAGCCTCTGACAGTAAAGTATCGTTTTCTATCCATACCAATATATTATCTGTAACTTCAAAATCATTTTCCTTTCTAATATTTTGAATACGGTTAATCAATTCTCTACATATAGCCTCTTTTCGTAAGGCATCAGTAATAGTCACATCTAATGCAACTGTTAATACTCCTTCATTAGCAACGACCCATCCTTCTATGTCTTTCGTCGCAATCTCAACATCATCCAATTCTATCACCACATCACTTTCTCCCACTTTTATGGATAGAGATCCTTCCGTTTCAAGTTTTGTTATATACTCTTGCGGCAATATACTAATTTTTGCAGCCAAAAGTTTCATCATCTTCCCATATTTAGGTCCTAAAGTTTTAAAATTAGCTTTTATTGTTTTACCTAAAACATCATTATGTATATCTAAATATTCTATCTCTTTAATGTTAACTTCGGAAAGAATTAGATTTTTTACTCTTTCTATACGTTGTTGCATCATTTCATCACAAGGAATCATTATCTTTGCCAAAGGTTGACGAACTTTCAAATTATAACGTTTTCTTAATGACAGAACAAGTGAACAAATCTTTTGTGAAAGTTCCATCTGTACTTCAAGATTTTTGTCTATTTCGTTCTCATTGACGATAGGGAAATAACTAAGATGCACACTATTGAAATTATTGCGATGAGTCACTTCGTTCAAATTGGAATATATTTCATCCATAAAGAAAGGTGCAAACACTGATCCCAATTGAGATACAATCTCTAAACAACGATATAATGTCTGATAAGCACTTATCTTGTCCTCACTATATTCCCCCTTCCAAAAACGACGACGAGACAATCTAACATACCAATTAGACAAATCTTCACACACAAAGTTAACAATACGCCTAGATGCCTTTGTCGGCTCATATTCATTCAAATCGTTATCCACATCTTTTATCAAAGTGTTTAACAAAGATAATATCCAACGATCTATTTCCGGACGTTTATTATATTCTATATCAGGTTCTTTATAAATAAATTCGTCTATATTAGCGTAAAGTACAAAAAAAGAATATGTGTTGTAAAAAGTTCCAAAGAATTTACGCCGAACTTCATCAATACCTGACGGATCGAACTTTAAATTTTCCCAAGGTTGTGAGTTTGAAATCATATACCAACGTGTGGCATCAGCACCGTACTTATTCATCATTTCAAATGGATCAATAGCATTACCCAACCGTTTAGACATTTTATTCCCTTGTTTATCCAACACTAATCCATTTGATAATACGTTCTTAAACGATATCTCGCCCATTACCATGGCTGCAATTGTGTGTAGAGTGAAAAACCAACCACGAGTCTGGTCTACACCCTCGGCGATAAAATCTGCCGGAAAATATTTTTGTTTCAATTCTTCAATAGTACATTCAAAAGGAAAATGTCGCTGAGCAAAAGGCATCGCTCCCGAATCAAACCATACGTCAATCAAGTCTCTTTCTCGTTTCATAGGTTGTCCTGTCGAACTAACTAAAATAACATTATCAATGTATGGACGGTGCAAATCAAAAGCGTTATAATCAGATGTTTTATATGGATTTTTTTTCATAAACCCGATAGCAATTGATTTATCTATTTCATCAGACAGTTTTTTTACACTGTTGATATATATTTCTTCTTTACCATCCTCTGTTCTCCAAATAGGAAGAGGTGTTCCCCAGAAACGAGACCGAGAAAGGTTCCAATCTACCAAATTTTCTAACCAGTTCCCAAAACGTCCCGTTCCTGTACTTCTAGGTTTCCAATTTATAATCTTATTAAGGGAAATGAGTTTGTCTTTAACTTCGGTTGTGCGAATAAACCAAGAGTCCAAAGGATAATAAAGCACAGGCTTGTCTGTACGCCAACAGTGAGGATAAGAATGGATGTGCTTTTCTATTTTGAAAACCTTATTTACAGATTTTAGTTCTACTGATAAATCTACATCCAAAGTAGTATCTTTTTCTGTAAGCTCAGGAGAATAAGCATTTTTAACGAATCTACCTTCATATTTTGAATACATTTCTTTGTTAATGTACTTTTTAACATAGTCCTTATCCAAATCACTCATTAAAAACAATTTTCCCGTTTTATCAACCATGGGCTGTTTTTTCCCATTCTTATCTAACAAATACAAAGGGGTGATATTCGCTATTTTTGCTACTCTTGCGTCGTCTGCACCAAAAGTTGGAGCAATGTGAACTATGCCTGTACCATCTTCTGTGGTAACATAATCCCCACTTATTACTTTAAAAGCTTGTCCTTCATTTGGCATGGGTTGTATCCATGGAATAAGCTGTTCATAGTCTATCCCCACAATATCTTTACCTTTGCATTCAAACAATATTTTCCAGGGTATATCTTTATCTCCTTTATTATAAGTGTCAAAATCAGCGTCTTCATACTCTTTTTTGAAATGAGTATAAAGCAGATTCTTTGCAAGAAAAACTATAATCTTCTCACCAGTGTATTGATTAAATGATTCTACGCAACAATAATCAATTTTATCTCCTACTGCTAACGCTGTGTTGGAAGGAAGCGTCCAAGGAGTTGTCGTCCATGCTAAAAAATATGTATTATCAATCTTGTCACCTAAAAGATTGAGCACAGTCTTTGATCTAGATTGTTTATTGGATACTTTAAATTGTGCCACACAAGTTGTATCTTTTACATCTCTATAACATCCAGGCATATTTAATTCATGAGAACTCAATCCCGTACCCGCAGCCGGTGAATAAGGTTGAATAGTATAGCCTTTATACAATAAACCTTTGTTGTAAATCTCGCCCAATAACCACCACACAGATTCTATGTATTCATTAGTAAAGGTGATATACGGATCATCCAAATCAACCCAATACCCCATCTGTATTGTAAGTCTATCCCACAAATCTTTGAATTGCATTACACTACTGCGACAAGCTTTATTATAATCCTCTACGGTTATCTTTATTCCAATATCCTCTTTCGTTATACCTAATGTTTTTTCCACACCCAACTCAACCGGCAACCCATGTGTGTCCCACCCTGCTTTTCGGCTAACATAATAACCTTTCAAACTCTTGTAACGACAAAAAATATCTTTTATCGTTCTTGCCATAACATGATGTATACCTGGTTTACCATTTGCAGAAGGTGGACCTTCAAAGAATATGAACGGTTTGTTGCCTTCACGAATTTTCATGCTCTGTTCAAACGTGTGTTGTTCATTCCACTTGTTCTGAATATTTTTCTCTATATCTGTCAAGTCAAGTTGTTTGTATTCTTTGTATAGATTACCCATAATAAAAGTATTATAATAAATTTGGTATACCCCTGTACATAATTAAGCTTGCAAAATTACGTAAAAATGGCATATTAAAGAAATTTTTCGTCATAAAACGAAAAAAATATTCAAAAATATTTGGTCAGAATATATAAAAGTCGTAACTTTGCACTCGCAAATGTGCCATGGTAATGGCGTCGTAGCTCAGTTGGTAGAGCAGAGGACTGAAAATCCTTGTGTCACTGGTTCAAATCCTGTCGATGCCACCTTTAGTGTTAAGGAGGAGATGAAAATTCATCTCCTCCTTTCTACTTTCTATATATTTACAATCACTTATGTGATATACTTCTAAGATAGTCAATATTATTTGAGTGTACAAGAAAATATTATGTTTCAATATACTTGAAGAAAAAACCGTTGTATTGACATGTCAATTTATACTTTATCTGGTATGGAAGAAGTAAAATAAAACTGTTGTCTGACTTTAACAATTTATTTTTTGAAAACAATTTGTTAAAGTCAAGTAATATTTTAACGTATTAGCAATATACTCTTATAGGCAAAACGTATAACTTATCCATTCTTACATTTTAGAATGTAAAAAACTAAAATCAAAAAAATATATGCAAGAAATATTGTATTGAAATAAAATTTTGTACCTTTGCAAACCTATTTTAAAATTTCAGATGTTATGAAAAGAAGAACTATTATTTTGATGGCATTCATTGCTAATGTACTTGTAGCGAATGCTCAAAATATAGAAGAGATGTATTTCAACGCTCGTGGAAGTTTTGCTGCTGATTGGCACACTACCTCTATGGATAAAGGGTTTAGAGGTGAAAACTTCAATTTTGTAATGGCTGGTCAATTGGCTGATAATTTATCTTATCGTATACGACAGAGATTAAACAAAAATATTACTAATAAAACTCCTTTCAACGCGACCGATTTTCTTTATATCAGTTGGAAATTGAATAACAAATTGACTTTTTCTTTTGGCAAACAGGAAATATACATAGGTGGATTCGAATATGATTATGCTCCTATTGATGTTTATTATTGGAGTGAGGGATGGGGGACTTTACCGGAAAGTTATTCATTTGCTACAAGTATGTTTTATCACTTCAATGATGAGCAACAAATAATCTTTCAAATAAGTAACTCTCCTTTCTATAATGCTTATTCTGATAACATGTCATATAATTTAGCATGGTTCGGTCAAATTGCTCCTTGGTGGAAGACTATATGGAGCATTAATGAAAGCGAATTTGGGAAAAGTAACTTTCAAAATATTATTTCATTAGGTAATCGTTTTGAGTTGAATAATTGGTATTTAGAAACAGATTTTGTGAACCGTTACAATAGTAATGACAAATGTGATTTCTTATTTTCACACTGGGGTATGGTAGGTAAATTGAATTATACTTGCCAAAATTATAATTTCTTTGTGAAAGCATCATACGACAATGATAACTCTTTTACAAATAATCTCTCTTGGGGAGATTATAATCACACTTCTGCAGGTTGTGGTGTAGAATACTATCCAAAAAACAATAAGAATTTAAGATTACATGCCGTATATCATTTCACAAATATAGATGATCCAAAAGTATCTAACAGTAAAATAAATACTTTTCTTGTCGGAGCTACTTGGAAACTTAATATCATAAAAAAATAATTTTTCTTTAATGACTTGTTATGGTAAGAAATAAATTAAATCTTTCGAAAAAAATCGTTATTGAGGCGGCAATCTTTTTATTTATCTTAGTTGGTGGTGGTATTGTATTGGGTAGTCGTATGGGAACGGCCAATCTGCTTAACACTATTATGCATACAGCTCATAACTTATTAATGAATACTTGTTTTTATTTAATGGGAATTACCGTTTTAACAGGAGCATTAAGTAAGTTATTTGCCGAATTTGGCATTGTTACTCTTTTAGAAAAAATATTACGCCCTCTAATGAAGCCTTTATATAACCTTCCCGGTGTAGCAGCTCTTGGTGGAGTTATGACATTCCTTTCAGATAATCCTGCAATAATTGCTTTAAGTAAGGATAGGAGGTTTTCTTCTTATTTCAAAAAGTATCAACTTATATCTTTAACTAACTTTGGTACCGCATTTGGAATGGGATTTATAGTTATCATTACAATGATAGGTTATGGACATTTATCAGGAGCTTTAGTCGGTCTTTTTGGTGCAATATGCGGATCAATCATTTCTACACGCTTGATGCAACATTCCATTGAAAAGACATATCCGGAGTTAAAAGAACCTGTGTCTAAACTTTCCCCAGAAGAAGTAGAATGTGAAGAAATAGTTGCAGAAGGCAGTGAAAGTGTTTTTATGCGTTTTCTCAATGCAATATTGGATGGAGGCAAAAATGGAGTAGAATTGGGATTAGCAATAATTCCCGGAGTTTTGATTATAACAACTTTGGTTATTCTTGTCACTTTTGGACCTGATACAGCAACCGGAACATATAATGGGGCAGCAACTCAAGGAGTTCCTATTTTACCATGGTTAGCCGACAAAATTCATTGGGTTTTTGAATGGCTATTTGGATTCAATCATATGGAATTAATAGCTTTCCCTATGACAGCATTAGGTTCGGTTGGAGCAGCATTGGGTCTAGCAAAAACATTCTTTGAAGGGGGTTTTTTCGATGGCAATGCTGTTGCTGTATGTACGGCAATTGGTATGTGCTGGTCGGGGTTCCTTTCTACACATACTGCAATGTTAGACTCCTTGGGGTATAGAAAATGTATTTCTAAGGCACTTTTAGCACATACCGTTGCAGGACTATGTGCAGGAATAATAGCTCATTTTGTCTATATAGGAATTTCATTTGTATTCTAATCGCAATAATATCTCTATTATAGAGTATGGGGCAAAGATATCTGTATTTATTTTTAAAGTGAATATACTTAAAAGATTGTGTCTTTATGAGAGTATTTATTTCTCGTTCTTTTATCATATGAAATATGATGGTGATCTAAGAATACATAATTTCGTTTTAGGATAATGTAATGAGCGATCTTTGTCATTATGTCCTTTTTCTAAATAATTAATAATATTGTAGTAAAACATAAAAACAATTCATTTGTCATTGTTATAAGAATCTAAAGACGAATAATGCAAATATCTAGCAATTATAGGTCTTCACACAAGTATTATTCTAGACTGGTGTATTTACAAAATAGTTATATAAAAGTTATCATACTGAAAATATTTATAATATACTAAAAAATACATTACACAAAAAATTTATACCAACTTTGAGCATAATTACTTTAACAAAGTCAAATGCTAATAGACAAAATAATATGAATGACAAAAATAATAGGCAAGTTATAAAAAAAACACTACTTTTGTCATTTTAGCAAAATAAATGGGGGAAAAAACAAAATATTAGTAATTGTGAGTAAACAGAAAAGTATGTGAAAATTATTGTCAAATGAAAAAATTATTGTAATTTTGAATCTCGATTGAAACAAATAGAAAATAAAAACAACAAATATTATGAAAATATTAGTTTTAAATTGCGGGAGTTCTTCAATTAAATATCAGTTAATTGATATTCTCAACGATAAAGAGTCTCAATTGCTAGCAAAAGGATTGTGCGAAAGAGTGGGGTTACAAATTGGAGAATTTACTCATAAGCCTCAAGGAAAGGATAAATACTATCAAAAAATACCTATACCTACGCATAAAGATGGTATTGCAATGATTTTGCAGGCTTTGACCGATAAAACAATGGGGATCATCTCTTCATTAAATCAAATAGAAGCCTGCGGACACCGAGTAGCACATGGTGGAGAAATCTTCACAAAAAGTGTACTTATCAACGAAGAAGTAAAAAAGCATATCAAGTCGTTGGAACCACTTGCTCCACTTCATACTCCTGCAAACTTAGCTGGAATTGAAGCAATGGAACATTTGTTACCTCAAGCTCCACAAGTAGCGGTCTTTGACACAGCTTTTCATCATACAATGCCTACAGAAGCTTATCTTTATGGTATTCCTATCA
This sequence comes from Bacteroidales bacterium, assembly GCA_052170555.1. Classification (GTDB taxonomy): domain Bacteria; phylum Bacteroidota; class Bacteroidia; order Bacteroidales; family P3; genus Scybalousia_A. Next base: position 50,174 of record JBQNAI010000001.1, on the reverse strand, counting down.
AATATTATGAACAAGAGCGAATACGTCGCTATGGTTTTCACGGTACATCTCACAGATATGTTGCACCAAAGGCTGCTAAGATGTGTGGAATTGATATTAATAACTCAAAAATAATATCTTGTCACTTAGGTTCTGGTGCTTCTATTGCTGCGGTGTTGAATGGGAAAAGTATAGATACATCTATGGGATTTACAACAGTGGAGGGTGTAATGATGGGGTCTCGTTGTGGAGATATAGACGTAGGTGCAGTATTATATATCGGGGAAAAAGAAGGTTGGGGTTACAAAGAGTTAAACAAATTTATTACTAAAGACTGTGGATTGAACGGTTTAACACAAGGAGTAACTGATATGCGAGATATAATGGCAGGTAAGCGAGAGGGTAACCAAAGGTTAAGTGATGCATTCGATGTTTTCGCATACAGAGTAAAGAAATATATTGGTGCTTATGCAGCTGCAATGGGAGGAGTAGACATAATATTATTCACTGGTGGAATAGGTGAAAACGCTTGGTGGCAAAGAGAGGCTATTTCTTCGGGATTAGAATTTTTAGGTGCTAAAATTGATAAATATATCAACGAAGATATGGCGGGTAAAGATGGTATCATTTCTACACCGGATAGCAAGGTAAAAATATTGTCTGTAACCACAGATGAAGAATACGTAATAGCTAAAGATACATTTGATTTATGTAAGTAAAGTATTGGTTAAAGAATACTAAGTATGGTATAGATGCTAGCAGATACAATATACGATATTTAGCATTTTGTATATAGCACAATATGAAATTGATTGGTGCACTTATATTAAAAATATTCGGTTTTCGTCTCATATCAGATTTCTCAGAAGAGATGAGCAATGCGGTTATAATAGAAGCCCCTCATACAAGCATGTGGGATTTTGTTTTGGGACGGGCTGGTCTATGGGCTCTTGGTGTGAGATGCCATTTTTTTATCAAAAAAGAATTATTCTTTTTCCCTCTAAATCTTATTCTAAGATCTCTGGGAGCGGTCCCTGTAAATAGAGGGTACGATGGTAAAAGTTTTTTTGATAATATTATTAAAGAGTTGCAAAAAAATCAAAACTTTTCTCTGATAATAACACCTGAGGGAACACGCAAGAAAACGAACAATTGGAAGAAAGGCTATTATTACATTGCACAAAAAAGTCGTAAACCTATTTTTATGGCATGGATAGATTACGAAAAGAAAACTTGTGGGGTGAATAAGCAGAATAAAATTGTTCCAAGTGGAGATTATGAAAAAGACTTTGCAATTGTACAGGAATTCTATAAAAATATAAGAGCTAAACATCCTGAAAATTTTAATTTAAGCAAAGAATATTTGAAATAGTATACAAACAAAGACTTATAATATAAGATTGATAAAATGTTAAGAACAAAAACTTGCGGAGAGCTGAGGATAACCGACTGTGGACAAAAAGTTATACTTTGTGGTTGGGTACAAAGGACACGTGATTTAGGCAGTATGATTTTTATTGATTTGAGAGATCGCTATGGTATCACACAGTTAGTGTGCAATGTTGATACAGATAAAAATCTCTACGAACAGTCCAAATCTCTCAATAGAGAATATGTGCTTCAAGTTGGAGGCACAGTTAAAGAAAGGACTAATAAAAACAAGAATATTGCTACCGGTGATATTGAGATAGAAGTGAGTAAAATAGAAATCTTAAATGCAGCGAAGGTGCCCCCATTTACAATAGAAGATAATACTGATGGAGGTGATGAATTACGAATGAAATATCGTTATTTGGACCTACGCCGCTCTATAGTCAGAAAAAATTTGGAATTAAGGCACAGATTGGCACAACTTATAAGAAATTATTTGTCAGATGAGAATTTTCTTGAAATAGAGACACCTTTCCTTATTCGCTCTACACCAGAAGGAGCACGTGATTTTATTGTTCCTTCGCGCATGAATCCTAATCAATTCTATGCTTTACCCCAAAGCCCTCAACAGTATAAACAGTTATTGATGGTTTCAGGCTTCGATAGATATTTTCAGATAGTTAAATGCTTTAGGGATGAAGACTTACGTGCTGATAGACAACCTGAATTTACACAAATAGACTGTGAAATGTCATTTGTTGAACAAGAGGATGTTCTCAATATGTTTGAGGGTCTAATAAAATACCTTTTCAAAGTAGAAAAGGGTATTCTATTTGATAAATTTCAGAGAATAACCTGGCAAGATGCTATGAAATATTATGGGAGTGATAAGCCCGATTTGAGATTCGAAATGCAATTTGTAGAACTTAATGATGTCGCAAAAGGACATGGGTTTCCTATATTTGATGATGCTGAGTTAGTCGTAGGAATATGTGCAAAGGGCTGTGGTTCCTATACAAGAAAACAATTGGATGAATTGACAAATTTTGTTAAACGTCCACAAATTGCTGCAAAGGGGCTAGTTTTTATTAAATATAACGAAGATGGAACTTTCAAGTCCTCAATAGATAAGTTTTATACGCAAAGCCAGTTACAAAAATTTGCAGACAAATTTCCTGCACAAAGAGGAGATTTAATATTAGTGATGAGTGGTAAAACAATGCAGGTACGTACTCAATTGTGTTCATTGCGTTTAGAAATGGGGTCACGATTAAACCTTAGAGACCCTTTCAACTACGCCATAACATGGATAACTGATTTTCCTTTATTGGAATGGGATGGAGAAGATAATCGTTTCTATGCGATGCACCACCCTTTCACAGCTCCTAATCCTGATGATTATCCAGATATGTTAGACAAGGATCCAAGTAAAGTGCGTGCTTGGGCCTATGATTTAGTTATTAATGGTAACGAAGTGGGAGGCGGTAGCGTAAGAATTCATAATAATGAAACACAGATGCGGATGTTTGAAATACTTGGCTTTACAAAAGAAGTCGCTTTGCAACAATTTGGTTTTTTGATGGGAGCATTTGAATATGGTGCACCTCCTCACGCAGGCTTAGCTTTTGGTTTTGACCGTCTATGTGCTATTTTTGCCGGAACGGACACTATTCGTGATTTTATAGCGTTCCCTAAAAATAACAATGGTAGAGATTTAATGAGTGATTCTCCTAATTATATAGATCAAAAACAACTAGATGAATTGTATTTGTCTCTTGTTAAAACAGAGAAATAAAACATGAGATTTCTTAGAAATTATAACTAATAAAAATAGTGGAGCCATTACAATTTGAGTTACCACTATTCTTGTGTATTTAATTCAGATTTGTTTTCTGTAGTTAAAAATTTTCGGACACCACACTTTCATAAATTTAAATAACAGTAATATCTTTTTTTGTTTTATCTATAGCATTTTCAGTTCAATTATTTTCATTATAATGAAAATAATTGAACGCGTTTTTCTAATGCGTACAATCATCTTATCATCAAAAATAGAACAACTGAATCAAATAATGATAGGATTGCCATATTAAGATCATTCAGTTATTCATTAAGTATAGTAATTCTATGGTATAAGCATTATGATTAGATTTAGGAAAGATAAAAAAACAGACAATAAAAAAATTTGAAATACAATAAAATTACTTAACCATATTAACAAACCGCATAATTTACAAGAAAAACAGGGATAAGTTTTATTCTTATCCCTATCTCCTAAAAATATAAGAACAGTTCTATTCTTCCTCTTTACTCGTTTCTTCGTAGGCTTTTAAAAGACTACTCTGAACATCGGTAGGTACGACCTGATACTCCGAGTACTTCATAGAAAACATACCACGTCCCGAAGTAAGGGAGGATAATGATGTTGAATATCTATTCATCTCGGCAAGAGGAACTTTAGCTTTGATAACTTGATGATTGCCCTTAGAATCCATACCCATAACAATTGCCCTGCGTCCCTGAAGATCTGTCATAACTCCTCCCATCATATCAGCAGGGACATTAACTTCCAAGTCATATATTGGCTCCAATATCTTAGGTCCAGCATTCTTGAAAGCTTCTTTGAAAGCATTACGTCCTGCAAGTTTGAATGCCATTTCATTAGAATCAACGGGATGCATCTTACCATCAAATACGTTAACGACAATATCTCTTGCATATGAACCTGTCAAAGGTCCTTCTTCCATTTTTTCCATGATACCTTTAAGGATAGCAGGCATAAAACGTGCATCAATAGCACCACCAACAATACAATTATTAAAAATAAGTTTTCCTCCCCATTGCAATTCTATCGTCTCTGTACCACGAATAGGATATTTAGTTTGATTAGCCATTCCTTCCGAATAAGGTTGAATATACAGATATACCTCTCCAAACTGCCCAGCTCCTCCGGATTGTTTTTTATGACGATACATCGCTTCTGCATCCTTAGTAATAGTCTCTCTATAAGGAATCTTAGGAGCATAAAATTCTGCTTTAACTTTATAAACATTCTCTAAATACCATTTCAGTGTATTTACGTGAAACTCTCCCATGGCCGCAACTATAGTCTGTTTTAACTCACGAGCGATATAGTTCTGCATAACAGGATCATGTGATGTGTAATCATTCAAAGCGGCTCCAAGTTTTTCATCTTCTCCAGAATCAATAGCACGGATCGCAGTCGTATATATAGGTTTAGGAAATTCAATATCTTTAATTTTAATACCTGCATTTTTAGTGGCAGTCAAAGTTGCTCCAAGTTTTACATCTTTCATTTTGATTGTAGAAACTATATCTCCTGCAATCGCTTTGTCCAGACTCAGTCTATTTTTCCCTGCATTCGCACTTATTTGAGATATTCTTTCTTTCGAACCATTACTACTATTAACAATATCAGCTCCATTTATCAACTCCCCTTCTAATATTTTAAAATAAGTAACCTCTCCTACGTGTTGTTCATTTGCAGCTTTAAATACATAAGCGACTAAATCCTTTGTGTTATTGTAAGTAACATTCCCTCCATCTTTATATTCCATAGTATTAATCGCTTCATTAGGAGAGGGAACATTATTGCATACAAATTCTATCATCCGGTCTGCTCCAATATTTTCTTTTGCAGCGATGCAAATAACAGGATATACCATACGGGAAACAATACCTTCCTTTAACCCTTTTCGCATATCCTCTATAGAAAGATCTCCTTCTTCAAAATATTTCTCCAGTAGAGCATCATCTCCAGTAGCAGCATTCTCTACCAAAGCAGCACGCAATTTCTCTGCATTATCTTTTTGATCATCGGGTATATCACTTATTTGTACTTTTCCGCCACCCTTAGGATACTTGTACATCTTTTGTGTGAGTAAGTCTATAAAGGAATCAAACTCCAAACCTGCATTGACAGGGTATTGGATTAAAGTAATTTTCTCTCCGAAGTTTTCTTTCAACATCGCAACTGTGTGATTAAAATCAGCCTTTTCTGTATCTAATTGATTTATAGCAAACATCACAGGAGTATTCATTTTGTCTGCGTACATCATTGCGATTTCCGTACCAACTTCTACCCCATTTTGAGCGTTGACAACAATGACAGCTGTTTCTACAGCAGAATATGCAGATAGTACCTCTCCTTGAAAATCCGTAAAGCCAGGGACATCTATAATATTTACTTTTTTGTCCTCAGTTTCCGCATATAATACCGTACTAACAACCGAAGACTTTCTTTCTATTTCTATGTCTCTGTAATCGGAGAGTGTATTACCCGCCTCCACTGTTCCCATACGATTCAATATTCCTGAATTGACGGCAATAGCTTCTGCTAAGGTTGTTTTACCGCTTTTATTCCCTCCTACTAAAGCGATATTCCTAATTTGTGACGTGCTATATATTTTCATATCTTAATTAAATTGTATTATTTTTCTTTAAGTTACGGGGTGCAAATTTACACTTTTTGCACCAAATAACAAATTTTTGAAATAAAAATCTATAAATATCCTTGAAAATACTAATATCATCACAATTTTAATGAGACTATCAAGCTTCAATCACTTTCTTAATTACTTATTAACCAAAACTACAAATATTTAACACTATCTAATAAATATTATTGCGTAGCTTAATATCACTCAGTTATAAACAATTAATATTTATCTAAATAGATAATGCCTAAATAAAAAAGTAAATATTCCGTCATCGCACATAACTATAGCAGACTAATTTTACAGTAGTTATTATATTAATAATTTTCACATAAATATTTTGAGATTAGCATAATCATTAGTAATGTTTAATTAAAGAAATTGAACAATAAAACGAATCTAATAGAGAGAATATAACAATTACACCCTTTTAATCCTTATCTGTCCATTTGCCATCTTTCTTTATAATTTCTATCAATTTATTTACCGCATTTGTTTGTTCAATGTGGGACAATACAAGATTCTTTCCTCTATACAAATTAACCATTCCTCCTCCAGCTCCTATATATCCATAATCTGCATCCGCCATTTCGCCAGGTCCATTAACTATACACCCCATGACTGCAATTTTCAATCCTTTCAAATGAGAACATGCCTGTTTTACGTTCTCAAATGCAGACTCTATATCATATTTTGTACGACCACAGGAAGGACAAGCTACAAACTCTGCTTTATACCTCTCTATTCCCAATGATTGTAAAATATCTTTATCATTAATATTTGTCTTTGATAACGTTCGTTTCTCGCCCTCTAACAATTCCAGTGCTGTCTTGCCTATATAATGTATTTGCATCATCTCTTTTTCTACGAATCCATCTGCGATATCTTTCATTTGTGCTATTTTTTTTGCAATAGATATTTCGTTTTCAGGCTTTTCTGTTAAAGAGACTCTTATTGTATCGCCAATACCTTGCAATAATAGTGGCACAATCCCACAAATACTTTTCACTCTTCCATATTGACCGTTCCCGGCTTCGGTCACACCTAAATGCAAAGGATAATACATATTCTCTTTCTGCATTTTTTCTACCAAAAGCTTGTTGGCACGATACATAATAGACACATCAGAAGCTTTCATGGATACTACAATCTTATGAAAATCCATATCTGAAAACATTCTTAAAAACTCCATAGCACTTTCGGCCATTGCAATGGGAGTATTACCATATTTAAAAAGGATTCTCTCGCTTAATGATCCATGATTAACACCTATGCGAATGGCTGTTTTATATTTTTTACAGATATCCACCAATGGTGAGATATTTTCTTTAGTTCTATTTAAGATATTTTCATAGTCTTCTTCCGTAGAGTCCAAATTCCATCGCCTATCCACATAATTGCCGGGATTGATTCGTATTTTCTCAACTATTTTTGCTGCAATCTCTGCTGCTTTGGGATTGAAATGAATATCAGCTACAAGGGGTACATTGATATTCCTTCTAATTAACTCAGTTTTTATATCATAAAGTTTTTCAGCTTGTGATATATCAGCCGCAGTTATACGTACCATTTGACACCCTTGTTCAACCATTCTGATAGTTTGTTCAACTGTCGCCATCGTATTCAAAGTGTCGGTATTCGTCATTGATTGTACAACTACAGGATGCCCGGCTCCTATAATGATATTACCTACCTTTACTTCAATCGATTTATTTGTATTCATGTTAATTCACACTAATATCATCTTATTGTTTGATCCAATTCCTTATACTTTCTTCTTGCCTGCTGAACATACCATGAAGATGAGTAATCCAAAATTATCTTCTCGTAATATTCTTTTGCTTTCCCTATATTGTGAAATTGTTGTTCATTTAGTTGTGCCAATAAAATTATAGCATCATCTACTACTAAATCATATGGATATTTAAATAATATTTCCTGCAACAAAGAATCTGCCTTATAAAAATTTTCTTCTTTTATTGCGATTTGAGCTCGTTTATAAAGTACTTGTCCAAATAAAGTGTGATAAACATACCACTTATCTATAGAATCCAAATAATCTTGTGCTCTTGTAATTTGATTCTGATACAATGCAAGATCTGCCTTTGCAAACCAACTTAAGCCTTTGTATGTGCTATCTTCATCCATATTCTCTTTTATCAATAAAGAATACTCCATGGCATCATTTGCAATGAGTTTAGTCGTAGAAGATCGTAAAGCATCAAATTGAGATAATGCCCATTCAAAATCATTAGTGTAGTAAGATAACATAGCATTACGATATTTTGCCTCAGACCCGATAGCTTCATTTTTAAATTCCTTATCCACCTGTGAATAAGTAAGACTTGCCTCCCAAACATCGCCATTTATCAAATAGATATCGGCTCTTGACAGTTTACATTGAGCTTTCAAGCTATTAGGAGCATAAGGCATATTAATTATTGAATCCAATATTTCTACAGCTCCTTGTGGTTCTTGTAGATAATAAGCCAACAATTCAGCATATTGTTGCATTATATTAATTGTTCGTTCGTTATAACCCAATGTTTTAAAAATATTTTCATACTCCTTCTTTAATTCTACTATTTCTTCCCTTGTATGGTTTATTTGGTTTACAAATTGCCTATATAAACACATTAATCTATGAACAGATATTTGGTTTTGACTTGCAAACTCCTCATTTTGTTTTATCAAGTAATCAAATCCCCGTAATGCATACTTATATTGACCATTATTCATGGTAGTCATTGCAAATTCATTAACCTGATAACCACTCTTTTCGTTAAACCTCTTATCTATTGCCTTAGCTTGGATAAATGCAGAAGAGTAATCTTTTTTCTTAATCAAAAGCCAGTAATATAATTGATTAAACTCTTTATTTTCAGGACTCCTTTTTACATATTCAAGTACCACTTCACTAAAAACTTCATAAAGTTTATCATCCTTATCTCTGTTGAAAAGATTGTTAATATTAACCTCTATTTGAGAAAGCATCTTCGGATTTGTATTTAATAATAAAATATACTCCTTTGCAACCTCTTCATTCTGTCCCATCTGTTGATAAATATAAGAAATCTCATAGGTATATTTGGTGTCATCCTTAAAGATTTTTCTAGCCTGCTGATATGTTTTAATTGCATACTCATAACTACGTTGCATAAGGAAATAATTTGCTATCTGTATAATCTCACTATTATTAGCTTCAATCTTATCTATCAAATTATCGTAGACCCTTTCTCCTTTGACAATATTATTGTTATTAATATAAAAAGTCCCCAAATCTATAAGATAATTGAAATGTTCTCCACTTTTTTTTATTGCTTTTTTTATTAACTTTTCTTGTTTTTTTTTCTCGTCAAGTTGTGCATATACTTGCACCAATAATTTGTAAGCATCCTCTGTAAAATTTTTATCTATTAAATTTTCTAATAGGATCATAGCTTCTACATATTTCCCTTCATGCACATATTGTCCTGCTAATTGAATGTCAATAAAATCCTTTTGTTGTTTGTTTTGTGCCATAACAGGCAAGACCTCTAATAAACTTACAATCCAAAATATAAACAACCATTCATTCTTCATCGTAAATCATTATTTTTAATAAAAATAAGGATACCTCCTTCCCAATACCGTATTGCAAAAATACAAATATTTTCAGAAAAATGTAAACATAACTCCCAAAATATATATGGCTTGCCTATAAAAGAAATATAATCTATTTCTATTTTTATATTTCCTCACTCAATTATGTTATCTTTTTTTAATCTTATCATTTTTTAGTTGATCTGAAAAATATTTTTTTAGTTGATCAACTAAGATACAATTTGATTTATAATTTATGACAATTCTTTTTTATAAAAATTCTCTTTACAATACGCAATACCTTTATCGTTAAACAAAAATATAGTATATTTGCAACTAAATATATATTACATATGGACTATCAAAAAATTATAGAAAATATATATAAAAAAGTTCAACCATTTGCTCAACAAGGTAAACAAGCTGATTATATTCCAGCTTTAGCTTCTGTTAATCCAAACCAAATAGGTGTATGCCTTAAAACGCTGAATGGTAATCAATATATGGTAGGTGCAAGTAAAGTAAGATTCTCCATACAGAGTATTTCCAAAGTATTGTCGTTAGCAATGGCTTTATCGTTGGAAAAGCAAGGATTATGGCTACGTATGGGTAAAGAGCCGTCGGGCACAGCCTTTAATTCTCTCATGCAGTTGGAGTTAGAACACGGAATACCTCGTAATCCATTTATTAATGCAGGAGCTATCGTTGTAGCAGACATATTGTTATCTCACCTGTCAAACCCCGAAAAAGAGTTTATTGATTTTGTACGTTTGTTAGCCAATACAAAAAGTATTGATTATAATATGACAGTGGCAAAATCTGAGCGAAGTCAAGGATACTTGAACGCTGCAATTAGTAATCTTTTGAAATATCATCACAATATTACCAATGACATAGAACATGTGTTGCATTTTTACTTTCTAATGTGCAGTATAGAGATGAGTTGCCAAGAATTATCACAAGCATTTCTTTGCTTTGCTGACCATACCAAAGAGTTTCATTATCAAAATGTTCATCTTTCAGCATCTGAAGTCAAACGTATAAATGCGATTATGCAAACTTGCGGATTTTATGATGAATCAGGTGAATTTTCTTATCTAGTAGGACTACCTGGTAAAAGTGGAGTAGGCGGCGGAATTTCCGCAATATATCCACAAAGATATGCTGTAACAGTATTCTCTCCACGGTTAAATGAGAAAGGCAACTCTGTTATAGGTATGAAATTCCTTGAATTATTAACTACAGAAACAAAAGAGTCTATATTCTAAAAAAGACACGTTTATGCCAAGAACCATAGTATCCATATTTTACACAAACATTAATCTCAATTTAGTAAAATTTCGTAATTTTGCATTGCAGTTGCAATTTTTTTTGATAAAATGAAAGAATAATGGAAGAAAATATCAAACAAAAAGAAATGATAACGAACGATACATCAAGTAAAAAAGACATTCAACCATATTTAGAATCCGATAAAAAGGATAGACGAAAACAAAGTAAAATAAGTTATCTGCTTTTTGCGACACTTATGATCGCTTGTATTGCATTGATCGTGGGAATGGTGAGTTTATTAAAGAAAGATAATAACATAACCGAAACCAAAGTCAAGGCTGAAAAGATTATTCAATCGGGAAATATGAAAATTGCTTATATTAACACCGATACAATTATGGCCAAATATGCTATGGCGATAGAGATGCAAAAAGAATTGAAGAGCAAACAATTATCATTGGAAACTACTCTTAAGAATCAATATACTCAGTTACAGAAAGAAGAACAAGAATATCTAAAAACAGGGCAAAACTTAACATTAACTCAACAACAAACTAAGGAAAAAGAATTTCAACAAAGGGAACAGAAGCTTTCAGTAGCGATGCAACAACAACCGGCACAATTCCAACAAGAAGTAGCAAAACAAAATGAAAAACTTCTAAATGCAGTTTTGGCCTTTGTCAAAGATTACAATGCAAAACATGATAAATACAATGTAATATTAAGTAATTCTCGTTACAATGGTCCTACCCTATACATAGATGAAGGCATGGATATAACAGAGGAGATTGTAAAGGGCTTAAACGAAGAATACTCAAATATTAAAAATAGCAAATAATCTCTTCTTTAATGAATAAACAAATAATAAAATTCTAAGTAGGTGAAATTTTTGCACAATACCACATAAGAACAAATTAATATCTCACTTTAATAAAACAATCACGCATTTCATTAATCAAAAAAGCCCATTCTTTACAACGAAAGAATAGACCTTCCAGATATTTACTAACTATATCTCACAACCATTGTGAGACTATTGATTAAACTAAAATTCAACAACAGGCAGCTACGGAGGTACAGATACATTCAGTGTTCCCCTAAGCTTTATCTTCATATTAATCCCGAGATATAACATATCCATCCTCAAACAAGTAGCATATAAGTCAAACTATATTTTCCTCGCCTAGAACATGTCACTATCCAAAGGAGGCAAACAACATATCATAACGAAAAACAAACTAACAGATCCTTGCTACCATGCACTGCAATAGAGGTATTACCATCATCAAGATAACAAATCTACACATTATTCTCAAATATCAAATCATTAAAGAAGTTATTTTGTCCATATTTCTTATTGCTGCCAATTCTTCAACATTATACCCAAACTTAATCACTATATTTAAAAGAATTAAGTACACCTATCAAACAAGAAAATCATCCCCAACAACAGATATTCTAGAATTGTACAGCAACACAAACTTATCATATTTTAGTTCTACTCTACTTTCAAACTTAGATAGCAAATTTAACAAAATCGTACACACTTACATATGATTTCTAGCCTCTACCCATTAAAAATGGGTTAGCATATAAGTGATTTCGTTTTGGTATATCTACTTCTTTAAGCCCTCTTGTGCATTTACTAAACTCATACACAAATATCCACAATACCACAGACCACAACATCAATCCACTTATTGTTTGCATTGTTATAACAATTTATTTACTATACCTCCATTCATCGTCAAGTATATTAACAATAAATATCAATAATTATAATTGATTGTCGGCAACATCTCTACCTGCTCTGAGAGCCTTGATATTAGCATTAACAATATCATCTCCCTTTTTAATAAAATTGGAACGGACTGCTTCCTCCAATTTTGCTATATCAATCTTCAAATATTTAGATGCTGCACCTAAAACGACCATATTAACCCCTTTAGGATTACCTATCTCCTTAGCTATCCTAGTAAAATCATGGAAAATATGATTAGGTATACGTCTTATTTCCTTCTCAATATCGTCTATGTCAGGATAATTAGGAATATTTACAAAAGGGTTAGAATCAGTAATTATCCAACCTGTCTTTTTATTCAGGAAATTAACATAACGTAATGCCTCCATTGGCTCAACCGACAATATCAAATCACATTGCCCTTCAGGAATAAGATCTGATGATATGGGCTCATCACTCAATCGCAAATGTGATTGAACATCTCCTCCTCTTTGGCTCATCCCATGCGTCTCTGCTTGTTTCATGTACATACCCATGCCCAAAGCAACATTAGATATTATAGCAGCACTAGACAATGCCCCCATACCTCCAACACCACACAATATTATATCTATTTTCATTTCTTTTTTCTCCTTATTTTTTTAACATTTTACGTTTTTTATTAGCCCAAACTATGCAATCCCTTCTTGGGATAATCACACTGACTCCGTGATAAGCAATCTCTTCCTTGATAATTTTCACATTTTCCTCATGATTTTTTGCCAAAGGAGAAATAACTCTAATATGAGCAGGATCTACTCCTATCCCCATGCAAATACTTTCTATTCTTCCAGTTGCAGAAGATTTTTGAGAGCCAGTCATTGCTGTAATGTCATTATCTAGTATTAAAATTGTTACAGGAACATTATCTACACAACAATCAAGTAAGCCTGTCATGCCGCTATGCGTGAAGGTACTATCACCTATCACAGCAACAGTAGGTTTTAAATCTGCTTCAGCTGCCCCTTTTGCCATAGTAATAGATGCTCCCATATCTACCGTAGAATATATAGCACTAAAAGGTGGTAACGCCCCCAATGTATAACAGCCGATATCTGAAAATACTCTACTCTCTCCGATTTCTTTCATTGCCTCATTCAGAGCCAAATAAGAATCTCTATGAGGACAACCATCACAAAGTTTAGGAGGACGAGGAACTACTATATCCGGTATTTCAAATCCTCCTTCTATTTCAATTCCTATTGCTTTAGCCACACTATTTGGTGATAACTCGCCATCTCTTTGAATAGTCCCATCTAAACGACCATGAATTGGTTTATTTGTTTTCAATAACCCTTTAATAAGTCTCTCGTAAATAGGTTGCCCTTCCTCAATCACCAACAGTTCATTGCTTTCATCATAAAGTTTTTGCAATAAATGTTCAGGCATTGGGTATTGAGAAACTTTCAAAACACTGTACGGACATTTTCTTCCTTTGAAATTTTCCATCAAATAATTGTATCCTAAACCACAAGCAACGATCCCTATTGTCTTATTCTCGCCTTCAATCAATTGATTAAAGACTTGATTTTCGCTTTCACACATCAGATCTTTCTGTTTTGCTATCAAAGTCTTATAATGCTTTTTTGCATTGACAGGAAGTAAAATATACTGGCGTTTATCTTCTGGCAATGTCAATGTATTTTGTTTTCTCACTGTTTCTTTTCTCACAACACCTGCACGTGAATGAGCTAAACGAGTAGTAACTCTTATCATTACAGGAGTGTTGAGCCTTTCCGACAAATCAAATGCATAATGGACCATATCATAAGCCTCTTGTTGATTAGACGGTTCTAAACAAGGGATCATCGCGAAGTCTGCATACTGGCGAGAATCTTGTTCATCTTGTGAAGAATGCATGGAAGGATCGTCTGCTGCAATAAATACCAATCCTCCATTGGCACCAGTGATAGCTGAGTTCATGAAAGGGTCAGCTGCAACATTGACTCCCACATGTTTACAGCAAAACATTGCTCTCTTACCGGCATAAGACATACCTATCGCGGCTTCCATTGCCGTTTTTTCATTGCAAGCCCAGTTACTTCTGATCCCTAACTCTTTTGCTTGCTTGGAATCTTGTATATATTCCGTTATTTCAGTAGAAGGAGTTCCAGGATATGCAAACACACCGGACAGCCCTGCATCTATGGCAGCTTGAGCGATTGCTTCATCGCCCAATAAAAGTAATTTATTCATAATTTTTATTTTTTAACAATTGTTCCCATCTCTTATAAAAACTTCTGCAAATTTATAATCATTTTTTGATATGTGCAAATAAATTCGTCAAAATTGATATACAAAAGTCTCCCTTATTAATATTTATGATTAATATTCGTTATCTTAACAAATATCAAGTCACCATACAAGTAATAATGACCATTCTCATAAAAATAAGCAGTGTTAATAACACTAAAGTTTAGATGCAAACGAATAAAGTAATGAAAGCGATAAATGAAAAATACAATTAAAACAAAAAGTAATAGAGTCTATGCACAACATGTTATACAATGTAGATAAATAAGGTATTATAGGGGGGGGTGAGACAAGTATAATTAAATTGTAAAAATGTTAATAATATTGTATTTTCTTTAACAAAATAGAAAGGGCAATATTGGTTACACAATCTATAAAATTGGAACGATTAGTCGGCAAACAAAATCTCTCTACAACAGTCGCTTTATTTTGAGAAGCAATAGCTATGTATACCGTACCAACTTGCGTCAATGAACCATCAGTTTCAGGACCAGCTATACCTGTTGTGGATATTGCAAAATCTGTATCATACAAGTGTAAGACACCCTCAGCCATTTGCTTAGCTACATTCTCATTAACCGCACCTAAAGAGTTTAGAATTTTCTGTTCAATACCCAAAACTTTTATCTTAGCCTCATTACAATAAGATACGACACCTCCTTTGAAATACAAAGATGCTCCGGGGCTTAAGGTTATTTGATGTGCAATATTCCCTCCTGTACAACTTTCTGCTATCGCAAGAGTTTGATGTAATGAAATTAATCTATCTCCTAATATTTGTGCGATATCTTTATCCTCATTTGCTATAATATATTCTCTAATCTCATCTCTCAAGCGTTTATATGCCCTATCATACTCTCGTTGCACCTCAGTACCATTAGCTCCATACACACTAAACCTTAATTTCATAATGCCTGAACAAGGGAGATAAGCAAGAGTATATCTACAATCTTTTCGTCGTCTATTAAGCTCTACTAAATATTTCTCAAATCTTCCTAATTTATCAGAAAGAAAACTCTCACTGATACCAGTCAGCATGATAGTACGATGAATAATTGGTTCTGTCTTGTACTTTTGTAAAAGCATAGGAACAACTTCTTCCATCATTTGCTCCATTTCAAAAGGAACGCCAGGCATACACACAACCAATTTTCCATCTTTATTGAATACCATACCCGGAGCTGTACCAATGGAATTAAATATAACCTTACAACAATCAGGTATAAAAGACTGTGAACGATTCGTGTTGGTATACGGTAAATTACGTATCTCAAAAATTTTTTTTATGTGCTTGCTAACATTCCTATTCTCTACAAGTTTCCCTCCAAACAATTCATTCAAACAATATTTTGTCACATCATCTTTTGTCGGACCAAGCCCACCGGTAATCAATACACAATCTACACGATTCAACGCTTCAATAACACTTTGTCTTATTTGCTCTGTATCATCACTAATCACAGTTATGTATTTTACAGCAATGCCAACACTATTCAATATTTTAGCAATATAAGAAGCGTTGGTATTTACCACTTGTCCAATAAGTAGCTCATCTCCTATATTAATAATCTCCACATTCATTACATCATAATTTTATTACATACAATCATAAAAATAGAGTGCGAAGTTATAAAATTACCAAGACTTTATTCATATACTTTTGTTTTTTCAGAAAAATTAATAAAAGAATCAATCTTGTTTTTTGCGATTTTGAATAACCAGTCCAATAAACCTATTGTATGACACGGGTAAAAAGAATTTTATTTTGTAATCGTTTTCAACAATTTTACGTATCTTTGCCCCGTAGATGTCTTTATTTAAAATTGTTTAACAACGTTAACGTAGTATGAATATAATAATTCCAATGGCAGGGCTCGGAAAAAGATTACGTCCACACACACTTGTTACTGCAAAGCCATTGATAAAAGTATGCGGAGAAGAGATTGTCAAAATTCTTTGCAGAGAAATCGTCAAAACTTGTCAATTAAAAGTTAATAACATAGGTTTTGTCATTGGAAATTTTGGGGAACAAGTAGAAAAAGAGCTTATTAGTATTGCAGAATCTTTAGGTGCGGTAGGTAGAATATATCATCAGAAGAATCCATTGGGGACAGCTGATGCCATATGGCAAGCACGAGAGCTTCTTAATGGGAACACTATTATTGCATTTGCAGATACCCTATTTGATGCTTCGTTTAAAATGGATTTGGATAGCGAAGGTATCATTTGGACTTCACACGTAGAAAATCCGCAAGCTTTTGGTGTAATCAAAAAAGATAAAAACAATGATAAGATAACTGCTTTTATTGAAAAACCGAAG
Organism: Bacteroidales bacterium; assembly: GCA_052170555.1. GTDB lineage: Bacteria > Bacteroidota > Bacteroidia > Bacteroidales > P3 > Scybalousia_A. The sequence continues at coordinate 33,160 of JBQNAI010000001.1, read as the reverse complement.
GAATTTGTTAGCGATGAAGCAATCATCGGCATCTATTATTTCAATAGGGCAGAGTTGTTGTGTAAGCATATCAAACGTTTGATAGATGAACATGCAGTACATTCGGGAGAGTATCAACTTACCGACTGTTTAGAAAATATGTTACAAGAAGGTTTTATTTTTAAGACAGAAACCGTAAAAGAATGGTTAGATTGTGGTAACAAAGATGCCGTTATCAATACCAATAAACGTTTATTATGTTTAGACATGAACTTAGACAAAATTCACAATACAATCAAAAGTAACAATTCTTTAATAATAGAACCTTGTTATATCGGAAAAAATGTTAAAATTGATAATTCTATTATTGGTCCTTATACCTCAGTGGAAGATAATGTTACTATACACAACTCTATTGTAAAAAATTCAATTATAGCACACGATTCAACAATAGAAAATGCTATAATAAAAAACTCTATGCTGGGTAGTAATGTTGTGTATAGCAAACAACTAGATGAATTATCTATTGGAGATTTCTCAACCATAAACTAAGTCTATCATCAATCAAAAGAAATAAATATATCATCAATACCTGTTTTATTTTAATATTATCTAACAAATACTAGGCAAGCATTATTTCTATTGTAATAAAAAGAGAAATAAATGTTTGAATGTTTAGTAGTGTAAATATTATACTCGTAATATGATTTTTTTTGTTGTGTTTCCCCTAAAAGATAATTTTTCCCTATTATTAACTTATCAGTAAAAATTTTTGCCGATAAGAATTTTTATTACTAATTTTGCAATTCATTAAATCAGCAGAAGATTTATATAACTATTTATTTTAATAAAATGGGAAAAAAATTTCTTTTAATAATATCTCTCATTATTTTACTATATTCATGTTCAACAAAAAAGAACATTACAAAAGGTAACTTATTTACAAAAGAGTATGAGATAAACTCTGCAATAATAGATGCTGTTACAGCACTAAATAACGATGAATGGGATAAAGCAGAGAAGATTTATCAACAATTAATAAACAAAGATAAAAATAATTCTACTGTTTTATATTATCTTTCAAATATTGCTTTTCATAAACAGGATATAACTAATAGTATTGACTATGGTAAAAGAGCAATCAAACTTGATGAAAGAAATGTTTGGTACAAGTTGCAGCTTGCAGATATCTATCTGGCAATACAAAATTACGAAGAAGCTGCTAAAATATTTGAGACAATAGTTAAGTATAATCCAGAGGTAATTGAATATTGGCAACAGCTAGTAAGTATTTATCGTGTCAAACAAGATACTAAAGCGGAATTATTCACATTAGACAGAATGGAAAAACGTTTTGGTGTCAATGAAATAACATCTATGCTTAAGTACAATATATACCGAGAGAAGGGAGATAAAATTAAAGCAGAGAAAGAGATTAGAAATCTCTCCAAGGCTTTTCCCTCCCAGAGTAAATATTGGTCTATTCTTGCAGAGATGCAGATGAAAGAAAAAAACTATGACAAAGCTTTTGAATACTATAAAAAAGTTGAACAAATAGACCCTGATAATGATTTACTAAATTTCACCTATGCAAATTACTATTTGGTCAAAAATGAAGAAGATTCTTTGTACTATTATTTGAAAAAAGCAGTGTCACAAGAAAGTATAGATTTCCAAACCAAGATAAACATTATTTTTTCTGTTTATCAAGATAAAGTAGATACGGATACTATCGCATTTAAACGATTCTTTTCCCTACTGGAAACCATGCGAACAACAGTAGACACAAACCAGTGTCAATTATGGAGCATGCTCAATCTTGGTTATATGCGACGATTAGATTTTGTACAAGGAGCTTATTCCGCTCGTAAATCTATAGAATTAGGTTGTACTACTTTTGAACTCTATACTAATTTACTCTACGCATCAAGTACCTTCGAAAACCCAGATAAAATGATAGAAATTGCAAATCAAACTATTGAACTTTACCCTGAACAGCCTATACCATACCTTTTCAAGGGAGTTAATCAAGAATTAAAAGAAGATTATTCTAATGCAGTAGAGACTTTATTAATAGGTTTGAACAAAACAGGAAAAAATAAGTCTATGAAAGAAGATTTTTATACGAATCTGGGAGACTGTTATTTCCTTTTAGGACAAAAAGAGGAGTGTTTTAAAAGTTATAAAGAGGTTCTAAAAATTAATCCCAATAACTATCCTGTATTAAATAATTACGCATACTATCTCTGTATAGATAACAAAGATTTGGATAAAGCTTTAGAATATATAGAAAAAGTCATAGAAAAATATCCGGACAATCTATCTTTTATAGATACGTATGCATGGGTTTTGTATCAAAGAAAGGATTATCTAAAAGCAAAACAAATAATAGAAAAATTTATATCTGTTCGTTCAAGTTGGGGGGAAACATTAGAACATCATTACGAAGCAATCTTAAATAAAATAAAAGAAAAATAATTTTTCACAACTACAGATCTTATCGCCTAAACAAAACTTCTTTGTTTTATAATTAAGATTTTTTGTTATACGGTTCTGGAAATATTTTGACAATTAATACTGAGAAAAAGGCTGTATTCCTATGCAGTATCAGATATTGATGTTACATCATTGTACAACATCATATAGTATGAGGATGTATTTTTTTATTATAGTTCATTACTAAATGTTGAATATAAACCCGATAAAGTAATATTTAACACCACGGCTTGCAAAACACAGCAAAGAAATAAAAACAAAAAACTCAGAGGAAGTTCCTCTGAGTTGTGCGGATGGAGAGACTCGAACTCTCACCCCTCACGGGACTAGATCCTAAGTCTAGCGCGGCTACCAATTACGCCACATCCGCTCATTTTGAGGTTGCAAAATTACAATATTTTAGGCAACCTACAAAACTTTTTATTGAAAAACTTATTTTTTAAGTCCTAATTCTTTTTCAATCAATGAAGTAACATTATCACTGTCACTGGCATACCAAAGAATTCCATTAGCTTCAAAAATATAATCGTATTTCCCTGCTTTAGCCACATTCTCTGCTGCAACCTTTACTTTATTATATATTGCTTCTGTCAATTCTGATTCTTTGTTTGATAACACTTGTTGACTATTTGCTTGAAAAGTTTGCAAACGATTGTAGGCATCTTGTATTTCTTTCTCCTTAGTTTGCTTCAATAGGTCGGATAGTTGATCTCTTTTTGATTGATATTCAGAGGAAAGTCTTTCCACCTCTTTTTGCATCTCTTCCACTTCACCACGGAGCTTCTCCATTTCCTCTTTAAGTGTATTCTGAGCCTTCTCATAGTCAGGCATTTTCTGAATTAATTCTTTGGAACTAAAATGTCCAAGCTTCACTGTTCTCTGAGCATTTACTCCGGCTGCTGCAAATACTAACACTGCTGCAAATACTAATAGCTTTACTGTTTTTTTCATTATTTTATTATTATTTTCTTATATTAAAAATTCAATATCACACTTTGATCCACCAATGTCGCACTTTAATTTGCTAATTTCACATTCTATTTTTATAACACCATAAATAAATTAGCGTTTTTTAGATATAGAATTATTAACTCTATAACCCAACTCCGATAATACTAAATCTGATATATCTGTCTTATCATCTATGTATAATAGTGTCGCTCCACTCGCCTTATCAAATATAACAGAATAATTCTTTTCTTGTGCTAATTTCTCAATAGCATTGTACACCTTATCTTGAATAGGCTTTATTAATTCGGCACGTTTTTTCACCAAATCGCCTTCATTTCCAAATCTCTGTTTTTGCATATTCTTTGCCACTTTCTCCGCTGCAACTATCTCATTTTCCTTTTTAGTTTTTAAATCTGTTGGCAATAATAAAGCTTCCGCTTGATACTGTTTATACATTTTATCTACTTCCGAAAGTTTACTCTCTATTTCTTTCTGCCACTGTATAGAGACATCTTCCAATTCTTTCTGTGCTTGTTTATATTCTGGCATATTACTTAAGATATAATCAGAATCAACACAAGCAAATTTTTGTGCAAATGAAATAAAACCACACAATAATACAACAATAAACAAAAATGTTCTTCTCATCTTATATAAATTTTTTTTCTTTATAAATTCATAGTTTCTAATCTAGAGAACCGTTAAGTGATATGTGAAAATGTCCTTTGCTTTTATTCACTGCTCCAAATGCCGGATCAAAACCATATCCCCAATCAAATCCTATCAAACCAAACATTTGCATATAAATCCTTACTCCTACTCCTGCTGAACGATACATTTTAAAAGGAGAGAAACTATTGAAATTTGACCAAGAATTTCCTCCTTCTGTAAAAGCCAAAACGTACACACTTGCAGACGGATTCAAGGTTAATGGAAAACGAAGTTCCATAGTAAACTTATCAAATACTGTTGCACCATTTTCAGGTGCTAATGCAGAAGCCTCATATCCTCGCAAAGACACCACTTCTCTTCCATCTAAGGCATAGCCTGTCAATCCATCACCTCCAAGATAGTACCGTTCAAATGGAGAATAGTCTATATCCCTATTATATCTACCAAGAAATCCGAAACGTGACCTAGCCGATAGGACAAGATTGTCCACGATGTTCATGTACCACCCGGCACGAATATTAATCTTATAATACTCTAACCAACGATATTTATCTTGTATAGAAAGTTGAGAATAATCTTTACCATTAACTAGTGAATATGGAAAAGTAAAAGCCCCATCCAATACAAATTCACTACCTACTCTAGGAAATATCGGTTGATCTATGGAATTTCTCCCAAAAGTGAAAGTATATGCCAAATTATTTGCTTTCCCTGTAGTCAAAATGAACGAAGATGCATTTTTAACATCATATAGCTGATATTTGATACCTTGGATTAATGTAAAATAATCATCCGGCCAAATTAAACGTTTCCCCAATGAAACACTTGCACCCAATATTTTGATATGATAATTGCTAACCTCTGTAAAATAAGAATCATCTTGATATGTATAATATATACCCGCACTCAGTGAAGTTGGTTTTCTCCCTCCAAACCATGGTTCTGTAAAAGAAAGAGAGCCTCCATAGTAATATGACCCATTAGTTTGCAAATTAATAGATACTCTTTGACCGTCACCTACAGGAAATGGTCTCCAAGCATTCCAATCAAAGAATTTACGCGTAGAAAAATTTGTAAGTGTAAATCCTGCTTGTAAAAGGAGCATACCTCCTCCCCAACCTCCTGATGCATTAATTTGATTGCCTGTTTGTTTTTCTATTAATTCATAAGTAATATCCACTGTACCGTTTTGGTTATTAGGTTCAACTTTCGGATTTATTTTTTCTTGATCAAAATAACCCAATTGTTGTATCTCTCTTACTGAACGCATCAAATCGTCTCTTGAAAATAACTGTCCAGGTATAGTTTTCAATTCTCTACGCACCACAAAATCATTAGTAGTTGTATTACCTAATATCTCTACTTTCCCTATTCTTGCCTGCGTACCCTCATAAATACGCATTTCTATGTCTATAGAATCATTGTCTATGTTGATTTCAGTAGGTAAAACTCTAAAAAAGAGATACCCATCATCCATATAAAGTGAAGAAATATCTTTACCTGTTGGATCATAATTGACGTTGCGTGTCAAAAGTTCTCTATTGTAAGAATCCCCTTTGTTTATACGTAAGCGATCGGATAACTCCTTCGCAGTATATTTAGTATTACCAACCCAAGTAATATTACGAAAGTAGTATTTCTTGCCTTCATAAATATTCATATTAATAATAATCTCGTCTCTATTAGATTTATTGCGGCGGACATAGGTTGTATCCCAAGTAATAGCAGCATCGCGATATCCTTCATTGTTATACCTTTCTATTATTAAATCTTTATCCGATTTGTATTCTTCCTCAATCAAACGAGATGTCTTCCAGACTCTCCACCATCTGTACTCCTTAGTATTTTTCATCTGACGACGAATTTTATTGGCAGAAAAATTTTCATTCCCTGTAAGTTTAATTTTAGCAATACGTACTTTCTTTCCTTTATTTATCTTAAAAATAAGGCTAGATTCCTTCCTATTAGAAGAGGAATCCGACTGCTCTATCACCTCTGTAATTGTACTATAATAACCCTTATCTGCAAAATAGTCATGTATAGCATTAGTACAATTAGTCTTTAAATTGTCCGTAACAACATCGCCAATTGCTATACCAAGTTTTTCTTTTATCTTATCCCCCTCACCCCTTGAGACTCCTTGAAAACTAAAATGAGAAAGTCTTGGCTTGGTCTTAAATGCATATTCTAAAAAAATTGTTCTTTCTTTTACTTTCGTTATATATATGTGTATATCCTCAAATATACCTTGCTTCCATAATTTATCTACTGCTGAGGAAAATTTATCAGACGGTATCATTATCTTTTCACCGACAGATATCCCCGAAAGAAGTATTACACTTGTGTGATCTAAATAATCTGCCCCTGTAACAATGATATCTCCCACCTCATACTCTTTGGGAGAATAGTAGTCTACATATAGTAATTCTTCCTCATGTTGAGAATAAACCATATTAAAACAAGATAGTAAGGCAATCAATACTGATATATATTTTATTTCTTTCATTATTAATTCTCTAAAGTGGCGTTTTATTCCAAATTAATTAAATGTTATAACGTTAATATTTCAATTTCATTTTACGAACAACGAATTTTTTACATTTCTTTCAGTTGTTCCGAAGTCCTTCCAAACCTTCGCTCACGTTTTTGATAATTAATAATAGCCTTATATAAGTCCTCTTTAGAATAATCCGGCCACAAAACCTTGGTGAAATATAATTCACTATATGCAAGTTGCCAAAGTAGATAATTACTTATCCTCTGCTCTCCCGAAGTTCTAATTAGTAGATCAGGATCAGGAATTCCTTTTGTGGTAAGGTAGGAAGAGAATAATTTTTCATTTATATCATTCTTATTTAGTTTACCTTGACTAATATCAATTGCAATATTCTTTACAGCCTCAGTAATTTCCCATCGTGAAGAATAATTCAATGCTAATATGAGTCTCATTCCCGTATTAATCTTTGTCTTTTCAATCATCTCCAACAATGCCTCATAAGTATCTTTATGCAACTCCGATATATCTCCTATTGCCATAAGGCAGATATTATTGTCCATAAGAGTTTTTTCTTCATTACCAATAGTTACAAGTAACATTTTCATCAAAGCATCCACCTCTTCCTGCGGACGATTCCAATTCTCTTTACTAAAAGTATACAATGTAAGGTAACTAATACCTAATTCTGCACCCGCTTCACACACATTCCGAACAGCTGTCACCCCATTCTGATGTCCAAATACTCGTTCCTTCCTTTTTCTTTTCGCCCAACGACCATTACCATCCATGATTATAGCTATATGTGAAGGAAGCCTATCTTTGTTTATCTTATTTTTTAAATTATCTTTGTTTCCCATAGCCTTCTATTACCTACTAAATAATTCTCCTATATTGAATGAAATTTCAACACCCGCATAATAATATTGGTCGTTCCTTTCTGTTATCGTACTTACATGATCTAAATCGTCTTTAAAAGAAAAATGATAAGAACCATTCAAAATAAGAGTCATTCCTCTAAATATATTTAATTTAAATCCCAGTCCAACTATGGCAATAGGACTCCAAACATATTTATCATCTGCAAAATGTACTACTGTTTTTAAAGATATATCTTTAGAATTATTGCAATTTGTCCCAACAAATCCAAAACCTCCTTCAATGTAAGGAGTAAAAAGCTCTCCTCCATAATTTAGTTTCTTAGTTGTTTCATATTTTAGAATATTCATCTGAATAGTAGTGCTAAATTCTAAAATATCCATATTCATTACTTCTCCATAATCATTTTTATTAGAAGATGCCGTCATTTTTTTTATTCCCAGTGTAAAAGATAGTCTTTTATCAAAAATACGGCTAAATGATCCATCAACATACGTATTATTCACATCATATTTTATATTCATCCCAAAAGCAAATTTATAATCCAAATCTTCTAATGCCCTAGTAAAAGAGTGATAATCACCTCTATATTGTCCTATGCCTACCAAAAAACCAATTCCTATACCGTTTAAAACGGGGTATCCGTTATCAGTAACATACCTTTGAGCTTTCACGTTCTCAAAAGATAATGCTACGATAACCATGATTAATAATCCTACAATATTTTTTCTTATTTTCATTCTGTTTCTCTATCCTAATTGCAATCATTACTGTCTAAGTATTCTTCCAAATTGATAAATAAATCCTCTTGAAAGTCTTTAATTACCGTTTTGTCTATTCTAAACCTTCTAATAACCTTTGCTCTTTTTTCTTTCACCCCCCTATAAACATCACTATTAGTTTGACCAAATACATTCAGTTGAACAACCTGAGATTGCTCCATTTGTTCCTCATCTACTTCCTGTTGTATTTCATCATGTGAAGAATAATATTTTTGACAATATCTAATACCTAACAATCGCCTTATTTGTTTCGTCAGTTCTTTAGTTTTTCCCAAACAATCTCTCCCAAACACAAATAAGAGCATGTTGGGAGTTTTCAATTTTTTAATAAAGGGGATATCGTTCAGTATAAAAAAATACAACAATCTATTCTCATTGTCAAAATACAAGTAAGTAGCATTCCTTGACAACTTCTCGTTAGCACTATCATAAAATCCAAAATCATTGACACGCACAAACTTCAATTCCATCTCTGTATGCATCTGCCCAGCAATGAAATAAAACGGCTCATCTGCCATTATACCTATTATGGTAAACGGGTCGCTTTTGACTTTAGGCATATTATCAACATTTCTTAATCTCACAAGAAAAAAATTTCTGCAAAGATAATACTTTTTCCGTAATTTATCCCCATTTTTATCAATTAGGTTACACCTAATTATGACATAGTCTTAATTAAAAACTATGTATTCTTTTTATGTAGGCACCATAATCTTTACAATTCTCAATAAATATTACCAAAGGTACAATTAACTCATGCAATACATGAGTGCAATTTGGTAATATTTAAAAACAATTCTGTATTCTAAGGTAAGATAAAATTTTGAACCGTCTAAACAGAATTTCTATCCGATTCTATACAAGTCTTTTAACTTATCACAGACCTTGCAACTACATTAAAACACAATCAGAAATGATTATGTTTTAATGTAGTTGCAAGTAGTTCAAATAACTAATTCTAAAGTTTATTTTTTATTCAACCCTGCTTCAATAAAAGCTTTTTCCGCCATATAGGATGAACGTACCAATGGACCGCTTTCTACATTACGAAATCCCATTTGCAAACCTATTTCTCTGTATTTGGCAAATTGTAAAGGAGTTACGTATTCAACAACATCCAAATGCTTCTTCGTCGGTTGTAAGTATTGACCTATCGTAAATAATTGCACACCAACCTCTCTTACATCTCGCATTATTTGTTCAACCTCTTCCTCCTTTTCTCCCAAACCAACCATTATTCCCGTCTTTGTAATAAATCCTTTATCAGATGCATATTTTAACACATGCAAACTAACATCGTATTTGGCACGTGAACGAGTAGTATCACTTAAACGTCTTACCGTCTCCATATTATGTGAAAATACATTAGGTTGTGCTGATAATACTATATCTAACAACTCATCATATCCATCAAAATCAGGAGTCAATATCTCTATTGTCGTATTCGGATTCTCTTTCTTTATAGCTTCTATTGTTCTACACCAATGTTCTGCCCCCTTATCTTTCAAATCGTCCCTATCTACCGAAGTTATTACACAATGTTTCAACTTCATCAATTTTATACTTTGTGCTACCTGTAACGGTTCATTTGTATCCAAAGGTTGAGGACGCCCTGTTCTGGTTGCACAGAACTTGCAAGAACGAGTACAAATATCTCCTGCAATCATAAACGTAGCGGTTCCAATACCCCAGCACTTTGAAGCATTAGGACAATGACCTGATGAACATATTGTATGCAATTTGTTCATCTCTACAACTTTCTTCACCTCAGTGTAGCGTTCTCCCGTCTCTAAAGATATTTTTAACCAATCCGGTTTACGTAATATTGTCATAAACTGATTATTTTCTTTTTTTGTTTTGCAAAATTACAAAGAAAATTCATATCTCTGCAAAAATTTATCTTCATAAAGGAATACCAATTGTAGAATTGACAGAAAATTATGTTTGGTACGATAAGATTTATAAAGAGAGTTAAAATTATATACTACTATTTAGATTAATAAGGTCACCAGCAAGAAAGAAGGGAATATTATTGAATTTCCCCATGATTAAGATCTTTTTTGTATCCTTGCACCCATTTATAGGGTAATAAAGGACCTCTATAGGAACATTATTGTTTGACATATAAAAATATTTGTTTGAAGTTTTGTTATTAGAAATGCCTAAAATCATTACGAACAAAATTAATTAATATATAGTTTTCTGCTTATTTCTATATAAACTACTATAATTATATCTTTTCACAAGGTTAATTTCTTAGAAGCTTCTGACATAATACATATGTTAGAATCTTTCAAGACGTGATATCACGCTTTCTCTTTTATTAATAACAAAATGGATATATAAGGAATATCCTCCTTTTTTGATGTCACAAAAGGGAAAAGAAAAAACAAAATAAGAGGAGGAAGATTGTTTTTATTTTTAATTGCAATTGGTATAGTAATGTATGCAACTACTTCTTGTAGAAAATAAAGTAAAGATTTAGAAATTGAATATCATTAACAATGAATGATATTTTTACCGTTAAACACAAAAAAGGTATTACCGTTTATCCCAGCCCAGAAAGAACTAAAAGCTATATAAATTATGAAGATTTGAAAGGAGCTAGTATAATGAATAAAGAAATTATGCCAATTATTATAATGAGACGAGCAAATAAAATTTACAAATATCAATTGTCAAGAGAAATTTACTTTTAACGCACTAAACAATAAAGAAATTGTAGAAGTAGCCTTCTTTCTTCCCTGACAACTTAACGTGCAAAAGACATCAGAAAGTAGATTTAGTCAGATTAATACATTAGAAAAGTTATTATTAAACCAAAATGTAATAACCTTATAACTACTCTCTATAAAGGATTGGCAGTTGTGGATAAAAAAGAAAATGACGCCAATGTAAAAATTGGCAGTATTGTCATAAACAAGTCAAGCAAGGAAATCAAAAACTAAAAGAAAATATAGAAATTTTTCCTAATTATCGTGATAATCATTATTATTATAGATGCATGAAATGATAAGAATCACTATGTTCTTCTGGATAAAAATAGGAAAATAACAAAGAAATTCTCTCCAAAAATTAAAAATTTAATATATTATAATGATAACAGGTATATTTACCAAAATGAAGATGTAAGTATGGTCTTAATAATATGAACAACGAAACTGTTATTTGTGCAAAATACAAAGACGTTCATCCTTGGAAAATAGAAATTATCTTACTCAAAGAAACAATTCATTATTAATGAAAATGGCGATAAGACAAAAAAATTTGATGACTATATACATGTACAATATTTTTCAGGTGGAGCATTATTTTTCATAAGAATAAAGACGGTAACTACAAGTTATCATGTTTAAAAGGCAAAACCTTATCTAAAGAAAGATAATATTATAGTTTTAACACCCTAACAAGCATTTATTCCTCCTATTTCAATGGCTCTAACATTGCAAATAATATTAAGGATATATTTCAAATAATGGAATTGTAAATATCGAATTAGATGATAATGTTAGTAAACTCTTATTTATTATATAAAAAAACGTATCTTATGTAAAATAAGACATATACAAAAATTTATGGGTTAGAAAATGGGATGCAATCAGCAAATAAACCTCAGCCTTAATTTAACTATATATCTTTAATCTTGCCATTGCACAGGAAAGTTACACACTAGAATACTATTATAGTTATGCCTATGAATATTATTAGTGTATAAGGTTAATACACCTGCATAAGTAATTGACGTTGTTTTAGACATTTTCACTAAAACTCTCAAATAAATTAAAATTTTGAAAAGTTTAGCTAATAAAAGAAAAGATAATTTTGAATAAAAAAGGCTATAACCTAATAGGGGGGGCACTCTTTTGAGTTACGAAAGGGGAATAATATAATCCAAATCGTGCTTATTATTATTTAATAATAATGTCTATACTGTAATTTATCTAGGTTCTAAAGATTAGAAACAAAATTCTAAACCTATAAAAGACTTAGACAAGACTTATATTGACCAAAGATATTGACTTCAAGGAGAACAGAGAAACCCATAGTTAAGATAATGATGAGAATTCCGATGAATATTCTACTACTCAAGAAACATTGACAAGAACTACTCAACAAACTATAAAGGAAAGGGTAGTATGGTAAAAATCCAGCGTAGTCGTATTAGTCATATAATCTAACAACTAATAGCGTAAACTAAAAATAATCTTAGGTTATTAATTTTCTTTATCTATAAAACCATTATTTTGTAGTCGCTTATAAGTTTTTTCACTTGCAAGTTGCTCCGATGCTTTAATAGAAAAATCTATCGCGGTCTCCTGTGGGAATAGATCAATAAAAACCTGTACTTTATACTGTTTGCGCTTATCTTGTTCTATTACATCCACAACTTGATACGAAATTTTATGCTTGGTTTTTTGTCCCCAATCAATAATCTTACTTTTATAGTTCCATTCTTTCTTTTCCATATCACTCACATTAATATAGGATGTGAAGATACGATTTATCAAAATTTTATACGTAAAATCATATCCTCTATCTAAATATATAGCTCCAGTCAAAGCTTCAAACGCATCTCCAGTCATAGATACAAAACTACCAGTTTTACCATGTGTATATTCTATTAACTTTGCCAATCCGATTTTTTTTGATAAAGAATTCAAAGAGCTACGACTAACTATCTTCGATCGCATCTCTGTCAAGAAACCTTCACCTTGGTGAGGATATTTTTTGAATAAGTAATCTCCTATAATAGTACTTAGAACAGTATCACCAAGATACTCTAACCTCTCATTATTTATCTTATTCCCCTTGTTATCTCTATGAGATTTAGATTTGTGTATTAGAGCAATCTTATAAAGGAGAATATTCCTGGGTTTAAACCCAAGAATATTCTTTAGAAACTTCAATAATTCTTTGTCTTGTTCTGTTTTTGCATTTTTAAAAAACAAAACCATACTATTAATCTACCTTTTTGAAAACTAAAGATGCATTGTGTCCCCCAAAACCAAAGGTGTTACTCAAAGCAGCTTTAATTTCTCTTTTTTGAGCTTCATTAAATGTGTAATTAAGAGCAGGAAGATTCTCATCATCTGTAAAGTGATTAATTGTAGGAGGAACAAGACCATTATAAATAGCTAAAACTGTTGCCACCGCTTCAATTGCACCAGCTGCTCCCAATAAATGACCTGTCATGGATTTTGTACTATTGATATTAATATTCTTAGCATTCTCTCCAAACAATTTGGCAATAGCATTAATTTCGGCAATATCGCCCAAAGGTGTAGACGTACCGTGAGTATTGATATGTTCAATATCTTGAAGATGCAATCCTGCCTCTTCAATTGCTAATTTCATTGCACGCATAGCACCCAAACCTTCCGGATGTGGTGCTGTCATGTGATAAGCATCGGCAGTACAGCCAGTACCCGATAGTTCTGCATAAATTCTTGCACCCCTAGATTTGGCACATTCGTATTCCTCCAATACCAATGCCCCTGCACCTTCTCCCAGTACGAATCCATCTCTATCTTTGTCAAACGGACGAGATGCTGTCTTAGGATCATCATTCCTTTGACTGATCGCTTTCATGGAGGAAAAGCCTCCAAGTCCAGCATGCGTTATAGCAGCTTCACTACCTCCTGAGACCATAATCTTTGCTTTGCCCAAACGAATATACATAAATGCTTCAGCCAAGGCATGTGCAGAAGAAGCACAGGCACTCACCGTACAAAAGTTGGGTCCACGCAACCCATACTTCATAGATATGTGTCCCGCACAAATATCCGCAATCATCTTAGGTATAAAGAACGGAGAAAAACGCAGAGTTCCATCTCCATGAACATAATCAGTGATTTCTTCTTCAAAAGTCTGAATACCACCTATACCTGATGCCCATATGACACCAGCATAGTCCTTATCTATTCTCTCAATATCCAATCCACTGTCCTGCACAGCTTGATCTACAGCTACTATTCCATATTGAGAAAATTTATCATATTTTCTAATCTCCTTTCTGTCGAAATACGCTCCACTGTCAAAGTTTTTAACCTCGCAAGCAAATGTAGTCTTTGCCTGAGTTGCGTCAAAATGCGTAATAGGTGCAGCACCACTTACACCATTAACCAATCCCTGCCAATATTCATTGACATTATTGCCTATTGGTGTAAGAGCACCTAAACCAGTGATTACAACACGCTTCATTTCCATGATGAATCTTGATGGAATTAATTATTTTGTTGCCTTTTCTATGTAAGCAATGGCATCACCCACAGTTGCAATCTTCTGAGCATCGTCATCAGGAATTGAAATATTGAATTCTTTCTCAAGTTCCATAATCAACTCTACTGTATCCAAAGAGTCTGCTCCCAAATCACTTGTAAAATTAGCCTCCGGTGTAACCTGACTTTCTTCAACTCCTAACTTATCAACAACGATAGTTATTACTTTGTTTGCAATTTCTGACATAATTTTAAATTTTTTAATTAGTTAAAAATTAGGCTTGCAAAATTCCGATTTTTTTTTCAATTAGATAACAAAAAACAACGAAAAACGACAGGCAATCAAACATTATTATTAATAATCAGCATTTTAGAAAAATAGTGATTTGACAAAATTTCTTCATTTTTTTGAATTTTTTAAAATTTTTTCATCTTTTTTGAGTTATCAAAGAAAAACATACTCATAAATATATGAAAAAACTTGCTTTATTTGCATCTGGCAACGGTACCAACGTACAACAAATAAGTGAATATTTTAATGGGCACAACGAAATAAAAGTAGATTGTATAGTGGTCAACAAAAAAGGTATTTATGTGATAGAAAGGGCAAGAAATTTAGGAATAGATTGTTTTTATTTTGATAGAAAAGACTTTTACTGCACCGATAAAGTCCTTGAATTAATGAAAGAACGGAATATTGATTATATAATACTAGCAGGGTTTTTGTGGTTAGTCCCCCAAAATTTATTAAAGTTTTATGATCATAGGATAATAAATATTCACCCCGCATTATTGCCCAATTATGGTGGCAAAGGTATGTACGGATGTCATGTACACAATGCTGTAATTGAAGCAAAAGAAAAAGAAAGTGGCATAACAATCCATTACATCAATGAAAAGTACGACTCTGGCGACATCATCTTTCAAGCAAAATGCAATATCTTGCCTTCCGATACCCCAGAGGATTTGGCAAAAAGCATACATACATTGGAAAAGACTTTCTTCCCTCAAATAATAGAAAAAGTTATATGCAAAAAAATAGAAAATAATATTGTGACACAATAATAAATAAAATATCGTTAGCAAAATAATATAGTCTTATGAATAAAGATTTTTTAATAAAAGCCATTGAACTTGCCAAAGAGAACGTTAAAAATTCAATCGGTGGGCCTTTCGGAGCAGTTATCGTAAAAGATGGTAATATTATAGCAACAGGAACAAACTCTGTTACCTCATCCAAAGATCCTACTGCACATGCAGAAATCAATGCTATCCGAAAAGCCTGTAAAGTATTGAAAAACTTTTGCCTTGAGGGGTGCGAGATCTACTCTTCTTGCGAACCGTGTCCAATGTGTCTAAGTGCTATATATTGGGCAAAAATTAATAAGATTTATTACTCAGCTGATCAACACGATGCCTCTTTCGGAGGTTTTGATGATTCCTACATATATCATGAGATAACTCTTAACAAATCCGAGAGAAGCATTAAAGCCGAACAATTCTTGAAGACTAAGGGCAAAGAACCCTTTAAAATGTGGAACAATACGAAAGACAAAATTAAATATTAATGCTACAAAAATAAAGGGTCAAAAGAAAATTTTCTTTTGACCCTTTATTTTTACTTTTCTACCCATAGTTAATATTTTTTTTGTAATTTTGCCCTCTGATCCTGAAAATGAAAAAATCACATGAATATTTTAGTCTTGACGGCAATGGATTCCGAATATGCACAATTCAAATCTTTGCAGCATAAACAAGAATCAAACGGTAAACAAATAACTTTACATAAATGTGGTATAGGGAAAGTCAATGCAGCTATAGACTCATTCGATTTGATAACAAAAACCAAACCTGATATTGTTGTTTCATCTGGAGTAGCGGGAGGATGCGAACAAACTGTAGAGATTATGGATATAATATGTGCCGAAACAATATCGTATCATGACGTCTGGTGTGGTAAACCTAATGCTTTAGGACAAATACAAGGAATGCCTAAAGAGTTTATCACTCCCATAGACGTAGTAAACAAAATAAAGAAGTTAGAATTAAGCAATGTAAAATTCGGAAAGATAGTTTCAGGAGATTGGTTTGTTGATAAAACTGAAAAGATGCATGAAATAAAAACAAATTTTCCAAATGCTATGGCAGTAGATATGGAATCTGCAGCGATTGCACAAGTATGCTACAAAACTAATACTCCCTTTATTTCACTAAGAATAATAAGTGATATTCCACTAAGAGAAAATAATCATCAGCAATATAAAGATTTTTGGAAAAATATTGCTAATAATTCTTTCTATATTACAAAAAAAATTATAAATTCGTTATGATGGAAAAAATAGCAAGTTTTCAAATAGATCATTTGAAATTAAAAAGGGGTATTTACGTATCTCGCAAAGATAAGGTGGGAGAAGAGACTATCACCACATTTGATATTCGTATGAAAGAACCTAATAATGAACCTACTTTGCATAATGGAGCAATCCATACTATAGAGCATTTAGCGGCAACTTATCTTCGTAACGATAAAGAATGGAGAGATAAGATTATTTATTGGGGTCCAATGGGTTGTCTGACTGGCAATTATCTTCTTTTGAGAGGAAATTGGGATAGCAAAGACATTTTAGAAATCATCATAAAAACTTTTGAATTTGTTGCCTCATTCGAAGGTGAAATTCCGGGAACTACTCCCAAAGATTGCGGTAATTATCTACTTCATGACTTACCTATGGCAAAGTATGAGTCAAAAAAATATCTTGCTGAAGTACTTTACAAAATCAAGGATGAAAATTTATACTATCCAATGTGATATAACTCAGACAGAATGTTAGAAAACAAATTTTATTATTCAATCAGTGAGATTGCAAAAGAATTTAATATCAATCACTCCACTCTCCACTATTGGGAAAAAATATTTACATCTCTCAAACCCGATAAAAACAGACGTGGAGTCAGGCTTTACCGTCAACAAGATGTAGAAATCATACGCAAGATCTTATATCTTACGAAAGATAAGGGATATACTCTTGATGGAGTAAGAAAAATTCTTTCCAACGACAAGATTAAGGGAAATGAAGATGAAGTTTTACAAACTCTTTTGGAAACTAAACAATTTCTTTTGCAATTGAAGGAACAATTAAGCATGAGCACAAATGAATAATCCAATAACAAAAAAAAATATTGCATTGGTTTGCGGTGGTTATTCGGGCGAGTATGTTATATCTATCAAAAGTGCCGAACAAGTTTACGAGAACCTGAAAGATGAATATAATCTTTACAAAATTATTATAACCAAAGATGACTGGTTTTTTGAAGATAAAGAAAATAGGATTAGTATTGATAAGAATGATTTTTCTCTTACATTAAGAGATAAAAAGGTTTGCTTCGATGCAGTTTTCATTATTATCCACGGTTCGCCAGGAGAAAACGGTTTATTACAAGGATATTTTGATATGTTGTCCATTCCATACAATACCTGCTCTGCTTTGAGTAGTGCCATCACTTTTGATAAACAAACTTGTAACTCTATTGTGCAAAATCTTGGCTTGGTTAGAGTTGCAAAGAGTTTTACCGTCTACAAGGGAGAAAACATAACAGAAGATGTTATACTAAACAAAGTATCATTGCCTGTTTTTGTAAAACCTTCGCAGGGTGGCTCTTCTTTGGCAACATTTAAAGTAACTACAAAAGAAGAACTTTTACCTGCAACACAAAAAGCTTTCAAAGTTTGTGAAAAAGTTTTAATAGAAGAGTTTATCAAAGGACGAGAATTTAGTTGTGGTGTAATGACAATAGAAAATAAAGTAACAGCATTAGCGGTAACTGAAATATGTCCTAAGACAGGTTTTTTCGATTGGAAGGCCAAATATGATGGATGTAGCGAGGAAATAGTACCTGCTCCTATTGACGATACAACTACTATTCTTATTCAGGCTACTTCTGAAAAAATATACAAATATCTTAATTGCAAAGGAATATGTCGTATAGATTATATATTTAATACAGATACAAGTGAATTGTTTTTCCTTGAGATTAATACCACCCCCGGACAAAGTAAAGAAAGTATAATTCCTAAGCAAATAAGATATGTAGGCAAAACTATTAAATGGCTATACAAAATGCAAATTGAAGATATTCTGAAATAGATATCGCAAGATATGAAATTAATCTCACACTTTAGAAAAATTCTTTTTTGAAAAGTATTTCATGAATTGAAAAGATCTATAAAATAAAAATGAAAAACATATTCAAACTATTGAGATACCTTTTGAATTATAAGAAGGAAGTTATTTTGAACGTCCTTTTTAATGTCTTATATGTGTTTTTCAATTTATTTTCTTTTATGATCGTAGTTCCTTTTGCCAGCATATTATTTGGTTTGATCAATGCCCCTGACACATGTCCCAAATTGATTTTATCAAAAAATGCCATAATCGGATACTTCTCTTATTGGCTAACCTTCTATAAAGAAACGTTAGGATTCTTTACTTGCTTGATCATTATTTGTGGAGGATTCGTTGTGTTTACTTTGCTCGGTAATCTTTGTAGATACTTAGGTTTTTATTTCCTGGAACCTATTCGTAGTGGTATCATTAAAGATGTTAGAAATGACATGTACAAGAAAATTACGCAATCTCCTATTTCCTTCTTTGCAAATCAAAAACGTGGCGATATTATTTCAAGGATGACCGCAGATGTTTCTACTGTGGAATGGAGCGTGTTTACTTGTTTACAGATGGTGGTAAAAGACCCTATTATGATAGTAGTTTATACCGTTACATTATTATTTGCATCTTGGCAATTCGTACTTCTCATCCTTCTCATATTACCTCTACCAATGTTTTTAATAAAAAAAATAGGAGAGTCTTTAAATCGTAATTCATACAAAGGTCAAAAGAAAATTGGCTCATTACTTGCTTTCGCTGAGGAGAGTCTTTCCATGATTAAAGTTACTAAGTCACTAAATGCTGAGAGAATTATATCCGACAAATTCAAGTCTCATAACTTTTCTTATACTAAAATAATGAACAAAATCATTGCAAGACAAGAATTAGCAGCACCTTTAACAGAATTTTTCTCTATGGTAATTCTTTCCACTATTGTTTTAATTGGAGGGATGATGGTACTAAAATCACAAATGCACCCAACAATTCTAATAGCGTTCACTTTACTCTTTTCTCGCTTAATTTCCCCTGTAAAAGAATTAATTACTGCATATTATAACCTAAAAAAAGGAGAAGCTGCTGCCACAAGAATTTATCAAATATTAAATGTAAAAGAAACAATAAAAGAAAATAAGAGTGCAATCAAAGACTTTACTTTTCAAAAAGAGATAAAATTTATGAATGTAGGCTTTTCTTATAGTACAAATGATCATTTCAACTTGGAGAATATTAATTTCACAATAAAAAAAGGACAAAAGGTTGCCATAGTAGGGGCATCGGGAGCAGGTAAGAGTACGCTTTTTGACTTGTTTATCCGGTTTGCTGACCCAACACAAGGACAAATATTGATAGATGGTAAGGATATAAAAAATTTGTGCCTTAACAAGCTACGATCCTGCTACGGCATGGTAACACAAGAGAGTATCCTTTTCAACGATTCCATAAGAAATAATATATCCTTTGGATCGACAATGGTAAATATGGAAGATATCCAAAAGGCAGCACAAATAGCTAATGCCGATGAATTCATTAGAGAATTGCCTCAAGGATATGATACCGTAACGGGAGATAGGGCTATGCAGTTATCTGGAGGACAAAGGCAAAGATTATGTATCGCAAGAGCAATTCTACGCAATCCTCAAATACTTCTTATGGACGAAGCAACAAGTGCTATGGATACGAAAAACGAATATAAAGTCAGTCAGGCTATTTCTAATGCCATGCGAGGAAGAACAATGATTATTGTCGCACACAGACTATCTACAATAGTCAATAGCGATTTGATAATCGTTATGGATAAAGGAAGAATTGTGGAAAAGGGAACACATCAAAGTCTATTAAAAAATAACAGTTATTATTCTAAACTTGTAAGCCTTCAAACATTATAATAGAACAATGGATATTAACAAAAACTTTAAGGATATAAATTACAATATCTCACAAACAGTAAAAAATAACCTATCCTTACAATTGCAATATATTTTGGGAGTATATTTGCTAGCATTATTATTTATGATGATATACAGATTCGTAAATTTTGCAATACATTGCTTCATTTCGTTTTCGGATCTGAATTTCATCTTGTTAATCCGTAGTTTGCTTATAGGTATTCGTTTTGATACGATTGTTTTGTGTTGGATACTCGCCCCCTTTTTAGTATTTATGTCGTTAGGTTCTATTTTTAAAATAAATAACAAATGGTTTTATCGTCCCATTCATCTGATTATTTGTATTATTTTTATCTTTACTTATTCTGTTATTGCAATAGACCTGGTTTACTTCTCGTATTTCAAAAGTCATATCAATATTATAGCCCTTTCTTGGGTACAATCACCGTCTTACATCCTATCCCTAATATTAAGACATCCAATTTACTTGGTATATTTATCAATATTTATGTTTTCTATTGCGTGGTATATTTGGCTAATGTACTGTTTGTACAATGCGACCTTATTTAGGGTAATATATCCCTACAAACAGGAAAGACAGCTAGTCACTACGTTGCTATTATCATTAACTTCCATAATCTTTTGTTGCTGGGGAATGTATGGACGCACAACTTCAAATAAACCCATTATCATATCTTCAGCCTATTTCTCCGATAGCGATTTTTTCAATCAGTTGGCTGTGAATCCTATTTTCAATTTATGGAAAAGCATAGAGGAGGAATCTTCTCAAAATAACATATCATTGGCTGTTTTAGACAATTTTACAATGCACAAGATTGTAAAAGAACAATTTGTTCTTAAAGATTATCGCCCATCCCTGTGTCCTACCCTACCACCTTCAACAAATATCGTAATAATTATGATGGAAAATATTAGTTTAAATGATGTTAATTATGAAAAAATGCCATACCTTTCGACTATAAGTGCCAAATCTTTATCTTTTACTAATGTTTATCCTGATGGTGAGAATGATTATAATGGAATATTCACTACCCTATTCGCCTATCCTAACATTCTGTCTACTAACTCTATGTCATCTACTATCATTCCTAAATTCAGTGGTATTCCATCCCATCTTGCCTTCAAAAAATACATCAATATGTTTTTTACTTCCCAACCTCAAAAAGATGATAACACATCAAGATTTCTTTATCGCAATAATTTTACTGAGATTATTGCCAAAAAAAAGATCAATACGAAGAAAGAAATAGAGAAAATATCATCTGCATATACCAACTTCTTTGCTTGTATTTTACATAATAGTGATACGAACAGAAATAGTAAGACCCAAACAGATAATTACATTAAGGATTTTATTAAGAAAGCAAGAAAAACATCTTGGTTTTCTAAAACTGTTTTTGTCTTTGTAGGATCTAATGGTACGGATAAAATTCCGTTTATCATTTACATGCCCCAAACTATTAAGATAAACAAAAATGACAATATAGCCTCACAAACCGATATCGCTCCAACCCTTTTATCTATGATTGACAATGATTACAACAATGATAATACATTAGGTCTGAATATCTTTGCAGACCAACGCAAATTTACTATATCATCCTATCCACATTACGCAGTATGTCAAGATAATACATGGAAATATATATGGAGAGACTCTGGCAAAGAAAGTCTTTATTTGAAAAATAGCGATAAAAATAAAATAAATTATATAGATATCTATAGTGAACAAGCTCAAAAGATGAAACATTATTTGTTTGCCATGCTACAATACACTCAATACTCAATTTCACAAATGAAATTGCAACGAAAGTGATTCTATTGTCCCTCTTATCCCATGCATGAAAAAAATAATCAAACCATTGTTACAAATAAATACACAAATAACAAATGCTATCATATATAACTTAGAATAACAAAAAAATGTGTAATCATAAAATATTTTAAATTTCGTATAAATAAAATTAAAGTGTGAGATTAATAAATTCTTTTTAAAAAAGAATTTATTAATCTCACACTTTAAACAAACCTCTCGTTATTATATATACACTTTATATTATAATTTATATCTGAAATATATTTTTCAATTAAGGTGTACGCCTATCAAGTGCATAAACTCCTCTCTTGTTTTTTGATCTCGTTTAAACGCTCCCGTAAAATCGGATGTTGTGGTTAAAGAGTTTTGTTTCTGTACACCACGCATAGACATGCATAGATGCCTTGCCTCTATCACAACTGCAACTCCCAAAGGGTTCAGTGTATCTTGAATACAGGTCAAAATCTCTCTTGTCATACGCTCCTGCACTTGTAATCTTCTAGCAAAACAATCTACAACTCTTGGTATTTTACTTAATCCCACTATCGTCCCGTTAGGAATATATGCTACGTGTGCTTTACCGAAGAAAGGGACAAGATGATGCTCACAAAGGGAATAAATTTCTATATCTTTAACTATTACCATCTGTTTGTAATCCTCCTGAAACATTGCACTTCTAAGTATCTCTGCCGGATGCATATCATACCCATGAGTAAAAAATTGCATAGCTTTTGCAACTCTTTCAGGAGTTCTCAATAAACCATCGCGATTAGGGTTCTCGCCTACAAGACCCAGTATCTCCTTGTAATGTTTTGCCAATTTTTCTATGGTTGACGGATTATATCTTTCAAGTCTTTCATAACCAGGTTGCATATCCTCATGATTATGTACATTGTTATTTGCCATCTTTATTATCGTTTCTTTAACATTTTATATAATCACCATTTCCCTTTAAAGAAAATAATGTACAAAAGTACAAAAAAAGCCGATAAGAAGTATTTCCTACCGGCTGATTTTTCTTTCTATCAAATTATTATTTAATAATAGAAAATTTATTAGCGGTCATACCATTATTAGTTATAACCCGTATGTAATAAATTCCATTTGCAAGATTAGATGTATTGATTTGCAATTGATTTTCTCCACCATGAAGATTTTGTGTACCCATATCAATAACAGTTCTTCCCGTTGCATCCACGACACTTATCTTCGCATTATCAGAATTTACCAAACTAATACTCAATGTTGTGATATCCTGAGACGGATTAGGATAAACTATAGACTGGTATATATTTTCATTAGCATCGTTTAATCCAACAATCTCTGATATTTTAAATTCTTTCTTTTCTCCTTCACCCCAATTCCCCTTAGTATTAGAAATAAGTTCTCTACCAGTTGCATCTACAATTTTATACATGCCATCGCTTGCACCATCTTTTCCTGTATCTTTTATTTCAAACACAACACAACCGACATTCTTTATTTGATCTAACACAACAGTGTCGCGAATCAATTTACCATTAGCATAGCCACTACTTTGTTGTAATATATTACCTTCTGCATCAGAAATAGTCCATGATATCTGAGAAGCTTTTTTATCAGTTTTAATAATAAATTTAGGATAACCTTTTCCTTCCTTGACAGGTGTCTTATAATATGATGCTGTCTTTTCTATGCTATTTGCAATTGCCTGCCCATTAAGTTCAATAACCTTTACCTTAACGGAAGAATTAGTCCCAGTTGTAACAGTTATAGGTTCAGTTATATCTACATCCTGTTCTTCAAAAATCGGTAATGATCCCATCCATGTAAATGTCTTAGTATCACTGGCAACAGCATTAGTATATTCAAATTTTATACTTGTAATTGTATCTTTTGCAATATTACGAATACGAACTTTCATAGTAGCAAGGTCTTTGCAACCATAAACGGGATTAAATGAGACGTTCCTAAGCATAACATTGGGTTCTTCCATATTAGTATACTGAGGGTCAACCGAAATTCCGGTATAAATATTAGGAGCAATCACATCGCCCGAAATTTTATACTTCTTCCCTTGACTAACTAGCTCATATTCCCAATGTTCTGACTGTTGCAATCCTTCCGTAACAAAAACAGCTAATTCTATATCCCCAAAAATGCAAGGAACTTGCGTATTACTATTGTACATAGCATCTGTATAATATTCAGGTATTTGATAGATATAATCTTTTGAGAAAAACGTACCAGCAGGTATATTCCCGTCCGTATTACTTTTAGCAATTGTGTCTCCCCATTTACCAGTGATAAGATCTCTCAGCATATGCATATGAAGATATCTCGTATTGTATGAACTAGTATAGTCACTATAAGGATAAAGCACATATTCGGCATTGAATAATGACCCCAATCCTCCGTAATTATGCTGATCTCCTTCCACATTATTCTGAAGAAGAGCTATATTTAGCAAATTGGTGTATGCTTGCGTAGTCTTTGTATAATAAACCTCAACATGAACATTCAATGTTCTCGTCTTAGCATCAATTGTAGCAGTTGCCGCCACATTAACAGGAGATTCTTGACTCAAAATAGTATTTGCACTTGAATACCAATTAGTAGAAGAAGGTCCGACATTAATCAATGCTCCGTAATTATCAGCCGTAGTATTGGTAACTCTCTGCCTATTTAAGACTCCAGCAGGATAACCAGTAATATCCGCCTGATTGGCAAGAGCATTACCCCATTGAGTAGTGTAATTAGGCTTATAACCCTGAGCATACCCTCCTTGATGAATATTGATAGACACAACTCTACCTTGATGCAACTTCGCATACTTATTAACATTAGCATGTCCACTAGGACAATAACCACAGCCTATACCAGTATACTCTTCCATTACGACATTACGCTTCTGTACATCAGTACTCACAATTGTCGGAGTATTTTGAGCGAAAACACTACCGGCAAAAGCTAAACCTACCAATACGAATAACACTTTTTTCATTACTTTTGTTTTATTAAGTTATTAATAATATATGTCAATATTCCAAATCGCAAAATTAAATATTTATTTTTTAGTACCAAAATTTTATCCCCATTTTTCGCAAATTTTATTTTTAATAGCATTTTTATCAATGCCACAAATAGTTTTTAATTGTATAATACTGCCCTGCTCTATAAAAATATCATCTATACCAAGTACCGTTATATCGTTTTTGTATTTGTTTTGCTCCGCATAATTCTCTATACTCCAACCAAATCCTCCAATTTTTACTCCATCTTCCACTGTTATAATATACTCATATATATCAAAAATTTTTTGCAACATAACATCATCTAGTGGTTTGAGAAATCTGAAATAATACAATCCGACCTCCTTGCCCTCTTGTCTCAATTCTTCCACAGCCTGCTTACATTCATTACCTATTGCTCCGATGAATAGGACAGCAACACGTTGTCCGCCATAAATTTGTTCGGATTTACCGACCTCTATCAATGTAAAATCCTGTTTCCACTGCCGAACGAAACCGTTGCTACGCGGATAACGAAGGGCAAACGGCTTATCTATGAACAATGAAGTGAACATAAGATTACGCATTTCCACTTCATCCTTTGGGGCTGCCACTATCATATTCGGAATCATATTAAGGTAAGACAAATCAAACACTCCATGGTGAGTAGCTCCATCGTCACCAACTATTCCTGCCCTATCTATACAAAATGTTACCCCAAGATTTTGCAAAGCAACATCATGAATAATCTGATCAAATGAACGCTGCAAGAAAGACGAATAAATGCAACAAAAAGGTCTTATATAACGAGTTGCAAATCCTGCGGCAAGTGTTACGGCATGTTCTTCTGCTATGCCAACATCAAATGTTCTGTCAGGATATCTCATATTCATTTCATTTAAACATGACCCCGACAGCATAGCAGGTGTAATGGCTACAATATTTTCGTATTTCCCCGCCAGCTCCACTAAACTTTTACCAAAGATTTCTGAAAATTTGAGGGTATCATCCATATCAATGTGTTTTTCTTCCCTCTTACCGGTTTTAGCATCAAAAACTCCAGGGGCATGATATACAGTAGGATTATTCTCTGCAAAAGATAATCCTTTGCCCTTTGTAGTTATGATATGCAATAGTTTAGGTCCTTGTATTTTTTTTAACTTGTCTATGGTAGATAACAATGTAGGTAAGTCATGCCCATCAATCGGTCCAAAATAACGGATATGCAACGCCTCAAAGAAATTACTCTGCCCAGCAAACAAGTTTTTGAAAAAAAGCAATATGGAACGTAAAAAAGTACGATGCTTATTGTACGAATTCTTATTACCTCCCAAGGCATTCCATATTTGATTTTTTATTTTATTGTATTTGGGTGAAGAAGTTATATGTGTAAAATACTGACTCATTGCACCTACTCGTTTATCAATACTAATACCGTTATCATTCAATATAATCAAAAGGTTAGCATTTGTAGAACCAGCATGATTCAGTGCCTCAAAAACCATTCCTCCTGTCATACTCCCATCACCAATCACTGCAATATGAAAATTCTTATCGTTCTTATGTATTTTGTCTGCTAATGCCATGGCAAGGGAGGCAGAAACGGAGGTAGAGGCATGTCCAGTCCCGAAATTGTCGTAACGACTTTCGCTTCTTTTTGGAAAACCACTTAGTCCGTTCAGTTTTCTTATGTCCTTAAATTGTTCTTTTCGTCCTGTCAAGACCTTATGTGCATAAGCTTGATGCCCCACATCAAAAACTAATGTATCAGTCGGTACATCTATAAGATAATGCAATGCTACAATCAACTCAATCGTCCCTAATGATGAAGCCAAATGTCCTGGATTTTCACTCAACACTGCAATAATATAGTGTCTTAATTCCTTACATAGTGTTTTTAACCCATCTATATCTAATTTTTTAACATCAGAAGGAGAGTTTATTGTACTTAAAATACTATAATTGCAATCATCTACCATTATCCGTTATTTCTTAATTTGTTTTTACTTTTATAAATACACCACTCCCACACAGAATTCGCATGGGGTTCACCGTGCAAAGTTACAAAAATATAGCCAATATTAAATACTGGACATCTAATTTAAAATTATTATTATTCATATCTAATAAAAGAATTTATACTCTATATTCATTGGCAATAAGTACTTTTATTCTGTTTTTATTTATTACATATTTTTAGTACCTTTGCAGCGTGAATTGAATAGTATTCTCGCAAACATAGGATAAGTTCCCAGTAGAAGAAAATATAATTAGATAAAATTTATTGATAGCAAATGGCATAATTATGTTTAACCGTCCGATTATTATACCATTAATAGTTTTTATTGCAGTCATTATCATAGCTGATTTATTTATACCAACTGTTTTTTTACGTAACCATTACATAAAACACTTATCCAAAACTACAACATTTCAATATCTTATCATCGAAAAATCAAAAGAATCTCCAAAAAACTTTTCTTATATTGCAACAATCATTGCATATAAAGACCCAGTAACTAATAAGTGGGAAAAAACAAGTGGCAAAATAAAAATATTTATTCCTAAAATTAATAGACAGGGCTATAAAAATCAATCCCTAAATTATGGTGATGTTATTGTATGTTCAGATAATATGCGAAGAATACGGAACTTCACTCAATTAAATTCATTTAATTATTCTCGTTATATGCGACACAAAAGAATATATCATCAGGTTTTTATTCGTAATTTTGATTTGATAGCAACTAAACAAGGCAATCCGATTATAAATATTGCACAACATACTAATTTGTGGCTCAAACGAAGATTACAACAAACAGATATGAGACCCGAACAACAACATATCGCAATTGCTCTTTTATTGGGTGATAAAACAGATTTAGAAGGAGAAATCAGAACAAAATTCAATACTTCGGGGTTAGCTCATATTCTTTGTGTGTCAGGATTACATATAATACTTATTGTTTCCGCCCTTGCTATGCTGCTCAAACTTATTCTACCGCCAAATATCGGTATGATATATCTAAGAAATGGTATTACAATATTACTTTGCTGGGCAATAGCATTCATTGTCGGACTAACTCCTTCTGCCTTGAGGGTTGCAACTATGTTGTCTTTACTGATCATATCTAAATTCACATCGCTAAATAACGATAAAATCAATCTATTATTAGTAACTGCATTTATTTTTTTATGTTTTGATCCTTTATTGCTATTCAATATTTCTTTTCAACTATCATTCCTGGCGGTATTAGGGCTTGTTAGCACAAAAATATGGCTTTATAATCTAATTAAAAATAAATTGAATATAACAAAGTCTATATTGCAACGCCTACTATCCAATGCAGTTTCAACAACGACAGCACAAATATTTACATTACCCATTATTGTTATCAATTTCAAACAACTACCCATACTCTTTCTTATTAGTAATCTGATAGTTATTCCATTAATGCAAATAATTCTTATATCTTTAATATTATTATTAGTTTTTCAAGACATACCTCTATTGAATACTGCACTATGTTGGTTATGTGATACCGAGATGTCTTTCTTGATGCAATTAACAAATCTCATAGAAAAACTAACTTCTTTAATTATTAAATAGAATTATTGTATTTGTTGAAATGTCTCACTTTGATTAAATATATCTCTATCTTCTTTTTTTGTCGATATAATCAGTCCCTTACAGATATAAATTTAACCACCAAACTGCATCAAATAAGTTTTTATCATATCGTCCAAATCACCATCCAAAACACCATCTGTATCGGAAGTTTCATAAGCAGTTCTCAAATCCTTAACCATATGGTACGGATGCAACACATAGGAACGTATCTGACTACCCCATTCTACTCTTTTCTTGCCTGCCTCTATCTCTGCCATTTTCTCCTGCTTCTTTCTCATTTCTTGTTCATACAGTTGGGAACGTAACATCTGTAGAGCTTTTTCTCTATTTTGCAACTGACTTCTTGTCTGCTGACATTCAATAATTATATTTTCCGGCTTGTAATGTAACCGTACTGCTGTCTCCACCTTATTTACATTCTGTCCTCCGGGACCAGACGAACGAAAAGTTTCCCATTCTATGTCTGCAGGATTTATACTTATCTCTATATTTTCATCCACTACCGGATAAGAATACACCGATGCAAAGGAAGTGTGGCGTTTGTTCGCCGCATCAAAAGGAGATAATCGTACCAATCTATGAACACCATTCTCTCCTTTCAAATATCCATAGCAATACTTACCGTTAATTTCCAATGTTATATTTTTATATCCAGCCACATCTCCCTGTTGAGATGCTACTTCTTCTACCTTATACCCATGTCTTTCAGCCCAACGTATATACATTCTAGCTAACATTGACACCCAATCACAACTTTCTGTACCTCCTGCTCCAGAATTGATGGTAAGTATTGCATCCAATACATCTTCCTCTGAGCCTAACATTTTTTTAAACTCCAAATTCTCTATTTGTCTTGCCACCTTTAACAACTCAACTTCAACTTCCTCAATACTCACCTCTCCCATATCCGCAAACTCTTTCAATACTTTTAAATCCTCATAAGCGGAAGAAACAATTTGGTAATCGGAAACAACATCTCTTAGAATAGATAGCTCTTTTAACAACTTTTCAGCACTTTTAGGCTTATCCCAAAAGTCAGGTTGTTCTGTTATTACCTGTTTTTGATTTATTATCTCTTGTTTTTTAGCGATGTCAAAGACACCTCCATAGATCCTGAACTCGTAATCCAAAATCTTTAATAATTTCCTCTGTTGTCATTTTTGTAATTGATTAAATTATCTTGTATATATACGTCATTTTATTTTTTATATTGTATGAAATATTACAATATAAAAAAAATAGCATCAGAGAAATTTCTCCGATGCTATTGGAAAACGATTTACCATAAAATTACTTGTCATTTTAAACAGGACAATATCTCCACTTCTTGTAACTATATGCAACCAACCATAGAATATGCATAAAAAGTAAGCCACATAAATGTAATTCCCCTAATTAAAAATGATCACTTAGTCGTATATACTAACAATTAAAGACTATTTTTTATCTGCTCTACCCACTTTTCTATTCTTGCGTCTGTTTTATCACTTTCATTGTCTTCATCCAAAGCAAGACCAACGAACTCTCCATTTAAAACAGCGGCAGAGGATTCATACATATAATCATCAGCATCAACACTTCCAACAACATTCGCACCCTTTTGTTTAACTGTTTCATACAATTCTGCCATACCTCCACAGAATGTATCACCGTAAGAAGCACTATCCCCACAGCCAAATATTGCTACAGTCTTACCTGATAAATCACTATTCTGCAAAATTTTCATCCCGCTACTATACCAGTCGTCTTGCAAATCACCGGCACCCCAAGTAGATGTCCCAAGCAATAAATTATCATATTGAGCAATCATTTCTTCCTTGAAATCATTCACATTAATAATGTCATTAGATGTAATGCCTAATTTATCTGCTATTTTTGAAGCTAATCCTTCACACGTTCCCGTTGTGGAACCGTAAATAATGCATGTCCTTTTCATCTCTTAGAAATTTTATTTATTTTCTATTAAATCTTTTTTTAATTTTTGCAAAATTACACCTATTCTATATTTCTGACAATACTCATAAATGAGTATTTTTCAATAATTCAACTATAAATTATTTCATATTACAATACAATTTTCCCTCATAAAAAAAACAATAAATAAGATAATATATATTGACAACTATATACTCAATAATAAGTAATATTTACTTACACTGTACCTAAATTTATCACAAATATTTATCTCTATTAAGATACTCCTATAAATTCTAAAAGAGAGGATAGTGTCTGTCCTCTCTTTTAGAATTTATAGGAGTATCTTTTCTTAATTAATGCATCAGCATAAATTCTCCTACTTTTCTATATAATTTATCTTTATTCCCTTTCTTGTAATAAATCAACTCATAAACATAAACCCCTTGCTGACAAATCTTACCTTTGTATCTACCGTTCCAATGATCAGATATTGTCTTTGCATTCCAAACTGTTCCACCCCAACGATAATAAACCTTCAAACTATACAATCTAAACCTATCATCGTCAACAATAATATAAAACTCATTGTTATCATCACTGTTTGGTTGGAATGCTGTTGGTACCCAAATGTCTATTGGAGTATCTATTTCAAGGTTCAATACTGTTATACTATCACATCCATCTATCGTTTGCAATTCTTTATAATAAGTACCACTCTCAGAAACATAGAATCCTTCTCTATCATATACTGATCCCTCAGGAATTGTCACATTAAGCGTATCGTGGTAAGACACATACACATGTAAATTTGCTATAATAATGCTATCACACCCATATTGATT
Source organism: Bacteroidales bacterium (assembly GCA_052170555.1). GTDB lineage: Bacteria > Bacteroidota > Bacteroidia > Bacteroidales > P3 > Scybalousia_A. The sequence goes on along the minus strand of JBQNAI010000001.1, from coordinate 1,420 downwards.
TACCAAAGTGTCATAGAATATCCCTGAATGCTCTGCTATTATAACAGTATCGCCAAAACGGTACATCTCTCCAGTACACGTAGTATCATATAAAATACTCGTAGTCGCAACATGTACATTCAATGTAAAATGCACAATACTATCACAGCCATTAATAGTTTTTAATACCTCTGTGTAAGAACCTTCTTCTGAATAATCATGCCCATTGATAGTATATATACCTCCTTGACATATATTTACAATGATATTGGTATCATATATTGGATTAACCGTTAAATGGATAGTAAATAAACTATCACAACCGTTCACAGAAACTTCTCTATGCGTGTAATAGCCAGACGTTTTTTCGGAAAATCCAAAGTCTTTATATATTTCATCCCCGCAAATAATAGCTTCTATAGTGTCGTCATATACAGGATCAACAACAAGATTCAATATTACAGTACTATCACAACCTGTAACCAGTGATTGTGTTGTAAATAGATAAACTCCTTGTTCAGAATATTCTTCTCCATTCCAACTATGGGTCTCTCCCGCACATATCTTGACATTTACAGTGTCCTTTAATTCAGGATATACCGTTAAATCAAGTGTTATTACACTATCACAACCTCTTGCCGTATTGGAACGGAACAGTTCATATATACCACTTTCTCCATAAATAATCCCATCATATTGATAAGACTGACCGTAGCATAAATTCTTTACAATAACAGAATCCATTCCTTCAACTTCAAGATACAATTTAATATGTTGCTGACATCCTAATTCCGTTACTCTATCTATTTCATAAACCCCTGTTAAAGATTGATTAAATCCATAATTCAAATATACCTCTCCCACACATATGGTATCGTATATTGTAGTATCTTTCGGCTGGATTTGTACTGATATTACAATATTTTTCATATATCCATCAGGACTTATCCAGGTAGTATCATATATGCCCTCACTAGTAATATGCATACCATAATCATCATATACAATACCTTCACATAAAACTGTATCTACTCTAATTGTATCGTGAGATAGAACTAACAATTCTATTGTCACTGTTCCATTACACCCATGCTCATCGGTGAAAACAGATTGATATGTTCCCGTTGCTACCAAATCCAGTCCAAATTTCTTATAATGCTCTCCTTCCCAAATAGTATCTCTAACTAATGTGTCATTACTCTTTACGTTACTTACAACATAAGGAACACTTACAGAACACCCTCCAACAGTGTAATGCTTTACGATTGTATCACTATGTCCTACACCAACACTAAACGTCTCATTATGAACGCCTCCTAAAACATCTGTATAACTAGAGGTCTGTAAAGCGCCTTCACAGTAGGTTAGCTTGATTGTATCTATAACACTCTTTACGTTACTTACAACATAAGGAACACTTACAGAACACCCTCCAACAGTG